>PXRJ01000001.1:0-197769 GCA_003021705.1 Halobacteriales archaeon QS_3_64_16
GTGATCGCTCGGGTGTTCGTCTTGGAGCCATTCGGTAGCACTGACGCGAACACGCTCGCGCACTGGATCGCTGGTGTCGAAAACGATGAGGACCCCGAATACGTTTCGAGACAGGACTACCGAGCGGTGTATGCCGGATTGATCCAGAACCACCTCCCGGCGCTCGCCGACGCTGCAGGGCCGCCGGGCGAGCCGGCCGGTCCCACGGGCCCCGGCATCGGTGGAGGCGGGGGAGCCGTCCCACCCGAGACGATCGAAGCCGTCTCGGGGCTCGTGACGCCGGTCTCGGCCGGAGCGATCGCTCTCGGGATCGGCGGGGCGTTTCTCACCTGGGTTCTCGCTCGAGTAGTAGCGAACGCGATCACCCAGGGCACCGTCTGGGCGGCGATCGACGGTCGCGTCCCGCTCGTCGATGGTCTCGCGACCGCCGGGCGCTGGCGGACCTTTCTCGGGATCGCGGTCCTCCGGGTCGCGATCCCGATTCTGGCACTGCTCCCGGCGCTCGCGGTGGGGCTCGGAGCCGCGGGGCTGCTGGCTCGGGGCTCAGGCGGCGGGGCCGGACTCGCGCTCGCCGGGGTCGCCGGTTTGCTGGGAGCACTGCTCGCCGCTGGCGGCGCGCTCGCTGGATTGGTCGCCCAGTTCGTCTTGCTGTTCGCCGGTCCGGCCGCCGTTATCGACGACCGGGGGGCCCTCGGGGCCGCCCGAGCGAGTCTCGGCTTCGTCCGGTCACATCTCGTAGCGGCGCTCGCCTTCGGGCTGGTCGTGATCGGCAGCTACGTCGTCTTCTCGGTTCTCGCTGGCCTGCTGAGCGTCGTCGGCGTCGCCGGGATCCTCGCGCCGGTGCTCCCGCTCGTTCTCTCGCCACTCCTAGATACGGCCGGAACCGCACTGTACGCCGGCCGGAGCGTCGGTAGCGTCGACCGAGCTCCGCTATATGCTCGCATCGGCCGGACCGTCCGGCGCGGCGTGTGCGAACTCGGGGCCTTCCCCCGGGCGTTCCCGCTCGCGACACTCGCCGGAGCCCTGTCGCTCGCCGGGGCGATCGTCGCGGGATACCTTCTGACAGTATCGTACGGCGAGGTCCTCAGTCCGCCTGGAGAGGTCGCGAACGTCTTCGGGACCGTCCCGGTCGATACGTTCGCGACGCTGGCGGTGAACAACTGGGTCGTGAGCGCGCGGCTGGCTTTCGGCGGCGTCGCGCTCGGCCTCCCGGCGATCGTCGGCCTAGCGTTCAACGGGCTGCTCGTCGGCGGGCTCGCGGGGATCTCCGATCCGCTGACTTTTCTCGCGCTCGTCGCCCCACACGGGATACTCGAACTCCCGACCGTCGCGCTCGCCGGCGGGGTCGGGATCCACCTCGGGTGGGTTGGCTGGCGCGCGCTCCGAGGACGGGTCGGCGCGCCGGCAGTGGCCGAGGAGCTGCAGCGAGCCGGAGTGCTCCTTGTCGGGATCGCCCTGCTGTTGATCGTCGCGGCCTTTATCGAGGCGTTCGTCACTCCCAGGGTCGCCGCCGCGATAGTCGGGTAGGCGAGCCGGCACTGCCGGACCCCGTCGGTCCACGTCGTTATTCCGTCTGTGTTCCGAAGCTCGGCGGCGCTCGTCGGTGGAACTAAACCCGCGCCGGGCGCGTTCCGTTCTATGCACACCGAGATCGATCGGGTAGCGGTGCTCGGCGCAGGCAGTATGGGCCACGGCATCACCGAAGTCGTCGCAATGGCCGGCTACGAGGTCACGATGCGCGACATCGAGGCGGAAATCGTCGCCGATGGCTACGAGAACGTCGAGTGGAGCCTCCAGAAACTCGGCGAGAGCGACCGATTGGACGACTCGCCCGAGGAGATCCTCGACCGGATCGAGACGACGACCGACCTCGAAGCGGCGGTCGAAGAGGCCGATCTGGTCATCGAGGCCGCCCCTGAACAGATGGCGATCAAACAGGAGGTCTTCGGGGAGGTCGACGACGCCGCGCCCAACGGTGCGATTCTCGCCTCCAATACCTCCTCGCTGTCGATCACCGAGATCGCGAGCGCGACCGACCGGCCCGAAAGCGTGGTCGGCACCCATTTCTTCAATCCCGTCGTCAAGATGGACCTCGTCGAGGTGATCTACGGCGAGGCAACGAGCGAGGAGGTAGCCGAGGACGCCTACGAGTTCGTCGAGTCGATCGGCAAGACCCCGATCTACGTCCGCAGGGACGTCAATGGCTTCGTCGTCAACTCCGTTCTGGGACCGTTCATGACCGAACCGGCCTGGATGGTTTCGAACGAAGAAGCGACTATCCGGGAGGCAGACGCCGCGATGACCGATCGGGGCTACCCGATGGGGCCCTTCGAACTCGGGGATCTCACCGGGATCGACATCGGCTATCACGTCCGCGAGGAGGCCGGGGTCGACAACCCGCCGATCATCGAAGAGAAAGTCGAGGCGGGCGATCTCGGCCGCAAGACCGGGAAGGGGTATTACGACTACGAGGACGGCGACGGGCCGGATTACGAGGCGGGCCAGGGCGAGGGCTTCGATACACTCCGAGTCGAGGCTCGGATCGTCAACGAGGCGGCGAAACTCGTAGGCCAGGACGTCGCCACGCCCGAGGCGATCGACACCGGGATGCAATTGGGGACTGGCTTCCCGGAAGGCCCCTGTCGCCGGGCCGACCGAATGGGACTGGACATCGTTCTCCAGAAACTCGAAGACCTCCAGGAAACGACCGGCGAGGAGCGCTACGAGCCGGCCGACTATCTCCGCGAACTGGTCGCGAATAGAGAGACCGGCGAGGAAGTTGGCGGGGGATTCTTCGAGTACGACGAGAACTCCGACAGGAGTTCGGGGGCGGCTGATCGCAAGGCGGGATCGGCGGAATGAGCGAGTGTGATTACGGGAAAGGCGACGGCGCTCCTGCCGAAGAGGATCTTACCGACGACGCGCTCGATCGGATGGGAGAAGTGCTCGACGAACACGGGTATCTCTCCTGGCTCGGCATCGAGTTAGAGGAGGCGATGCGTGGCCGGGCGGTCATGATTCTTCCCTATCGCGAGGAACTCGCCAACGCCATCCCCGGAAGCACCGGCAGCTTACACGGCGGAATTCCCGCTACTCTGATCGATACGGCGAGTGGCTTCGCGCTCCGGACGACCTTCGCCGACCCCCGGCAGGCGGCGCTTACTACTACTGACCTCGATATCTCCTACCTCCGACCAGCCACCGCCGACCTCCGCGTCGAAGCCGAAGTCGCCCGTGCGGGCGGGACGATCGGCGTGACCCGTGCGAGCATCACGAGCGTCGCACCCGACGGTGATCGGAAGGAAGTCGCGATCGGCACGACCACCTACCGGCTGTTCCGTGGGGGCGACGACAACGAGGGTGTGAGTGAAAGCGATACCGACGTCAGAATCACCCACACGGAAGAGGAGGGGAAGCGATGAGTTCCGAGGAGAACGCCGAGAGCGATGGAGGTGTCTTCGAGACGATCGACGTCGGCGATAGCTACCGGACCGGCGGTCGGACGATCACCGACGCGGACGTGATGAACTTCGCGGGCGTGAGCGGTGATTTCAATCACCTGCATACCGACGCCGAGCGAATGCGCGAGACGGAGTTCGGCGGCCGGATCGCACACGGCATGCTCGTTCTCTCGGCGGCCACAGGGCTGATCTGGCAGACCAGAGGCGACGCCGAACGGGAGGCCGTCGTCGCCTTCTATGGCATCGACTCGCTTCGGTTCGTCGCCCCGGTCTTCGTCGACGATACCATTCACCTGGTCGTCGAGGTGATCGATACCGAACCCCGTGATCACCCTGTCGCCAACGGTGTCGTCCGCTACGCGATCGATGTCCGGAATCAGAACGACGAAACCGTACTGGCCTGCGAGATGCTATCCCTACTCCGCTGATCGTCCGGTGGGTCGGTCGGTAAATCGATGTGTCGACCAGTCCAGCGAGCCGATCGACCATTCCGCGAGCCGTCGTTCGAGTTCTTGCAACCATTCGTTGCCGCTCGTTGGTCTGCATTGTAACTCAAGCCCAGAGTTTATGTGCGCGGCTCGAGTAGCACTGTTTGCGCGACGGCCCGTGAGCCGACCCTACAGCCGAGTCCCTGCTGACGCGAGGAAATCTGGAACGATCGACGATCACGGGTCGTCGAAATCGACGCCGATCATCCACACCAATCATGAACACATATACGACCCCCGCCACCGTACTGTTCGAGACCCAGCGTAGTGCGATCGAGCAAAGTCAGCGCGTCGCCGAACAGACGATCGAGTTCCAGAAGCGGCTGAACCGAACGGCGCTTTCGAGCCTGAAAGGCGCGGAATCCGCCCAGCGCCAGGGCATTTCCCTGTTCGAATCCGGCACCCGAACGTACCTGAGCGGCGTCGAGGCGATGACGCCCGGCGCGGACGGGAACACGACCCAGATTCAGCAAAATACCGAGGAGGCCTTTTCTCGGCTCAAGGACAACCACGCGGAACTCTTCGAGAACGTAGAGCAGGAAGCCGAGCGCGGCGTCGACTCCTACGAGGAGCTCTCGGCGGAGTACTTAGATGCGCTCGACGACCAGTTGGGCACGTTGCTCGAAGCCCACATAGAACTCCAGTCACAGACCGTTGAGGGCATGGAAGAGTTCGAGGACCGGACCGAAGAGTTCGGCGAGCGATTCGAGGAGAACGTCGACGAGGGCGTCGATCGCGCCGCGGAGATGCAAGAACGGATCGAAGCCCAGATCGAAGAACAGACCGAGCAGGCCGAGCAGTTCCAGGGCGAACTCGAAGCCCAGCTCGAGGAGATGCAGACCCAGCTCGATCGTCAGGCCGCACAGATCGAGCGCTCCGCAGGGCGCGCCGAAGCCGGCCGAAGCGACAGCGGTGGCGGGAGCGGTAGTCAGAGCGAAAGCGAAGAGGAGACCCTCGACGTCGCGGCGGTCGAAGGGATCGGCTCCTCGTACGCCGAGGACCTGCGATCCGAGGGTATCGAGACCGTCGAAGACCTCGCGATGAGCGACCCCGAGACGGTCGCGGAAGCTGCCGGCGTCTCGGAAGATCGGGCCGAGGAGTGGATCGCGGAGACCGAGACCGGAACGGTCGAGGGTCTCGGGTCGACTTACACCGAGCGCCTCGCGGAGGTCGGCATCGAGACGATGGAGGACATGAGCGCCGCCGGAGCCGAGACCGTCGCGGAGGCCGCCGAGGTCTCCGAGGAGCAGGCCGAAGAGTGGATCGAGCAGGCCGAGAACTGAGCGTTCGGTTCCCGTTCGTCACGCGATCCCGTGTCTGACCGCTACACGACCGACGCGGGCGGGTTTGGTTCGCGGCGACCGCTTTACTCCTCGGTATCGAGCAGCGTCAGTCCGGCCGTACCCGTTTCGAGCGCCGCGAGGCCCTCGGCAACGGTATAGGTCACCTCGCCGGCCGCATGGGGAAACAGATCGCTGAGGGCCCCTTTCTCGTAGACCGCGAGGCACATGACCGGCAGCACGAGCACCGTCCGTTCGCCGTCGATAACGGGCGACCCGCACGTGCGCTCCTCGAAGAAGGGGTACAGCGAGACGTCGTGTTGGTCCGCCCAGGATTCGAAGGCCTCGAATCGCTTCCGGACCTCCCGGTTCCGGTCGAGGCCGCCGTTGTCGAGGACGATCTGCTTGTCCCAGGTATCGATGTGACAGTCGGCGACCCGGCCCTCGGCTTCGATGGCTCGCACGCGCTCGATCGCTTCGAGCAGGCGGTCATGCGTTCCGATCGCCCCGGTCCGAGTGAACAGCTCGATCCGTGCCACCGGTTCACTCACGTCGACCACCGAACCAGTTTGTCGAATTCATCGTTCATATCCACATACGCTACGTTCGAGTTAACGTTTTTCGTCGCGACTATTCTTTCATGTCCATCGAAGACCCGATTTGCGGTACGGATGTTCACTTCCTACTGACGTTAGCGTGAGCGACGGCGACTACCCTATGCACCGCTCACGCCGCGAGAACACAGTGTTTAACCCCCTCTCGGTCGCGCCGATGGATATGAAAGCCACCGCTCGCGCCCATCCCATCCAGGGCCTGCTCAAGTATCACGGCCTCCGCGACGAGGAAGCCAGGTATCCCTACCACGACAGCATCAGCCTCTGTACCGCGCCGAGCCACACTCGGACGACGGTTGCCTTCGAGTCCGATCGCGATCGTGACCAGTTCGTGATCGACGGCGAGCCGGTCGAAGGGCGAGGGGAAGAACGGCTCATTGGACTGGTCGATCACGTCCGCGAGATGGCCGATCTCGATTCACCCGTTCGATTCGAGAGCGAGAACGATTTCCCTACCAATGTCGGACTCGGCTCCTCCTCGTCGGGGTTTGCCGCTGCGGCGGTCGCACTCTGTGAGGCGGCGGGACTCGATCTCTCGCGCGAGGAGCTCTCGGCGATCGCCCGGCGGGGCTCCTCCTCGGCGGCTCGTGCGGTGACCGGGGGCTTCTCACACCTCTGTGCAGGGCTGAACGACACGGACTGTCGCTCCGAGCGGATCGAAACCGATCTGGGCGAGCGCACGAAAATCGTCGTCGGGCTGGTGCCGGCCTACAAGGAGACCGAAGACGCCCACCGCGAGGCCGCAAAGAGTCACATGTTCGACGCCCGGTTGGCCCACGTTCACGGCGAGTTGGCCGAGCTGCGCGACGCGTTGTACGAGGACGACTTCGAGCGGACCTTCGCGCTCGCCGAGCGCGATTCGCTGTCGCTCGCGGCGACGACGATGACCGGACCCGACGCGTGGGTCTACTGGCGGCCCGAGACGCTCGAAATATTTCGGGTCGTACGCGAGTTGCGCGAAGACGGGGTTCCGGCGTACTTCTCGGTCGATACGGGTGCGAGCGTCTACGTCAACGTTGAGGACGGCCACGAGGAGCGCGTCGAGAGCGCGATCTCGGATCTCGGAGTCGAGACACGTGTCTGGGAGGTCGGCGGCCCGGCCGAGATCCTCGACGAGTCCGAAGCGCTGTTCTGAGGCGGTCGGGCGAATAAAAATGTTGTTGCGTGCTCAGTTACCGACTACGGGAGCGACTCACAGGCTTCACCGTCGTCGTCATCGAGCTGGTTCGGGTCGCCGGGATTGTTTTCGAGATTCTCCTGAGCTTCTTCCTGCGTATCGAAGTCCTCGCAGTCGAGGTCCTCGGCGGTGTCGGTCGGTTCGTCAGTCGCCGTCTCGGTATCGGTCTCTTCTTCGGTTGTCTCCGCTTCAGTCGTAGTCTCCTCGTCCGTCTCTTCCTCAGTAGCGGTCTCCTCAGTCGCTTCCTCTTCAGTAATCGTCTCTTTAGTCGTCGCTTGCTCCTCGGTCGTCTCCTCGTCGGTGGTCGTTGCTTCAGCAGCGTCGGTCATCGTCTCCGTCTCCTCCTCGGTCGTCGTCTCGCTGTCCTCTTCGCCCGTCTCGGCAGCGTCCTCGCTGTCGCCGTCGGTCGCGAGGGCGGTCTGGGCGAGTGCGAGCGCGTCCTCGTAATCGACGTCACCGTCGCGATCGACGTCGACCGCATCCGCCTGCTCCTCGGAGAGATCGAGTTCGCCGGCGTCGACCACCGTCACGACGACGGCGTGAAGCGCGGCGTCAAGCACGGTCAGTTCGCCGTCCCCATTGGGATCCTCACAGATCCCGTCGCCGCCGAGATCCATCGGCGGGCCGACCGAGACCGTGAGCCCGGCCGCCGAGAGCGTAATCGGTTCGGAGAAGGCCTCACACTCGCTCGCTTCGCTGTCCGTCCCATCCTCTACTCCCCCTGTTCCGCTCGTCGCGGCCGAAAGGGCGGTAAAGCCACCCGCCGCGACGAGCAGGATCGAGAGGACGATCGCGCCGAATCGTTGTCCGTCGTTCATTGATAGACGCCACCCCAGCGGATGACGCGGCGACTCATAGTCGTTAGTTGATATTTATGTGCCAGTATGAAACGAAAATAACGTTAGGGCCGTCGATCGCGGTCGGTCGACTGATGAGCTTTAGTCGGTCGAGCCCTTGGGACAAGTAATGCGAATCGTCGTTCTCGGTGCCGGCTACGCCGGCCTGACGCTCGCCCGCCGACTCGAAGACGCGCTCGGGCCCGACCACGAGCTGATCGTCGTCAACGACTCGCCGAGCCATCTCGTCCAACACGAGATCCACCGGGCGATCCGCCGGCCGGCGATCGCCGAGGGCATCGTCGTGCCCCTAACTGAGGTGCTCGATCGGGCTACGGTACGAGTAGCCCAGGTCGAAGGCGTCGATCCCGACGCGAAGACCGTTTCCCTCGCTGCCCCGCCGAGTGCCGAGCGCGCGGCCAGAGCCTACGACGGCAAGAGGGCAAACATGGGAGACGACGACGGCGATGGCGATAGCGAACGTGCCGAAAGCGAAGGGACGGCCATCGAGATCGAAGGCGAAAGCGAACGTGCCGACAGCGCGGACGACGCTGGAAACGGCAGAGAGGAATGTGGGGGAGCCGAGGAGGGAGACGAGACTGAATCGGTTCTCGCATACGACGTCTGTGCGGTCTGTCTCGGCGCGGAGACGGACTTCCAGGACGTGCCGGGCGTCGCCGAGCACGCCACCCCCCTCAAGCGGCTGCGGGACGCAGAGCGCATCCGCGAGGACTTCCTCTCGGTGTTGCCCGAGGGTGGCCGGGTCGTCATCTGTGGTGCGGGCCTCTCGGGAATCCAGGTCGCGGGCGAGTTGGCCGCCCTCGCTCGCGAAGAGGGCGCGAGCGAGGACTGCAAGATACTGCTCACCGAAGCCTTAGAGGAGGTAGCACCGGCCTTTTCGACCGAGTTCAGTCGGGCGGTGTGCGAGGAACTCGAGGATCGGAGCGTCGAGATCAGGACGAACGCGCCGGTCGAGCGCGCAACGGAGGACGGAATCGTGGTCGACGACGAGGAGCTCGCTACCGACCAGCTGCTCTGGACGGGTGGCATCCGCGGGCCGAGAGCGCTGGAGAACGAGCGCCCGGTCGTCAGGAGCACCTTAGAACTCGGCGAGGGAACCTTCCTCGTCGGTGACGCGGCGCGAGTGGTAGACACCAATGGCGCGGCGGTACCCGCGAGCGCCCAGTCAGCAGTCCGGGAGGCAGGGGCCGTCGCGAAGAGTATCGCGACGATCGCCGACCACGGGGATCAAGGCGGGTTTCGGCCGCGGCTCGAGCCCTTCACGTTCGACTCGCCGGGCTGGCTCGTCAGCGTCGGGGACGGCGCCGTCGCCCAGGTCGGCCCGACGGTTCTTCGGGGGAAAGCGGCGAAAGCGCTCAAGACCTCCGTCGGCGCGGGCTATCTCACCTCCGTCGGCGCGATCGGCAACGCCGTCGACCTCGCGCGCGAGGAACTCGCCTTGAGCCCGGACTGACTGTCGATAGCCGCCGGCTATCGGTTCGGTGACTACCGACCGTCGATCGTCCTTCCTACTTACCGTGAGCGAAAGCCCCGCTGGGCGAGCCCGATGAGCAGGAGTCCGAAGACGGCGATGAGCGACCACCGCCCGAGTTCGGAACTCAGCGCCTCGGCGGCCAATCCTAACAGGTCGATGCCGACCAGCTGTCCCAGTGCGAACAGCAAAACCACGACGCCGACGACCGCAAGTGTGGCTCTGAGTGCCGTCGAGGCGAACCACTCGGTCACCTCGGCTCCCTGGTTCGCGGCACCGGCCCTGCCGTCCGCACGCGAGCGTTGCCCTCTGTCCTCGACCGCGACGCGCTGTTCGGTTACGTCCCGGTCGCCGCGCTCGTCTTCGGGCGGGGCGTCGTCGCGGGGGGCACCGCCGTCGGGTCCGTTTCGTCGTTTTTGGGCCATCGGTAATGCCTCGTTAAGCAGTCAGTAGTGGAACGTAAAAAATCGTGTGGCCCATCGGCCGTGACGGCGCCGATCGCATAGTGGACCGCTCGCAGGATGGGACCAAGGGGGCGTTCGTAGTACGTCGTGGGGGTCGGTCAGCGGGCCCGGCGTGAGAGGCGGCCGAGCGCTTCGGCGAGATCGTCGACGTAGCCCAGCACCTCGCTGGTGTCGAGGTCGATGCCTTCCTCGAGCACCCGATCGCCGTGTCGATAGGCATCGATCTCGACGCCGCGCCACTCGACGGCCGACCGGCCGCCGGTCGTTCGCTCGGGGAGGTTATCCAGCCCGCGCTCGTCGTAGTCGATCGCGATCGAACACGCTTCGGGGCCCTCCGTGTCGGCGTCGGCCGCGAGCCGTATTCGAAGGAGAGGGTGGGCGATCAACGTGTACTCCCTATCGTATTCGCGTTCGCTGCCGTGATCGGACATAGGTCGACCGATCACCGGCAGGCTACATGAGTGTCGGTGCTCTGGGCTGGGCGGTGCTTAGTTAAGAGCGAAGCAGGTTCGATGGAGGCGGCTACCGGCGAGCCGGGACGCACGGAAAACGAGCAGGAAACGAGCGGGGAAGCGAGAGAAGGGAGCGGTCAGTCGTCGGCGCTCGTAGCCTGGGGAGCGTCACTCGGGGCGGTATGCGTTTCGGGTGTGTCATAGGCCCAGGCGGTCGTCGCCACGAGCGCGCCGAAGATGAACAAGGCAGCGCCGTGGTGGGCGACCTGGATGGCCTGGGTGTAGACCGTCACGGTAAGGCCCCCGAGGACGATCTGGGCGGGAAGCACGAGCAGGGCGATCGCGCTCGCCCAGCGGATCCTCCGGTGATCGGTGTAGCGCCAGGCGACATACGTTGTCCCCAGAATGACAAAGCCGGTGAGCATCGCGAACAGCCGGTGGAACCACTCGATGAAACTCGGCCAATTCGCCGGAAAGAGTCCTAAGACGCCATTACACAGCGGCCACCGGGCCCCACAGGATAGGCCGGCGCCGGCAGCGGCGGTATACACCCCCAGCAAGATAAGCACGAAGGTCATCCCCGCTGCCGTCGCGGTCAGATGACGGAATCGGAGGTCCATATCTGCAGTTAGGGTTGGTGGCACTTATCGCCCCCGATCCCATCGACCCTACTGGTGGCGCGCCGATCACCTGCGGGTCGAAAGCCCGTACGAACCGACACCGACTCCCTCGTGTCGTCGGCCCCGGGTCGCTTCTCGGTCGTGGGTTCGTCATCTGTCGAAGTAACACATCGACGGTAGGGATAGGTTTTTATCGTCGCCTCGGGTTACCGGATGTATGGGACTCGACGAGGACGCACTCGACTATCACCGCGAGGAACCACCCGGTAAGGTAGAGATCGCGACCACCAAACCCACCAATACCCAGCGCGATCTGAGCCTCGCCTACTCCCCGGGTGTGGCCGCGCCCTGTCTGGCGATCGAAGAGGAACCCGAGGACGCCTACACCTATACTACCAAAGGGAACATGGTCGGGGTAGTCTCGAACGGTTCGGCGGTCCTGGGTCTGGGGGACATCGGCGCGCAGGCCGCAAAGCCCGTCATGGAGGGCAAGGGAGTACTGTTCAAGCGCTTCGCGGACATCGATGTCTTCGACATCGAACTCGACTTCGAGGATCCCGAGGACATGATCACGGCCACGCGAGCGCTCGAACCGACCTTCGGCGGCATCAATTTAGAGGACATCAAAGCCCCCGAGTGCTTCGAGATCGAGGAGACCTTACGCGAGGAGATGGACATCCCGGTCTTTCACGACGACCAACACGGCACTGCGATCATCTCCGGGGCAGCCCTCCTGAATGCCGTCGAGATCGCCGAGAAGGACCTAGAGGAGTTGGAGATCGTCTTCTCCGGCGCAGGGGCGAGTGCGATCGCCACCGCTCGCTTCTACGTCTCGCTGGGTGCCCGCGCGGAGAACATCACGATGTGTGACTCCTCGGGGGTCATCACCGAAGAACGCGCGGCAGCGGGCGACGTCAACGAGTACAAACGGGAGTTCGCCAGGGACACCGAGGAGACGAGTCTGGAGGAAGCAATAGAGGGATCGGATGTCTTCGTCGGCCTCTCAGTCCCCGATATCGTGAGCCAGGAGATGGTTCAGTCGATGAACAGCGATCCGATCGTCTTCGCGATGGCCAACCCTGACCCCGAGATCACCTACCCCGAGGCCAAAGACGCCCGCGACGATACGGTGATCATGGCTACTGGTAGATCCGATTACCCGAACATGGTCAACAACGTGCTCGGGTTCCCCTTTATTTTCCGCGGGGCGCTTGACGTCCGTGCAACCGAGATCAACGAGGAGATGAAAGTCGCCGCCGCCGAGGCGCTGGCCGATCTCGCGAAACGCGACGTGCCCGACGCCGTCCGGTCGGCCTACGACGATCAGCCCCTCCAGTTCGGCCCGGATTACATCATCCCGAAGCCCGTCGATCCCCGCGTTCTCTTCGAGGTCGCCCCCGCGGTCGCGCGGGCAGCAGCCGAGTCGGGCGCGGCCCGCGAGGATCTCGACGTCACGCGATACGTCGCGGAACTGGAAGCCCGGCTGGGCAAGTCCCGCGAGATGATGCGAGTCATCTCGGATAAGGCAAAGAGCGATCCCAAACGGGTGGTGATCGCCGAGGGCGACGACGAGAAGATGATCCGAGCGGCCTACCAGCTCGACGAGGAGGGCATCGCCGAACCGATCCTGGTGGGCGATCACGAGGAAATCCCCCGGACCGCCGACCGGCTGGGACTCGATTTCGACCCGGAGGTCGTCGATCCCTACGAGGAGGAGTGCCAGGCCTACGCCGAACGGCTGTTCGAACTCCGCCAGCGCAAGGGCGTCACCCGCAGCGAAGCCGAGGACCTCATTCGTAACGGTAACTACCTCGCGAGCGTGATGGTCGAGATGGGCGACGCCGACGCAATGCTCAGCGGGCTCACCCACGACTATCCCTCGGTGCTACGCCCGCCCTTACAGGTCGTCGGCACCGCTCCCGGCGTCGAGTACGCCGCAGGGGTCTACATGCTCACGTTCAAGAATCGAGTGGTCTTCTGTGCGGATACGACGGTGAACCAGGACCCGAGTGAGGACGTGCTCGCGGGCGTCACCCAGCGGGCCGCGGAACTCGCCCACCGGTTCAACGTCGAGCCGCGTGCTGCGCTGCTTTCCTACTCCGATTTCGGCAGCGTCGACAACGAGGGCACGCGAAAGCCCCGGCGGGCGGCCCGACAGCTACGTGAGGACCCCGACGTGGACTTCCCGGTCGACGGGGAGATGCAAGCCGACACCGCCGTTCTCGAAGAAGCGCTACAGGGGACCTACGAGTTCAGCGAGCTGGACGACCCAGCCAATATCCTCGTGTTCCCGAACTTGGAGGCCGGGAACATCGGCTACAAGCTCCTGCAACGTCTCGGTGGCGCGGAGGCGATCGGGCCGATGCTCACAGGCATGGCGAAACCGGTCCACGTCCTCCAGCGCGGCGACGAGGTGAAGGACATCGTCAATCTCGCAAGCGTCGCGGTCGTCGACGCCCAGGAAAACGAAGGGGTCTCGCCTGAAGCCACCGGCGAGACCGGTGCGCAGGCGACGGGTGACGACGACTGAGCCGAACGACGCCGAACCGTGAACCATGAGCCGTAATCGAACGGTGAACGCGATCGGCGAGCTGTGGACTCGTCCAGGACAATACGCCGACAGCACGCTGCATACCGCTCTGGTTAGAAGTGATAGCCGTACCGCCGTCGGAGATGATAGGCCGCAGTCCCCCAGACGTACTCCTCGCCGGGCCACCAGGTCCGAGCGTCGTTGAATCCGCCGACGAGAACCCCTTCATTGGGATTTTCCGGATCGGTGTGGTAGTTCACCGACCCGCTATCGCCGTCGCCGATCGTGAACCGACCGCCCCACTTGAGCTGTCCGTCTTTCGGGACATCGCCGTAGTAGGAGGTGAGCCCGTTCACGCCGTCGATCTCGCCTACCTGGTGGCCGCTCCGTGCGCCCATCATCTCCAGGGGTTCGCCGCGTGCCTGGAGGTCCGCGAGCCCGATTTCGGTGAACTGGCCGGTAACGGGAACCGGTGGATCGACACGGATCCTAGCGGCGGGTTCGTACTCCTCCACGGGCCGAGCGCGAAGGAGATCCTCGTCGGGATAGCCCGCTTCGACGCTGCCGATTACCGTTTTCCCGCTCTTGTGGCGGAGATAGAGGGACTCGCCGCGGTGAGCGTCTCGCTTCATTCCCTCCGCGCCGTAGACGTGATTCGCCGTCGCGAAAAAGGGGTTCTCCTCGCCGTCGTACATCGCCGGCGCGAGCGTCCCGACGGCAGTATCGTTCGAACAGGCAACGCCACCCGCCACGGTCCCGTCGGTCGGTCGTTCGACGCGCCGGTAGGGCTCGTCGGTAGGATCTTCCTCCAGTGGCTGCCGGCCGATCACGCTGATATCGAGGTCGAGATCGAGGTCGACGCCGTCCTCGAAGGTCGCCGAGAACTTACGGAGCACGTCCGCGAATAGATCGCTCGCCCGTTCGCGCGCTCGTTCGGTCCCGACGTCGATCGCGACGGCGGCCGGCTCGCCGTACCCGCCCGCTCGGACGAACGATCCGAGAACCCTACCGACCGCCCGGTGGAGGCGGCGACTAACGTCGAAGGCCACTCCCATAGTTCGGTACCACAGTGTCGGCACGGTCTTGGTCCGTGGCGCGGGCGAACCGGAATCGTCCGCTCCGGCTCGTGCGACCGCGTAGGTGATCGACGTGTCGCGGTGGCCCGCCGGGAAGAGGTTCCCGACGCCGACCGAGGAGGTGAGGCCGATGCCGGCACCGATCGCCGCCGCACTGCGGAGCACCGCCCGGCGACCCAGGCCCGAGGAGGCGCCGTCACCGGTAGCGTCGTCACTGTGTTGTTCGTCTCGTCGGTCGCTCACGAACGGAGATAGGACCTCAATCGGTCAAGTCCTTGGCCTTGCACCTTCGGGGCTTGTAGCACTCCTATCGAGCATCTCCCGTGGCGTTCGAAGCCGATTTCGGCGTCCTCACTCGGCGTCCGGATAGGGAACCTCGATCTCCGAACCGTCGTCGGCGACGAAGGCCTCGCCGTCGAAGCTCTCGCGTGCCTCGCGGGCGAGCGGCGAGGGATCGCCGGCGTAGCGCGAGGAGATATGCGTGAGCGCGAGGCGTTTCGCGCCGGCTTGCCGAGCGACCGAAGCGGCTTCGGCTGCGGTCGAGTGAGCGGTCGATCGGGCTCGCTCTCTGTGATCGGCCGCGAAGGTCGCGTCGTGGATCAGCAGGTCGGCGTCCGCGGTGGCCTCGATCGCGTCTTCGGTCGGGCGCGTATCGCCGGTGTAGACGACCGTCCGGCCGGGCCGGGGCGGGCCGACGACTTGGTGTGGCTGGACGACCGTTCCGTCCTCCGCTTCGACCGGCTCGCCCGCATGCAGCCGGGAGAACTTCGGGCCGACTGGTATTCCAAGCTCCTCGGCACGTTCGCGGTCGAAACGGCCCTTGCGATCGTCTTCGGTCAGCGCGTAACCGACCGAGCGCGTGCGGTGCTCGGTCGAAAAGGCTCGAATCGAGAAGTCCTCACCGTCGAAGGCGATGTCGCCGGGCCCGACCTCGTTCACGCGCACCGGAAAGGAGGGTCGAGTCCCGGTCGCGCCGATCAGCCCTTCGATCACCGAACGAGTGCCCCGCGGCGTGTGGATCGCGATCGGAGCCTCGCGTTCGTTGAAATCGAGCGTCTGGCACAGTCCTGGGAGGCCAAGGATATGATCGCCGTGGCAGTGCGTGAGGAAGACCTGGGAGATCGAAAGGCCCGTGCCGAAACGCATCATCTGGCGCTGGGTGCCCTCGCCGGCGTCGAACAGCAGCCGCTCGCCCTCGCGATTGACAGCGATGGCACTCGGGTTGCGCTGGGCGGTCGGTATCGCGCCGCTGGTCCCGAGGAAGGTCACGCGCAGCGTCATTGGGTTCGCCTCAGCCTCGGATAGAGGGACCTATACGGGCTTCGAAACGATCGCGAGAAGCGGAGCGACCGACAGTCCGCCAATCGATAGCTTCGGTCGTCCTATCGCTCGGAACCGCCGGCAGTTCGGGTCGCCTCCTGCTGCTTCGCTCGACGAGAAACGACGATCGAGAACCTATCTACCATTTTTGACATATATTAGCTGGTTCGGTAGGTTGGACTCACGGTCGAGCGCAGTCCGTCTTCCCCGTCGCTCGACGGGATGGTCTCACGATCCTGACCCACCACAGGACTTCCGACCGTTCGATTTGTGCTCGTTCCGAGCTCGTGGTGGTTTTCAGTTTACGGCTTTTTGCCCAATAGAGATGTTACAATGACGATCGGGTTTCCCTATTTATGATGCAAATTTCAATCCTACAAATCATATTGGCTCGTGGCTCGACAGTCAAACGAACGACCGCTTATCGGTCAGCAAACGGCTTAACTATCGTTCCTCGGCCGGTTGATCGTCGATAGGTCTCTTTGCTTCAGGCGTGGAGAGTTCCCGATCCGAAACGATTCATCTGGTTGACTGGAGAGCCGTCCTCCTACGAAATACGTCAGCTGATTTCGACTGTATAAATGCTTCGACACATTCAACTAAATATAAGAATTCGAAAAGTGGGCAACTCGGGTCCGTGATCGGAGCGATCTTTTTGTGCTCGGCGCTGCAGGACTAGCACATGGTCGTAGAACACGACGGACTCGATGTCGAACGACTCGGACACGCGAGCGTCCGCATCGCGACCGACGACCGAGTACTATACATCGATCTCTGGAGCGAGATGCTCGACGGCGCTCCTCACGACGCCGACGTAGTCTTCATTACCCACGACGACTTCGATCACTACGACGTCGATGGGATCGAAGCGGTTGCAGGCGACGGGACGACGGCCGTCGCCTACGAGGCGATCGACACGAGCGAACTCGATCGGGAGGTCACGAAACTTGCGTACGATGGGACGCTCACCGTCGATGGGATCGACGTGCGGGCGATCCCAGCGTACAACCGATCGGACGGCGAGCATGTCGACGACGAGGGCGAGCCCTTCCACGCCGAGGGCGAGGTGATCGGCCTCCTATTCGAGATCGACGGGACGACGGTGTACTTCCCGAGCGATACGGATTTCCTCGAGGAACACACCGACATCGCTGCGGACGTATTCATCCCGCCGATCGGCGGGCACTTCACGATGGATCGCCGGGAGGCCGCTCGGTTCGCAGAGAGCGTCGATCCGGACCTCGTGTTGCCGGTACATTACGATACCTTCGAGCAGGTCGAGACCGACGCAGGGGCCTTCGAGGAGGACGTCGAAGCCGACGAGAGGCGCGTCGAACTCATGTAAGCTTCTCGACCTGCTGTGGAACTTATCCGGTGTTCGAAAGCTGGGCGGACCGGACTCCGTTCGTCCTTACTGTTCGACGCGCTCGTGGAGGAAGTGCTCGACTCGATCGTCGAACGCGCCTGGGTTGTCGAGGTTCGCCAGGTGGCCCGCGTCGAGAATTGTCTCCATTCTCGCGTCCTCGATGATCGCCGCCATCCGCTCGCTTTGCTCACGGACGGCACTCGCCTCGTGATCGCCAGCGAGAACGAGCGTCGGAGCGGTAATCGCCCCGAGATCACAGCCCTCGAAGTCGTACAACGCGTCGAAGATCCGAAGGTAGCTCTCGACGTCGAACTCGCCTATCTCTTCGATTGCGAACTCCCGGATCTCCGGCGTGAGCGCGAGCCACTGGTGGCCCTCGATCGCTTGAATGCCCATGAGCAACTGCTGGAAGTAGGCCTCGACACCGATCGCCCTGATATATGAGTGGACGACCGGCTTCGGGAACAGCGTTTGCTTCTGGAAGCCCGAGAGTGGAATCGGCAGCGGCGGGATCCACCGCGTCGTATCCGCGAGGACGAGGCCGGCAACGTCCTCGGGATACCTCGCGGCGTAAGTCTGAGCGATGATGCCGCCCATCGAGAGCCCACAGAGTACTGGGTCCTCGGCATCGAGCGTGCCAATAAGGGCGCGGAGGTCCTCGACGAAGCGCTCGATGGAGTAGGGTTCGCTCCCCGAATCGGTCGTCCGACCGTGACCGCGCACGTCGTAGGTTATCGTTCGGTACTCCTCGGCGAAAGACTGGACTTGGGGGGCCCACATCTCGGAGCTCGACCAGCCGCCATGAACGAAGACGATCGGGCGACCATCACCCTGTGTCTCGTAGTACGTCGCAGCGTCCTCGGCGCGGGGCCGTGGTGTGGAGGGCATATCGATCCGGGATAAGAGTCCCCGCAACTATCGCCTTCCGGTTTCGAACGCTGAGCCCGATCTAGGTGTTACCCGATCCTGACCCCGGCTCGATTCGATGGGGTTTCGACACCGTCCAGCCGGTTCGAACCTTTATCACCGACGCACTCGCTCGTGATGGCAAGCACCATGCGAGTAGACGATATCGAGCGGACGGCAGTCATCGGGGGCGGAGAGATGGGACGGGGTATCGCCGCGGTCGGCGCGCTCGCGGGCTATGAGGCGACGATCTGTGACGTCGACCCCAACCAGCTCGAGGCCGCATGCGAGCATATCGAGTGGAGCTACGGCAAGTCCGTCGAGCGAGGGGTAATCGAGGAGGGCGAGGCCGACACGGCGCTCGATCGGATCGAGAGAACGACCGATCTCGAAGCGGCGGTAGGGGAGGCCGACCTCGTGACCGAGGCCGCGGTCGAACAGCAGGCGATCAAAGAGGAGATCTTCACGGATCTCGACGCGTCGGCTTCCGACCGGGCGATTCTCGCGACGAACACCTCCGGGCTGAATATCACGCGGCTCGCCGAGGCTACCGACCGCCCGGAGCGAGTGCTCGGCACTCACTGGTTCAACCCGCCGATGCTCATGGATCTCGTCGAAGTCATCGAGACCGAACACACCGACGCGGTGATCGCCGAGACCGGCGAGGAACTCATCGAGACTTTCGGCAAGACGCCGATCCGCTGTCGGCGCGACGTCCCGCTGTTCATCGTCAACCGGCTGATGCGGCCCTACGGCGAGGCCGCCGCCTGGCTCGCGTACTACGACGAGGCTGGCATCCAAGAGATCGATGCGGCGATGAAGTACCGCGAGGGATTCCCGATGGGACCGTTCGAACTCGCGGACTTCACCGGGGGGATCCAACTGCGCGTCGAAAGCGAGGAAGATCACCTGACGGACAACCGGCCGCTCTCTTACGACACCGAGGTCTGTCCGCTGCTCCACGAGCTATACGACCAGGGCCGGTACGGCCGGAAGGCCAGCGCGGGGTATTACGACTATTCGGACCAGGACGAACCGGAGATTCCCGAGGCTGCGGGCGAGGGGTTCGATACGTTGCTCGTGTGGGCACCGGTGATCAACGAAGCGGCGAAGATGGCCCAACACGACATCGCGAGCGCCGAGGACGTCGATACCGGCGCGCGCCTCGGCGGGAACTGGCCGGTCGGTCCGCTCGCGAAGAGCGACGAGATCGGTGCGGAGCGAGTCGTTCGCAAGTGCATCGAAACCGCCGCGCGCCACGAGCCGATCGCGAAGGTCGCCGAGACGCTTCCCTGCGAGTTGCTCCTCGAGAAGGCCAAAACCGGCGGGACGTTCCACTGATCGGTAGAGCTTGGGTTTCGGCTTTCGTATCGGGTGCCGATCGCAGCGAAGTCGCTCTTCTCTCAGTCGTGAACGAGCACGTCGAGCACGACCGGTCCATCGGTCTCGATCGCGTCTTCGAGTGCCGGTTCGATCTCTCCGGGGTTCTCGACAAGCCGGCCGGTTGCCCCATGGCTCTCGGCATTAGTAGGGATGTCCACCGGCGGATCGAAGTCCATGCCGAGGAAGTCGTACTCGTCTTCCTCGCCGCCGAAGAGGTGCAGGGAGTTGTCTTTGAGGATTCGGTAGTTCCGATTGTCCGGGATCGCGACGGTGAGATCGACGCCGTAGCGCGCCGCGGTGTAGAGTGTGTGGGGATAGTAGAGATACGAACCGTCCCCGACGAGCGCGACCGTCGGCCGATCGACCCCTGCCTCCCGCCCGGCGAGGGCCGCCCCGACGGCCGCCGGAAGGCCGTAGCCGAGCCCGCCGCCCTTGTTCGAGATGTAGGTTTCGGGCTCGAGATTCCAGCGCGTGAGCGCAGCGTACTTGGTCGTCACGCCCTCGTCGACGACCAAGGCCTCGGGCGCTGCCGCCGCGATGGCGTCGACGAACCGAGCCTTCGAGGCCCGGGGGTCGCCATCGGCCTCGCTGTCGTCGCTATCGTCGCCGTCATTACCATCACCACTATCGCCATCGTCGCTCGTGGCGGTTCGCTCGGCGACGGCCGCTTTCATCGCTCGGGCCCCCTCGGCCCGCCGGTCGCGCTCCTCGCTATCGAGTCGGGTCTCGACCCGGTCGGCGATCGCGGTTATGATCGATCCGGGATCGCCGAGGGCCGCAGCGTCGGCCGGCTCGTTCTTCCCGATCTCCCGGGCGTCCGCGCCGATGTGGACACAAGTCGTCTCGGAGTCAACTAAGGGCTCTTCGTGGCGGGTAAGCGTCGTGTTCGTCGAGCAGCCGACGAAGACCACGAGATCGGTATCGAGCAGCGAGGCGACTATCTCCTCGCGCGTCGGGAGATAGGAAACCCACTGGTCGTGAGCAGTTGGAAAATTCACCTCGCAGGCGAGTATCTCGCCATGGACGCGCAGGCCCGCGACCTCCGCGAGGTCGGTGGCCGCTTCGATGGCCCCGCTACCGCTGCGGGCGACGCCGTCGCCGACGACTAAGACTGGTTCCTCGGCTTCGGAGAGGAGGTCGGCCGCACGCTCGATCTCGGCCGGGTCGCCGCGGCCGGCCGTAGGGATCGAACCCAGCCGTTCGGGGCGGGCGTCGGTCGAAGCCATCGTGACGTCGAGGGGCAAGGAGAGGAAGACCGGCCCGGTGGGGGGCGTGAGCGCGACGCGAAACGCCCGCCGGAGGGTCGTCGGCAACGCCGCTACGTCGAGGACTTCCGCAGAGGACTTACAGAACTGTTCGGTCATCGCTTCGAGATCACCTGAAAGGATTGGCTCTTCGTGGCGGAAGTCGGTGCTGTGATTCCCGGCGGTCACGACGATCGGCGCGCCGGCCATGCTCGCGTCGTACAAGTTCCCAAGTCCGTGAGCGACGCCGGGCGTGACGTGGAGGTTCACGACTCCGGCCGGCAGCACCGCCGGGTCGTGGTGGCTGTGGTAGCGGCGGGTCTGTGCGTAGCCGGCGGCCGCGCCAACGGCGATGTCCTCGTGTAGCCCTAAGATATAATCGAGGTCGCTCCCGCCGAGGGCCTCCATGATCGGCAGTTCGGTCGTCCCAGGGTTGCCGAAGACGTGAGTCACTCCGTAGTCTTCGAGCGCGTCGACGAACAGATCGGCACCGGTGTAAGTATCGGTCATGAGTAGCGATGATCGGCGGCTGGACCGCCCTACACGCAGAACAGAAGGCAGTGAAGTAAATCTGTCCGTGCTACCGACGATCGTCGAGGGCGCACCTCGCGAGTGCCCGACCTCCGAAATCGACCACATACATCAGTTGAGAATCGACGCGGTGGTGTTAGCGTACGTGGTTGCCCACCAAGCGATCACCATGGGTTGAGATTGAAAGGGGCCGACCGGTCGGGGGCTTTCTAACCGTTCTGCTCGACCGCTGCCTTGTTCCAAGCACCGAAGGTAACACTGCCATCGACGTCGACGACAGCTATATTCCGACCCCGCGAGAGGGAGCTCCATGGTCGAAGCCGACGTTCACGTCGTCGATCGCGGTCACATCAGAACAGACGCCAATCGGATCGTCGAGGGCCACACGCGGGCAACGGCCGCCGAACCGGACCCCGAGCTATCGATCGGCGAGGGGCCAGTGTATAACCTGTTGATCGACCATCCCGAAGGCGTCCTCCTCTGGGACACCGGCTCTCATCCCGAAGCGGGGAAGGGCCACTGGCCGGCCGAACAGTACGAGGCCTTCGAGCACTACAACGCGGAGGAGTACCCTCTTGACGAGTCCTTAGAGGGGGTCGGCTACGGCATCAAGGACGTCGATTTCGTGCTCCAGACCCATCTCCACCTCGATCACGCCGGTGGGTTAGAGCACTTCGCGGGAACGGGTGTACCAGTGTTCGTCCACGAATCGGAGCTGAAGCACGCCTACTACAGCGCGACGCGCCCAGGCGGGAGCGACGCCTACATCTTAGAGGATTTCGATCACGACCTGAACTGGCAGGTACTCCACCGTGAGCGCGAACGCCACCTCACCGATATCGAGTTCCTCCACCTGCCCGGCCACACCCCCGGCGTGGTCGGCACCCTTCTCCGCCTTGACGAGCGAACCCTCTTACTTACGAGCGACGAGGCCTACGTCCGGGCGAACTACGAGTACGAACTGCCTCTCGGCGGTGAGTTGCTCTGGAGCAAGCCCCACTGGCGGCGAAGCCTTCGGTGGCTCAAAGACGTAGAACGCCGCCACGACGCGCTGGTCGTCGCTGGCCATGACGCCGAGGACGTAGAGCGCCTCCGTGCGGAACTCGGGTAGGAGATCGACACTTCACGATCCGAAGTATTGGTTTCCTGAATCGGATAGCTCGCTATCAACTCACCTTCAATCACGAACGACACCTCGCTGGATCGACCGACAATCCTCTTCGTGTGGGGTCGACAGCCTGGTTTTAATAGCTCCTGTCTCGTGATATCGTTTGCCATGATGGGGACACCCCTGACGCTCGACAAGCTGATCGGCCGTGCGGTAGACCTCTTCGGCGATCGTGAGTTAGTGACCCAACGTCCCGACGGCAGTGTCAACCGCTATACTTACGCCCACGCCTACGAACGGATCTGCCGGCTCGCGAACGCGCTGGAGGAGTTAGGAGTCTCGTCCGACGGCCGAGTCGCAACGGTCGCGATGAACAACTTCCGGCATTTCGAGCTGTATTTCGGGCCCGCCTGTTCGGGCCGAAGCATGCATATGTGTAACATGCGATTGCCCGACGAACATTTCCAGTACATTATCAATGACGCCGAAGACGAGGTCCTGTTCGTCGATCCCGCTCTTCTCGAGACCGTCGAGGACAACGCTCACGCCTTGGAGACCGTAGAACAGTACGTCGTGCTCGGTGAAGAGGTCCCGGAGACCGATCTCGAACCGGTGATCGCCTACGAGGACCTCATCGACGGCCAACCCTCGGAGTATGGCTGGCCGACGCTCGATGAGGAGCGCGAGTGTGGACTGTGTTATACGTCGGGGACGACCGGCAAACCGAAGGGGGTCACGTACTCCCACCGGGCGATCTACCTCCATAGCTTGATGTCGGGCCACGTCGATGCGAACGGCATCGGCGAGCGCGACTGCGTACTACCAGTGGTCCCGATGTTCCACGCCAACGGCTGGGGGATTCCCTATGCCGCGACGCTCGTCGGCGCGAAACAGGTCTTTCCGGGGATTCACACCGACCCCGAGTCGATCGCCCGCCTGATCGACGAGGAGGACGTCACCTTCTCGGCGGCCGTACCCACAGTATGGCTGGAGATGGCTAACTATCTCGACGATAATCCCGAAGTCGACATTTCGGGTATCGATCGCCTCACCGTCGGCGGCAGCGCCCCGCCCGAGTCGCTCATCCGGCGCTACGACGAGCAGTACGACGCGCCGATCCTCCAGGGCTGGGGCATGACCGAGACCACGCCACTGGGAACGATCAGCACCCTGCGAAAGGAGGTCGCTTCCCGCCCGCCCGACGAGCAGTACGCCTACCGCTCGATGGCGGGCCTGCCCGTCGCGGGCATCGAACTGCGGATCCGTGATGAAGATGGAGAGGAGGTGCCCCGCGACGGCGAGACGATGGGCGAACTCGAAGTCCGGGGCCCCTGGGTGGTGGACGAATATCACGGTCATCTCGAGGCCAACGAACAAGGATTCACCGAGGATCAGTGGCTCAGGACCGGCGACATCGCGACCCAAGAGGAGTTGGGCTACGTCGACATCGTCGACCGGACGAAAGACGTCATCAAATCCGGCGGCGAGTGGATCTCGAGCGTCGATCTGGAGAACGAACTGATGGCCCACGACGCGGTCGCGGAGGCGACGGTGATCGCGGTTTCCGACGAGACGTGGCAGGAACGCCCACTGGCCTGTGTCGTCACCCGGGAGGGGATCGAAGGTGGGAGAAACGAGAGCGGCGTGACGAGCGAGGACCTGCGCGAACACCTCGGCGAGCGGTTCCCGGACTGGTGGCTCCCCGACGAGGTCCTCTTCCTCGAGGCGATTCCGCGGACGAGTACGGGCAAGTTCGACAAGAAGACCCTCCGGGAGCGCTTCGCCGAGGGCGACCGGAGAACGAACTGAACCGACCCGCCGCGACGAGCAGTGGCCGACCGTCCGGAGCGAGGCTTCAAGCAGGCTGAGGGCCGGGACGACTGGAAGTGGAACCAGGAACTAAGTCGGGAGCCAGCGTGGCGAGGGGTATGCGACTCGACGGCTGCCGCGTGCTCGATCTGACGCGATTGTTGCCCGGCCCCTACGCGACCCAACTGCTCTGTGACGCGGGCGCGGACGTGATCAAAGTCGAAGACACGGGCCAGGGCGATTACGCGCGGGACATCCCTCCGTACTCCGATCGAGGGGTCGGCGCGCTGTTCGACGCCGTGAACCGAGGCAAACGGAGCGTCGCGATCGACCTGAAGAGCGAGGCCGGCCGCGAGACGTTCTACGCGCTCGTCGCCGACTGTGACGTCCTCATCGAGGGGTTTCGCCCCGGCGTCGCCGAGCGACTGGGAATCGACTACGACACCCTCGCCGAGCACGACGCCGAGCTCGTCTACTGCTCGCTCACCGGCTTCGGGCGGACCGGCCCCGACGCCCAGCGGGTCGGCCACGACCTGAACTACGTAGGGCGGGCTGGCCTGCTCGACACGACGCGGAACGGCGAGCGCGAGCCCCCTCGTATCCCGGGCTACCCGATCGCCGACATGGCCGGCGGGCTCTTCGCCGCGTTTTCGATCCTCGGCGCGCTGCTTTCGCGTGAACTCGGGAACACCGATGGGGAACACGTAGACGTCTCGATGACCGATGTCGTGCTTTCGTTCTCCCAGCCGGTTTCCTCGGGGATCGTCGCTGGAGAAGACACGCATGGGGGCGAGAGTTCGCTCACTGGGGGGCTACCCTGGTACGACGTCTACGAGACGGCAGACGAGAGGTATGTGACACTCGCGGCGCTCGAACCCAAATTCTGGAAAGCGTTCTGTGAAACGATAGGTCGCGAGGACCTCATCGAAATCCATGGCAGCGACGATCCCGACGTTCAGGCGGCGCTCCGCGAGGAACTCACTGCGATCTTCGCGGGAAGGAGCCGCGCGGAATGGGAGGAAGAACTCCGGGACGTCCCGGCGATGGTCGGGCCAGTCAACACACCTCGAGAAGCGCTGTCGGACCCACAGATCGAAGCGCGAGAGGTCGTCTCCCACCCCGCCGAGGCCCCGCCCCGCGTCGGTTTCCCGGCCCGAAGCACCGAAGAACCGGCGGCGGGCGAGGAGTCCATACCTGATCGCGGCGAACAGACCGAGAGCGTGCTCCACGAACACGGGTTCGAGGAGAGCGAGATCGACGACCTCCGGGCGAGCGGCGCGATCGAATAGAAGGGTTCGATCGGCAGTCCGACCGGAATCGGCCGAGGCTCTACAGAGGGTGTCCGAAGACCGGGGTCGTGTGAGAGCCGAAGAGTGAAGCGATGAATCGGTGCTGCGGACGAGCCGTCGAAGCAGCGCGGAGAGAAACAATTATATGCCGTACGGGTTGTTGGCTGTGTATGTCTACCATTGGCCGGCGAGACGTGCTGAGAGCAGCAGGCGGCGCGGGCGCGTTGGCCCTCGCCGGCTGTGTCGGTGAGGAAAGTGGCGGTGGCAGTAACGGGAGTGGTAGCGGCGGTGGTGGCGGTAGCGGCAGTGGCGGTGGCAACAGCGGTGGTGGAACGACGTCGATCGCCGTCGGCATCCCCAGTGCCAGCACGACGACCGGTGCGGCGAGCAACTCCTTCCAGCGCGTGATCAGGAACGTGTCGCCGAACACCGACCCAGCGGGCACCATCCAGTGGAACAACCAGGAGACCGGCGGCGATCCGCCGAGCCTCCGGCAGTACGATCAGGGCAACGTCCAGGCGATGACCGGCGGGAACTTCATCATCGCTTCGGCGAAACAGGGCCGCCCGCCGTTCCAGAAGCGGGCAGTCGAGAAGATCCCCCAGCAGGCGATGTCGATCACCGCCCTGGATATGCACATCCTCGCCGTCGAGGGGTCGGGTATCGAGACGACCGACGATCTCGTGGGGGCTAACTTCTGGCCGCTCCCGCCTCAGTGGGGACTGCGCCAGCAGGCAGAGACCGTCCTCCAAAACGCAGGTCTCTGGAGCGAGCTCCAGGAGACCGACTCGATCGTCAATGCGGATACGGACGCCGTCGCCGGTGGTATCGCCGAGAACCGGATCGACGCGCTGTTCGCCTACGGTGCTGGGGGCGCGAACCTCGCCGGTTGGGCGACGGAAGTCGACGCACGGGCCTCCCTCAACCTCGTCGAGATGACCGATAGCTTCAAACAGGGAGCTAATAGCACGCGTGGAACCAGCTACCAAGAAGTCGAGGTCTACGGCTGGGACAACCAGAATTTCCAGTCCGAGACGATGGATACCTACGGTGCTGACTTCCAGTTCTGGTTCGGCAGCGGGGTCTCCCGTGACGTCGGCTACGAACTCGCGAGAATCAGCAGCGAGAACGTCGAGGCGATCCAGGAAGGCCAACCGGCCTACGCTGATCACAGCGAGCCCTCGAACATGGCCGCACTCTACCTTCCGGACCATCCGGTTCACGCCGGCGTGTACGATTTCCTCGAGGAGAACGGGGTCGACCTCAGCGACTACACGCGCGGGAAGCTCCAAGGGTAACGGTCCGGACGATGAGCCAGAACGACGACGCGCCCGTCTGGTCGCCATTGGAGTTTCAGCGAGAGGCCCTGCTGAACAACCTCATCACTGTACTGGCGCTTTTGTTCTGGGGGCGGGTGATACTCTATGCGACCAGACAGGAAGTTCCCCGAGCGAAGTTCGGTGCGATCTTCTTGGGCGGTGGGGTGCTGCTGTACGTCCTCGACGAACTCTATCGTCTCGAAGGGGAGAGACGGCTCGAGCGCCTCGTGCTGTGGAGCACCGCGATCGTCGGGGTCGCCACGTCGGGGTACGTCTGGCTCAACTACGAAATGCTCGAGACGCTCCGTGTCGGCTACGCCCTCGAGTACGAGTACGCGCTGGCGGCGCTGTTCACGATAGCGATACTCTACTTGACCTACCGAGCGTTCGGTGGCGCGTTCGTCTCCGTCGTGTTGCTGGCGATCGGGTACGCGTACTTCGGCGCGTCGATTCCCGGGTTGATGGGACACAGCGGTATCGCCGGTCGACAGATCACGAACGTGCTGGCGCTCGAATTCGACGGCTTCTTCGGGTCGATCACTCAGATCGTCGCCACGTGGGTCGCGCTATTCTTGTTGTACGCTGGACTGATGCGGGGCTACGGTGCATTCGAACTCATCATGCGTCTGTCCTTCGCGACGGCGAAGTACCTCCGATCCGGCGTTGCCCAGTCGGCGGTCATCTCGAGTCTCATCGTCGGCTCGATCAACGGTGCCCAGACGGCCAACGCCGCGATGACCGGGTCGTTCACGATCCCGCTGATGGAAAACAGCGGGATGAAAGGCGAATCCGCCGGCGGCATCGAAGCCGTCGCCTCCTCGGGGGGCCAGATCATGCCGCCCGTGATGGGTGCAGCCGCGTTCGTGATGGCCTCGCTGCTCAGCGGCGTCGGTTACGTCGACGTACTGATTGCCGGTATCATCCCGGCACTGGTGTTCTACGTCTCGGTCGCGATCGGGGTTCATTACATGGCTAGCAAACAGTTGCCTGAGGGAGGGATCGATCTGGACGAGCGGGTCGCCGATCTCGAGGCGGGCTATCACCCGCTGATCGAAGCGATCCGCTTCGGCGTTCCCTTCGCCGTGCTCCTGTACACGTTGGGCATCGCCCAGTGGACCGTTCTCTCCTCGGCGCTGTACACCTGTGGGACGATGGTGCTGACCGGCGCGGGCATCCCGATCGTCCTCGGCGTCGCTCGCAGCGAGACGGACAGTACCGAAACGCTCCGGGCGGCCATCAAGGACACCGTCTCGGGGTTCAAGTTCGGCGTGCTCACGGTCGCGCCCATCGCCATCATCATCGCGGCCGTCAATGGCATCGTCGATCTGCTGAACGCGACCGGTATGCCTGGGAAGCTCTCGTTGGCGATCGTGGGTGTCGCCGGCGGAGTGATGTTCGTCACGATTGTCCTCGCGATGGTGATCTGTCTCGTTCTCGGACTTGGCATGCCGACCGTCGCGGCGTATACGATCGTCGCGTTGCTCATCGCCCCGACGCTAACCAGTCAGTTCGCCGTCCCCGACCTGGCTGCTCACTTCTTCGTGTTCTACGCGGCGATCCTCTCGGGCATCACGCCACCGATCGCCATCGCGGTGGTCGTGACCGCGGGTATCGCGGGGTCTAACTTCTGGCGGACGAGTCTCGAAGCACTGAAACTCGCCCTGCCGCTGTTCGTCCTGCCGTTCACCTTTATTTACAACCCCGAGATCGTCACGGGCGGCTTCTCGTCGCAGACCGTCCAGTCAGGTATCATCGTGCTGTTCGGTGCTATTAGCATCACTCACGGACTCAACTGCGCGTCGCGACCGTTCGGTATCCCCTCGCCCATCGGGTACGTCCCGCGAGGGATCTACGCCGCGCTCGGCGCTCTCGCGATGGTGTGGCCGGGGACGATGCTCCGGGTCGGTGCCGTTCTGATCGCCGCGATCCTGTTCGTCGTCCAAGTCCGGCTGCCGAGAGGCACTGACCCCAGTGCAACCGCTAAGGGGGACTGAGCCGGTATGTATCCTCGACCACCGAATCGAAGCGGGCAATCCGTTGGCCGAAGCGACGACTCGGCTCCTGGCTCCCCCAGCGCGGGCGAGAGAGCATCGATCGACGAGGCAGCCGGTCGGGTGGCATTTATGCTCGGGACTAGCAGGGGGCACTCATGGACAGCGAGACCGACGAGAATGCCGAAACCGATGGCGACGCCGACAGCGATACGGATACCGCCCGGCGAATGAACAACGACCTCGCGCGGATCGAACGCGTCGGCCACCGCGTCGACGTCTTCATCGATAGACCCGAGAAGCGAAACGCGATGAACGAGGCGGTCATGGCCGATCTTACCGAGGCCTTCGAGACGGTCGGGACCCTCGATGGCGTGCGGGCGGCCACGCTGCTCGGCGAGGGTCCGGTCTTCTGTGCCGGAATGGACCTGGGTATGATGCGCGAGCGCGTCGGCGATCCCGAGGACTTCGACCGGGAGACGTTTCCGCGCTTGTTGGATGCGATCGAGAACTGTCCGGTGCCGACCGTCGCCGGCATCGAGCGGGCTGCCCCGGCCGGAGCCTTCGAGTTGACACTGCCCTGTGATTTCCGCATCTTGGGGAGCGATGCGAGCTACGGCGTGATCGAGGTCGCGCTCGGGACCTTCCCACACGGTGGGGCCACCCAGCGCCTGCCGCGGCTGGTCGGGCTCGCGAAAGCCAAGGAACTCGTCCTCACCGGGGAGTTTATCGATCCCGAAGAAGCGAAACGCTGTGGGCTCGTGACTGAGGTGGTCGACCCAGGCACGGTTGCCGCCCGTACTCGTGGGTTCGCCGACGACCTTGCGGAGAACGCTCCCTTGGGCATGGAGCGGGCGAAACGCGCGTTGAACGGGGCATTCGATACGCCACTGGAGACGGGACTCCAGTTCGAGCGAGCACTGGGACGAGAACTCGATGACACGCAGGACTACCGCGAGGGGTTCGACGCGCGCATCGAAGGCCGGGACCCGGAGTTCGAAGGTCACTGATCGCCGCAGCGGGGGTTACCACTATCACGCTGACGATCGAACCCCGAGAACCGACCGTTCAGTCGTTCAATCGGGACGTTCCATCCGAAAACGGCTCTCGACGGCGTCGTAGTGACTGCCCGCGAGCCGGCCGACGGCATCTACTTTTCCGACATCTACTTTCCCCTCCACATCGAGGATCGCGTCGTCGAGGTGCGCGTAGACGATCTCGCCGGTGAGGACGTGTGCGGAGCCGACGCGTCGCATCTCCTCTAGTTCACACTCGTAGGCGACGGCGATCCCTTCGACGCGGGGCGGTTCGACCTTCGTCGAGGCCGTGCGTCCGAGGCCGGCGTGATCGAACTCGCTCTCACCGCGTGCCAGGGTCGCACTCGTCTCGTTCATCGCCTCGGCGAACTCCTCGGTAACTACGTTGACGACGAATTCCTCAGTCTTCTCGACGTTCGCCGCGGTGTCGGTCAGCCCCTCGGGTCGGGGCCCCGGCGCGAACATGACGATCGGGGGCTCGACGCTCACCACGTTGAAGAAGGAATAGGGCGCGAGGTTGTCGACACCGTCGGGACTGGTGGTCGAGATCCAGCCGATCGGCCGGGGGATCACCGTGCCGGTGAGCGTGCGATACAGCGAGCCGTCGTAAGTCGCGGGGTCGAGTTCCATCGGTCGTCGAACCCTACTGCCAGCCGGGAGATAGTTGTAGCGTCTCCGGACGGGACGATCGCCGACCGGTCACTCACAGAGCGGTGAAATTGCCTCCATCGTCCGGTACTGGTCCTCGATCGACCCTCGGGTGAGAAAGCCCGTGCGGACGGCATCGACGCCCTCGATCGCGCCGAAGCGTTCGATCGTCTCCCGTACGTCTTCGGGCGTGCCGGCGGCCACCAGGTCCTCCAGTAGGTCGTCCGGGAGTTCTTCTGCCATCCGATCGCGCTCGCCGGCCTCCCAGGCCTCCCGGATGGCCGAGGCGACCCCCTCGAACCCCTGCTCGGCGATCGACTGGCGATAGTAGGGACCGTAGGCCCCGATGAGGAAGGCGACCGATTCGCGGGCCTGCTCGCGTGCGGCCTCGCCGTCTTCCATCGCCCAGCAGCGCAAGATAGGGCTGACGCGCACCTCCCCGGGGTCCCGATCGCCCAGTTCCGCACCGCGTTCGAGGTCCCCCAGTCGGTCGCGCAGGCCATCGGGAGTGAAGAGCTGGGGCACCCAGCCGTCGGCGAACCGGCCCGTGAGTTCGGTCGCCTTCGGACCGAGAACGGCGACGTCGATCGACGGCTCCGGATCGGGGGCCGGACAGCCAAGCGCCAGCCCCTCGAGCTCGAAGATCTCGCCATCGTAGCTCACGCGCTCGCCCGAAAGCACTCGCCGGACGATCTCGATCGTCTCGCGTAGCCGCCGGAGCGGGCGCTCGAACTCCGCCCCGTGCCAGTTCTCGACGAGGGCGGGCGAACTCGGCCCCAGTCCCAGTCGGTACCGACCCCCTGTGACCTCTTGTAGTGCGGCGGCGGTCTGACCGAGGAGGGCTGGCGACCGGGAGTACGGCGAGAAGACGTCGTTCGAGAGGCCGATCCTCTCAGTGCGCTCTCCGATGGCGGTAAGGGTCGTTGCCGCGTTCCAGCCGGTCGTCTCCCCGAGCGAGACTCGATCGAACCCCATGTCCTCGGCGCTAGTGACCTGCTCGGCTACCGAGTCGAGCGAGGAGTGATCGCCGACCGAGAGCAGGAGATCGACGTCGACGTTATCCATCGACGATCTCCCCGCTCGCCGTCTCGGGTTGACTTCTCGATCCGAATTCGGTGTCCGGATTCGGGCCACACCGTCTCGAGTTCTCGACCATGGAGCTCATCTCTGCATTCGACGTGGACGCTTCGGTACTTATACCCCGGTGCTGCCTAACCCGATGGCAGGCGACGGAGGGACTAAGAGGTCGGCGGCGCGGGTAATAGTATGGCAACACAAGACACATCGCCGGCGGGCGTCAGCTTCGACACCGACCAGGAGACCAGACTCATCCTCGATAGCTTGGCGGAGTTCGTCGAGAGAGAAGTCGAGCCGATCGAGGCGGATCTCGGCGAGATTCTCACGAACCCCCGGTTGGGCCACGAACCGGACGGCCGCCTGACCGAAGAGGTTCTCGACGCCATCCGAGAAGTCAGGAAGAAGAGTGCCGAGGCGGGTTTTTATGCGATGAACCTTCCTGAGGCGGCCGGCGGCGAAGGGGTCTCTACGGTGACGTGGTACCGGGCGAACAGAGCGGTCGCCGCGATGGAAAGCGATCTCAGTAGCGAGGTGCTGGCCGGCCCGGAGGGCCCGAAGCCGCTATTGGCCCAGGCCGAGGGCGAGCAGCGCGAGCGGTACCTCGAGCCGGCCGTTCGGGCGGAAAAATCGACCGCTTTCGCCCAGACCGAACCGAGCGTCGGCTCGGACTCGCCGAACATGCGTACGATCGCTACGCGTGACGGCGACGAATGGGTCTTGAGCGGCGAGAAGCAGTGGATCACGAACGCTCCCTACGCCGATTTCGTCCAGGTCTTCGCGCGCACCACGCCCCAGGCGGAGGCCGGGCGCTACGGCGGCATCACCTGCTTTCTGGTCGAGTCGAACGAATACGAGGTCGGTGCACTGAACAACGCGGTCGGCTCGGTCGGTCGACAGGCCGAGATCCGCTTCGAGGACGTCCGCCTTCCCGAAAGTCGGGTGCTCGGCGAGCCCGACAGTGCGTTTTACGACGCGATGGGATTTCTCTCGCTTGGCCGGCTCGAACTCGGCGCACAGGCCATCGGCGCGAGCGAACACCTCCTGGAGAAATGCGTCGAGTACGCCCGCGAGCGCGAGGCCTTCGGGCGGAAGATAGGTCAGTTCCAAGGAATCTCCTCGATGATCGCCCGCGGACGGGCGAAGCAGTACGCTGCCGACGCCGCTGGTCTGCGGTGTGCCTGGCGGATGGAGCAGGGCGAGGACACCATCGAGGACGCCTCGATCTGCAAATGGTTCGCGACCGATACCTTCTGGCAGATCGCCGATAACGCCGTCCAGGTACACGGATCGAGCGGCCTCGCCGAGGAGAACCCCTTCATGGATTTCCTGCACACTGCCCGTATCCTGCGGATCGTCGAAGGGACCGACGAGATCCAGCTCAACACCATCGCGGGGCAGATGGGCGTTCGGTGATCGGTCGCCGGCCTCCGGCTCGCAGTTCGCGCTCGTTGCCAAGTTTGGCGTGCATGGGTTGGCCACACTGATTCCGCTCGACCATGCCCGAGGTATTAATAGCCATCCAGAGTATGCGAGTGTATGTATCCCACAATCGGCGAGACGCTATCGCTCACGGCCGAGAAGTATCCCGATCGGGACGCGATCGTCTACCCGCGACGCGACCAGCGCTGGACGTACGCCGAATTCGACGCCCGCGTGAATCGACTGGCGAACGCGTTGGCCGACCTCGGCATCGAGAAGGGCGATCGCGTCTCGACGCTACTGTACAATGGCAGCGAGATCGTTCTCACCGTCTATGCCTGTGCGCGCCTCGGCGCGGTGTTCAACCCGCTCAACTATCGCTTGGCTGCCGGCGACGTTTCGTTCGTCCTGAACGACGCCGACTCACAGCTGCTCGTCTTCGAGGCCGACACCCGGGAAGTCGTCGAGCGCGCTCGCGACGATCTCGATACGGTGGGTGAGTACCTCTACATCGACGAGGACACCCCGGAGTACGCCCGGGACTTCTACGAGCTGCTGGACAGGGCTGAGGACACCCCGCCCGACGTGCAGGTCGCCGAGGACGATACGTATGCCTTCATCTACACCTCGGGGACGACTGGCCGGCCGAAAGGCGTTGTCCACGAGCACCGCGCGATGGTCGAACACAACCTGATCTGTGTCGCGGAAGGCGGCCTCCGTCGGAGCGACGTCGGGCTATCCTGTCTCCCGCTCTATCACTGCGCGGAGCTCCACGCGAACCTCTTTCCCCGGGTACAGGTCGGCGCGACGAGCGTGATCCATCACGCGTTCGACCCCGAGGCAGTACTGGGGGCGATCGACGAACACGATATCACCGTGATGTTCGCCGCGCCGACCGCCTGGAACGCCCTGGCCCAACTCGCGTCCGAGGTAGCGGCCGACACCGACTCGCTGCGACTGGGAATGTACGGCGCGGCCCCGATGCCAAAGCGCGTGCTCGAGGCCTGTATGGGAGAGTTCTGTGATGAGTATCTCCAAGCGTATGGTATGACCGAGATCGGACCCTGCGGGACCTTCCAGCACCCCGACGAACAGATCGAAAAACAGGGCTCGGCGGGCGTACCGGCGCTCAACCACGACCTCCGGGTGATCGAGCCCGACGGCGACCCCGATCAGGAAGTCGAAACGGGCGAGGTCGGTGAGATCCTGTTTGCCGGCCCGTGTACGATGCGCGAGTACTGGAACCGGCCCGAGGCCACCGACCGCTCCCTTCGGGAGTCGGCGGGCCGGACCTGGTACTATACCGGAGATCTGGGGTATCTCGACGACGATGGCTACCTGTTCGTCGTCGATCGGAAGGACGACATGATCGTTTCGGGCGGTGAGAACGTTTATCCGACGGGCGTCGAGGACGTGCTGTTCTCCCACGAGGACGTGATCGAGGCCGCGGTAGTCGGCGAACCTCACGACGAGTGGGGCGAGCGGGTCGTCGCCTACGTTGTCGGCGATGTCTCGGCTACTGATCTCGAGAGCTACTGTAAGGCAAGCGACGACCTCGCGGATTTCAAGCGACCCCGCGAGTACTACCTGGTCGAGGACCTCCCCAAGACCCCTAGCGGCAAGGTCAAAAAGTTCGAGTTGCGCGAGGAGCCGAGCCCGGAAGCCGAACGAGCCGGGTAACGCCAGAGTTGTGACTTCTCCACTGTCGAGGACGGCGAGTGGTCGGATTAGAGGCGTAGTACTATACCCTTCTCGCGCCGAGAGACGTTATGGCATTCGAACCGCCGGACCTGAGCGGGCGGACCGCGTTTATCACCGGAACAACGAGGGGTATCGGCAAGCAGATCGCACTATCGCTGGCCGAGGCGGGCTGTAACGTCGTCTCGACGGGCAAGACCGTCGATGACAGCGATAGCGACCTCGAGGGCACGATCCACGACACGGCCGAAGCCTGCGAGAATCGGGGTGTCGATGCGCTCGCCATTCAGCTCGACCTTCGAGACGAAGAGCGAATCGAGGCCGCCGTGGACGAAGCGATCGATACCTTCGGCGAGGTCGATATCATCATCAACAACGCGAGCGCCATTCAACTGGCGACCGTCGAGGACCTCCCCGCAAATCGCTTCGACTTACTGACGGAGGTGAACATCCGGGGCACCTACCTCACCTCACGAGCCTTCATCCCCCACCTGCAGGAGATCGGCGGCGGACATATCCTTACCAATGCGCCGCCGGTCGCGACCGATCGCTCGTCCGGACAGGCCGCCTACGCGTGGTCGAAAATGGGAATGACATTCATAACGCTCTCGCTGGCGGGCGAACTCGAATCGGCTGGTATCGCGGCGAACGCCTTCTGGCCGGTGACGGCGATCGAGACGCGCGCAACGCGGTATTTCGGTCTGGGTACCGAGGAGGACTGGCGCACCCCCGATATCGTCGCCGACGCCGTTCTCGAACTGCTCGATCGCGATCCGGCCGAGTTCACCGGCAACGCGGTCTACAACGAGGATATTCTTCGCGAGGCGGGGGTCACCGATCTCGCCGAGTACAACTGCACCGAGGGCGACCCCGACCCTACCTCCGCGGCGATGTTCGACGCCGAGTACGAACGCCCGGAGTGAGCGCCACGAGCGACCGTCCGGGAGCTGTCGCTTTTACTTCGAAAGCTAGAGTAGGCCGGCGGGTCGGCACGTCTACACCAGCACGACCGAAGCCGATCGTCGCATCGATCGCCGTGCCAACCCGATCGGGAACGGGCGGCCGACAGGGAGAGTGCTTAGCGGCCTTCGAATTCCGGCTCGCGTTTCTCGCCGAAGGCGGCGACGCCCTCCACGAAGTCCTCGGTGTGTGCGGTGCGGGCCATAGCGTCGGTCTCGGCGGCGAGTTGTTCCTCGATGCCCGCCGAGGTGCTCTCGGTGAGTAGCTTTTGGGTGCGTCCGAGCGCGACGGTCGGCCCGTTTGCTACCTGCCCGGCGATCTCGCTTAGTCGGTCCTCGAACGCGTCGGTTTCTGCCCGCTCGGTAGCCAAGCCCAGTTCCACGGCCCCCTCGGGATCGATGCGTTCGTCGAGCAACGCGATGCGCTTTGCCTGTCGGAGGCCAACGACGCGCGGGAGAAAGTACGTCGCGGAGCCGTCGCCGGTCGCGCCGATCCCCGGGTAGCCGAACTGGAAGTACGAATCCGCGCTCGCGAGCACGTAATCGCCTAAGATAGCAAAGGAAAAACCCGCGCCGACGGCCGGGCCGTTCACGCCCACCACGATCGGCACTTCGGCCTGGTGCAAAGCGAGCACGGCGTCATGCAGCAAGGAGGCACCTTTGCGCATCCCGGCGGGGGCCCCGTTCTCGGAGAAATTACCGACGTCGCCGCCGGCACAGAACACGCCCTCCGAACCGGTGAGGCAGAAACATCGGATCGGTTCCTCGTGGAGTCGGACGCCGAGATCGAGGAGTTCCTCGGTCATCGTCCGATTGAGCGCGTTCATCGCCGAGGTGCTGTGGATCTCGGCGCGCAGGACGCCGTCCTCGAGGGTCGTCTCGAAGTTCTCGTAGTGCCCACTGTTTTCCTCGCCGCCGTCGGTCTCGCGATCGGAATCAGTCATGATCCATCGACCGTGCTCGGAGCAGCGACAAAAGCGTTCGCTCGCCGGGTGTCGACGGGAAAGGGGAAGTCCGACTGGGAGTCCGAGCCTGGAGGGGGACGCGAATCAGCCGCCCTCGGCCGCACGCGCGTCGTGGCTCTCGACGAGTTCGAATTTCTGTACTTTGCCGCTTGCGGTGCGGGGCAGTGCCTCGACGAAGTGCACCTCACGAGGGTGTTTGTACTCGGCGATCGAATCGAGACAGAATCTTTTGAGATCTTCGCTCGTGACCTCGGTGCCGGCCTCGATACCCGGTCGAGGGACGATATAGGCTACTGGGATCTCGTTACGTCGCTCGTCCGCGATCCCGACGACGGCGCTTTCGGCGACCGCCCCGTGTTCGTCGAGCAGGGCTTCGACCTCGGAGGGATAGACGTTGTAGCCGGCGGTGACGATCACGTGTTTCCTGCGATCGACGATCTCGTGGTAATTGTCACTATCCCGGCGGGCGACGTCGCCGGTCCGGAAGTACCCACTATCGGTGAAGGCCGCCTCGGTGGCTCCGGGCAAGTCGTGATAGCCACTCATGACCTGTGGACCACGGACGAGCAGTTCGCCCTCCTCGCCGATCGGCACCTCTTCGCCGTCCCTGTCGATGACCTTGCAGTCGACCATCCGCAGGGGCTGGCCGATCGTCCCGTGCTGGGGACCGAACGTCGAGCCCTGCTGGGTGTGGGTCGCCCCGTTCGTCTCGGTGAGGCCATAGCCCTCCGAGACCGCGACGCTTGCGACCTCCTCGAACTCCCGCTGGACGGCGACGGACATCTTCGCGCCGCCCTCCGAGGCGGCAACGAGACTCGAGAGGTCGTAGTCACCGAACTCATCGCTGGTGACCATATCGACGTACATCGCGGTGACGCCGGTGAAGTGGGTGATTCCCACCGCCTCGATCGTGGCCATCGCTTTCGTCGCGCTCCACTCGGCGGGGTTTCGCATGAAAAGCGTCCCGCCCCGGGCCAGCGGTTGCATCGCAGTGTGGGTGAAGCCGGTGATGTGGTACAATGGGAGGTACAACAGGGTCTTCACCTCTTCGTCGGCGACCCGGTCGTCCCGACCCGCCAGGTATGAGAGCAACTGGACCCGGAAGTTCCGATGAGTGAGCTCGACGCCTTTGGGCCGGCCGGTCGTTCCCGAGGTGTAGGGCAACAGCGCGACGTCATCGCCTCCTCGTTCGACAGCTACTGGATCACCAGCCACCTCGTCGAACGGTATCGGGCCTTCCCCGTCGCTTCTATCGCCCTCGGCAGTCGGGTTGCTCGCGGAATCGGAATCAGCGTCGCCGATGGTCACGACAGGCGGGTCGCGATCGAGTTCCTCAAGCGTTTCCTCGACGACCGGCTTCAGTACGGCGTGGGTCAGGACGATCGATGCGTCGGTGTCCTCGAGCTGGTAGGAGAGTTCACGGGTCTTGTACTGGGGATTGACCGGCGAGACGACCACGCCGGCACGGAAGGCCCCAATCGCACTGACCAGGTACTCCGGGCAGTTCGGCAGGTAGAGAAGCAGTCTGTCGCCGGGGCCGTAGCCTCGATCGGCGAGCCCGCCCGCGAAGCGCTCGGCTGCTTCCTGTAACTCGGCGTGGGTCAGTTCGCGACCGGCGGTCTCGAGCGCGAGTGCGTCGCCGTGATGTCGTACCGTTTCCTCGAACAGGCTCGCGACGTTACCGGTCCGTGCGTCCTCGCTCACCTCGTCCAGATGCATGGTCAGTGCTGTCGCGAGCCACGCCTAAAGAACCCACCGGCGGGACCGACAGTTATGTTCCCGCGGTCGTATCGAGTGAACTAATGACGCAACTGGAGGGTAAGTGAGTGGTCAATCGACACGACGAACTAGAGGATCTCATCGGCGAGACACGGACCACGATCGAGGGGTTACGGGTCGAAGCGGGCAAAGTCGAGGAGTTCGCCCGCGCCATCGGCGACAACGACCCGCTCTATCGTGATCGGGCGGCGGCGAGAACTCGTGGCTTTGCCGGGATTCCTGCGCCGCTCACGTTCACGCGGACGAGTCGGTTCCCGCGGTATCGAACCGGCGAGGCGATCGATCTCGGCTTTCGCCATGAGGACACCTTACACGGCGCACAGGCCTACGAGTACGAGCGCCTGCCCGTAGTGGGCGACCGTTTACGCGGCGAGACGACCTTCGTGGACCTGACCGAACGCGAGGGAAAGCGCGGCGGCGCGATGACTTTCGCCGAATTGGAGACGGTCTATTTCGACCAGGACGACGAACGCGTGCTTAGCGAGCGCGCGACGGTCATCGAGACCGACGGAGCCGTCGCTGACGACAGTGGTGGGTCGCCGACCAACGATTTCCAGGAGGGGTCGGCCACGGTCGGCGATAGCACTCAAGATGATCAGGATCGCGACCGCCCGCTCGACGACGGCGTCTCGCCCGACACGCCGAACGAACGCGACGCGACCGCGCCCGACCCAGCGAGAGCGGGCGATCTCGCCGTCGGGGATCGTGCTCCCGAAGTGACGATCGGCCCGCTCTGCCGGCAGGATTTCGTGCGGTATGCGGGTGCGAGCGGCGATTTCAACCCGATCCACTACGACGAGCCCTACACGCAGACAGCAGGTAACCCGAGCGTCTTCGGCCAGGGGATGTTCACTGCGGGCGTCGCCGCCCACGCGATCGCCGACTGGTTCGGCGTAGGAAATCTCGAGACGTTCGCCGTCCGGTTCCGGTCGCGGGTGTGGCCCGGCGACAGAATCGCCGCGCACGCCGAAGTGACCGACGTCGGCGCGACCACGCGCGAGGGAAGCGACGGAAGCGGTGGGAACGACCGAACCGGGGTCGGAACCGAAACCCGGGACGGCGAGCGCGTCGAAGCTGATCTGTGGATCGAGCGCGACGGCGGCGAGACGGTACTGACCGGTCGGGCCACCGCGGTTCTGGAGGAGTGAGTCGTGCGAATCCTGTTGACCAACGACGACGGGATCGACGCCCCGGGCCTCCGGGCGCTTGCCGACGCCCTCAAGGACCTCGGCGAGGTGACCGTGCTCGCGCCCGCCTCGAATCAGAGCGCGGTCGGCCGGGGGCTCTCGTATGGCCGAATGGGACCCGATCGCGACCGCTCGGACGGGGCGATCGGCCACGCGGCCGAGGGCGAGCAAGCGTTCACCGCGCGAATCCCCCACGAGAAACACGACTTGGGCTATGCGATCCACGGCACGCCGTGTGACTGTGTGATCCTCGGCACGAACGTCTTCGAGCCGGACCTGGTGGTCGCCGGCTGTAATCCCGGGGCGAACCTCGGCGCGTACGTCCTCGCCCGGTCGGGCACCGCGAGCGCCGCGATCGAGGGGGCGTGTCTCGGCGTTCCGGGAATCGCCCTTTCGATGGACACCCTGGGACTCGATCGGTCGCTCGACCCGGAAGATTTCGAGCGGGCCTGTGGGGTCGCGAAGCGAGTTCTCGATCGAGCGACGGAGCGGGCGGTGTTCGATGGAACCGAAAGCCGGGCGAACGCGGCCGGGAGGATCGAGGACGAACCGGGCGCGAACGGAATCGCCGCGCTCAACGTGAACGTCCCGCGGCCCGACCGCCCGCTGGCAGGCGTGTCGATAACTCGACCGACGCCAGTGTATGGGATGGACGCCCGGTTCGAAGAGGGGGAGTTCCGGCTGCACAACCCGCTATGGGCCGGAATGGCCGCCCGCGAGATACCTGACTCCGAAGGCACCGATCGCCGAGCGGTCCTCGATAACGAGATCAGTATCTCGCCGCTCGCGCTGCCCCACGCACCGATCGCCGAGAGGGTTCTCTCGGGTCTGGTGGACGTGTTCGCAGATGTGAACGACTGAAATCAATTGAAGACCGATACGGGAACCGTCGAGCGCGAAAAGACTATGGTCGATTGAAACTATCACGAAATATGGCAGTAAACCGCTACAGCGACGAGAGTCGCGACCTGCGTCTCGATCCCGATTCCTTCGCTGAGGGCTACTTCCGCAACGCCGTCTACCGCCACTGGGATCCCTACGAGGACGTCTCCCCGGAATTACTCGATGGTGATCGTGAGCAACTGATCGATCGCGAACAAAGTGAAAACGAATTCGACGGACTGCGGCGGACGCTCGCGCTGTTCGGCGCGGGCGAGGAGGCCGTCACCGAGGACTTAGCGCCGATGGCGATGGCACTCGAAGACATCGATAAGCAGCTGTTCATCACCTCACAGCTCTACGAGGAGGCCAAACACACCGCCTTCCTCGATCGCTACTAGCGCGAGGTGATCGATCCCGTCGCCCAGGCCCGCGGTTTCGAGGTGACGCGGCCGACCGACCCGCGGTACTTTCCCGAGGAGTACGTCGAGTTGTTCGATCGGACCGAGCGCGCGATGGATCGGCTCTTGGAGGACAAGAGTCCCGAAGCGCTCGCCGAGGCCTTCTGTCACTACCACCTCGTCGTCGAGAGCGTCCTTGCCCAAACGGGGTATTACGGGATCCAATCGACCTGGAGCCCGACCGGCGCGGACATGGGGCCCGAGGGCGAACCCGTTCACTTAGAGGGGCTCGTCGAGGGGATCACCCGCATCCGATCGGATGAGGGCCGCCACGTCGGCTTCGGCATGCAGGAGGTTCAGCGACTCGTCAGCGAGGGCGTCGATCCCGCGATCATCGAGGACACCCTGGGGGAACTCCTGCCTCTCGTCGCGGGCACCGTGGAAAACCCCGATAGCGAGATCGACTCGACAATATTGGTCGAGTACGCCACCGAGAAGCTCGGCCGCCGGATCGAGATCATCACCGATACCGACGCCGACCTCCCGCCGGTCGAACAGCTCGTCCACGTCGAGGGCGGCTGGGACGTCTCGACGGTCTGAGCGGGGAGAGGAGCAGAGACCGGACGGCTGGTACTCGATCCGGGGCGAGAGGACCGACCGGGGCGAACCAGCGGTCGTGGTATCGTTTTACAATGACCCCCGACGCAGGTGGTGCATGGAGTACGACGACTCCGAGAAAGCAAAGGAAGTAGCCGAGCGAACGCGTGCGTTCATGGACGAGGAAGTTCTGCCGACCGAGCGGGAGTACCTCGGGACGAACGAACAGATCCCACACTCACGAATCGAGGAGCTGCGCGAGGAAGCCAAAGAGCGTTGACTCTGGGGGCCATAGATACCCGAGGAGTACGGCGGTCAGGGGCTCGCGTTCCGCGAGATACTTCCGGCGTTCGAGGAGGTCGGTCGGAGCCTCATCGGCGCGACGGCCGTCCGGGCGAACGCCCCCGACGAGGGAAACATTCACACCTGGAGATGGTCGGCACCGACGAACAGAAAGAACGGTGGATGCAGCCACTCATCGACGGCGAGATGACCTCGGGGTTTTCGATGACCGAGCCCCTGCAAGGGGGTGGATCGGATCCAAAGATGCTCCAGACCACCGCCGAGAAAGAGGGCGAGGAGTGGGTCATCGATGGCCACAAGTGGTGGACCTCCGGCGGATCGGACGCCGACGTCCTGCTGGTGACGGCTCGCACCGATCAGGAGGCCCACCCCTACGAGGGCTGTTCGTTTGTTCTGGTGCCGACCGACGCCGAGGGCGTCGAGATCGCCCGGAACATCCCCCATCTGGGCGGCGAAGGGATCGTCGAGGGCGGCGGGATCGGCCACGCCGAGGTCAGGTATAACAATGTACGGGTCCCGGTCGCAAACACCCTCGGCGAGGAGAACGCGGGCTTCCAGGTCGCACAGGTGCGTCTCGGCCCCGCTCGCCTGACCCACTGCATGCGCTATACGGGGATGGCCACCCGCGCATTAGAGATCGCGAAGGCGTACTTAGCGGAGCGAGAGGGCTTCGACTCCCAACTCGCGGACAAACAGGCGCTTCGCTTCCGGATCGCCGACGCCGAGACCAAGCTACACGCCGGCCGGACGATGGTTCGCAACGCCGCCTGGCGGATCACGGCAGGCGAGCAGGCCAGAGTCGAGGTCGGAATGGCAAAGACCTTCGTCGCGAACGCCACCCAGGACGCGATCGACCTCGCGTTGCAGTGCTGTGGGGGCAACGGCATCGGCAAGGACCTCCCGATCGCCTACTTCTATGAATCGGTCAGGACCTTCCGGACCGTCGATGGTGCCGACGAGGTCCACAAGCGCGTGATCGCCCGGGATGCCTTCGAGGACCTCGCGAGCGAGGAGATCGAACACATCACCCGGTACTAGGATCGAAGCACGACCTCGTTCATCGGTCGTTCTCAGGCGTCGTCCTACCCATACTCGGCGAGGGGTTCGTCGATCCCGAGCAGGGCGGCGCTTCGCTCCCAGAGACGCCGGGCCGCCTCGGGGTCCCGGGCCGCCGCCGAGGGAAGCGTCGGCTCCCGACCGGCGAAGTACCGACCGGAGACCCCGGCCGTCCGCGGGGCGAGCGCGGCGAAGAGAAGCGCGGCCGCGCCGTCCGCGACCGAGGAGGTTCCGGGCAGCGCGTCGAGCGAGTTGACGACGCGGGACAACGGCTCTGGCAGGGAGCGAGCGAACCCGGTCCCGGGGATCGCCCCCGGATGGACGCTGTTCGACACGACCGCACGCTCCGCCGCAGCGAGCCGGTCGGCCAGTTCCTTGGCGAACAGGACGTTCGCGAGCTTCGAGTGACTGTAGGCCCACTGGGCGCGGGTCAGGCTCCCGATCCCGGTCGTCGGGAGAGCGCTCGCGAGCCGCGACCGACGACCGCCGCGCGGGTTCGTGGCGCGGGTGACCCGATCTATATCCAGGGACGTGAGCCGGTGGGCTTCCGAGGCGGTCGTGACGATACGAGCGCCCGGCCGGAGGTGATCGAGCAGCTCGGCGGTCAGCAGGTACGGCGCGAGGTGGTTGACCTGGAAGGTGTACTCGACGTCCCTATCGGTGAATTGTGCTTCCGGGAAGACCCCGCCGGCGTTGTTGATGAGGACGTCCAGACCGTCGGTTGCCGCCCGGACGGTCGCGGCGAGGTCCCACAGGGCCTCGCTATCGGCGAAATCGGCCGCGAGAAACCGTGCCTCCGCACCGCTAGCCTCGAGTTCCTCGACGACCCGAGCGCCGGCGTCCGCGTCGCGGCCGTGGACGATAACGTCGGCTCCGAGCCGGCCGAGCGCGAGCGCACCCGCCCGCCCGATACCGCTCGTCGAACCGGTGAGAAGCACCTGAGTCCCCGAACAATCGAGCCTGGCGAAGTCCTCCAGATCCTCGGGCGTGAGCGACATCGCTTGCCCCAGGTGCCGGAGGGACAAAGCCTCCAGTGAGGGCGTGCGTCCTGCCGGAAGACGACTACGACGGCGACGGTCGCTTCGGAACTGCCGACACCGAAGGCGTCGAAGGCAGCCCGGCGTCGACGGCGTCGATCCGTTCGCTACCGCAGGCGCGGCGACGGCGGACGCGACCGCTCTCGGGCTGCCGGGCGCGATCGATCGCCGCGAGTGCGCGGCGGAGTTGGTATCGTTGACGGCGATCTACGAACAGGAGTAGCCCCCATCGACGACGAGCGCGTGGCCGGTGATCCAGGCGGCCTCCTCGCTCGCGAGGAAACGGATCGCGTTCGCGACGTCTTCAGGGCGGCCCAGCCGCCCGAGGGGATACTCCCCGGCCATGCGATCGCGCAGCCCCTCCCACTCCTCGGGGTCGCGATCGCCGGTGACCAAGGGCGTCTCGACCACACCGGGACAGACCGCGTTCGCACGCACACCGTGAGAACCGAGTTCGGCGGCGATCGCCCGGGTGAAGTTCACGACGGCCCCTTTCGATAAGGAATAGGCCGCCCCACCGGGCATCCCGATGAGGCCGGCGAGCGAGGCGGTGTTGACGATCGCGCCCGAGCCCTGTGCCTTGAACTGGGGGATGGCCGCCCGACAGCCGTTCCAGACGCCCTTGGTATTGATATCGATCACGCGATCGCGGGTCTCGCCCTCGATATCTTCCATGTCCGATCGGGGGTGGCTGACCCCGGCGTTATTGATAAGCACGTCGAGACCGCTTTCCTCGGCGGTCGCGTCGATCGCTTCCGTGAGTGCCTCGGCGTCGCGCACGTCGAGTTCCCTGGCAGTAGCCTCGCCGTCGGCTGCCTCGATCGCGGTCGCCGTCCCCTCGGCGGCGTCCCGATCGACGTCGGCGACGACTACGGCTGCACCCTCTTCGGCACAGCCTATCGCCGTTGCCCGTCCGATCCCCGAGCCGCCGCCGGTCACGAACACCGTTTTGTCATCGAATCGCATGGCTGCCCGTCTCCCGCCCGGAACATAAATTACCCCGCGAACCGATCGAATAGGGACAGTTAGTTTCAGCGCGACCGACTCGAGTGCGATCGTCCGAACGAAACCAGCGGACCGCTTTTCGACGGCGACCGTCGGCACAGGCGAGGACGACGGTGTAAAGCTATTTGATGGGTGGCCACCAAAGAGCTAGCATGTCGTTCCAGCTATCGGACGAGCAGCGAGCGATCCGCGAAGCGGTGCGGGACTTCGGCGCGAACGAGATCCGTCCCGTCGCCCGCGAGCACGACGAGGAGAAGAAATACCCCGAGGACCTCATCGAACAAGCCGCCGAGTACGACCTGATCGCGCCGGGCATCGAGGAGGAGTACGGCGGCGCGGGGATGGACCTGCTCTCGAGCGTCCTCGTCACCGAGGAGCTCTGGCGGGCGGATCCCGGCATCGGCAGTGCGATCGGCTCCCGAGGGTTCGGGACGAGCATGATCGGGAAGTTCGGCGACGACTGGATGAAAGAGGAGTGGCTGCCGAAGGTGGCGGCCGGCGAGATCGCGACCTGTTCGTGTATCTCCGAGCCCGCCCACGGCTCTAACGTCGCGGGCATCGAGACGAGCGCGGAGAAGGACGGCGACGAGTGGGTGATCGACGGCAACAAGACCTGGATCACCAACGGTACGGTCGCCGACCTGGCGGTCGTAATGGCAAAGACCGATCCCGGGGCCGGCCACCGCGGAATGAGTGCGTTTCTTGTGCCGACGGACGTGGAGGGCTTCGAGCCCACGAAGATCGACAACAAACTCGGCATCCGGGCCTCCGATCTCGCGGAGATCATGCTCGATGACGTCCGGATCCCCGAAGGGAACGTCATCGGCGAGGTGGATCAGGGCTTCTACCAGCTCATGAACTTCTTCGCCGACGGTCGGACGAGCGTCGCCGCTCAAGCGGTCGGTGCGGCCCAGGCCGCCGTCGACGAGTCAATCGACTACGCCGGCGAGCGCGAGCAGGGCGGCCAGGTCATCGGCGAGTACCAGGCCATCCAGCACAAGATCGCCGAGATGGCGACGAACGTCGAGGCCGCCCGCTCGCTCACCTATCGCGCGGCGAGTCACGTCGAAAACGGCGACGAACAGGAAGCCGCGAAGTTCGCGAGCATGGCGAAGCTCTTCGCCTCCGAACGCTCGGTCGAGGTGGCCGACGAGGGCATCCAGGTACACGGCGGGGCGGGCTACGTAACCGATCCCCCCGCCGAGCGGCTCTACCGTGACGCCCGGATCACCAAGATCTACGAGGGGACCTCCGAGATCCAGAAGAACATCATCTCCGATCAGTTGCTGTAGAGGACTTTCTCACTCCGCCGAGCGAGGTTCGATCGTCGATGCGACACCGTGGTGGGCAATAGCGAGTAAATCGAGGCCGACGCCGAGGGACGATCGATGGCAAGGCGGTGACACCGACGTTTATGCCACCTGCCCACATACCGCTCGACACACATGGTAACGATAGGCGGCTACGGTGCGTACGTCCCACGCTACCGGATCGAACGAAGCGCGATCGGCGACCAGCACGGCACCCCCGGTGGTTCGGGTGAACTCGCAGTCCCAGCCCACGACGAGAGCGTCCTCACGCTTGCGATGCGCGCGGCGAAGACCGCACTCGATCACGCTGACAGTGGAGGCGGTAGTGAGGGAAACAGTCGAACCGACGGCATCGATGCGGTCTACACGGCGACGACCTCCGATCCCTTCGACGAGCGGGGCCTCGCGGCCCACGTCTCCCGTGCGGTCGGTGCCGGCACCGGGACACGCGCGAGCGACTACCAGGGATCGGCACGGGCAGCGACGAACGGGCTGTTGGGGGCGCGCGATGCGATCGAGGCGGGGCGCGCCGAGCGGGTCCTATTGGTCGCGAGCGATATCCTCGGTGCGCCCCCGGGATCGGCCGCCGAGCGGAGCGCCGGGGCGGGCGCGGGGGCGATCGTCCTCGAAACGGGCGATAGAGCGGACGTTGCGACGCTCGACGGCGTGGGTCTGTCGACGACGGGCTTTATCGGCCGATTCAAACCGGCAAACGATGGGCCGCGGACGGGCGACTCGCGGTTCAACCGCGAGCGCTACATCGAAAGCGCGACCGAGGCGGTCTTGGGCATCGAGGGCGATCTCGCTCCCCAGCGGGCAGCGATGGCAGCGCCCGACGATGGTTGGGGCTCGCGGGCGCTCCGTACGCTCGAACTCGATGCCGAAGCGGAGAGCACGTTCGACGCGGTGGGCTATGCGGGCGCGGCGAGCACGCTGCTCGATCTCGCACTCGCCTTCGAGAACTGCGAGCCCGGCGAAACGGTTCTACTGACCGGCTACGGTCCCAGCGGAACGGATGCGATCGCGATGACGACCGGCGAGCGCGTGAGTGAGGATCCCGAGATGAGTGTAAGCGAATACATCGACAGCAAGGAGTACGTGACGTACGCGAAACACCGCTCGTATCGCGAACGTGCGGGCACAGGAGCTGTCGCCTGATGTACGAGCCACCCTTTTGGCGCGATCGCGAGGCGAACGAGCGGCTGGCGGCCACGGAGTGTGACGCCTGTGGATACGTCTCCTTTCCCGAGCGCCGAGAAGTGTGCAAGCGCTGTGGCGAGCGCGGCGAGTTTCGGGACACACGACTCGAGGAGCGTGGCATCGTCCAGTCCTACGTGATACAAAATCGCTTGCCGGACGCTTTCGAGACGCCCCTACCGGTTGCCGTGATGGACGTTCCACAGGTCGGCGCGAACGATGGGGGTAGCGACGGGGACGACGCGGGAAGCGACGCCGGCGAGCCGGCACGGGTGTATGGGTTGTTCACCGAGACCGACCCCGAGGCAATGGCGATCGGCATGGAAGCGGCGGCCGTCTTCCGCGAGCTGTTCGACGTCGAAGGCCTGCCGGTGGGTTCGTTCAAGTTCACCGTCCCGCGAGGTGAGAACCGATGAGTTCCGGCGTTTCGAACTCCAGTGGGACGAGGGGGGCGAGCGGCGGCGACATCGGCGGCCGCGAGGCCTGCGTGATCGGCTCGGGGATGATCGACTTCGGCGAACTCTTCGAGCAGTCGACCGACGACATGGCCGAGCGAGCCTACCTGAATGCAATAGAGGACGTCGATAGCGGTATCAGCCCCCAGGAGATCGACGCGGCGTGGTTCGGCACTTTGGATATCGCCGGCGACGCTTCGAGCGGGGCGGGACTGGCCCACGCCACTGGCCTGTTCGAGATCCCGGTCACGCGCGTCGAAAACGCCTGTGCGACCGGCTCGACGGCCTTTCGGTCGGCAGTCGAGGCGATCGAAGCGGGCAGCGCCGAGGTCGCACTCGTCCTGGGCGTCGAGAAGATGCGCGACTCGGCGGCCGGGTTGATCGAAAGCGCCGCGCTCGATCAAGTTTGGCGCGGCCGGGGCGTGACGATGCCGGCCTTTTTCGGAATGCGGGCGACCCGCCACATGCACGAGTTCGACACCACCGAAGAACAGGTCGCGAAGGTGAGCGTGAAGAATCACGCCAATGGCGCGAAATACCCCCACGCCCACTACCGCTTCGAGTGCAGCGTCGAGGACGTCGTCGAAAGTCCGACGGTCACCTACCCGCTCAACCTGTACGACTGCTGTCCGGTTACCGACGGCGCGGCCGCACTACTGGTAGCGAGCGAAGAGCTCGCGAGCGAGTACACCGACGACCCGATCCATGTTGCCGGCAGCGGCCTCTCGACCGACAGTCTCCTGCGGAGCGAGGACGAATCGTTGGTCGGGTTTCCGGCCACGACACAGGCCGCAAGCCAGGCCTACGAGCAGGCTAGTATCGGCCCCGAACACGTAGACGTCGCGGAGGTACACGACTGCTTTACGATCACCGAACTCGTGACCTACGAGGACCTGGGCTTCTGTGCGAAGGGTGAGGGCGGCGCGCTGATCGACGAGGGCGTCGTCGAACTGGATGGCGAAAAACCGGTCAATCCCTCTGGGGGGTTGCTCGCGAAGGGCCACCCGATCGGGGCGAGCGGCGTCGCCCAACTCGCCGAGATCTACGAACAGCTCCGCGGCGAAGCCGGTTCAGTCCAAGTGGACGACCCCGAGATCGGCCTCCAGCACAACATCGGTATCGGCCGGAACGCGACGGGCAGCGTCTCGTGTGTGAACGTGCTCGAACGGCGCTGAGCGAGGGGTAACAGAGGCCTGGTGGCTCCCCGCCTGTAGTTTTATATCAGCCGATCGAGAACCATGCCCGAAGCATGTCAGCACCCATCGATACGCACAGCGTAGGGCCTCGCCCCTCCTCGATAGCACCGTCCCGCACGACTCGGATCCGTAGCCCGACCGAAGAGCGGGGGGAGTCGGTCGTGACGACCGATCAATTCGGCGTTACGGGGCAAACGGCGATCGTCACCGGCTCCTCCAGTGGCATCGGTCGGGCGATCGTCGAGCGCTTCGCCGCCGACGGGGCAAGCGTCGTCGTTACCTCCCGCGACCGGGAAAACGTCGAGCCGGTCGCCCAAGCCATCAACGAGCGCGCGGACGAGGAGGCCAGTGAGGGCGAAAGCGGACGGGCGATCGCCGTCGAGTGTGACGTGACCGACCGCGCGGCAGTCGAAGCGCTCCGAGAGGCCACGATCGAGGAGTTCGGTAGCGTCGACATGCTTGTCAACAACGCCGGGGCGAGTTTCGTCGCCGACTTCGAGGACATCAGTCCCAATGGCTGGAAGACGATCGTCGACATCAACCTCCACGGGACGTATCACTGCACACAGGTCATCGGCGAAGGCATGCGCGAGGCGGGCGGTGGCCGGATCGTCAACATCGCGAGTGTCGCCGGCCAGCGCGGTTCGACGGGGATGAGTCCCTACAGCGCGGCGAAAGCCGCGGTCATCAACTTTACGACCTCCCTCGCGGCGAACTGGGCAGAGGAAGGTATCTGGGCGAACTGCATCGCGCCTGGCCTCGTGGCCACCGAGGGCGTCCGCAGCCAGATGGGCGTCGAGGAGGGTGCGGGGACGATCGATCGGGCAGAGGCCAACCGACGGATCGGCCGCCCTGGAGAGATCGCCGACGTCACCCAGTTCCTCGCGAGCCCCGCTTCCTCGTATCTGAACGGGGAGACGATCACCGTCAAAGGTGTCCCCCGGCTCGGCGAGTAAAGCCGCCGCCGACGCGGTTTCGATCGTCGCGAAGCGGGAGGCCGAACGCGGTCGGAACGGGAGGGTCGGCCCGCCACGTGCTATTGGATCGCCGGGTCGTCGGTCGGCTCAGTCGTCGATCGCTCGGTAGCGTCGCACGCCGTCTTCGTCGCGCTCCCGGGAGAGGCGACCGTCCCCTTCGAGACGACCGAGCGCGCCGATCGTCTCGAACAGCGTCGTCCGCAGCCGCTTGGGATGGGGATCGTCGGGTAGCTGTGCGCGCACCACCTCGAGCGGGGACGCCGGGGCGTTCGTTGTGACCATATCGAAGGCTCGCTCGACCCGCTCGTCGAGATCGCGCCGCGAGCGCCCGATCGTCGCCTCGTAGGTCCCGAAGACCGGGCCGTGGCCGGGGTAGACGCGATCGACCGCTCGGCCGGCGAGGCGGTCGTAGGCGGCGTAGTAGTGCGAGAAGGCGTCGTACGCGCCTCGATCGAGCCCGACATCCAGTGCGGCCGCACGAAAGGGGTCGATGAGGACGTCTCCCGAGAAGAGCACACCGTCTTCCGGTAGGTGAAAGCAAGCGTGATCGACCTGGTGGCCCGGCGTGTGGATCGCTGCGACGGAGCGATCGCCCGCCTCGAAGCGCTCCCCGCCCGCGAGATCGACATCGATCGCTTCGGGTGGGAGCAGCCGGCGGTTGCGCCGGAGGGAGTCGAGCGCTTCCTCGATAGCGTCCTCGACGGCCGCTCCCCGCAATCCGGCTCCATGAGCGGTCTCGCGGACGCCGCGGGCGAGATCGTCGGGAGCGCGATCGAGTCGGGAGTGCACGCCGAGCGGAGCGTAGACAACGGGGTCGGCGGCGTCGATGACCGTTTTCGCCCCACCGAGATGGTCGCTGTGAGGGTGGGTGAGAAGCAGGTGAGAGATGTCCTCGAAAGCGTAATCGTGAGCCGCGAGTTCGGCGGCGAGTTCCCGGTGGCCGCGCTCGCCGGGCGCGCCGGCGTCGATCAGAATCGGTTCGGGGCTCTCGATCAGGTAGGCGGCGGCGTGGCCCGGCGGCCAGTCGACCGGGACTTCGAGACGGTGGATCCGGTCGTCCTCAGCGGCGGTAACGGGGTCGTCCGGTCGATCCATCGATCGGATGATCGGGAGCCGCTCACTTAACCGATGGATCGGTATCGGCTCCCACTAGGTCTCGGCGTCGTTCGGTCCTCGGCGGCGGTGGGCCTTTGTAGGGGGCCTGCGAGGAAGCGATCGTATGCACGAGGAACTCGATACGGTAGCCCTCGACATCGAGGAGGAGACGGGCATCGCGACGCTGACCTTGAACCGACCGGACGCGCTCAACGCGATGAACGGACAGATGCGGACGGACATCGAGGCGAGCCTCGCGGTACTCGAGGAACACGACGGGGAACACGAGGGCGTCGCGGTTCGGGCGGTCGTGATCGAGGGCAGCGGCGATCGGGCCTTCTGTGCGGGCGCGGACATCACCGGTTTCTCGGGTGTGTCGCCCGCGGCGTTCGACGCCCACTCGATGCGCGATTCGGTCATCGAGTTCCCCGCGCCGGTGATCGTAAAGATCCAGGGCTACTGCTTGGGGGGTGGGCTCGAACTCGCTTTGGCCTGTGACGTCCGGATCGCGAGCGAGGACAGTCGGCTGGGCTTCCCCGAAATCGATCTCGGGCTCATCCCCGGAGCCGGCGGCGTCCAGTACGTCACCCGGTTGGCCGGTCCGGCCTTCGCGAAGGAACTCGCGATGACCGGCGAGCACGTCACGGCCGAGCGCGCTGCCGAAGAAGGGCTGCTCAACCACGTCTATAGCGCGGAGGACTTAGACGACGAGGTCGAGGACTTCGTCGAGACGGTCGCCGGGAAGCCGCCGCTCGCGATCCGGGCGATCAAGGACTCGGGCAATATCGCCGTCGAGACCGACCTCCGGGAGGGCCGCAAGTACGACCGGCGGGTCTTTTCGACCCTGCTCGGAACCGAGGACCACGAGGAGGGAGCCCGAGCCTTCGCCGAGGACGACTACGAACCCGAGTTCGCCGGGAAGTAATCGATCGCCGCTCCCGTCGCGCCGTCGACCCAGTACTCGATGAACCGTCGGTGAGCGGACACGCTTTTCCATCAGAGACGACCTACCGTCTACCCGCAAACTTATTACACCGATGATCGATAGTGGTCGATAGTCACATGGTAGACAGACACGGACTCACGCGCCGACAGCTCCTCGCACTGACTGGCGCTGGCGCGACGGCCGGGCTCGCGGGCTGTACCGGCGGCAGTGATGATGGTGGCGGCGGCAACGGCAGTGGCGGTGGCGACAGCGGTGAACCGATCCACGTCTTCACCGATTACAACAACGAAGGGTGGCAACAGCAATGGGAGGAGACGATCGTCCCACAGTTCAGTGAACGGAGCGGACGGGAGGTCAGAGTGGAGTACGCCGGCTTTTCGGGGCAAAACGAATCGCGGCTGGCGACGCTCATCCAGTCAGGCGACCCGCCCGCGCTCCAGACCTCGACGTTCGAGCAGATCGGGGACGTCTGGGCCGCCGACGGGCTCGAGGACGTCTCCGAGACCGTCAGAAGCGTCGAATCGACCGCCGGAGAGATCGTCGCCGAGCCCTACCACGACGGCCAAGGGCAAAACGCCAGCTACTGGGAGCTGCCCCACGGTTACTATACGGGGACGTTCATCTACCGCCAGGACGTCTACGACCAGCTCGGATTGGAGGTGCCGACGAGTTTCCAGGGCGTGCTCGAAAACGCCAAGGCGATCGACGAGTCCGATATGGACGTTCGGGGGTACGGACTGGCCGGCAAGAAGGTCGGCAAAGCCCAGGACGAGTTCCAGACCTACCTAGCGAACATGGGCGTCCAGGAGCTGCGCTGGAAGGATCCGAACAAAAGAGAAGGCGTCGAGCTATGGTTCCCGAAAGAGGAGATCGTCACGTTGCTCGAGTTCTTCGACGAACTCGCGAAGTACTCTCCGGACCCTTCGGGCATCGGCTGGTCGGAGTCACTGAGCGGGTGGGCCGGGGGCCAGTTCGCTCAGCAGTACCACCTGAACATGTGGCCCGGCGGGGTCGCCTCCGAAGCCAGCGAGGAACTCGCGAGAAACACCAAGGTCGCACCGATGCCCCTCTGGGAGGAAGGCGGGATCGCGAAAGGCGACTCCATGCTATCCAGTCCCACCGTCGACGGCTGGCACCTCTTTACGAACGCCGACAACACCCAGGGCGGGCGCGAACTCCTAGAGTGGATGTACGCCGGTAGCTTAGAACGGACGGCCGGCCTGTACGAGGCAGAACCCACTCGCTTCCTGCCGGATTATGCGGACGTTCTCGGCTCGGAGACGTTCACGAACATGGAGTACTTCCAGACGTTCCCGAGCCACCTCGAACAGCTCAAGTTCGTCCAGGACACGATCGTCGGCGAGTATTACAACAACAAGCCGGAGATGGACCTCGTGACCTCCGAAGTACTACAGTACTACCTCCGATTCTTCTTCCAAGCCGAAATGGTAAACCAGGTCGTCGTCGCCGACACCCCACCGGAGCAGGCCTACCAACAGGGCAAACGAGCCGCCGAACAGCGTATCCAGGAAGCGAGAGAACGGCTCAAGTAACTCCCCTCGACCGGCCTCGAACATCGGCCGTCCCGATCGGCGTTCGTCCGTCCTTTCGTTCGTCTCTCGCTTCCTCGCGAGCAGTAGCGCGTGCCCGCTCCGTCGCCCCGGGGCGCCCGCCGTCCTTCTCGCCGCCGTCGATCGCATGAGTACATATATGTACGTCCGCCCTCTCGGAGCGAACAGAACGATGAGTGTGGCCCTTGCACACACGAGACGGAGGCGACCCGATGGCGGGTGAGACGCTCGAGCCCGAAAGCGGGCGCACTATCGGGATTCCCTGGAATCGGCTCCCCTTCGATAGCGAGACGGCCCAGGGGTTCGCGACGGTCCTTCCCGTAATACTGCTCTATCTCGTCATCGCGGTCGCGCCGGTCACCTTCGCGCTGTACGCCTCGTTTTATTCGATCCCGCTGATGAACCCGACCTGGGAGTTCGTCGGGCTACAGAACTACCTCGAAGTGCTCCGGCTCGATCGGTTCTGGGCGTCGCTGTGGCGCGGGGTCGTCTACATGGTCGGCAGCACCCTCTTCCAGCTCGTCGTCGGCCTCTGGATGGCACTCGCGCTCAACCGGCTCGATAGGGGTCAGAAGATCGTCACCGCGGTAGTCTTCTCGGCGTACTTAGTCCCGATCATCGTCGTCTCACTGCTCGGACTGTTCATGTTCGATACCTTCACTGGAGTATTGCACGTGATCGGATCGGACTGGTTCGGCCTCTGGGGAACTGAGGAGTTCGTGCTCGGCAACCAGGACTGGGCGATGGGACTGCTCATCTTGCTCGGCTCCTGGAAGTACTCGGTGTTCATCGCGATCTTCACCCTCGCACAACTGACGGCCATCCCGAGTCGCTTCTACGAGGCCTCGAAGGTCTGTGGGGCGAACAAGTGGGAGATGTTCCGGGACATCACCCTGCCCCGGCTCAAAGGGGTGCTCCTGGTCGCCGTGCTCCTGCGCTCGATCTTCATGTTCAACAAGTTCGATATCTTCTGGCAGACCACCCAGGGCGGACCGGGCTATGCGACGACTACACTGCCGGTACTCACCTACCGGGAGACCTTCATCGGCGGTAGCTACGGGGTCGGGAACGCGATGGCGATCATCATGTTCCTGTTTCTCGCCGCGGCCGCCCTGATGTACTTCAGAGCTTTCGATCCGAGCGAGGAGGTCCAGACGTGAGCTCCGAAACCGCCGGTACCGCGAGCACCGCGGGCAGCGAGGGCGGCGATGGCAGCACTGGCGACAGCGGTGGCCTGTTGGGACGGGGCTTCGAGACCGACGATCGGGTCTACCGGGCGCTGCTGTACGCGAGCGCGGCGATCTTCCTCCTTTTCGGGCTCTTTCCGGTCTACTGGATGGCCCAGAACTCCCTGAAAACCAGGGAGGCGATCCTCGATGGGGTCTCGTGGTTTCCCTCCGCAGAGGGCTTTACACTCTCGAACTACGCCGTCTTGACCAGCGGCGACATCCAGCTGTACTTCTTCAACACGCTCGTCGTGACGATGGGTACGGTGATCCTGACGGTCGTCGTCTCGCTGATCGCGGGCTATGGACTGGCACGACTTTCCTTTCCCTACAAGGAGGGCTTCGCGCGATTCCTCCTGTTCGGGTATATGTTCAGTCCGATCGTACTGGGCCTTCCACTCTATCTGATCTGGCAGGAGATCGGCCTGCTCAACTCTCGGGTGGGCCTCATCATCGCGTTGACGGCGATCTCGATGCCATTCTCAGTGTGGCTCATGTGGAAGTACATCCAGACCATCCCCGAGGCGATGGAGGAAAGCGCCTGGGTCGTGGGGGCCTCGCGCTGGGAGGGGTTTCGGGACGTGATAATCCCCCAGACACAGCCGGCGATCATCGCCAGTGCCCTCTTTGCGTTCGCGCTGGCCTGGAACGACTTTACGTTCGCCCAGATCCTACTGCCGAGCAACGAGGCAACGACCTTCGCGCCGGGCATTCTCCGACAGATCACCCAGGGCTATGACATCGCTTGGAACGACATCATGGCCGCCTCGATGGCGATGACGATCCCGCCGCTGCTCTTCGCGTACTTCCTGCAGAGCTACCTCCTGCAGGGCTTTCAGATCCGCTCGCTCTGAAGCCCCGATCCCTAAGAGACGAGTTTCGGATCCGGTCCGGTATCACGCGGCGGCGATCGTGACGAAACGATAATGTGGTCGGGCGTGACAGAGTAGAGCATAACACACCATGGTCGACGTACGCATCCGCGATATGAGCCGCGTGTTCCAGGACGGCGACGATGAGATCACCGCCGTCGACGGCATCGATCTGACGATCGAGGACGGCGAGTTCGTCACGCTCGTCGGGCCCTCGGGCTGTGGAAAGACGACGACGCTTCGCTGTGTCGCCGGCCTCGACAAACCGACGGGCGGGACGATCGAGTTCGGCGACCGGGACGTGACCGAGCTCCCGGTTCAACAGCGCGACATCGCCCTGTTATTCCAGGACATCGCGCTCTATCCACACATGAGCGTCCGGGACAACATGGCGTATGGCTTGAAGATCGCCGGCCTCTCGAAGGAAGAGCGCTATCGGCGGGTCGAGGAGGCCGCTTCCCTGCTCCAGATCACCGACCAGCTCGATAAGAGCCCGGCGGCGCTATCGGGCGGTCAGCAACAACGCGTCGCGCTCGGGCGGTCGATCGTTCGCGACCCGACAGTCTTCCTCTTCGACGAGCCGATGAGCGACCTCGATGCGAAACTGAAACGGGACCTGCGACCCGTCGTCCAGCAGGTCACCCGGGAGATTGGCTGTCCGGTGCTCTACGTCACCCACGACCAGGAGGAGGCGATGACGATGTCCGATCGGATCGCAGTGATGAACGACGGCCACTTAGAGCAGGTCGGCGGGCCCAAGGAGGTCTACACCGATCCCGCCACGGAGTTCGTCAGTGGCTTCATCGGCCAGCCGACCACCCAGTTCTTCGACGGCCGGGTGAGGGGAGGCGACGGCGGGACCCACCTCGAGATCGAGGAGTACGACTTCGCGCTTCCGGGGACGAACGGCGAGCTCGATGGCTACGCGAGCGAGTCGATCCGCGTTGGGGTTCGCCCACAGAACATCGGGGTCGACGACGGTTCGAAGGGAGGGATTCCGGCCGAGCACGTTCTCGACGAGCCCCTCGGCGACGAGACCCATAGCTTCTTCGAGACCGAGTTCGGCGAGATCGTCGTCGTCACCGGCCCGGACTTCGAAGGTGGTCAACGCGAGTACGGCCTCGTCCTCGATCCGGAGCACGCGAAGCTCTTCGATCCCGACTCGGGTGTCCGGGTCGCTTAGATTTCGGTCGTCGCTCGTTCCGTCGCGTTGCCCCCCAGTGTTCTCCTGCGGTCCGAATCTACTCGCCTGGGTCGGCCTCGAAACCGGGGATCGAACTGTCTTCCTCCGGGGCGCGGGTCCGGACGACGAGGGTGCCGGCGACCCGATCGCCGATCCGTTCGCCCGTCGGGGAGACGATCGCCGCGAGGACGCCGAGTACCAGCGGCGGAACTCCGAGGAAGTCGACGTAGCGACAGAGGTTCCGAAGCGCGCTCGCCCGGAGCGTACAGGGGCGTCCGTCACTTCTCACAACCACGAGCCCCCGGTTCACCTTCCCCGGCGTCCGACTGTATCGCCACTCGAAGTAAAACGTATAGGTCAGATACAGCGGGATTAGTATAGCGATCGAGAGCCCGAGGGCGAGGGGTCCCCACTCGGCGATCGAGCCCGGGAGCAGAACGCTTAGCAGGTAGAGACCCGGGACTTCGAGGAGGAGATAACAGATCGCGAGGTCGATACTCACCGCCCCGATGCGGGCGAGCAGGACCGATCGATCCCCGGCGGACGCGAGTACCGGTGCCGGCGGGATCGCCGAGGGCGCGAGGTCGGTACGGATCCCGAGACCGATCATCGTCTACTCCGAGGCTCCGGGCCGGAGGGTATGTCAGTGTCGGTCGGGTCCGTCCGATTCCGTAGTCGGCGATCGACAATCGATCGTCGGCGACGAACCCCGAGCGAGTCGCCCGTAGAGATAAGTAGTGGCTCGCCGACCGTGCTATCAGGTATCTCGAATGGCCGACAACGACTCCGGCACCCTACTGGGAGGCAACGCGGACAACCGAGAAGTAACCGTCGAGACGAAGAGCCGCCCGCGGGAACTCCGCGACGCGATCGTGACCCGGTGGCTGAGCTGGAGCGTCGTGATCGTCACGGCGGTGACTACCTATTACCTCTATACGATCGGGGGTGGCTGGACCCTCGATGCGACCACCTTCGCGCTCAGCACGGTCGGCATCCTGGGGTATACGCTCCTCTCGCTCAGCGCCGACGTCGACTGACCGACGGTCACTCCCTACCACGGCTATCGCACGGCACGAACACCGGTATCGACACGTCCTCTTTTTCCGTCGGGACGAACCGCGTCTCGACGGGCGTACCGACCGCGACGTCCTCGGGCTCACAGTCGAGAACGTTCGTCATCACCCGTGGGCCTTCTTCTAACTCGACGTAGGCGACGACCAAAGGGAGAGCTTCGTCCGGCCACCCGCTCGCCTGCCGGGCGATCGAATAGGAGTAGATCTCCCCCTCGCCGCTCGCCTCGCGCCAGGTTACGTCTTCGCCGAAACAGTCCGGACAGAGCGCCCGCGGGTAGTGATAGATCAATCCACACTCCTGACATTCGGACAGCAGGAAGCGGCCCTCGCTGGCACCGCGCCAGAACGCCTCGGTCTCGGGGGTCACCTCGGGTACCGGCCGGGGTTCCCAGGTCCGTTCGTCCGCACCTCCCCCGGTTTCCGATTCGGCCGCCGACCCGTCGGCTCTCACCAGGTCGTCTCTCCCTGTGTCATCTCCCGACCCCGGCTCGTTGGTCATCGGCTCTCCCCCCCGAGCACGAGCGTCGCCGCGCCATGGCGCGTCCCGAGGCTGCCACCCGTGCCGTGAGCGAGCGCGAGGTCGGCGTCGACCTGCACTTCGGGGTTGGTCTCCCCCCGGAGCTGTCGAACCGCCTCGATGACCTTCGTCATCCCGCCGCGGTTCGCCGGGTGATTCGAACAGAGCCCCCCGCCGTCGGTGTTGAAGGGTAACTCGCCACCGGGTGCTTCGAGCGTGCCGCCTTCGACGAAGGTGCCGCCCTCGCCTTTCGCACAGAACCCCAGGTCCTCGATCGCTTCGAGTACGGTGATGGTGAAGGAATCGTAGATCGAGGCGTAATCGACCGCCTCGGGGCCGATTCCTGTCTCCCCGAACGCTCGCTCGCCCGATTTACTCGCGCCGGTTTCGGTCAGATCGATCCGACCGGCGTCGTGATGTTGGGGCGCTTCGCCGTGGCCGAGCACCTCGACACACTCCCGATCGAGTTCGTCCTTCACGTCCTCACTTACGACCAGCAGCGCCCCGCCGCCATCGGAGATCACACAACAGTCGAGCAGGTGTAGCGGATCGGCGACGACACGGGAGTCGAGGACGTCCTCAACGCTGACTGGATCGGAGTACAGCGCGTCGTCGTTGTACTGGGCGTGGCGCGAGGCGGCGACGCGGATCGCCGCGAGTTGTTCGGGCGTGGTGCCGTGCTCGTGCATGTGTCTGCGAGCGGCCATGCCATAAGCAGTGACGTTAGTCAATCCATAGATCCGCTCGAAGCTGTCCTGTGCGGTTCGCAGTCGGCGAGCGCCGGTTCCAGTCGCCTGACCCGAAGAGCGGGGCCGACCGGCCAGCGTCACGAGCACGGCCTCACAGTTCCCATCGCGGATGGCGCTCGCGGCGTGGCCGACGTGGGCAACGTACGACGATCCACCGTAGTCGGTCGTGTCGGTGTAGGTGATGTCGAGCCCCAGGTAATCGGCCATCACCAGCGGCGTCAACGCCGCCTCGCCTGCGGGCGTACCCGCCGAGCAGTAGCCATCGACCCGCTCCTTCGGAAGCCCCGCATCGTCGAGTGCCCCGCGGGCCACCTCGGCGTGTAGCTGCATGGTCGATTTCCCCGGTGCCTCCCGTGTCGGGTGCTCGAACGCGCCAGCGATGTAGACCGGCTCGCGACCTGTCATAGGGTCGCCTCGAAGGGGCCCGACCTAAGCGTTTCCTCACAGACGAGAGGAAATAATCGATGCCACCGATCGGTTAGAAGAGATCGGGGAGGCCCTCTTCGATCACCTGATCGGCGATCGTGTTTCGGACGATCTCGTCGGTGCCGGCGGCGATCCGGCGGCTTCGCTGGAGCCGATAGAGGTACTCCAACGGATGGCCGCGCTGGTAGCCCCGCGCGCCGAAGACCTGCAGGGCTTCGCTGACGACTTCCTCGGCGACCTGCCCGGAATAGAGTTTCGCGACGTTGGTCTCTACGCGGTCGGGTACCCGATCGCGCTCGGCGGCCCGTCGTGCCGCGCGATAGGCGACTGCCCGAGAAGCTTCGAGGTCGGCGGTCGCGTCCGCCAGCTTCCAGCGAAGCCCCTGAAACTCCGAAATCGGCTGGTCGAACTGCTCGCGCTCGCGGGCGTACTCGAGGGCGTTCTCCAGCGCACACCGAGAGATGGCGTTCGCGTACGTCGCACTGCCCAATCGCTCCCAGTTCAGCGCCCGGAGCTGGCGTTTGAACGCGCGTTCCCCCCGCACGAGGACGTTCCCGGCCGGAACCGGAACGTCGTCCATTCGGAAGTGGGTCTGAATCTGCCCGGCCATGTTCTCGTAGCGTTCGAGTACCTCGATCCCCGGCGCGTTGAGATCGACGATCACCGTCCCTAAGTTGCCGTCGGGAAAGCGTGTCCAAACCATGGCGGCCGCTGACTGCTGGAGGTAGCCGACCCAGATCTTCTCGCCGGAGATGGTGAGGTCGCCGGCGTCCTCCTCGACCTGGGTACGCATCGATCCCGCGTCGCTGCCGGCGGCGGGCTCGGAGATGGCGATCGAGAAAGACCGATCGCCGGCACAGATGGGTGGGAGGTACTTCTCCTTCGCTGCCTCGCTCCCAAACATATCGACCGCCCGCGGCGAAACCATCGAGGACACGTACAAGGCATTCGCCGTATCCGGACAGACCCGCCCCACGGCCTCGATGACCGCCATCGCGGTGAACTCGTCCATGCCACGGCCGCCGTACTCCTCGGGGAGATTGACGCCCACCAAGCCGTGATCGGCGAGCATTGCGAGGTTCTCCCAGGGAAACTTCCCCTGCCACGAACAGGCCCGATCGGCGAACTCCTCCTCGGCGAGCGCGCCGGCCGCCCCGACTACCTCCAGTCGGTCGTCCTCGGCTGCGAACATGGTCTCCCTCGGGCCGGGTCCGGGTTATAGCTTCGCCGCGCGAGCGTTCGGTCTCGGGACAGTTCGAGGATCTCAGGCATAGTCACGGTCGTACTCGGGCTCGCGCTTCTCCGCGAAGGCGGCGATCGCCTCGTCGTGTTCGGGGTCAGCGATACACTCGTACTGGTACTCGATCGCGCGCTCGCAGTACTCCTCGAAGGACTGCTGGGGGTCGACGAGACGATTGGTATGTCGAACCGCGAGCGCCGGGAGATCGAGGAGTTCCTCGCTCAACTCCTGGGCGGCTTCTAAGGGATCTTCGGCCTGTTCGACGGCGAGCCCGAGATCGACAGCGTCCTCGGGAGTGATGTCCCGCCCAGTAAGGAGATACTCGCGAGCTTTCGACTCGCCGATCAATCGGGGAAGCAGCCACCCGCCGCCGTCGCCGGGGATCAGCCCTACGCGAACGAACCCTTCGCGGAAGATCCCACTCGAGCCGACGATCCGGAGATCACAGGCCAGCGCGAAATCACAGCCCGCGCCGATCGCCGGGCCGCTCACGGCGGCGATCGAGGGTTTGGCCATCGCACGGAGCTGGCGAACGACGTTCTGAATGTTCCAGAGGTAGTTCGCATACTCCTCTTTCGTCTGCTCGGACCAGTCGCCCATAGTGGTGACGTCCGCACCCGCACAGAAGCCATTGTCGGCACCTGTCAACACGAGGACGTACACGCTGTCGTCCGCGTCCGCTCGCCGGATGGCGTCGTTCAACTCGGCGATCGTCTCCCGCCGGAAGGCGTTCTTGACTTCAGGGCGGGAAATCGTGATCGTCGCGATGCCCCCCTCGCTCTCGTAGCTCACGTCCTCGTACTGTTCCATGACTGGCGTCAGTTTCCCGCCCGAGTACTTAGTCGTGACCCGACGAGAAGTCCGATTCGACCCGATTCGACCCGATCCGGCTCGATCAGGCCCGATCGGGCCCGGAGCGGCGTGTAAGAGTCGAGGAAGTCACTCCGCGTCGGCGACCTCCTCGCCGAACAGTCGGATCGGCTCCTCGGTGGCCTCGGGCGACAGCCCCGGGAACTGCGTGCGGATCAGTAGGCGATCGAGAGCCATCGCCTCGCGGTAGCGTTCGATCTCCTCTCGAACGCCCCCAGGACTGCCGACGGGGAAGCGCTCCTGGCAGAGTTTCTCCCAGGGCGAGTCGAAGTCGTCGCCGCCGATCACCTCGTCTTGGCCCTACTCGGCATAACTAGCACACTTGTCCGCAAGGGGGCCGCGAACGAGCGTTTCTGCCTTCTCGGTAGTTTCGGTGACGAGGGTTTCCCGGAGCGAGCCGACCTCGCCCGGGTTCTGGCCCCGTTTCGCGCGCTCGCCCCGGGAGTCGGCGATCTGGCGTTTCGCGAGGTCGAAGGGGACGCGTGCGCCGACGAAGCCATCCGCAATCCGAGCCCCTCGGCGGACGCTCGGTTCGTTGCTCGCGCCGACCCAGATCGGCGGGCGCGGTTCTCGTACCGGCTGGGGCCTGATCGAGAGGCCCTCGAAGGCGAAGAACTCGCCGTCGTAGGTGAGCGAGCCTCGCGCCAGAGCCGTTTTACCATCTCGACGCCCTCGCGAAGCCGGCCGGGGGCCTCGGCGCGTGTCACCCCGAAGGCGTCGTACTCCGCCTCACGATAGCCCGGCCCGGCCCCGAGGACGAACTGCCCGCCGATGAGTACGTCCATCGTCGCGCCGAGCTCCGCGATCCGCACTGGACCGTGCAGGGGCAGCAACGAGAGCAGCGCCGCGAGGTCCACGTCGCCGACGTGCTCGGCGAGGTGGGCGAGAACCGCCTCGTCGAGCAGGTACTGGTGGCCGTCGGTCGCGTAGTGTTCGCCGACCGCGAGCAGGTCGAAGCCGGTCTCCCGAGCTAATTCGGTGTGTCCGATCGACTCCTCGCTGGTGTCCCGTAGATCGCGCTCCAGGTCGTATTGGGTGACGAGAAAGAGTCCGAAATTCATGCGGGGGCTATCGAAATCTCGGCGCTTGTAGCTTTGGGGCGCGCTTCCGGTCTGACCGTCCGAGACGGGAGCGTCGCTGGAAAGAGCTAATGCCCTCGGCGAGCAGGGGCCGGCATGCTCCACTGGCCCGCGGCGACGATTTACGAGGCGCTCTCGGGGATCGCCGCGGCGCGACCGAACGCCGACGCACTGCGCTTCGAGGGCGAGCGGATCACCTACGGCGAGCTGCTGGCCGAGAGCCGGGCGCTCGCCAGTGGATTGGCCGAGTTGGGCGTCGGTCCGGGCGATACGATCGCGGTCTGGCTGGCGAATCGCCCCGAGTGGATCACGACTCAGCTAGCGAGTTCCTATCTCGGCGCGGCGGTCGTCGCAGTCAACACTCGGTATCGGACCCACGAACTCGAGTACCTGCTTCGCGACGCCGAGTGCTCCGCTCTCGTGACCGAGCGATCGTTTCTCGATACCGACTTCCTCGCGACCCTCGCCGAGGTGGTGCCAGAGATTCGCAAGGGGGGTCCTACGGAGTTCGTGCCCGAATCGATCCCATCGCTCGACGCGGTCGTCGCGCTGGAGAGTACGGGGGAGTTCCCGGCGGTCCGTGCCTACGAGGATGTGATCGCGGGCGGCGAAACGACGACCGACGAGAACGCCAGGGGACCGGAGCCCGCTACCGACCCGACGGCTCCGGCCTGTATCTTCTATACGAGCGGGACGACGAGCGACCCGAAGGGCTGCCCGCAGACGAACCGCTCGCTACTCAATCACTCCCACCAGGTCGGCGTCCACCTCGGCGTCGAGAGGGGAGACGTCGCGCTCGGCGTGCTCCCCTTCCCCGGCGTCTGGGGGCACAACGCCCTCCTGAGTGCCCTCGCGCATGGCATCCCGCTCGTGATCCGGACGCACTTCGAGGCCGGGAAGACCCTCCGGCTCATAGAAGAACGGGCGGTGACGTACTACTCGGCGCTCGCGACGATGCACCGCCGGTTGATCGACCACGCGGACTTCACACCCGAGCGCGTCGCCTCACTCGAGCGCGGGGCCGTCGGCTTCCTGTCGATGGGCTACGACGAGGCAGTCTTCGATCGCATCGAGGCGGCATTGGGCTTCCCACTAGTCCAACCCTACGGTCTCTCGGAAGCCAATAGCCAGGTGTTCGTCGGCGATCCTGAAGACCCGATCGAACGGCGAAAGCGGGTCGGCGGGCCGTTGATCCACCCCGAAGAGGAGAGCGCCAAAATCGTCGATCCCGAGACCGGCGCGGAGCAACCGCCGGGAGAGGAGGGCGAACTCTGCCTGCGGGGCTACAATGTCGTCGAGAAATACTTCGGGAAACCCGAAGCGACCACCGAAGCCTTCGAAGATGCTCCCGCGAGTGATACGAGCGGGAGTGTGGGAGAGCGAAGCTCTTCGGAAAAGTGGTTCCACACGGGCGATCTCGTCGTCCAGGACGAGGCGGGGTATCTCTACTTCCGCTCGCGACTCGACGACGCGCTGCGGGTCAGGGGATTTCTCCTCGCGCCACGGGATATCGAGCGCGTTCTCGACGACCATCCCGCGGTCAAAGGGTCACAGGTCGTCGGCGCGCCCCATCCTCGGCACGGCCAGGTGCCCGTCGCGTTCGTCGAAGCCGCCGACGGCTCTCCTGTCGACGAGGGGATTCTCGAGGATTTTCTCGCCGGTCGGATCGCCGATTACAAGCTACCCGCAGCCTTCGAGTTCGTCGATGCCTTCCCCCGAGCCGAGGGCCCTCACGGCGCGAAGGTCCGAAAGGACGAGCTTCGAGAGCGGGTCGCCGACCGCTTCCGCGAGGAGTGAGAAGCGACCGGAGGAAGGGATCGATACTTCGGGATAGGAAGTAACGAGCCGAATCGATCCGCCGAACTCCGATCACTCCTCGGGCTGCCAGCCGACGAACGGGCCTTCGAGGGGCACCGCGAGGGCGTCTAACGCGCGGGCGGTCGCTACGTAGTGGCTACAGAGCATCGCGACGCCGGTCAGGGTACTCGTCTCACAGAACTCCGCGAGACCGTCGTGGATCGTATCGGTGACCTCGCCACGGGCGAAGGCGTCGGCGTAGGCGAGCAGTGCCCGATCCCGATCGTCGAACCCATCGCAGTTCTCGAAGTTCTCGTCCGCACCGCGGCCGATAGCGGCGATCTCCTCGTCCGTGAGGCCGGCCTCGCGGCCGATGTCGACGTGTTGGTGCCACTCGTACTCGGAGTCCAGTGCGCGGGCGACCGCGAGGATCAGGAGTTCGCGCTCGCGGGTCGTGAGTTCGCCGGCCTCCCAGAGGGTCGTGCCGTAGCGCATATAGGACTGCAGAACAGGGGGAGCGTTCCCGATCGCCCGGAAGACGTTGCGCTCGCCGAGGGCGTCCTCGCCGAGTAGGTACTGGTACTCTTCGGGGAAAGCCTCGCGATCGACGAGCGGGACGCGTGCCATACCATCGTTGGAAGCGAGACCGACAAAAGCGTATCTCCGCTCGAACCCTTCGACTGCTTCGGTCCCGGCTCCATCCAGATCGGTCCGCGCCGCCGATCTCGGTACCCTACCTCGGCGTTCCGGGAGCGACGATCGGGGCAACTTCTTTGTCGGTGTCCGCGGACTGGGAGGTATGCAACCGTTCGAAGGCGTGGACGTCCTCGATCTCACCCAGTCGATCGCCGGTCCCTTCTCTGCCCAGTGGCTCGGCGCGTTGGGCGCTACGGTGATCAAAGTCGAGCCGCCGGGCGGCGACGCCTTCCGGGATCTGCTCGACGGCGCGATGTTCGCCTCGGTGAACTTAGGCGGCAAGGAGAGCGTCTGTCTCGATTTCACCACCGAGGAGGGACTAACCGCCGCGAGAGACCTCGCCGAGCGCGCCGACGTGATCGTCGAGAGCTTCCGGCCCGGGGTACTCGATCGCTTCGGGCTCGATTACGGGTCGGTATCGGCGACCAACGAGGACGTGATCTACTGTTCGGTCTCGGGGTTCGGGGCGGACGGCCCCCGGGCGGACTGGCCGGCGTACGACCCGGTCGTACAGGCGATGAGCGGGCTGATGTCGACCATCGGCTACCGGGATCGCCCGCCGGTCAGAGTCGGCGCGAGCGTCATCGATTACTGTACGGGGACGACCGCCGCCCTCGCGATGACGGCTGCACTGCTTGAACGCCGACGAACGGGCGAGGGCGAACGCATCGATTGCAGCCTCTTCGAGGTGGCGGTCTCCTGGATGGGCTACTGGATCGCCCACTACACCGGTACCGGCGAAATCCCCGAACGCTCCGGCCAGGGATTTGCCGGACTCGCCCCGAACGAAGTGTTCCACGCCGGCGGGAAGCGGAGAGAGAAGAGCGGGAGCGGCGGGAACGAAGGTGAAAGAGAGGAGGAAGGAAAGAGAGACAACGGAGGTGATGGCAGCGACGAGGACGAGGGAGAACCGTTCTACATGGCGGTAGTGAACGACCGACTGTATGCCAAGCTCTGTGAGGCGCTCGACCGCGAGGACCTCGCGACCGACGACCGGTTCGCCGACAACGCGAGTCGATGGGAGAATCGAGAGGCACTCCGGGAGGAACTCGGCGCGGAGTTCGCGACCTACGATCGCGAGGGGCTAACGACCCTGCTCGCCGAAGCGGGCGTGCCGGCCGGCCCGCTCCGGACGGTCGACGAACTCGTCGAGGACGACCCCCAGGTCGGTGCCCGGGAGTTGCTCACCGACTCGCACAACGTCGAGACCGACAGCCCAGTACGGACTGCAAGGTTGCCCTTCCGGACGAGCGATGGCCGACCGACGCTGGGCGAGCGGCCGCCGACCCGCGGCGAGCACACCCGCCGCGTACTACGGGAGTTGGGCTACGACGACGACCGGATCGACCGGATGCTCGCTGCAGGTGCCGCCGGAGAGGGGTGATTTCTCGTTCGGGCTCCGGTCGAGCCAACGCCGATGCCGGCTCGTCGCTTCGAGCGTCTCAGCGACCGTCGAAGGCGGGCTCGCGCCCGTCGAGAAAGGTGCTCATCGCCTCGGACTGATCGGCGGTGTCGAAGCAGGCGGCGATGTCGGTGCGAGCCCCCTCGATACCGGTTTCGACGCCGAGCGAGCGCCAGGCGCGAAACACCTCCTTCTGCCGACGGAGTATCAGCGGGCTCTTGGCCGCGAGCCGATCGGCGCGTCGAACACCACGCGTTCGCTCGCGTACTCGCTCGCTATCTCGATCGCGGCCTGGCCCAGTCCGACCGCGTTGGCCGCGAGAGAGATGCGTTCGGCGTTCGCGAAGGCCATCAGATACCGAAAGCCCGCACCCTCCTTGCCGATCCGGTCCGCGTCGGGAATCGAAAAGTCTCGAACCAAACCTCGTTCGAGTCGGCGGCCCCTCGTCCGGCCTTCGGGGTCTCGCTGACCTCAATGCCATCCCGGTCGGCGTCGAAGGCGGTGGAAAAACAGCGAGAGGCCATCGAAGCGACTGCTCCCGCTCTCGCCTCCTTCCCCGCGCGGGCCGGTCCGAGCGAGTAGCATGATTACGTCGGCCTCTTGTGCCTTCGAGGTCCTGATCTTCTGACCGTTCACGACGTACTCTCCGTCGTCTTCGCCGTTCTCGTCCTCGCCGTCTTCGTCGGCCTTTCCCCTCCCTCCACCAGCACCCGACACGCGCTCGGCCGTCGGCTCGGTGCGGGAGGTATCGAGCCCGAAGTTGGGTTCGGTGACACCAGTACAGACCATCACCTCGCCGCTCGCGATATTAGAGAGATATCATTCCTTGTGGGCTTCGGAACCGAACTCGACGAGCGGCGCAGCGCTGAAGACGTGATGGGAAGTGATCGACGTCCCCGCCATCGCCGCGCCGGAACAGGCGATCTCCTGCTGGACGATCGAGGTCTCCTGGACGCCGTAGCCCTCGCCGCCGAACTCCTGGGGTTTGTCACACCACACCACCTGCCATCGGCGAAAGCCTCGAAAAGCTCCCAGTCGAACTCGTGATTCCGGTCCTTCTCGCGCCAGTACGCGTCGCCGAAATCGTTACAGAGGTCGCGGGGCCGCCGGCGGATGAGACGCTGTTCTTCCATGAGCGCCAAGTCCATGTCGGAGACTGTCACGGGAGCGAGCAAAGTCGTTTCGCCGACAGAGGGTCGTCGATCGACTCGCTCGGAATCACACTACACGCGATCGCTTTGACCTCGGTCGCCCGCGGGCGCTTCGGGGTCAACGGTTATGACTCGGGCGCGTGTCCTCCGCGTCGATGGCACTGACGAGCACGCCCGAAGAGCGCTTCGCGGACCTGCCGGAGTACGACTACGAACCGCAGTACGTCGACGTCGGCGAACCCGAAATGGCCTACGTCGACGTCGGCGATCCGGACGCCGAGGAGACCTTCCTCTGTCTGCACGGCGAGCCGACCTGGGGGTATCTCTACCGGAAGACCATCCCGACCCTCCGAGAGGAAGGCCGCGTGGTCGTTCCCGATTTCGTCGGGTTCGGCCGCTCCGAGAAGTACACCGAGCGCGAGAAGTACACCTACGAGATGCATTATAGCTCGCTGGTCGCTTTCGTCAAGACCCTCGACCTGGAGAACATAACCCTCGTCTGTCAGGACTGGGACGGCATTCTCGGACTACCCGTCGCGGTCAACGAGCCCGAACGCTTCGCCCGTCTCGTCCCGATGAACACGGGCGTTCCGAGCGGAACTCAGGAAATGCCCGAGGCCTGGGAGGAGTTCCGAGCGTTCGTCGAGCGCGCCGACGAACTGCCGATCGGCATGCTGATCCAGAACGCCACGGCGACCGAACTGAGCGAGGAGACGCTCGCGGCCTACGAAGCGCCGTTCCCGAGCGAGGAACACAAAGCCGGTGCCCGGGTCGCGAGGCGGTTTCACCGCCTCGAATGTCGCAGTGCGTAGCGCCGCGCTTGGCCCGACATGGTGCCCCGGGAGGGCGGCGGCGACGGCGCGGCGGTAACGCGAGCGGCTGCCGAACGCCTCGCCGAGTGGGAGAAACCGGCGTTCGTTCTCTTCGCCGACGCCGATCCGATCACGAGCCCTAATCGCGACCCGCTGCGCGAACTGATTCCCACGGCGAGCGAGCAACCCGACACCTGGATCGAGGGCGCGATGCACTTCCTCCAGGAGGACGCCGGCGAGGAGATCGCCCAGCAAATCGTCGAGTTCGTTCGCCGGACGCGCTAACCGAGCGGTGGGTCCCGAACCCTGATGCACCGCGAGTGTGAGCGTAACTCACTCCGACTCGGCCTCGGGCCGGCGGGCGACCATGCCCAGCCCGACCCAGGAGATGACCGGCTCGCCATCGACGAGGCCGGTGAGCTGACTATCGACGTAGCCCCGATCGGGGGCGCTCTCGGAGGGGCGTTTGTCCAGAACTTCGGTGTGGATCGAGAGGGTATCGCCCGGCCGCACTGGCTGGTGCCAGCGCAGCTCGTCGACCCCGCGAGCGCCCATGCCCGCCTGATCGTCGAGCGGCCCCTCGACGAGCAGACGCATGCAGATCGAGGCTGTGTGCCAGCCGCTCGCGATCAGCTCTCCGAAGGGCGAGTCCTCGGCGGCTTCCTCGTCGACGTGGAAGGGTTGAGGGTCGTACTGCTCGGCGAATTCGAGCATCTCCTCAGCCGTCACCGTATACTCGCCGAACTCCTCGGTGTCGCCGACCTCGATGTCCTCGTAGTACACTGTCGTCATCACCCGCGATTCCAGTGGAGAGAGCAAATAGGTTGGTGCCGGGGACCATCGCAGTCAGTGAGAGCGAACGCCGAGGGCGATGACCGCGACGCGAACAGTTAACAGGCCGCGCAGGGAAAGCTCTCGGGTATGGATCTCGGACTCGAGGACCGGACCGCGCTCGTGACGGGCGGGGGCGGTCGGATCGGTAGCGAGGACTGTCGCGTGTTCGCCGAAGAAGGCGCGGCGGTCGTGGTACTTGACGTCGATCGGGAGGCCGCCGAGAGCGTCGCCAAGGGGATCGAGGGCGACGGCGGGAGCGCACGGGCGGTCGAATGTGACCTGACCGATCGGGAGGACGTCGGCGCGACGATCGAAGCACTGCGCGAAGAGACGGGCGGCATCGACGTCTTGGTGAACAACGCGGCGATGGTCGACGCCCGTGCACGCCTGCAGGACTACAGTGATGAGATCTGGGATCGGGACATCGCGATCAACCTGACTGGCACGTACAATATCACCAGAGAGGTGTTCCCCGCGATGTGCGATCGGGGCTGGGGTCGGGTGATCTCGATGAGTTCGATGGCCGGCTGGCAGGGCGGGTTCGGTCAGGCGTCCTACGCCGCGACGAAGGCGGCGCTGATCGGGTTCGGGAAGACCCTCGCGCTCGAAGGCGCTCAACAGGGCGTGACCTCGAATATCATCACGCCGAACATCGTCGTCGAGCAGTTCGCCGATATGTCGATCGAGGAACTCGAAGAAGTCGATTCGTACTTCGCTCGAATCGCGAAGGCCACGCCGATGCGCCAGTTGGGTCGGGAGGTAGACGTAGCGAACACCGTCGCCTTTCTCGCGAGCGAGCAGGCGAGCTACGTCACCGGCCAGGTACTCGGTGTCACCGGCGGCGTGGACCTGTTCAGCTTCTGATCGCTCCGCCAGCCTGAAGCGGGGCTCCGATACCGCCTTCGACAGAGGAGAAGGGCTCGATCTAATAAAGTCAAACCTGCTTCGGAGCGCCTTTAGGCTGGGGCGACGAGCGGCTGGTATGGATGACACCAACCGAACGATCGTCCTGGCGAAACGCCCCGATGGGGTACCTGAGAAGGACACCTTCGAGATCGAAGAGAGCGACGTGCCGAGTCCGGAAGCGGGTGAGGTGCTCGTTCGCACCCTCTATCTCTCGGTCGACCCTTACATGCGCGGGCGGATGCGCGACGCCGAATCCTACGCTGAGCCCTGGGCGGTCGGCGAGCCGATGGAAGCCGGCGTCGTCGGCGAGGTACTCGAGTCGAACCACGACCGCTGGGACGCCGGCGACGTCGTACTCGGGGATCTCCACTGGGCGGACTACACGGCAGCCAGTGGCCACAGTCTCACGCCGGTCGACACCGACCTCGCCTCGCCATCGGCGTACCTGGGTGTGCTCGGGATGCCCGGCCGCACGGCGTATTTCGGGCTGCTCGACGCCGGGGACCCCTCGCCAGGCGAGACGGTCGTCGTGAGCGGGGCGGCGGGCGCGGTCGGTTCGACGGTCGTCCAGATCGCGAAACGGGCCGGCTGTCGAGTCGTCGGGTTCGCCGGTAGCGAGGGGAAAATCGAATATCTCGAAGGAGAGCTGGGGGCGGACGTCGGGATCGATTATACTGAGACCGACGACTACCGCGAGGCGCTCGACGACGCCGCGCCTGATGGGGTCGACGTCTACTTCGACAACGTCGGCGGCCCGATCACCGACGCGGCCTTCAGCCGACTCAATGTCGACGGCCGGGTCGTCGTCTGCGGGCAGATCTCCCAGTACAACGACGAGACAGTCGCGAGCGGCCCGCGGAAACTCGGTGGACTCATCGCCACTCGTGGGACGGTCCAAGGCATCCTCATCTGGGACTACGCGCCGCGCTTCGAGCAGGCAACGGAGCAACTCGCGGAGTGGGTCGCGAACGGCGAGCTTACCTACCGCGAGACGGTCACCGAGGGACTGGAGAACGCACCCGACGCCTTTCTCGGCCTGTTCGAGGGTGAGAACGTCGGCAAGCAGGTCGTGAAAGTCGCCGACTTCGAGGGGTAAGGTCGAAAGCGTAGCGTTCGATCGGATAGAACGGATGATTCCTCACAGAGACCGAAGCAGCAGCCGATCGAGTCGAACGAGCGAGTAGCCTCCGTCGACAACTAGCCGAGACATCCGTCCGATGGTACTGAACAATACTTATATTGCGAGAGTGTGACCGGCCAGTCATGACACCCCAGGCGAACGATCGACATACGCTCGCATCGGTTACGAAGTCCCTGGACGTTGTCGAAGCGCTGTGGGCGCTCGACGGGGCGGGCGTGACCGAGTTGGCGAACCGTCTCGAGATGTCCAAGAGCACGGTCCATAACCATCTGACGACTTTAGAGCGGAAGGGCTACGTCGTCGCCGAGGCGGGAACCTATCGCCTCGGGCTTCGGTTCCTACACTTCGGGGAGTACGTGAGGCGGGCCCAACCGCTGTACGAGGCCAGCGAGTCGGCCGTCGAGGAACTGGCCGCGGAGACCGGCGAAAAGGTGTTCTGTATGGTCGAACAAAACGGGCTCGCGACCGCGATCCGCACCGGCGAGGGAGAACGATCGGTCGAGACGGACATCAGGGTCGGGACGCAGTCGTACATGCACTGTTCGGCGGCCGGGAAGGCGATCCTCGCGTACCTACCGGACGAGCGGGTCAAGGCGATCCTCGATCGGTGGGGACTGAAGCGCTTCACCGAGGGGACAATCACCGACCGTAATGAGCTCTACGAAGACCTGCGAGCGGGTCGCGAACAGGGCTTCTTTCTCAACCGAGAGGAGTATCAACGGGGCGTCACAGCGATCGGAGCGCCGGTGCTCGGCGAAGAGGGGGTTCACGGGGCGATCGTCGTCATCGGGCCGGCGATGCGGCTGCGAGGGGACTGGAGCGAGCGGGAACTCCCGAACCGACTGCTCGCAGCCGCGAATATGGCCGAGATCAGTATGTCGTTCTCATGAGTGACCGAAGGGAACGAACGAAAGCAGGGAGCAGCTTCGCTGCGACCCGGTTCTCGCGAACACAGTGAGTGAGCGCTACCGTTCGGCAGTACTGAACAGAACACGCCGACGAACGACGGTCGGTCGTTCGGCAGTCAGATCTCGGTTACACGTTGGTAGTCGCCGCTGAGCGCGGCGGCGTCCTCCGGTAGGAGCGCGACCACCACGTACTCGGCGTATTCGCCGAAGTGCTCGACGAGCGCGGCGATGCGTTCGGCGTCGATGGTTTCGAGCGAGTCCAAGAGCACGAACGGCATCGACTCGTGGAGCTCGTGGGCGAGATAGCCCGCGAGCGCGAAGACCAGCCCCGTGACCTCGCGTTCGGACTCGCTGAGGTGGGCGATCGTGTCCTCGTAGGTCGCCCCCGAGTCGGTGCTGCGGATCACGTGCAGGTCGAAGACGCTCTCCGTGACCTTCCGGCGGCCCTCGCGGACCTCGCGCTCGCGGCGTTCGAGCCAGATGCGTTCGATGTTCGCGTAATCGAGCAACTCGAGTACCGTCTCCATGTGTTCGTTGAACTCGGTGATGGCTCCCTTTTCGAGCCGTTCGATCCGCCCGCGGAGATCGGTCAACTCCTCCTGGATCTCCGCGCGTCGTGCTTCGAGGGCCTCGCGCTCGGCCAGACACGTCTCGATGCGCTCGATCTCCGCTTCGGTGTCATCGCGCTCGCGCTGGAGGCGGCCGAGTTCGAACTCGAGCTGGTTGGCCTGCTTGTGGAGATCGAGTAACTCGCTGTACTCCTCGCCCTGAAGCGTCTCGACCTCGCTTTCGAGCGCTTCGACGTCCGCTTCGAGGTCCTCGCGTTCGCCCTGAAGGTCCTCGAGGCGTGCTTGTCGATCGTCGATCTCCGCCTCGATGGTTCGGAGCTCGCGCTCGTGGCGCTCGCGCTCGCGCCGCCGGGATTCGATCTCACTTTTCCGCGTTTCGAGGTCGTCGATCTCCTCCCGGAGCGACCGGCGCTGCTCGAATTGGTCGGCACGGACCTCTCGCAGCCGATCGAGCGTCGCTTCGATCCGCTCTTGCTCGACCTCTGAGCCACAGGTCCAACAGACGGTCTCGCTGTCGGCCACTAGTTGGTCGGTGAGCCCGCCCGCTCGGTCGCCGTCGGTCCCCGTTTCCTCACCACCATCTCGGAGGGCGTCGAGCACGGCGCTGCTGGCGCTCTCGCCCTCCGCCATGTCCTCGTTGAACCCGATGATCGTCTGGAGTTCGTTGATCGTCGTCTCGAGAGCCTGGACCCGGTCGCGACGCTCCGCGAGTTCCGTTTCGATCTCGTCGATATCGGCGGCTGGCGATGACAATTCCTCTTCCTCTTCCTCGTCTTTGTCCTCGGATGTGTTCAGATCGCCCTCGAGATCGTCTCTCTCCTCGCGGAGGGCCGCGATGCTCTTGCGTTCGCTCTCGATATCCAGACGCGTCTCCTCGACGGCACTGCGGGCACTACCGAGGTCGTCGAGTTCGTCTTCGAGTTCGGCCTTTTCCTCGCGGGTCTCCTTGACGTCCCGGTCGGCGTCCTCGAGATCGGCTTCGGTCGCGTCGAGCGTCTCGCGTTGCTCGGCGATCCGGTCGTCGAGATCGGTACGTTTTCCTTCGAGTTCGGGGAGACGGTCGGTGAGGGAGTCGAGCTGATCGATCTCACCGTCGAGGTCGCGTTTCTCGCTTTCGAGCCGGTCGATTTCGGCTTGGAGGGCGTCGGTATCGACCGGGCGCATGATCAGCTCGCGGAGGTTCTCGCTCCGGGCGACGGCCCGTCGGGCCTCGTTGGTCTCTAAGAGAAAGGCGAACAGATCGGCGAGTTCGGCGTCCTCGGCGTAGGGCTCGCCGCCGGTACTGATCGACGCCGGGCCGCTCGATGCCGTCTCGGTCGTCCGATCGAGCGTGCGCGTGTACGTATCGTCGCCGATTTCGAGTTCGACCCGCCCGTCCTCGGCGTCGCCCTTGAGCGAGACGTGTTCGCTGCCCAGCGCGGCCATGAGCGCCTGCAGGAGGGACGTCCGGTTCGTGGCGTTCCGGCCGGCGAGAACGGTGACGCCAGGGGAAAACGCGAGGTCGGTGTGATCGATTCCACCAATGTTCTCGACGGTGAGTCGGACGTTCCCCTCGATCTCGGACTTTGTGGAACTCATAGGGAGTGATAGTGGCCAAGCCGACTAAGCTGTTGTCATATCGAACCGCTTTCATTACATACATACGATCGTAATAGCCAGCTGGCTCGATGGCATGATGGGCGCACGTCCGTACCAATAGGTGCGACTACGTGCCTACTTCCGTGGCTCCGTGCGATTCGAGTTCCGCTTCCTCCCTGACGACGGGTCGAAGCAGTTCGGCCAGTTCCTCGTCGGATGGGAGCCGGTAGGGTGGTCCGGAGATGTCGAGCGAGCCGAACACGCTCTCATCCGGGTTCCGTACTGGGACGGCGACCGCCCGCAACCCTTCCAGTGCCTTCTGTTCGCTCACGGCGTAGTCCCGTTCTCGGATGCGTTGTCACGAGCGACCCGGTGTACGAGAACCACAAGGCCGCCTCCGGCGATAAGACCGACGTCTTGCTGCAGAATCGCGACCGGCCGATCCTGCAGGACCAGGACAAGGCGATGTACTTCCGGACCCACGGGGATCGCTACGGCCTCGGGTCGTACAACCACGAGTCGATCGTTCCCGATCCGGTCGAGTTGGGCGGCAACGAGGACGGCGACGATCAGGCCTCGGTGCACGATTTCACCGAGTACCACATGAACAACGCGACCCACCCCGACCGGCAGGAGAAAGCGCCTCGGACCGCGAGCAACGAGCTGTTGCCCATGACGGCAGGCAAGGAACTTGAGCACAAATATGATGGCATGTACTCCGCCTCGCCCAACGGGCTCCCGGTACTGGGGCCGGTCCAGGGCTGTGATAGGCTCTGGACGGCCGCGGCGATCTGGATCACCCACGCCGGCGGCGCGGGCAAGGCACTCGCCGAATGGATGGAAGAGGGCGTCCCGCGGCTGCCCGAGGGCCCGATCGATCTCTCTCATTGTAACGTCAACCGCTTCGCGCCACACGCGGGTAGCTGGGACTTCACGCGGGATCTCGCCGACGAGGAGTACCGGAATCTCCACAGCATCGTCCACTCGAAGTGGGTTCGGACCGAATACCAGCGCGACATCCGGCGCAGCCCGCTCTATCACACCCACAAGGACTCAGACGCCGAACTCTGGGCCGTAGCCGGCTGGGAGGAACCACAGTGGTTCGAATCCAACACGGACCTGCTCGCACGCTACGGCGAGGGGATCCCCGACCGAGGGGGCTGGGAGAGCAAGTACTGGTCGCCTCTCGAGGGCGCGGAATCGCTGAACGTTCGCAATGGCGTCGGCTTGCACGACATGACCTCGTTCAACGAGATGGAGGTCGTCGACGCCAATGCTGGAGCATTCCTCCAGTACCTCTGTACGAACGACATGGACATCGACGTCGGCCAGATCCGCTACACACTGCTTTGTAACGAGGGCGGCGGCGTTCGCGCGGACGTCACCGTCACGCGGATCGCGGAGGAGCGCTATCGCATCCTGACGACGGGACGGGAGGTCGGCCAGAACCACGTCGCGTGGGTCTGCGGGCAGGCTCCCGAGGACGTCGTGGTCGAGGACGTCACCTCCGATCTCGCGGCGATGGTCTGTACCGGGCCGGATGCTCGGAAAGTGCTCTCGGGGATCGTCGACGCCGACCTCTCGGACGAGGAATTTCCCTTTTACACGAGCCAGCGGACCTTCGTCAAGAACGTCCCGGTCACGGCGATACGGCTCTCTTATGCCGGCGAACTCGGCTGGGAGCTCTACACGCCCTCAGAGTACGGCGAAGTGCTCTGGGAACACGTCATGGACGCCGGCGAGGAATGCGACATCCGGCCCTACGGCGATGATGCGCTCGACTCGCTGCGCATCGAAAAGGGCCTTCGGCTCTGGGGCGAGGACCTGCATACCGAGCACAACCCCTGCGAGGCGGGACTGGGCTGGGCGGTCGATCTCGAGACCGACTTCATCGACAAGGAAGCGCTCGAAGCGGCCGCGAACGGCGAGGAGCTCGATCAGAAGGTAACCCTGTCTCACGATCGACGACGAGGAGGCGGTCGTCCTCACCCACCGGCCGGTGCTCTCACCGAAGGAAGAGGAAGCGATCGGGTTACGTCCACGTTGCCGAGTACGGCTATGCCATCGGAGCCTGTGTGGTCTACACGTACCTCCCGCCGGAGTACGCCGAACCGGGAACCGACGTCGAGATCGGCTACGAGGGCGAGCGCTACGCGGCGACGGTGCGCGAGGAACCACTGTTGTAACCACCCGAGGAGCGCAGCGGGTCACCACCCGGCGTTCCGATCGTACATAGAACAATGACTCCAAGCGAGATAGCAACCGTCGAATTCGAGGACATCGAGCGCGCTAGCGAACGGATCGACGACAAGTCGGTCGTGAAACGGACGCCGGTCGAACGAAGCAGATCCCTGAGCGAGATGGCCGGCGGCGAGGGGGTCCTCAAGGCTGAACACCTCCAGTGGACCGGCTCGTTCAAGACGCGTAGCGCGTACAACAAGACCGCACAGCTCGTCGACGGGCATGGAACAGGTCGTCGCCGCCAGCGCCGGCAATCACGCTCAAGGGGTGGCGCTCGCGGCGACGACGCTCGGTACGGACGCGGCAATCGTCATGCCGAAGGCCGCCCCACAGGCGAAAGTCGACGCGACCTGGGACTACGGCGCGACGGTCGAATTCGTCGGCCAGGACTTCCAAGAGGCGATGAGCTACGCCAAAGGATTGGTCGAGGACGACGAGTTTGGAACGCATGAAAGAGTCCATTCGTGATACGCGAACAGTGTCGCGCTATCGTCCGTTCGGTTGCCGAAGCGACCGAGCTACCGCCGTGTCGAGTGGTTTCCATTACAGTACCATGCCTGTAATGGCTTCAGGCGGCGGACTACGATGGTCACGCTCCGAGAGAAGAACACGACCGGTCCTCACGGCTACGGCCGCCGTAATCGACCGGAGTCACAGCGTGTGCACATATCGTGCGGCGGATGGCACGGAAAGCGACGAGAATGCCACGCTCGGAAGTCATCACCCACGAGGCTCCTGGAGCTAGGAGTTCGTCGCGGTCATCTCGGTCATGGCCGGCCAAATCGTCACCGGCGCGCTGAACGCCTCGGGTCTCACACACTGCCTGGAGGTCAGCGGCGATAGCAGTGCCAGAAACCAGGTGCTCGGCCACGTTTTCGGTATCGTTCCTCCCTATCTGTTCATGATGCTCATCGGGATTCTCTTCGGCGTCTCGACGGGGAACCCCGACCCCATCGAGGCGGTCATAGAAGTCGCCCCGAATCCGATTCTCGGGTCACTGATATTGCTGTTCGTGATCCTCGCCCAGATCTCGACGAACCTCACCATCAACATCCTGCCGCCGACGAACGCCTTTCAGGACTCGCTTGGCATCTCCTGGGGCCAGGGCGTGTTGCTCACCGGCGTGCTCTCGATGGCGACCCTCCCCTGGCTGCTCTCTACGAACGATCTATTCTACACGTTCATCAGCTTCTATGCGGCCTTCCTCGGCCCCATCATCGGCATTCTACTTGCGGACTACTGGGTCATCAGGAAACGCGACACCGACGTCCCGGAACTCTACGAGAAAAGCGATGATTCGAAGTTCTGGTTCATCAGGGACTTTTCGATGACCAGGGTCGTGAGCATGCTCGTCGGCACGGCACTCAGCCTCCCGTTCCTCAATGTCGGGTGGATGATCGGACTGCCCGTCGGCTTCGCATCCTATCTCCTTCTGACGAGGGCTACGCCCGATAGGCGGGTAACAACGTATCTGTCGGCCGATCGGGAACCGACATCGGCTTCGGAGGCGGACCAGCATCGAAGCTATATCGGTAATCGATCGACGGAGTCCTACCGGCGAGACGGCGAACCTGCTGGTCGAGGAACACAGTCGGGGAATCTTCCTCTACAGGGTCGACAGTAGCCGAGCCGTTAATCTCGATACGCACGCCGGCCGGGAGGTCTACCTCCACACGACGGCGATGGGTAAGGCGATCCTCGCTGGCCTCCCCGACGAGCGGGTACGCGAGATCATCGACCGTCACGGCCTCCCGCGGATGACCGAGCGCACGCTCACTGATGAAGAGGAGTTGTTTGCGGCCCTTGAAGCGATCAGGGATCGAGGGCGGGCCTACGATGAAGAGGAGCGGATGCGAGGGCTGTGTTGCGTCGCGGCGGCGATCAGGGATCCCACCGGGGCCGTCCTCGGGGCCATCAGCGTCTCCGGCCCGCGGAACCGGTTGGCGGGCAGACCTCTCGAAACGGACCCCCCGAAGTCGATCCCAGACGCACAGAACGTCATCGAACTCAACATAGCCTACGAGTGAAGATTCCTCGAATCGTCGAACCGACTTCGCCTGAGGAAACGATCGTTCGAACTGGCGAAGCAGTGCTTTCGTTTCCCTACAGCCAGTTGCCGACGCAGCGAGGAACCACTCGAAGTGAGTACCGAGGCGATTCTCGATAAAAAACCGAGTGTTTTTCCAGAGCGAAACGAGAGGTACGCTATCGTGTAGACCCTGCTCGTAGGACGGGAAACTTCGAATGGTGCATCTCGGGAAAAGTGCCGGTCGGAGGGCGACAGGGAGGGCGTTCGGATAGCACAATCGATAGGTCAGGGTCTTACTCGGCGCTGTTACCGACTACCAGCACGCGCAGGTCGTTAACGTTGGTACCTGTCGGCCCCGTCCCGATCACCGCGTTCCGACCTGCGAGATAGGAGTACGCGTCGTTCTCGGCGAGCGCAGTTCTGGCCTGTCCGTCGGCGTCGGTCGTCTCTCGGTCGGCGATCGCACCCGCAGCGTCGCTCGCCCCGTCGCTGCCGTCCGTATCGACACTGGCAAGAACGATCCTCTCCGAGTCGATCGTCAGCGCCCCGGAGAGAACGAACTCCTGGTTCGGACCACCGAGACCGTCGCCACACATCTCCACCGTTGTCTCCCCGCCGGACAGAAAGACGACCGGCGGGGCGGCGGGATTGCCGGTCGCACGGGCCTCCTCGGCGACCGCGGCGTGGGTTTTGGCCGCCTCGCGTGCCTCGCCCTCCACGCGCGAGGAGAGGATAACTGGGGTGTAGCCGCGTTCTTCCGCTGTGGACCGTGCCGCTTCGAGCGCGGTGAACCCGTCGGCCAGCACGTGAATCCAGGTCCGTTCGAACGCCGGGTGGCTTTTCCCAGGGGTTTCGGGTTCCTCGCCCGCCGCGCCGCCGTCGAGATGCTCGCGGATCGCCGGGGCTGGGTCGATGGCGTAGCGTTCGAGGACGGTGAGTGCGTCGTCGTAGGTCGACTCGTCGGGGACGATCGGGCCGCTGGCGATCGTCCCCAAATCGTTCCCGACGACGTCACTGACCAGCAGGCCGATCACGGTCGCCGGGGCCGCTGCCGTCGCAAGCCGGCCACCCTTGAGCACCGAGAGGTGTTTCCGCACGGCGTTGATTTCCTCGATCCTCGCCCCGCTCGCAAGCAGGGCCTCGGTCAACGACTGTAGCTCCCCGAGACCGACCCCCTCGACGGGAGCGGGGAGCAGAGCACTGCCGCCGCCCGAGAGCGGACAGAGCACGAGCGTCTCCTCGGTCGCGCGCTCGGCGAGCGCGAGCACGTCCTGCGCGCCTTCCATCCCGCCCTCGTCCGGGGTAGGATGGGAGCCTTCGATAACCTGCACTCGCTCCGTCTCCGCCGGGTCGTTTGTGACGACGACGCCCTCGTCGAGTCGGTCCCCGAGTACCTCTTCTACCGCCCTCGCCATCCCCGCAGCCGCCTTGCCGCCGCCGAGGACGACGATCTCGGTGTAGGCGTCGAGATCGAGCGTGGTGTCGTCGATCCGCAGTTCCGACCCACTTCTATCGAGTGCCGCCCGCATCGCGCGGGCCGGCCGTGCCGCTTCGATGCCGGCTTCGATACACGCGAGGGCGGCCTCGTGAGCAGCCGTTCTCGAGAGTCGATCCCGGTCGTGGATCATCGGCGGCTCACCGGTAAGAAGCGAGTCGCGTGTAGGCAACTGTCCGCACCGCTCACGACGCAGCTCCCCGTGACCGAAGCCGACTGATTGGTTCTCGCCATACCACCCTGTTTCGACTCGGTTCGTAAAACTGTAGAGGTCGATTCGATGTGTTTTCGCCTGGTCGCCGAAGGGAAAGAGAACGAAAGTCGCCGATCAGAAGATCGATTTGTCGGTCTCTTTGGCGGTGAGGAACTCAAGCAGCACTGGCATCGTCTCGTCGGTCGCCTCGGGGTCAGTGAGCTGTTCACAGGACTTGCTGACCGGCTGGTAGTTGAGAAAGGAGTTGGATTTCGGGTCGACGTCGGTCTTCAGCCGGTCGTACCCCGCGGGAATCGCGACGAGCGGGGCCGATTCCTCATATGCTTGTGCGACACCGCCGAGCGAGTTCTCCGTGCCGGGGCCGTGCTGACAGGCGAATGCGGCGATCTCATCGCCGGAGGTAACCCGACCGATGCCATTGGCCATATGCAGGGCGGTGCGCTCCTGGCGAGTGATGATCGTGCGAACCCCCACGTCTTCGGCCGCGCCGATATCGAACAGCGGGTTGCTCGGGAACCCGAACAAATACTCTACCCCTTCCGCGTCCAGAACTTCAGCCATCGCTTCGGTAACGTTCATGCTAATACACTGTCTTCGGGTTGACAATTACCTGCTCTCGATGGACGATATTAAATCTATCTCGTAGCTACACATTCTACGAACGGCTCGTCGTCGAAATATTCCGACAGAGCCGAACTATCCGCCATTGTCCCGGCGAACGATACCGCGATGACCGAGCAAACCGAGTTGCGACGGCTCCGTGTTCACGAATCGGTCGAGGAGAAGTTCCCGAAGGAAGCCTTCGTCGAGGCCTTCGACGACCTCGATATATCTACCGAGCTCGTCGGCGATGGGGAGAGCTACGAGGCAACGGACGCCGTCGCTTCCTTCGCGCCTCGCGAGGAGTTTTTAGACGCTGGGTGGGTCCACGTCATCCGTGCGGGCTACGACGCCTTCGACACCGAGGCCTACGAGGAGGCGGGGACGCCCCTCACCAATAGCACCGGCGTCCACGACACCACCGTCGGCGAGATCGCCGTGGGCTACATGCTTTCGCTGGCCCGCCTGCTCCATTGCTACCGCGATCACCAGAACGAGAGCGAGTGGTACGAACCCGACTACGAGCGGCCCTTCACGGTCGAGAACGAACGCCTGTGTGTGATCGGGCTGGGCACCCTCGGCGAGGGAGTCGCCCGGCGGGCGGACGCGCTCGGCATGGAAGTGGTCGGCGTACGCCGCTCGGAGGAATCGACCTCGAGCGTCTCGGAACTCTACCATCCCGACGACCTCCACGAGGTGATCGGTGGCGCCCGCTTCGTCGCGGTCGTCGCGCCCCACACCCCGGAAACGGACGAACTGCTGAGCGCCGCCGAGTTCGAGGCGATGCGCGCCGAGGCCTACTGATCAACGTCGCACGCGGCCCGATCGTCGATACCGAGGCGCTGACCGACGCGCTCGATTCGGAGGGGATCGCGGGCGCGGCACTAGACGTCTTCGAGACCGAACCCCTCCCCGAGGAGTCGCCACTCTGGGACTTCGAGGACGTGCTCATCTCGCCCCACCGCGGCTCGGCGACGAACCGCTATCAATTGGACATCGCCGAGTCGGTCAAAGAGAACGTTGGCCGATTACAGTCGGGCGAGGAGCTGCGAAACCGCGTTGCGTAGTAATGTAACCGTTCCTCGTCGCCGTGGTCGAGGGTTACAGCCTGTCCGCGAGGTCGGCGATCACGTCTTCGGTTCCGGCTTCGCCGCCGAGATCGGGCGTCTTCGGCGCGTCGTTGTCAGCCAGTTGCGCTTCGATGGCGTCCCGTAGGTCCGCCCCAGCGTTGTCCTCCCCGAGGTGATCGAACAGCAACGCGCCCGTCAGGACCGAGGCGAGCGGGTTGGCGACGCCCTCGCCGACGATATCCATCGCGCTGCCGTGTACCGGTTCGAACATCGAGGGGTACTCACCCTCCGGATTGATGTTCCCCGAGGGCGCGAGACCCAGACTTCCCGTGACGATCGCGGCGATGTCGGTGGTAATGTCCCCGAAGAGGTTCGACGCGACGATCACGTCGAACTCCTCGGGGCGGCGGATGAGGTCCATCGAGGCGCGATCGACGAGCAGACGTTCGACCGCGACCTCGGGGAACTCCTCGCTCACCTCGTCGACGATATCGTCCCAGAACACCATCGAGTGAGCCTGGGCGTTGGACTTCGTTACCGAGGTCAGATGCCCCTCGCGTTCCGCGGCGGCCTCGAACGCCCGACGGACGATGCGTTCGGTCCCCCGGCGAGTGAACAGGGCCGATTGGACGGCGACCTCGTGGGCGAAGCCGCCGTGTTCGCGCCCGCCGACATCGGCGTACTCGCCCTCGGTGTTCTCGCGGTAGACGACGAAGTCGATGTCGCCGCCCCCGTAGCCTCGAAGGGGGCTCTCGATCCCCTCGAAGAGGGTGTTGGGCCGCTTGCAGACGTATTGGTCGAAGTTCTTCCTGATCGGTAATAGTAGCCCGTTGAGCGTGACGTGATCGGGGACCTCGGGGTGGCCGACCGCACCGAGGAAGATCGTATCGGCCGCTTCGAGGCGATCGAGTGCCTCGGCGGGCATCATCGCGTCCGTCTCGAGATAGCGTTCGGTGCCCCAGTCGTAGACCGTTCGTTCCAGCGCGAAGCCGTGCCGTTCGGCGACGAGATCGAGCACCTCGAGGGCGGCCTCGGTGACTTCGGGACCGATGCCGTCGCCGGGAATCACAGCCAGATCGCACGTATCCATAGCCCGTCTCCTCCGCTCGCCTGTAAATAACTGGCGGTGAACAAGTAACGAGAGTAATGGTAATGGGCCGGAAGTGTGTTATCACCGGATCTTCTCGACGACCGGCTTCCTCACGACCGAGCGTCGCTATCACACTCACAGCCCCTCTCCTCCAGCAGGGTGTGCACGTCAGTGTGAGTGCCACAGTCCTCACAGACCACCCGGACGTCGACGAGCACGCTTACGGTACCGAGCGTGATCGTCCCGGCGTCCCGCAGTGATCGCAGGCGCTTCTCGGCGACGGCGACGAGCCGACTGGTGAGACGCCGGATCGTACTCTCGGCTCGCTCGACACGATCGTGGGTCGCCGGTTCGGCGGGGCGCTCGACGCCGCGATCCTTGGTGAGATAGGTGTGGATGGCCTGATGGGAGACGAAATCGCCCCGGAGTGCCTCGGGGTCGATCCCGTCGCGCTCGAGAGAGCTCTCGGCCTGAGTCCGCACGCCGGTGCTCACGTCCTCGGCGGTGAGCAGGCGATAGGTGTTCGCGACCTCTCCGTCCAGGCTACTCGTCCCAGCCGCGGCCATCGCGGCCCGAAGGAGTTCCCGATTGAACTGATCGGCCAGTTCGCGCAGACTGTGGCGCTCCTCGTTCTTGCCCGTCCAGGAGTCGATCAGCCGCCCGTCCATGTCTGAGAGGTCGTACTCCTCGATGAGTCGACCGACTTTGCTGTTCATCTTTTCTTAGCTTACGTATGCCGATCGTCCTGATATACCACTCGATCGGGGGTGCAGTACCGAAGCACGAGTCTTTGTCGGTCGGAAACCGAACGAGTACGAATCACTAGCCGATTAGCCAGGACCGATACCATACGTGGAGTGTTATTTATGTCAGTGGAGTAGTCGATGATCCACGATTCGATCGAGTTGTTCTTCGGGGCATGCCAAGATTCTCAATTAAACTCTATAGTAATATATCTGATTATTCGTATGTAACTCGAGGTCGGAACCGAGGTCCCTGAACCTGATCTCTCGTTAGAGGCTCGGAGACGACTTTTCTTACAGATATCGTCTTTGATGGGAACTCAAGTATTGCAACGACGATAACAGCATAGCAAAGCGACTGGGTAGTCTTTTATGCGGTGTAATCAAGACTACTCAGCAGATTTTCGTCGATGTATGCTATCGGCACCCTGATAGCCCCGATAATGCCGTTAATCCCATCAGAAAGATCATATCGACCGTACGAACGTGATCGCTGGAAGAGAACGGCCCGCGACCCGGAAGACGAACAAGCGAAACGAACGAGGGCACTCGCCGTCAACGCGGTAGCACGAATTCGCCGATAGAACGATATTATTTCATATACGAACCAAAATATACTAGATTGTTTACTATTTGGACGGGTGTCTCCGGAACAGTGTGAGCACGAACCTCAAGGTCGGAGGGTAGGCCCAGAGAGACGGCCGAAGTTCATGGAATTTGATATTTCGCACCGAAGATTCCGGGATCGGCGTGTTCGGAACTTACCGTAGCGTTTCTCAAGCGACGAAGACCGATCCTGTCGTATTATATGGAGTAACTACGGTTCCCGAGGACATCTACGGTGGTTAGCGACGGTGAATTCCCCGACTCCGCCTGTCCGCAGTTGATGCCGTTCGGTTCTCGAACTGAGGGCGTAGCGCACGAGCGGATTGGGGTCCCACCGCCGCGAGCTCCTGCTCATGGCGACGTGTTCTCCCGGCAGTGTACTTTTATACTACTGTGTGCATGTGACTACCATGCCTTCGGATTTCGGAGCACTGTCGCTGGTACCACCGCTATTGGCCATCGCGCTGGCTATCGTCACGCGTCGAGCGATGCTGTCGCTATTTCTCGGCATCTGGGTCGGCGGGATCGTCTTCACCGGTAGCGTCGGCGTTGCTCGGATGTTCGAGTGGATCGTCTCCTCGATCGGCGAGAGCACGTTCAATGCCAAGATCCTCGTCTTCACCTTGCTTCTGGGGGCGGGTATCGCGCTCATCTGGCGGTTGGGCGGGGCGCTCGCGATCGCGCGCTTCGCCACCCGGCGGGTCGACTCCCATCGCCGGATCGGGGTCACGACGTGGCTGCTCGGGCTGCTCTGGAACTTCGACGATTACGCGAACAACGCGATCGTCGGTAGCTCGACCAAGGACATCGCCGACGAGATGCGCATGTCCCGCGAAAAACTGGCCTACATCCTCGATTCGACCGCCGCGCCCGTCGCGACGATCGGGATCTCCAGTTGGGTCGCCTTCGAGATCGGCCTCATCGCCAACCAGTACCAGGAACTGGGCATCGCCGAACAGACCCCCTCAGCGGCCGCGACCTTCGTACAAAGCATCCCTTTCAATATGTACTCGCTGCTTGCGATCGCGATGGTCGGGATCATCGTTCTCAGCCAGCGGGACTTCGGCGAGATGTTAGACGCTGAGAACCGCGCCCAGCGCACCGGAAAGGTCGTCCGCGATGGTGCACAGCCCCTGCAGAGTATCAAGCAGGACCTCGGCGAGCCGAAGACCGACGAAGCACCGCTACGGACCTTCCTGCTCCCAGTGCTCGCACTCGTCGCGGTCGTCGTCGGCGGAGCGGCGGCGATGGGGTACGCGCCCGGCCGAACCCCAGTCGAGATGATCAACAACACCAATATCGCGACCGCGCTCGTCTGGGGATCGTTCACTATGGTCGCGACGGCGATCGTACTGGGGCTACTGGAAGGGATCATGAGCCTTGAGGAGGCGATGGACACCGTCATCGACGGGTTCGGAACCATGCTCACCGCCGTCAGTATCCTCGTCCTGGCGTGGTCGCTCGGCTCGGTCGCGACGGCACTCGGTACTGGGGCCTACGTGACGAACTTCGCGACGGGTATCGTCTCGCCCGCATTGCTTCCAGTCGTGATCTTCTTTACCTCGGGGTTCATCGCCTTCGCGATCGGCACCTCCTGGGGCACGATGTCGATCATGACGCCGATCGTGATCCCGCTGGCCTGGAATATCGGGGGTAGTTCGCCCCAACTCGTCGCGGTCGCCGTCGGAGCGATGTTCAGCGGGGCGATCTTCGGTGACAATTGCTCGCCGATCTCCGACACGACCGTTCTCGCCTCGACGTTCGCGGGCTCGGATCACATCGATCACGTCCGCACCCAAATATACTACGCCGTCACCGTTTTGCTGGCGACGGGCGTCATGTATCTGCTCTACGGTCTCACCGGCCTCAGTCCACTGCTATTGCTTCCGGCCGGCGTTCTCGTACTGGCCGGCCTGGTGTATACCTTCTCGGAGTGGGACGCGAGACGGAAGGACCTCCTCGCGAAGCCCGCGACCGGCGTGCGGTCGGGCCCGGAACCGACCAGCGACGACTGAACGAGCCTCGATTTTGATCTCCGATTCGCAGTTCTCGTCTCTCGATTTTCGGCCTTCGGTTTTGACCGCCGGTGACGCGGCGTTAGCCGAGCGGATCGTCGGTGACGAGGAGGTCGCCGCGATCGCTGCTCTCGTCGAGATTCCCGGGCGAGATATCGAACTCGAAGATGCCCTTCGGCAGGGCGAGCGTCGAACAGGCGTTCGGGACGTCGACGACGCCGCTCTGTCGGCCCTCGATCGGCGCGGTCCCCAGGATGTGCAGGGCCTGCTGGCCGGTGTAGCCGAACTTTTTCAGGTACTCGATCGCTTGCAGCGACGCTCGGCGGTAGGCGACGTGGGAATCGATGTAGTGCTGTTCGCCCTCCTCGGTCACCGAATAGCCACAGAAGGTAACGAAGTTCTCGAAGGTCGGCCCCCGGTTGCCCGGCTCGAAGATCGGGTGATCGACGCCATGTTTCTCCATCCCGTCTTTGACCAGGTCGAATTCGAGGTCGATGTAGGCGGCCATCTCGATCGCGCCACAGAAGGTGATCTCGCCGTCGCCCTGTGAAGCGTGGAAATCCCCGACACCGAACTTCGCACCGTCGACGTACACTGGGAAATAGACCGTCGACCCGATCGAGAGGTCCTTGATGTCGTGGTTGCCGCCGTGTTCGCGCGGCGGGACGGTTCGAGCCGCCTCCTCGGCGGCCGCTTCGGCGTCTTCCGGGTCCATCTCGCCCATGAGTGCGCCCTCGGTCGTCGGGGGGTTCGCGACTGGCGGGTTCGACTCTCCGGTGGGATGGTTGTGGATCGACTCGGGATCTTCTTCGTGTTTGTCGATCAACTCCTGTTCGCGTTCGTTCCACTCCTCTAGGAGTTCCTGGCTCGGCGCACAGCCAGCGAGCCCGGGATGAATTTTTCCCTGATAGCGAACATCCGGGACGTGTCGCGAGGAGACGGTATACCCATCCAGATCCCAGATCGACTTCGCGGCGTTCGGAAAGTGATCGGTCAGAAAGCCCCCGCCGTTCTGCTGGGAGAAGGTCCCCGTGAACCCGAACTCCGAGCGGTCGTTGAGCGGCCCCATGTCGAGGAAGTCGACTTTGAGTAGGTCGCCGGGTTCGGCACCCTCGACGCGGACCGGTCCAGCTAAGTAGTGGACCTGGGTGAGATCGACATCCCGAACCTCGTTGGCGTTATCGTTGTCCCCGATCTGGCCGCCGGTCCAATCGAGTGCTTCGAGGCGCATCGGTTCGCCGGTATCGGCTTCGACGACCGCCGGGATGTCCGGATGCCAGCGATTGAAAGGGTTCGGGCCGGGCTGTTCGTCGGGCGGGCTGTCGACGTCGACTTCGAACTGTACTTCAGGCATTGGTGTCACGAACCGGAACGGTCCGAAGGAGGCTACCGAGCGCTCCGTCTTAGTAGTTCGGAGGGGATCGACGCTTTCCGAGAGTTGGTGCCTTCCAGTGCTCGCTCGTCCTCGGCCCATTTTGCTCGAGCTAGGAACCGCCGATCGACGAAGATGCTGCGTGACACTATACCGCACGACACAGCAATAGATCACACCACGCATGAAAGGATTCAGCGACGAACGACGGGCACACATCGGGTAGGAACTGCTCGAGGAGAGCCGGGCGCTTCGCGCGCTACGGGCTCAGAAAGACGACGATGGCCGACCTCACGGGGCCGGTCGATATCGCGCCGAGCACCTTCTATCAGTTCTTCGATTCGAAAGAGGAGTTATACATCGAGATCCTCGAAGCGGAGAGCGAGCGGTTCTTCGAGCGCGCGCTCGGGCCCCTGGAGGAGCATAGCGATCCCGAGCGGGCGATCGAGGAGTACCTCGCTATCGTCTTCGAGGAGATGGAGACGAACCCGCTCGTCGAAGGGCTGCTCGCCGACGGGGAGCGGGAACGACTGCGCCGCGCGTACTCCGAGGAGAAACTGATCGAACAGCGCGACCGGGAGATCGGCCACCTGCTGTCCTACATCGAGGCCTGGCAGGAAAGCGGGCGATCCGAGACGGTGACCCGGAGGCTATCGCGCTCACGATCGACTCGGTGGCCATCTCGCGCTCCACTGGGAGGAGATCGGTAAAGACCTCTATCCCGCCGTCCGAGATACGATGATCGAGAGCGTCGCCGCCGGACTCACGACGGTCGATCGCGAGAAGTCGGACTCGAGAGAATCAGGAGCGAGGCGATGACCTTTCTGAGTCAGTCGAATGGGAACGGGTGAATACTTTGCCGGAAACAGCCGTAGTCTGTCGATTCTACGATTCAGTCGGATGGTATCGGTCAATGGTCCGATCATATGTTTGCTCTATGACCGGAAGAAAACCGACAGAGGGAAGCAGGATTGGCATGCGAGGGATGCGATTCGAACGCATGAACACCTACGTGAGCGGGTCTTAAGCCCGCCGCCTTTGACCTGGCTCGGCCACCCTCGCGCAAATAGGACTGTGACCCTGAGCGAAAAGTTCGTTTCGGTCGGCCGGTCTCCCTCGTCGTTCGTTGAGCCCGAACCGCTCGCTCAGTCCTCGATCGTAACCGATTCGAGCCGGACTTCCTCTTGGGGCTGGTCGTTGCTGTCGGTCTCGACCGCGCCGATTTCCTCCACGACGTCCATGCCATCGGTCACTTCGCCGAAAACGGCGTGGCGGTCGTCGAGGTGGGGTTGGGCGTCGAGCGTGATGAAGAACTGCGAGCCATTCGTATCGGGCCCGCGATTGGCCATCGAGAGCGTACCCGGACTGTCGTGGCGCAGCTCCTCGTCGAACTCGTCCTCGAAGGTATAGCCCGGACCGCCCCGGCCGGTGCCCGTCGGGTCCCCGGTCTGGAGCATGAACTCGGCGATAACTCGGTGGAAGGGTACGTCGTCGTAGAGCGGCTCGGTCATCTCCTCGCCGGTCTCGGGGTGCTCCCAGGTCTGTTCGCCGGTCGCCAGCCCGACGAAATTCGAGACCGTCTCCGGAACGCGCTCCTCGTAGAGTTCGACCTCGATGTCGCCGTGGCTCGTGTGCAGCGTCGCCGCTTTGCTCATACCCCCTACCCGCCCGGCGAACGGAAAACCCCACCGAAACCTCCGAATCCGGTCGCCACTCCTCGCCGCCGGTACCCCTCGATCGCCGCATCGATCGAACCCCTCTACCCATCAGCGCGGCTCGACGCCGAAGGGACTGGGCTGTGCGGTCCAGGGCCAACCGGGAAGTCGGGTCTGAAAGCCCGCCGCGAGCGCGGCGTCGAGATCGTCCGCACCCGCGGTGCCCTCGGTGTGAGTCGTGACGTCGGCGTAATGAAAGGTCGCCTCCCCCAGCAAGCGGAGGGGTTGGTCGCCCGCCAGACAGCCCGCGAGTTCCCGGCCCAGGAATTCGTCCACGACGAACCCCGGATAGTCGGCCGCGACATCGAGGTCGCGGAGCAACCGGGTGAGCGCGGCGACGTTCACCGCCAGATCGCCGTCGGCGAAAACGGCGTCAACCGCTGCCTCGTAGTCGGCGGTCTCGATCCCGATGGGCCGGCCGAGCCGCACCGGGCGGCCGGCGTAGTCCGGCGTGAGTTCCATACTCCTAGAATCACCTCCGGGAACTACAGGTTTGCGAAGGTTTTTATAATCCCTGGGGTTTACGTGGCCTCATGCGTGGGTTCTCCGGGTTCTCCGTGCGGTAGTCGGCGTTCCTGGATCGCGATTCGATATCGTAGCTCAGCGGCGAGACCTCCGCAGTAGACGCCTTATGTCCCTCAGTTTCCGTTCCAATGGACGCGGCCGAACGCTTCCGCCGTGCCCGGTCACCGCTCGTGGCCGGATCGAACACCGCGTCGTCCCGGAAATCATCGGCCGGCGGGGACTACGCTGCGAACCGAGGAGACGACCCAAGCGACTCGAACGGTCCGAACGACCCGAACGGTTCGGACGACCCGGAGCCCACCGACGACAACGAACGATGGTTACCTACTCCTTCGAGCTATGAGCACGGTAGAACAGCAACTCGAGACGCTACAAGCAGAGATCACGAGCGAACTCCCGAGCGAGATTTCGGTCTCGGACGTGCGGTACGAGGGTCCCGAACTCGTCGTCTATACCCGGGATCCTAAGGAGTTCGCACAGGACGGCGATCTAGTTCGGGATCTGGCCGGTAAGCTCAGGAAACGGATTACCGTCCGGCCCGACCCCGACGTGCTGACCGATCCACGAGGCGCGCGCGAGGAGGTCCTCGACGCCATTCCCGACGACGCCGGCGTGAGCGATGTCGATTTCCACTCCGATACCGGCGAGGTGATGATCGAGGCCGCGAAGCCAGGCATGGTCATCGGCCGTCGGGGCTCGACGCTTCGGGAGATCACCAAACGCACCGGCTGGACGCCGGAAGTGGTTCGTACGCCACCGATCGAGTCCTCGACGGTTTCGAACGTCAGAAATTTCCTCAAACAGGAACGGGAGGAGCGTCGTGACTCCCTCGAACGGATCGGCCGGCAGATCCACCGCGAGACGTTCAGTGACGAACAGTGGGTCCGGGTCACTACGCTTGGTTGCTGTCGGGAGGTCGGCCGGGCATCGTTCATCCTCTCGACGCCCGAGACCCGGATCCTCATCGACTGTGGCGATAAGCCCGGCTCCGAGGAGGTACCCCACCTCCAAGTACCGGAAGCCCTCGGCTCGGGAGCGAACTCGATCGACGCGGTCGTGTTGACCCACGCCCACCTCGATCACTCCGCGCTCCTGCCCTTGCTATTCAAATACGGCTACAACGGGCCGATCTACACCACCGAACCCACCCGCGACCTAATGGGACTCCTGACGCTCGATTACCTGGACGTCGCCGCCAAGGAGGGTCGCTCCCCTCCCTACGAGAGCGCGATGGTCCGGGAGGCGATCAAACACACCATCCCCATCGAGTTCGGCAACGTCACCGATATCGCGCCCGACATCAAGCTCACCCTCCATAACGCCGGGCACATCCTCGGCAGCGCCGTTGCCCACTTCCACGTCGGCGAGGGCCTGTACAACGTCGCGTTCTCGGGCGACATTCACTACGACGATACCCGTCTATTCAACGGTGCGGTCAACGACTTTCCCCGTGTCGAGACCCTGGTCATGGAATCGACTTATGGTGGTCGGAACGACTACCAGACCGACCGGGCGGACTCCGAACAGGATCTCACGGAGGTCATCAACCGGACTTACAAGCGCAACGGCAAGGTGGTGATCCCGGCCTTTGCGGTCGGGCGCTCCCAGGAGATCATGCTCGTCCTGGAGGAAGCGATGCGTACGGGCGAGATCCCCGAGATGCCGATCCACCTCGATGGCATGATCTGGGAGGCGACCGCGATCCACACCGCCTACCCCGAGTACCTCCGGGACGACCTGCGGGATACGATCTTCCACGACGACGAGAACCCCTTCCTCGCCCCGCAGTTCAACCACATCGACGAGGGCGAGGACGAGCGCCAGGACGTCGCCGACGGCGAGCCCTCTATTATCCTCTCGACCTCGGGAATGGTCACCGGCGGCCCGATCATGTCCTGGCTCGAACACTTAGGGCCCGATCCCGACTCGACGATGGTCTTCGTCGGCTACCAGGCCCAGGGGACGATGGGGCGGCGCATCCAGGGCGGCTGGGACGAGATCCCGATGGGCAACGGCCAGGGCCGCTCGAACACCCTCTCGCTCGATCTCGACGTCGAGACCGTCGATGGCTTCTCGGGGCACGCCGACCGCCAGGGCTTGGAGAACTTCGTGAAGACGATGAATCCCCGTCCCGAGAAGATCCTGTGTGTCCACGGTGACGAATCGAGCGTACAGGACCTCTCATCGGCGCTCTATCACAACTACGATATGCGAACCTTCTCGCCGAAGAACCTCGAAACCTTTCGCTTCAAGTAAACGCACCTTTTTCTCGTCGGGTGTCCTCGCGCGCCGTAGGCGCGCTGCGGGCACCGCTCCTCCAAAAATCTGCACCAAAAAACCGCTCCCTCGCTCCTTCCAGTCGCTCGGTCACGGCGAACCGCTCGCTCACGTTGTTCGCTCGCGGATACATGCCTCTCAGCACTCGGCTACTCGACTATCGCCTCGGCCACCGCACGAGCATAGCTTGAAGTCGGCAGCCACCAGAGAGTTCGCATGCGCATCGCGCTTATCGCTCACGACGATATGAAAGACGATCTCGTCGAGTTCGCTCAACGACACGCCGACCGGCTGGGAAACGCCGACCTCATCGCGACCGGCACCACCGGTGGGCGACTCAACGAGGAGACCGACTTAGAGGTCGAACGGATGGCATCCGGTCCCTACGGCGGGGATATGATGATCGGCGCGGAGGTCGCCAAGGACGACTGTGATGTGGTCTTTTTCCTGCGTGACCCACTGGAAGCTCAGCCACACGAACCGGACGTTATGGCGCTGCTCCGCATCTGTGACGTCCACGACATCCCGCTCGCAACGAACCTCACGAGCGCACACGCGATTCTCGATAGCCTAGCCGAGTGACCCCACCAACCGACGAGAACGCTCGGCAACCATCGCGACGTTCACTCCGCTTCGGGCGCTTCCGCCGGATCAATCACCTCCCCTGATTCGGGGTAGACGCCCACCTGCTCGCAGATATCGCCGAGCGGGCAGGCATCGGGATCGTCTAGACAAACCGGCCTCCGGGCCTTGCAGTACTCACGGCCGAACTGGATACTCGCGGTATGCCCGAACCCGCACTTCTCGGCGGGCACCCGCTCCTCTAAGACGTCTCTCACTTCCTCGTGATCGGCCTCGGCGGGCGCGATGCCCAGCCGACGGTAGATCCGGTGGACGTGGGTATCGACCGGGAAGACCCCGCTGCGCCCGCCGGAAAACAGTAGCACGCAGTCCGCGGTCTTCGGGCCGACGCCCTTCATGTCGAGCAACGCATTACGCACGTCATCATGATCGGCTTCGCGAACGAAGGCGTCGAACTCCTCCGCACCGCCGTACTCCGAAACGATGCGTTCGGCCAGCGCGATGATCGTCTCGGACTTCTGGTTGTACAGCCCCGCGTTCGAGATGGTCTCGGCCAGTTCCGGCTGGTCGGCCGCTGCGAGGGCATCCGCGAGATCAATCTGGCCTTCGTCGCTCTCGGAGCCCCCGTATCGCCCCATGAGATCGTCGTGGGCGGGTTGGCTCGCCTTGTCGCTCGTGTTCTGGCTCAAAACCGTGCGAACGAGACATGTAAAGGCGTCCTGGCCGCCGTAGCTCTTCTGCCAGTAGCGTTCGCCCAAGCGGTCGATAACGCTCTCGGCGCGAGTCGCCGCGTCCTCGGGTTCGAACTCGATTCCCTCCCCACTGCCCGCCGCCCCGCCGCTGATGTTCGCCGTCGGTTCCTCGCTCATACCCGAGCCAGGAGCGTCGGCCACAAAACGCTATTCGACGCGGAGAGACAGGGACAGATCCCCACCCGCCGCGAGCGCCTCGACCAGGTCCCGACTGATGTCCGCTGCGGCCTTCCCGGCGTCTACCATCACCGTCCGGTCGTCGACGTACCCGCTCGTGCGAACCACCAGGCTGGTATCACTCTCGAAGGTCAGATCGGGATGCCCCTGGCCCGAAACCGTCTCGGCGTGGCTCGTCTCGTTTCCTTCTTCTCGGGCTTCCAGCACGAGAGTAAGCTCTGCCGCCCGGGAGCGACAGGCCTCGCAGAACGACGCGTCGAAATCGGCAGGCGTCGCGTCGGCTTCGACGCCGAGAATACAATCGCCCGCGGGCGTGAGGAAGTCCTCCGAAGTCACTTCCAGAGTGCTCGCGTGAGTGGCCGAGACGTTCGCGTGTCCGCGGGCGTCGACGGTCGCTTCGATGGACTCCGTCGGTCGTGTCATGGACTCGCTTCGATAGCCAGCCCGATAGGGCCATCCGTTCGATAGTGAGTCTGCCAGAGGAGACGTTTCCTGAGGCCGGGTCGCCGGTTCGCAGTCGTGCTCCCGCGTCTGTAACCGGAAAACACCGTACTCTCCGGTTCCCTGTGGAGGGTTCATCGTTCGGAGTTCCGGAACGTTTAAACTACCTCGTATGATATAAGCAGTACCGAACGCCTCCGGCGTATCGGTGGCATCGCGCGTAAACTACGAACAGGATGACAAGGCAACTTCCTTATCGGCCGATCGCCACACGACGACAGCGACGGCACCGACCGACACGCCGGAGCGCAGACGGCCTACGACTTTTCGACCATGTCAGCGACAGAAACCATCGACACCACCAAGAACGTCGAGTTGACCGACAACCACCTCGAGAGCGACTCGAAGGGCAAGCTCATCAAGCTCGCGGGGAAGCTCAGAGATCGGCGCAACGATCTCAACCAGATGGCCTCCGAGCGCGCCGGCAAGCGCGACGAGCTCAACGCAAAAACCCGCGAGAAAGTAGACCAAGCCCAAGAACACCGCGAGAAACGCGACGAACTCAACGAGAAAGTTCAAGAACACAAGCAGAACCGTAACGAGCTCAACGCCGAGGCAAACGAACTCTTCGACGAGGTCGACGAGATGAAATCCGACCTCGAACTCGACGAGGGCAAGAGCCTAGACGAACTCAAAGAGGAAGTCGAACGCCTCGAGTTCCGCCAGCAAACCGAGGTCCTCTCCGCGGAAGCCGAACGCGAGCTCATCGAGAAGATCGAGGACAAACGCGAGCAGTATCAGGAGCGAAAGAACGCCCTGGAGGACAGCGAAGGCCTAGAGGATCTCGTCGAGGAAGCCGAATCGGTACGGGCGGAGGCCTCCGAGCACCACCAGCAGGTCACCGAACTCGCCGACAAGGCCCAGGAACACCACAACGAGATGATCGAGGCCTACCGTGAGGCCGACGACGTCCGGGACGAGGCCGACGAGACCCATGAGAAGTTCGTCGAGGCCCAGGAAGCCGCCGACCGTCACCACGAGGACTTCGTGAAGGTCCAAAAGCGGCTGCGCGAACTCGACAAGGAGGAGGAGGAAGAACGAAAGAGCGAACGCGACAAGCAACGCGAGGAAGCCGAGCAGGAAGCCGAGGAGATCTACCAGCGCTTCAAGGAAGGCGAGACCTTAGACACCGAGGACCTGATGAAACTCCAGAAGACCGGGATGCTCTGAGACAGCAGCTAGCGACCGGACCGTAGGCCGTCGGCGACGCCGCGAGGTCCGTAGCAGTCCTTCGGATCGATCGAGACTGCCCCGGATCCGCTTTTCGAAGCCCTCATGTTATGATGTAACGAGTGACAACCAACGCCTTGCCGGATCACCGCCGCTTGCTACTGCTGCTCGTCCTGACTCCCTCGAACGGCAGCGATGGTTCGCTCACTTGTCCGATCGGAAGTTCGGGGGCCTGGGTTCGGGGCGGGTCGAGATCGGTTAGGATCGGAGCCGATATCGGCCGGGAGGACAGCGCTTAATCGGGGTCGGGACCGAACCCCGGTATGTCAGCAGGGATCGAAGGACGGGATGGACGCCGCCGGCTCGCGATCGTGATCGGTGGGGCAGCACTCGCCCTCGTGGCCGGCTGGGTACTGTTCGTCGTCGTGCCGGCGGGCAACGGGGCGCGGTTGCTCGGCGTTGTCCTGGCGATTACACTCGGCGCGCTCGGCGCTCGGATCGGGAGCCGGATCGCGGCCTCGCGATACCCGGGGTACAATGTCGCGGCGGTCTCGGTCGAAGGCCCGATCACGAGGGATGGCGGTGGTGGCCGGTTGCCAACGGGATCGCAGGGCACGTCTGCCGATGACGTCGTCGAGGCGATCGAGAGTGCCGACGCGGACGAGAGCATCGAAGGACTGCTCGTCGAACTCGACACCCCGGGCGGGCAAGTCGTCCCGAGCGAGGACATCCGACTGGCGACCGATCGCTTCGAGGGACCGACGGTGGCCTATGCGACCGACACCTGTGCGAGCGGCGGCTACTGGATCGCGAGCGGCTGTGGGGCGTTTTTCGCCCGCGAGGGAAGCGTGATCGGCTCGATCGGGGTGCTCGGCTCGCGGCCGAACGCGAGTGACTTGCTCGAGCGGGTGGGGATCGATTACGAGCAGTTCACCGCTGGGGAGTACAAGGATGCCGGCGCTCCCTTCAAGCAGATCGGCGAGGACGAGCGCGCCTATCTCCAGGGGCTGGTCGATGACTTCTACGAGCAGTTCGTCGAGCGAGTCGCGGCCGGCCGCGACATGGATTCGGCGACGATACGCGAGACCGAAGCACGGGTCTATCTCGGGACCGATGCCCTCGATCGCGGGCTTATCGACGCGATCGGCACTCGAGAGGAAGTGAAAGAACACCTCGCCGAGGAACTCGGTCGTGACTCGGTCACCGTCGAGCCCTTCGAACCCGATCGGGGCGTCGCCGAGCGACTACAGGGCGGCGCTCGGGCCACGGCTTTTGCCTTCGGTGCCGGCGTCGCGAGCGTCCTCAGCAGGGAGGAAGAGAGTGACCTGCGGTTCCGGGTCTGAGAATCGAGCGGTAGCGTGGGGCCGTCGGTGCCGCCGCCATCAGCAGACCGACCCGGCCGCCGTGGTGTGCGTACCGTCCTCGGTGCCAACCGGGCCGTGTAGCGAGGCTTTTTCCTTCGGCCCTACCTCGCTTAGGCCGTGAGCACCCTGGTCGTGTGTGTCGATCGGGAGGGAGACATCGCGGCCGCCGCGGGGTCGGCGGGCCCGATCGTCGGTCGGGAGGCACTCGAGGATCTCGTGACCGGGGTCGGCTTAGAGGACCCCGAGGACAGCCGCGTCAACTGCCTACTAGAGACGTTGCGGGTCGAGCGCGATCTCGACGAGGAGGGAAGCGTCGTCGCGGTCCTCACCAGTGAGCACAGCGAGGGAGGGAGCGATGCCGATGACAGCGACGGCGAGGCCAGCGATCGACGAGGCGTCGACCCGACCGACCGCACCGATCGAGCTGGCAGCGACGGGAAAGGGAACGATCACGCCGATCGCGACGCTCTCACCTCATCCGAAGCGATGGCCCGACTCAACGATAGAACTCTCGACCGGCCGGACGCGGGCCGCGAACGCGCCGGAAACGGTAGGCCCTCCCAGGAGGATCGACGATCGAGCGCCTCCGAACGCTCCTCGCCTGGGAAGGCCGATCGAAGTGGGGTAGGGCCCGATCGGGAAATCGCCTGCCAGATCGATGCCCTCATCGCGCGCTACGAACCCGAGGGGGCGATCGTCGTCATCGACAGCGCAGCGGACGAGCAGCTCGTTCCGATCATCGAGAGCCGGGTGCGCGTCGACGCCGTCGATCGGGTCGTCATCCGCCAGTCCCGGGATATCGAGTCGGCGTACTACCTCCTCAAGCAGTTCCTCGCGAACGAGGACCTCCGCCAGACAGTACTCGTTCCGATCGGGCTCGTACTACTGGTCTTTCCCCTCCTCTTGGCGCTCACCGACCGCCTCGCGACGGCGCTCGCGGCGATCGCCGGCCTTACCGGGTCAATCCTTCTGTACAAGGGACTAGGGATCGACGACCTCCTCGGGAGGCTCGCGAGCCAGGCTCGCGAGGCACTGTACTCCGGCCAGGTATCGGTCGTTACCTACGTCGTCGCCGTCGGGCTGGCGCTCGTGGGCGTCTTCGCGGGCGTGATCGCCGCCTCCTCGCTGACTGGGGCTACCGGAGCCACTGGGGCCGGCTCGGGTGGGGAAGTGTTCCTGCCAGCGATGCACTTCGCTTTCGAGGGCTTACCCTGGTTCGTGATGGCCGCGCTCGTCGCCAGCGCCGGTCGCTTGCTCGATGAGGCCCTCCGGGTCGATCAGGTGCGGCGCTCCTCGCTCAACCTGCCCTTCGGTATCGTCGCCGTCGGGCTGGTACTCCGTGGCTTTACCGCCTACTTCCTCGAGCGCTCCGGGATCATCGGCTCGCTTTCGGTGCCCTCCCTAGAGGCGGGGGTAGTGTCGGTGCAAGGTTTCGCGCTCGCGCCGGGAACACGATTAGCAGCCCTCGTGATCAGCGGCGTACTCGTGAGTGTCTTCGGTGTCCAACTGGCAACCCGCGCCGACACCGACGATCCGGAGGGACTGCTTGACTGACTGGTCCGGACGATTCGACCGATCGCCGAACGATTCGACCAGTCGGTCGAGGGTCGATCACCGACGCGGCGCTCTCCACGATTCCAGTGATCCTACCGACTGCCGGTGTGCCCCGCCGATCGCAGGGGGTTTATTCGGTGCTTCGATACCCCTTCTATGACCGACGACGAATCCGGGGGATGGGTGAGTCTCTTCTCGGGCGGGAAGGACTCCTCGTGGGCGCTCTATCGCGCGCTCGAGGCTGGGCTTTCGGTCTCGCGGCTGCTGACCGTCCACCCCTCCGCCGAGTCGTATCTCTATCACGTCCCGGCGACCCGACTGGCGGGTCTCGCCGCCGAGAGCATCGGCCTCCCGCTCGTCGAGATCGAGACGGGCGATCTGGGTGCGGACAGCCCAGGGGTCGCGGCCGACGCGGGCAGACAGGGCGATCGGGAACTCGAAACACTCGAAGCCACCCTCCGGGAAATGAACGCCGAGACGCCCATCGAAGGGGTGATCGCCGGCGCGATCGAAAGCGAGTTCCAGACCGCCCGCATCGAGGGAATGTGCGACCGATTGGGGCTCGAGCTGTTCGCTCCACTCTGGCGAGAGGAACCCCACGACCTCGCCGCCGCGATGTGTGATGCCGGCTTCGATATCAGGGTGCTCCAGGTCGCCGCCCGCGGACTCGACGAATCCTGGCTCGGCCGCACCCTCGACCGCGAGGCCTTCGAGGACCTCGAAGCGCTCAACGAGGCCTACGGCGTCCATATCTTGGGCGAGGGCGGCGAGTTCGAGACGCTCGTGACTGATGGACCTCATATGAGCCGACCCATCGAGTTGGAGTATGAAACCGAGTGGAACCGGACGCGCGGTCGACTGCGGGTCACGGACGCGTGGCTGGACAGGGAGTCGGGTGCCTGAATCGCCGGCAGCCCGCGTTCGAACAGGGGCGTTTCCGGTTCCTAAACTGTCCCAAGAAGAGGGAACTGCCGATACCACGAGCGGTAGAGAAGCCTTCATAGAGGCGGTGGGCCTGCGGAACTCTGACAAGACTGGAGTGCCAACGGTTCACGTTATGGCACCTGGAATCGGTCTCGGGTTTCTGGTGGGATCGCTGTTGATCCTCGGCGTCGTCCTGTACTATACCCGCATTAGAAATCCCGTCGTGCCACGGGGGGAAACCGACGAAGCCGACCAGGAGATATCGGGCACCCAGTCCTGTGAACTCTGTGAGCGTCGGCGAGTGTGCCGTGAAGTCGGCGATCTCATGGTCTGTGCGGAGTGCAATGATGACCTCATGACCTGAGATCCACAGTGACTGCTCGGCTGCCCATTGTCCAGGAAAGCGGCGATCATCGAAACGAGTGGGGCCCAGCGAATCCCACGAACCTGCTTACGGGCTGGGAGGGACTTGAACCCCCGACCGACGGATTAAGAGTCCGTCGCTCTGCCTAACTGAGCTACCAGCCCTCGTGCTTACTTGCCGAGGCACGGGCAAATAGGCTTTCGTTCCGGAACCCAGTCTCTCGGCTTCTTGGCTTCCCTCGGTTCTCGAATTCGTCTCACTTTCGCCGGTATCGAAACTACGAATCCGACTCAGTCGGCCTCCGCTGCGTTCGTGTATTCGTGGTAGATGTCCTTTCGGTCGACGACGTTCTGTACCGTTGCACGGCTGATGCCCGCGTTCCGGGCGGTCGAACGCTTGCTTTTGCCGTCCTCGATCCGCTCGATGACCTCTAAGGCCGTCTCGAAGTCCTCGTTCGGTACCAACTGTCCGCCCTGACTGTCGAACCCGAAGGGCGGCCGTCCGACGTGCTTGCCGCTTGCCTTCGCGGCGTCAATGCCCTCTTTCGTTCGTTCGGCACTGACCGATTCCTCCAGATCCACCGCGATGGCCAGCGCCCGAAGCATCGCCTCGTCGGAGGGCTGTGAGCCGTCCGATTCGAGTCCGGCAAGCGGGCGATTCTCGCCGAGTGCGAGCCCAGCCTCGATGACGTGGACGGCGATGTCGCTGTCCAGTAGCGTCTTCAGAAGCGTATAGAAGTCCGGCATCGTCTTCGCGATCCGCGAGGCGTCGGTGACGATCACCCGCTTGACGTCACCGGCCGCTACGAGCGAGGTGAGTCGCTGATAGCCCGAAGAGTCGTCCGCTCGCGTTTCGGTTCCCTCGTCGGCTAGGACGAGGACCTCCGCTTCGTCGAGGCCGACCGTCTCGGTAACGTATTCGAGCGCCCGCTGGCGCTGCTCGGCGATCGACGTCTCGCTCGATACGGCTCGGGTGTAGACCACCGTCGACTCCTTCATGTACGGCCTTGCCGAGGTACTGTGGCTTACTCCCACATGTACTTTGCGGCCCGGTATCGAACGATTTTTTCTTCGATGGATCGACCACCGACCGATCGTCGACCGATTTACCGCCGATAGACGGCCGTTGGAAAACGACGAAAAAACAACGGGCTCTTGAGCATCGAGGGGTTGCTCCCGATAGTGTCTTTGATGCCGTCGTGGGTAACCGGACGGATGCGCAGGCTACCGTCGAACAACCGTTCACTCGACCGACGACCAGCAACGGCCGGGCACTCGCGATCGAAGGGGTATCGGGACCGATGAACACTGAGCCGACCGATCGGCTCCGGGATACGATGGCGGGCTTTTTCCAGGAATACGGGCTCGCGTTCGTAATGGTCGCGAGTTACTTCGGCTCGGGGTCGATCTTCATCGCGAGTTCGGCGGGCGTGCGATACGGTTACGCACTGATCTGGGCGGTCATCGGCGCTGCGCTGCTCGGCTTCATGGCCCAGGACATGAGCGCCCGGTTAGGTATCGCCGGTGACCCGCTCATGGTCTTCGTCAGGCGGAAACTGGGCGAGCGACTCGCGATGGGGCTGGCGGTACTGCTATCGATCGGCTGTCTGGCCTGGGCGCTCGAGCTCACGGCCGCCGTCGGCCGGGGCATCGAAGTACTGCTCGGCGGGGCGATCGGCTGGCAGCCACTGGCCGTACTCGTCGCCGTACTCGCGATAATCGTCGGAGTACTCAACTACGAGGGCATCGAGCGGGTCATGACGGCGATGATGCTCGGACTGCTCGTTCTCTACATGTCCGTCGCCGGCGTGAGCAGCCCCTCGCTTGCGGCCATCGGGGGCGGCGTTATCCCCTCGGTTCCGACGGGGAGTGCACTGACCCTCGCGGTTTCGATCGTCGGGACGACCGCGCTGTGGCCGAACTTCTTTCTGGAGTCCAATCTCGTCGCGGAGAAGGGCTGGACGGAGATGAGCGACCTGTCGGTGGTACGGCGTGACCTGGGGATCGGCTACACCGTCGGGGGACTCACGACCATCGCGGTGCTCGTCCTCGCCGCCGCCGTGCTCAGACCTGCGGGCTTCACCCAACTGGAGAGCTTCATCACGCCCGGCGTCGGGCTCAGACGAGTCCTCGGGAGTTGGGCACAGACCGCCTTTCTACTCGGAGCGGTCGCCGCCGCGTTCAACAGTATCATTCCGATCATGTGGACGCCGGCGTACCTCTTCGAACACGCCCGCGGGCGCGATGCGGACTCGGCCGATCGGAGTTTCAAGATCATCTACGCAGTCGGCGTCGCGATCGGCGGGCTCTCCCCGCTCATCGCGATTTTCACCAGCCTCGGCGTCATCGACATGATCATTCTCTTTCCGGCCTATAACGGGATCATCGGCCTCCCGATCACGGCCGCCTTGCTCTTCTGGGCTGTCAATGACCGGGAGACAATGGGCGAACAGGAGAACAGCTACGCGCTCTCGGCTCTCAATGTCGTCTTGGTCGTGCTCGCGGTCGTTCTGGCTACACTCTCTCTGCCCGACTTCATCGACGCCGTCACGTCGGGCGGACTCTGATTATAGTATTCTAGTCGTTTCCTTCCGTTCGCGTCCGCGTTTGCCCTCCCGGTCGGGTACCGGTTCGAGCCAGGCGTCGGGAGGACCCGACCATCGGTTTTCGCACTCGCTGCTCGATCGAGGAGGGGACGATACGCCTGAGGCCCTGCCAGTCGGCGAAGCGCTTCCGTGGCGGTTTCGAATCGGCCATCGACTATCTAGCTGTGTTCCGAGTTCTTGAAGCTTGAGGCAGTAACTGGCCGGTTTTTCGGGTTGTGAGAAACAGTGGTATTGCCGTCGGTACCGACTGTCCGGAGTTAGAGAAACTGGAAGCCACTCGACGACCACCGTCCGCCCGATCATCGATCGCCGGTTCGACTTCGGTGGGCGAAGTCCGATCGAGAGCCCAGAAACGGGACGACCTCGATCCTCGTTCGATTCTCGTGGGAGCAATCGGATGGTTTGCCCCAACTGGGATAAAGGGGGGAAGTTTTAAACAGCCTGCCAGTGAAAGGCCTGCGTAGAACCGTAGGGCCACGAACTAGCATGTAGACCCCTCTTGCTTGCACCGGGTTCGACGCCGGATACCGGCAGCAGGCACTCTACGGGTTCGATCGATCAAACTATGTCCCGAGATCAGCGCGACACCAGTTCGAAGGAACAGACGGAGAAACGAGCGAATCGGCGTGCCTTCCTCGGCACGTCGGCGGCGGTCGGCACGGGACTGCTAGCCGGGTGTACCGGCGGCGGTGGCGGTCTTATCGGTGGAGGCGGAGGCGGAGGCGGCGATGGTGGGGGCAGCAACGGCAGCGGTGGTAGTGGGGGGAAGACCTCAGCCAGTATGACTTACGCCACCCCCTACACGCTTGACGCCGAGAAGTACGTCCCGATCATGCAACCGGAGTTCAAGAAGAACATCGAGCAGGAGACGAACGGCCAGGTCGAGGTGAACCTCGCTCCGGGTGGAGAGTTAGGCACCGGGACGAAACTGGCACAGAAAGTCCAGCAGGGGACGATCGAATCGGCGATGGTCTCACTATCTAACTTCTCGCCCTTTGCCTCCGAAGTCGATCTGGTCAATCTACCGTATTTCGCCGGCACCAACCAGCAGTTCGTCAACCTGGCGACGAGCGATATCTGGCAGAACCGAGTCGAAAAGAGCGTCCGAGAGAACGGCTACCAGGTCGCGTACTACCTCGTCGTTGACCCGCGCTCGATCGCTACGGGACCTGACTTCCCCCCGAACAAGACCCCGCCGCTCACTCCCCAGGGCATGAGCGGCATCAAACACCGCATTCCCGGATCGGATCTGCTACAGACGGCCTGGAACCTCGCCGGAGCGAACCCGGTACCGGTCGACTGGAGCGAGACGCCGACCTCCCTTCAGGAGGGTGTCATCGACTCGACCCATAATGCCCACGAATTCCACGCGGCCTATGGCTTCGAGGACATTGTGAGCCACGAGGTGCTAATCAATGCCGTCGTCGACGCACAGGTCGCAGCCTACAGCCGCAAATTCTACCAGTCCCTCTCGACGGATCTGCAGAAGCAACTCGACACAGCGGCCGAAAAGACGTTCAAACAGCAACTCGATAAGGTCGCCGAGACGCGTCAGAACTCCTATGACCTACTGGCGAAAGAGAAGGGCGTGAAGTACCACGAGCTAGATGAGGGCCAGGTCCAGCAGTGGAAAGAGGCAATGGGCTACCAGCGTTCGGAGTGGGAAAAGGCCAAAAAGAACCTCGCGGGTAGCATCAGCGACTTCGAGAAGTTCAAGAGCGCGACCACCCAGGAGAGCAAATACACGGTTTCGGAACTGACCATCCCACCGAAGTAACCGTGTCCGACGCCACCCAATCCGCGAACGACACCACGAGCAGCGGTGCTTCGGGTCTGGCCGGTCGACTTCGGTCGCTTCTCGGCGCGATCGACCGGAACGCCGAGCGATACCTAGTCTTCCTCATCTACACGTATCTGATATTCATCATTATCGCCGAGGTACTCCGCCGGTTCGTTCTCGATTTCTCGAGCCTGTGGGGCTCACGGACGGCGGTCTATGCCTACATCTATCTCACCTATCTCGGTATGAGCTGGGCGGTTCGCGAGCGGACACACATCCGGCTCGATGCGCTGTTCGACGTGGTCTCCGATCGCACCGAGGGGCTACTGTACATCCTCGGGGACGTGATGATGCTCGTGTTCGCCCTCTATACGCTGAATTACAGCCTCCCGCTGATCCTCACCTCCATCGAGTTCGGGTCGGCGACCCAGGCCCTGCGGGTGAACCGGGCCTTTTTCCAGTTCGCGGTTCCCTTCGGTTTCCTTCTGTTCAGCGGTCGCGTCATCCAACGTATGTACTACGACATCCAGGACGTCCGGCACGGACGAGAGGTCTATAAGGGCGAAGCGATCTTCCTCGAAGACGACGAGGAAGAAGAAGAGACGGGCAAGACCGGAAGCGACACCGAGTCCGATACGGACGCGGGCACGACGGGAGGTAGCTGATGGCGGCACTGGTCGGAACCCTGATCCCGCTGTTGATCTTCGCCGGGTTGCTCGTGCTTGGCGTTCCGGTGTTCGTCGCAATGGGGCTGGGGTCGATCGCCTTTATCCAGTTGAGCAACGCGACGATGCAGATGACGCTCTTTGCCGATACCCTCTATTCGGGGCTGAGTTCCTTCGCGCTGATCGCAGTGCCCTTGTTCATCTTCACCGGGGATGCCATCTTCGAGGTCGGGGTCGCCCGCGAACTCCTCGATTTCGTCGAGTCGCTGGTCGGCGGTCTCAAGACCGGCTTCGGCTCGGCGACCATTCTGGGCTGTGGGCTCTTTGCGACGATTAGCGGTTCGAACGCTTCGGACGCCGCTGCGATCGGCCGCATCACGCTCGGACGGCTCTACGACACCGGCTACTCGCGAAACTACGCCGCGGCGATGGTCGCCAGCGGCGCGTCCACCGGAGTACTGATCCCGCCGAGTATCTCCTATATCATCGCCGGGATCATCCTCGGCGTCCCCGCTTCGACGCTCTTTCTCGCGGCGTTCATTCCAGGTGTACTCATCCTGTTCAGCATGGTCGCCGTAAACGTCGTCGTGAACCGATCGGAAGGCTACGAGAGCGGCGGCGAGTTCCAGGGCGCGGGCGAAATCCTCCGATCGGGCTGGGAGGCGAAATTCGGACTACTGATCCCCATTATCATCCTCGGTGGCATCTACTCGGGGGTGTTCACCCCGACGGAGGCGGCGGCGGTTGCGGTCGGCGTCACACTCCTCATCGGGTTGGGCTACAGCACGATCGCGCTGGGTGATTTCTCGGGGATGTACAAGCGCAGCGCGATCCTCAATGGCATTATTTCGCCGAACATCGCTGTCGGGATCGTCTTCAGCCAGGTCATCTCGGTGCTCGGCCTCCCCTCGGAGGTAGCAGGCGCGTTGTTCGGCACTACCCAGAACTTCTATATCGTCACGCTATTGATGATCTTTTTCTTCTTGATCGCCGGGGCGATCATCGAAATCACGCCGAACATCATCATCCTCGGGCCGCTGTTCGCACCGCTCGCGAGCGAAATCGGGATGGACCCGGTACACTACACTGTTGTACTGATCTCCGCGCTAGGTGTCGGGTTCATCACGCCGCCGATCGGCCTCAACTTGTATGTGCTCTCGGGGATCAGCGGCGAGTCGGTGCTCGATGTCGCCCGATCGGCGGTGCCCTTCATGATATCGATGCTGATCATCGTCGTTGTACTCGCGTGGTTCCCGGGTCTGTTCATGTGGCTCGTCTAGTCAGCGAACGGCACTCCCGGTCGATTCCCGTCTGATCGGGAATCACGTTCTGCGGTTGCTTCGAGACTGCAAGGGACCGGGGGTCGCTTTCTTCGGCCCCTCTCGGCGAACGCTAGTTTCCGGCAGTCATCGCGACTTCCTGCCCGGCTCGAACGCCTCCGGGACCGACGCGTCCGATCGTTATTCGTGCTCGTAGAGGGGCTCCGATCGGCCCGTCCCGTCTCCGAATCACCGTACGCTCGTCGAACCATCGAGTCGCTGATTCCTCCATAGGCCACGAGCGAACCGATCGGCCGGCGGAAAATCCGGGTATACTGGCACTGAAGCGAACCGGACGATTTATGCCAGCTGGCAACAATAGATGAGTTATAAACACCCTGCCACAGAAGGCTGAGGGCAGAAGCCGACAGCCTGTGTAGAAGGGGTGAATATGGGCCAGTGGGGCATCGTCTCACGAACGCGTAGGGCTCGACGGCCGTGTCGAGTCGACCTGCGGTAGAACTCAGATAGACTATGTGTGCAAACCGACGCGACGACGCGAGCGACGTACCGAAGACCAGTACGACGACCACCAGCGCGCGGAACCGCCGGGCGTTTCTCGGCACCTCGGCGGCGACGGGGCTGGGACTATTGGCCGGCTGTATCAGCACTGGCGGCGGTGGTGGCGGTGGGGGCGGCGGTAGCGGTAACGGGAGCGGCGGCGGTGGCGGGGGTACTACGTCGCTGACGATCGGTTACCAACCGTACTACACCGAGTCCTGGTCGGCGCTGGTCATCAAACACGCCGGCTTGGCCGAGAAATCCCTCCCCGACGGCGTCGAGGTCGGCAGCTGGCAGATCGCGCTCCAGGGGTCGGTCGTCGGCAACCGGATGATCGCCGGCAAGAACCAGGTCGGCTATACCGGGGATATGCCGACGATCACCGCGATCGCGAACAACGATACGCCGATCTCCGCGGTCGGCATGGCGGGCTTCTCACAGGGCCAACAGTGTAACTTAGCGGCCGTCCCCACGGACTCGAACGCCGGGAGCGCCCAGGACATCGGTGGGGGAACCTGGGGTGTGACGACGGGTGCGTGTACGCATCGCTTCATGCTCCGGATGGCCGAACAGGAGGGCCTCGAGTTCAATATCAAGGACCAGGGTATCAACTCGATCCTCGCCGGCGTCCGTCAGGGGAACCTTGCAGTCGGGTTCGGCTGGGAGCCGACGATGACCCGCCTCGTCCAACAGGAAGGGAAGGGAGAGTTCCTGTTGTCCGGAGCGCCCTATAACGTTCCCGACGCCGCAGGGATCATCATGCCCGACTCGATCATCAAGGACAGCCCCGAAGTCGCGAAAGCTTGGATGAAAGCCGAACTCGAAGCCAAACACATCATGCGAACCGAACCGCAACGAGCGGTCGATCTCGTTGCTCAGGAACAGGAGATCAGCGATTTCGACAGGCAGGTGCTCGAGGACGTCATGTACACGAGCCTCGAGATCAACCCCGATGTCAAGCGCCTCGATTTCGTCACCGATTACGAGGCGGTCGGACCGGCCGGCACCCTGTTAAAGGAGAACGGCCCGCAGTATCTCAAGTCCCAGGGTTTCATCCAAGAGATCCCCGGGTCGGATCGGTACAACGTCGACCCGCTCAACTCGGCGGTCGAGGAGTTATCGGGCGAGGTGAACTGGACCCCGGCCGGCGGCATGAACAACGGCAGCAACTCGAGCGCCTGATACCATGAGCACGCGCGAACGCGTCCTCGGGATCGATCGCCGCCAACTACTGGGTCGGGAAGTACCACTGCCCCCGCGAGCACTGCGGTGGGCGACGTCTGTCGTCGGCTTCTTCGTGCTCTGGTGGGCGGCGGTCGAGTACAGCTTTCTGAATTTCGGGCTGTTCGTCGGCCCGGTCGAGACGCTGGTAGCGATCTATGGCTACGTGCTCGGCGATCCGGTCGCCGGCGGTAGTCAGTCGATCTACATCCACGCCGCCTACTCGACCTACCGGGTCGTCGCCGGGGTCTCGATCGCAGCACTACTTGCGATCCCGCTTGGACTGCTAATCGGGACGAGCACCAGAGCCGGCGCAGGCATCGAATGGAACAACTACCTCTCGCCAGCCGTAGAGTCCCTGCGACCGATTCCGCCGGTCGCGTGGGTGCCCGCGAGCATCCTGTTGTTCCCTGTCGTCCCCGTAGTGGGCTTTTCGGTGAACACGGCCGTGCTGTTCGTCGTGTTCATCGGGGCTTTCTTCCCGATTCTGGTAAACACCATCGAGGGGGTTCGCAATCTCGACGACGAGTTCCGCCGGGCTGCCCAGAGCCTCGGGGCCAGCGACCGACAGGTGTTCAGACACGTGATCTTCCCGTCGGCACTACCCTCGATCCTCACCGGTGTCTCACTGGGAATCGGGCTCGGGTGGATCACGGTCGTGGCCGCCGAGATCGTCGCCGGGAACTACGGGCTTGGCTACATCACCTTCCAGGCCTATCGCTTGCTCCAGACCGACATCATTGCAGTCGGGATGGTCGTCATCGGCGCGCTGGGGTATGCCTCCTCGGCGATCGTTCAGCGAATCGCGAACCGTGCAATGCCCTGGAGCGACATCGATACGTGAGACGTGATACCATGAGTAAACAGGAATCCAACCCCGAACGGCGAAGTCAGAACCGCAATCAAGATACCAATGGCTACGAGGACATGGAAAACGGCCACCGCGATCTCGACGAAGACGACGGACGGGCACGTGCAACGGGCGAGGCCCTCGTCGAGATCGACGATTTGACGAAGATCTACGATCCCGACGGCGCACACGTCACCGCCGTCGAGAACATGGATCTCGAGATCGGGGACAACGAGTTCGTCTGTGTGCTCGGGCCCTCCGGCTGTGGGAAAAGCACCGTCATGGAATGTATCGCGGGCTACCTCGAACCCACCGAGGGTGAAGTGCTCATCAACGGCGATCCGGTCGACGGCCCCGATCCCTCTCGGGGTGTCGTCTTTCAGTCCAATCGCCTCTTCCCCTGGAAGACGATCGGGCAAAACGCCCGCTTCGGGCCCCAGATGCGAAACGCGGTCGACGACGATCGCATCCGGGAGCTACTCGAGGAGACGGGTCTGAGCGGCTTCGAGGACTCCTATCCCCACGAGCTCTCGGGCGGGATGCAACAGCGTGCCGAGCTCGTCCGGTTGTTGGCGAACGATCCCGACATCATGCTGATGGACGAACCCTTCAGCGGGCTGGATGCGATGACCAAAGAGCTCATGCAGGAGATGCTCTTGGACATCTGGGAGGAGGAGGATCGCACGGTGCTGTTTATCACTCACGACGTCGCGGAGGCGATCTTCCTCGCCGATCGCGTCGTGGTGATGACCGCCCGCCCCGGCCAGATCAAAGACGTCATCGACGTCGACATCGACCGGCCGCGTGACTCCTCGGTGCTCACGAGCGAGGCGTTCAACGAGTACCAGAAGCGGGCGAACGAACTCATCCACGACGAGGCAGAACGGGCAATGGAACAGAAACAGCAGGAAACACAGGAGGCCTAACATGGACACGGCCAAGTGGGCGAAACGGAGCGCCTCGATCCTCGGTCTCTTAGGCGTGTGGTTCGTCGTCGGCGCGCTCGGTCCACAGACCTTACCCGGGCCGGCAGCGGTGGCTGGGGCCTTCGTCGGGTACGTCGGGAGCCCCGTCTACTGGAACGCGATCACCCTGAGCACGCTTCGGGTACTCGGAGCCTTCACGATCGCGGCGCTGATCGGGGTGCCCCTCGGACTGCTCATCGGGTGGAGCGTCGTCTTCGGCGATTTCACCTACCCCGCACTGGAACTCGTTCGGCCGATTCCGCCGATCGCCTGGATTCCATTCACGATCCTGGTGCTTCCTTCGCTCGCCTTCTCGCTGGGCATCGCCAGCTTCGAGATCGACACCGGGATCGTCTTCATCACGTTCTTAGGCGCTTTCTTCCCGATCTTGCTCAACGCCATCGCGGGCGTTCGGAGCATCGACGACGAGTACTCCCGGGCCGCCCAGTCACTCGGCGCTGCGGACTGGCAGACTTTCCGACACGTCATCTATCCCGGCGCGCTGCCCTCCGTGCACACGGGGATGGTCGTCGGGATGGGCCTGGCATGGGTGAACCTCGTCGCCGCGGAGATGATCTCCGGCGGGGGTCTTGGCTTCATGACGTGGTCGGCGTACACCGGTGGCTCCTATCCGGTGATCTTCGTCGGGATGATTACCATCGGAATTCTCGGGTACGTCTCCTCGACGATCGTCCGGTATATCGGTGCGTCCCAACTCCCCTGGATGGAAGGCTCGACGGCCTGAACATGAGTGACGATCGAAGAAGTATTTCGACGTTTCTAACTGACTGAGACGACAGTATCTCTCCAGTGCATTCGGCTCTCCTTCTGTCGCTGTCGACGTGGATCGTCGAGAGCGCTCCGTCAGTGCCCCCTGCCGCTCCGGTCGCAGTGCCAGCCCTCGCGTTCGGTGGAGTCGCCCTCGATACGGCGACGCTGCTCGCACTCGTCCTCGTCGCCTTCCTCGCGGGAATCGGTATCACCGCCATCGGCCCCGGGGGGGTGTTCGTGACGATCGCGCTCAGCTTCGTGCTCGCCCGACCGGGACTGATCGCCGGGACGGCCGGGGCGACGAACATCGCCACCGGGATCATCGGTAGCGCCGTCTATGCTCACTCGGGGGAGCTCCGAACGGAACAAGGCAAATGGATGATGGTCGTACTCAGTCTCACGGGGCTTGCTGGCGCGCTCTTAGGAGCGGGGATCAATGCCTTCGTCTCGGCGGAGCTCTTCGAGGTGCTGCTCGGGGGGTTCGTCGCACTCGCGGGCGTCCTCACCTGGTATCGGGAGCGCTACGGGAGTGGCGGTGGAGAGTTCGACGCCCGGACGCGACGCGGAACAGTACTGGTTGGGGCCGTTGGCTTCGCCGTCGGCGTGCCGGCGGGCCTGCTCGGCGTCGGCGGGCCGGTGCTCGCCGTGCCACTACTGGTCGCACTCGGCGCGCCGATGGTGCCGGCGGTCGCCGTCGCCCAGGTACAGTCGATCTTTATCGCCGGCTTCGCGACTGCCGGCTACCTCTTCCGAGACGCCGTCTCGCTGTGGCTCGTTGCGCTCATCGGCGTCCCGGAGCTGATCGGCGTCGTGGTCGGCTGGCAGGTCGCCCATCGAGTCAGCGCACGCCGACTGAAGCTGGCACTCGCGGTCGTACTAGTCACGCTCGGGCCCTATATCGCGCTCGGCTAGGGACATCGCCAGAGACCGGACCGTCTACACTATTGCTCACGAACACGATTCGGGGACTTGGCTCTCCTGCCACACTGCTCCTGGCAGACGACTCAGATGCCGCCAAGACAGCGCTTTTGGGTGGTGACGCCGTAGCCGGCAGCGCATGAAAGCCGTTCAGGTTCCGGAGGCAGGCGAGGAGTTCGAAGTAATCGAGAAGGACGTGCCCGAACCGGAAGGTGAGGAAGTACGAGTCGCCGTCGAGGCCTGTGGGATCTGCCACTCCGACGTCTTCGTCAAGGAGGGACAGTTCCCCGGCATCGACTATCCCCGCACTCCGGGTCACGAGGTCGTCGGCCGGGTCGATGCGGTCGGCGAAAGCGTCGACGCTTGGGAAGAGGGCCAGCGCGTCGGCGTCGGCTGGCACGGCGGACACTGCTTCGAGTGCGAACCCTGTCGGCGGGGCGATTTCATCGCCTGTGAGAACAGCGAGGTCACCGGCATCGCCTACGACGGGGGCTACGCCGAGTACATGACCGCTCCCCAGGAAGCGATCGCGGCGGTCCCCGACGACCTCGATGCGAGCGCGGCCGCGCCGCTCATGTGTGCGGGGATCACCACCTACAACGCGCTTCGTAATAGCGACGCGAAGCCGGGCGATCTCGTCGCAGTCCAAGGCGTCGGTGGCCTCGGTCACTTAGGAATTCAGTACGCGCATGCCGCCGGCTTCGAGACCGTCGCCGTCTCCCGCGGGACCGAAAAGCGCGATCTGGCCCTCGATCTCGGCGCGGATCACTACGTCGACAGCGAGGCCGAAAACCCGGGCGAGGCACTCCAGGAACTGGGTGGCGCGCGGGTGGTCCTCGCCACCGCGCCGAACGCCGGGGCCATCGAGAGCGTCGTCTCGGGGCTGGGCGTGAGCGGCGAAGTGCTTGCCGTAGGCATTCCGGGCGAGCCAGTCGGCGTCTCGATCCAGGAACTCGTCATGGGTCGCCGGTCGGTCGGGGGCTGGCCCTCCGGGGACGCGCGGGACTCACAGGACACCTTGGAGTTCAGCGCGCTGCGGGAGATCGAACCGATGATCGAGACCTACCCGCTGGAGGACGCGGGCGAGGCCTACGAGCGAATGCTCGCGAACGACGCTCGCTTCCGGGTCGTCCTCGAACCGTAGACCGACTCTCCGTTCGCTATCGATAAGGCCCCCGACGATCGTCTACTCGGTGCGGAAGTGATCGGCCGGCCAGCGACTCACGGCTGATAGACACTGATCGGAGTTCACACCACCACAAGACCCTTTTTATACGCACGGAGCCTCCACCCATGGACGACCGAATCGCGTCGGTGCTCGAAGACACTTTCCCCGACCGCGAGGCCACGGACCTACTGCCGATAGGACCGTCCTGGAACGAGAAGAACCGGACCGTCGGCATCGAGTTCGCCGACGGAACACGGATCTACCTGAAGGTCGCTACCGACGGGGACGGCTCCCGGATCGCCCGCGAACGGGCAGTGCTCGCCTACGCGGCGGCGAACACCGACGTCCCCGTCCCCGAAGTGGTAGCGAGCGATCCGGAGTGGTCGATACCGCATCTCGTCACCGTGCCGGTAGCCGGACCGAACCTGATCGAACTCTGGGCGGAGGCGGACACGAGCGAACAGCGGGACTCGCTTATCAGGTCGGCAGTGCCCTCGCGCGCCTTCACACCCGCCGCTTCGAGCGCCACGGTCGGGTCCTCGGTGGCGGCGCGGAGGGCCTCGAACTCGATACCGGCTCCCGGACGACCGTCCTCACGGGTACGATCGCCGAAACCCGAGCCCTTGCTCCCTCCGATCGTTTCGAGGAGCACTTCGAACGGGTGATCGACGCCGTCGAAGCGAACCACGATCTACTGGACGAAGCGCCGGCTGTACTCTGTCACGGCGATCCGGCCGCGCCGAACTGCTTTCGCGAGAACGAACAGGTCGGCTTCCTCGACTGGGAGATCGCCCACGTCGGCGACCCAGCACGCGAACTCCATCGCGCGCAGGACCAGCTGATCGACCCGCCTCGCGCGGAGGGCCCCGAGAAAGTAGTAGCCGGGCTCTTCGATAGCTATCGCGAGCGATCCGGCGGGCTCTCGGCCGACTTCGAGGAGCGAGAGGGAATCTACGAGGCCGTCCGCTTCCTCGGCGTGTCGGGCTTTTTCGAGCGGTGGACAGCCATCCGCGAGGAATCGGACGAGGTCCTCGCGGAGTGAGTCGATAGGGAGATGAACCGACGTCTCGCGGAGATACGGTGAGCGGACGGGGTGGCGGGAGAAAGGAGAACGGCACCTACCGGTAGGTCCGAAGTAGCAGCTCCGGAGCGCGCTCGATCGCGTCGAGCACCCCTTCGAGAAACGCCCGCACGTCGGCGTCGCCGACCGCCCACCGGTCGTAGGAAAGCGAGCACGGGAGCTATCGTTCGAGCAAGACCCCTTCGCCTGCCTCCACAGGGGAACTGTTCGTCGTCGCGAGACAGCGACCGCGAGCCCGGCGACCGTCGGCGCTTCGAGAACTCCCTCCGGATCGTCCTCGGTCGCGAGCGCTAGAGCCACCGGCGCTCCGTCGTTCCAGCTCTCACCGCTCGCACTATCCTCGCCGTCGTCGGCTCGGTTCCGACGCGCTGGTAGCCCTGGAGATGGTGAGTCATTCCTTCTCTCTCCAACCCTAACTCCAGCAGCTTCACCACGCAAGCCATGCTACTACAGCACACGTCACGGGTGCTACGTACTACTCACGGCCAGCCAGCGCCCCTCGGAGCAAAACGGTGGAGAAGACGACATCGTGTGTTCCTCGGCGAATAACCGGATTGTACGATTCGATCATAGGGCCAAGTCCTATATACCACCTGCTACTATTTGGTGGTGGTATGAGCGAAACCGATACTACAGAGAGCGAGACCACAGACAGCGAGTTCGAACAGTTCAGCGACGTCGGCGAGGCCGACGTCACCCGGGCGATCGGCCAGGAGTGGACCGAGGACTTCATGAACTTCTCCGACAGCGACGTGATCATCGTCGGAGGCGGTCCCTCGGGACTGATGGCCGCAACCGAACTCGCCGAGCGGGGCGTCCAGACGATGGTCGTCGAGAAGAACAACTACCTGGGCGGGGGCTTCTGGCTCGGGGGCTTTCTGATGAACAAGATCACCGTACGCTCGCCCGCCGAGTTGGTTCTGGAGGATCTCGACGTCGAGTACAAGCAGGCCCAGGACACCGAGGGGCTGTACGTCGCGAACGGGCCACACGCCTGCTCGGCACTGATCAAAGCCGCCTGTGACGCAGGCGCGAAGATCCAGAACATGACTGAGTTCACCGACATCGTGATCCGCGAGGACCACCGGGTGGGTGGGATCGTCATGAACTGGACGCCAGTCCACTCCTTGCCTCGGGAGATCACCTGCGTCGATCCGGTCGCCATCGAGGGTAATCTCGTGATCGACGCGACCGGCCACGACGCGATGGCCGTCTCGAAACTGCAGGAACGCGGCGTGCTCGATGCGCCGGGACTCGGAAGTGCCGCCGAGAGCGCGACCGGCATGGACGAGACCGACGCGGACTCCTATGGTGCACCGGGACACGACTCGCCGGGGCATGACTCGATGTGGGTCGGTCAGAGCGAGGACGCGGTCGTCGAACATACCGGGCTCGTCCACCCGGGTCTGATCGCCACGGGGATGGCCGTCGCGACGACCTATGGCCTCCCGCGGATGGGCCCGACCTTCGGCGCGATGCTCCTCTCGGGGAAGCGGGCCGCCCAGGCCGCCATCGACGAACTCGGTATCGAGGCCGACCCCGTCGAGATGAGCACCCAGGCGACGCCCGCCGACGACTGAAGCGGCCTTGTCTTACTGCTAATCGTACTTGCCATACTCGTCTGTGTTCATAGACGACTCCTGGTGGGGGACTAAGTAGCAGTCCCGCTCTGGGATCTGCTCGTTATTGATCGTATAATCGAGTACCTTTATTAGGGTCGCTAAATATGCCATGACATGGCACGTACATCGGGTCCGGGTGGAGGGGCGCAGAACAGCGGATCGCCGAACGTCGATCACGATATGGGAAGGCGACGATTCATGAGGGGGGCCGGAGCGGCGACCGCCGCGGCTTCGATGGGACTTGCCGGTTGTAGCAACCCGGCGAGCCAGAGCGATAGCGGCGGCGATGGTGGGGGTGGCGGTGAGATTCCCGGCGAACCGCTTCGTATGGCGTGTATCGGGTTCACTTCAGGGGCTGCCTCCGTGTTCGGCGTGCCGATGATGCAGGCTGCGGAGATGACCGTCGACAGGATCAACGAGAACGGCGGTATCCTGGGCGAACGCGAGATCGAGATGGAGCAGTTCGACGAGAACGTCGATCAGGTCATACAACAGTACCGGCGACTAGCCACACAGGAGGACTTCGATATCATCATCGGCTACATCTCGAGTGCAGATGCGCTATCAGTCGCGCCCGTCGCCGAAGAACTCGCTCAGCCAACGATCATCTGGGATACGGGGACAACGGAGCTGTTCGATACTGCGGTTACCGATCCCCAATACGTCTTCCGGACGTGTGCGAGCAGTTCGACCGATACAGTCGGTGCAGCACGCCTCCTGGAGAACGCTTTTTCAGACGTACAGACTGTCGCAGGTGCCAACCAGGACTACGCGTTCGGCCGGAACAACTGGAACCTCTTCACGCAGGCGATCGAGAGCATCGGTATCGACGTCGAGGTAGTAGCAGCACGTTTCACCCCTTTTCCGACCGAAGATTACAGCGCAACGATCAGTGCGCTCAGCAACGTCGACCCCGATTTCATCTTTTCGAGTTACTGGGGCGGCGACGCGGTAAACTTCATCACCCAAGCGAACAACCAGGGCCTGTTCGAAGACACTATTCCGTGTTTCAGCGCGGCGAGTCACATATTAGGTGACGTTCCGAACCAGATCAGAGACGGGTTCGTCTTCGGTGCGCGCGGTCCACACGCCCCCTTCGGTGCTCTGGAGTGGAGCCAACTACACCAGCAGTTCGTTCGGAACTACCAGAACGAGTTCAACGAAGCACCCTACGCCCACGGGGCATTCCACGCGTGGCAGGCGATCTGGGCGTACGTCTACTCGATCGAGCGTGCCTACAACCTTACGGGTACATATCCTGGAAAGGACCAATGGATCAGTTCAATGGAGGGTATTGGCTTTGACTCCCCGAGTGGGTTCGTCGATATGCCACGAGGAAGTCACAACGTGGTCGAACCGTCGCTCTATGGCCTTGCGGACACGAGCGGTGATCGGTTATCGCTTCGTGACACTTCCTGGACCGCTCCCGAGCTGGTCAACCCGCCACCGACGATGACCACGAGCGAGTGGCTCGATAGCTTATAGATCGAGTGATACAATGTATGTGCTCCAACAGTTCCTCATCGATCAGCTGATAATCGTTCTCAATGGTCTCTCCAGAGCCTCTACGCTGTTCTTGCTCGGGACCGGGCTGTCACTGGTGTACGGAATGCTCAACTTCATGAACCTCGCTCACGCCGCGTTCCTCCCGCTCGGGGCGTATCTCTCCGCGAGCCTCATCCGCCGGACTACCGGAGTAGTCGGCGATAGCCTCGGGTTCGTCGGGCTGTTCGTCGTCTTTCTGGTGGTGTTGTTACTGGTCGTCCCGGCCATTGCCTCGATGGTCGGTCTAGTGATGGAACAAGCCCTCTTCGAGCCGCTGTACGATCTCGAGGACGACTACCATCTACTAGCGACGTTCGGTATCATCCTGATGATGGAAGACTCGATGAAGTTCGTCTGGGGTGGCCAGCCGGTGAGCGCAACAGCACCGGCAGACCTACTCGGTACCTTCTCGATCCCGGGTGGGACCTATCCCTGGTGGTCGATCCTAACGATCCTCATCACGGCTGCGATCGCCGGTACGCTCTATTACTTCCTCGAGGCAACGCGGTTGGGGAGGATCACGCTCGCGATGGCCGAGGACAAGGAGATCGTCAGCGTCAGCGGGATCGATACGCGATCGATCCATCTCAAGATCTTCGTCATTAGTGTCGGACTGGCTGCACTCGGCGGGGCGCTTTACCTGCCGGGTGCGTCGATCACTACCGGGCTGTCCCTCGAGTTCGTCATCCTCGCCTTTGCGGTGCTGGTCATCGGCGGGCTCGGAAGCCTCAAGGGAGCTATCGTCGCCTCGTTGATCATCGGGCTGGTACAGGCCTACGGGACCTATTATATCCCGCAACTGGCACTCGCTGCGGTGTTCTTGTTGATGGCCGCCGTGATACTGGTGAAACCGACCGGTCTGTTTGGGGAGATCGACGCATGAGCCAGGACACGCGAACTGGACTCGTTTCCGAGATCAAAGGGAGTGTCACCTCCTCCTGGGGGATCGGTGCTGCCCTGCTCGCTATCGGCGCGTTCGCCCTGCCGTACCTGCCGGGGACGTCCCAGTTCGAGGTCTTTCTCGTTGCCCAGATACTCACCTTCGCCATAGCAGGCCTCGCGTACAACGTGCTCTTGGGATACACGGGGCTGCTCTCCTTCGGCCACGCGGCGTTTTTCGGCGGGTCGGCGTACGCTATTGGACTTTTCGCCCAGTACGCGGGCGTTTCCGAGCTACTCGTACTGTTACCTGTCGGCGTTCTCGCCGCGGGCACGGTCGCAGCGATCGTCGGGTACGTCTCCGTTCGCCACACGAAGGTGTACTACGCACTGTTGATGCTGGCGCTCGCCCAGTTGCTCTACGTTCTCACAGTGAAACTCTATACGGTCACCGGTGGGACCGATGGGGTTCCCATCACGGCCCCGACGATCGCCGGGGTCGATTACCTCGCGATGTGGGGGTATGGGGGCTATCTTCAGGGTGTTCTCTACTACGTTATCCTGCTGGCGTTCGTCGTGACTGCGGTACTGCTCTGGACGTTCATGCACTCGCCGTTCGGGCTCACACTCAAGACGATCCGCGATAGCCCGGAGCGAGCACGGGCCATCGGCATCCCGGTCTACCAGTATCGGTGGTACGCGAGCATCGTCTCCGGGGCGTTTACCGGACTCGCCGGCGCGATGTACGCGTTTCTCAACGGACACGTCACTCCGGGAACAGTACTACACTGGTCACGTTCAGGTGAGCTGGCCTTCATGACTGTTCTCGGGGGAACGGGGTCGTTCCTGGGTCCGGTTGCCGGAGCGGGAGCGTTCATTCTGATCCGTAGCCAAGCCCAGCAACTGACCGAGTACTGGCACTTCGTGATGGGACTCGTGTTGTTCCTCGTGATCGTCTTCGAACCCGAAGGTATCGCGGGCATTGTCTCGCGAATCCGTCGTCGCGTCCGTCGGTGGCGTAAGGATAGGGGCGATCGCTGATGGCCGTACTCCAGACCCGAGAACTAACGAAGACGTTCGGCGAACTCACGGCAGTCGATAGCGTAGACTTCGCGATCGATAGCGGGGAGATCGTCGGGATCATCGGTCCCAACGGGGCCGGTAAGACTACGCTCGTGAATCTGTTGACGGGCGTCTTCGAGTCGACATCGGGCGAGATCGTCTTCGACGGACGGACGCTCGGGGACTCTCCGGTGTATTCCCGTGCGCAGTCGGGACTCGTGCGGTCCTTTCAGATCCCACAGATCTGTGATGATCTCACTCCGGTCGAGAACGTTCGATCCGCGATCCTCACCCGGGAGGGATACAACAAGTCGCTGTTTACCGTACTCGACTGGGAGGACGATACCCGCCTCGAAGCGAGCGATCTGCTCGAGGAGTTCGGTATCGTCGACCAGCAGGAAACCCGGGCCAAGGCGATCCCGCATGGCGATAAGAAAATTCTCGACGTGTGTATGAGCATCGCCATGCGCCCGAAGCTACTCGTTCTCGACGAACCGACGAGCGGGGTCGCCACCGAGAACAAGTACACAATCATGGAACGGCTACGGAGCTACTTCGAGACGTCGGAGGTGGCAGTGCTGTTCATCGAACACGACATGGAACTCATTGCCGAGTACGCCGAGCGTGTCGTCGCGATGGATCGAGGGCGGAAGATCATCGATGGCACGCCGGAGGAGGTCCTCGAGGACGAGACCGTAAAACGCCGTATCCGAGGCGAGGAGTGATGCTGCTCGAACTCGCCGGACTCAGTGCGTCGATCGAAGGCGTCACCGTGTTGCGCGACATCGACCTCTCGGTAGCGGAGTCCGAAATCGTCGGTATCGTCGGTCGGAACGGTGCCGGTAAGACCTCGACGTTCCGTTCGGTGATGGGATTACAGACCATACAGGGCGGATCGATATCCTTCGACGGTGAGGACATCACTGAACGCGAGACTCACGAGCGAAAGCGCCTCGGAATCGGCTTCGCTCCCGAGGATCGGCGGTTGATCTCGAACCTCACGGCCCGAGAGAACATCGAAATGGCACTTTGGGGCACCGACGACGGGACGACCAGTGTCGACGATCGCCTCGCAGTCGTACTCGAGGTGTTTCCCGACATGGACGCCTTCCTCGATCAACCCGCCGGGAAACTCTCCGGCGGGCAACAACAGATGGTGACTGTCTCCCGCGCGCTGGTCGCCGATCCGAACTTAGTCATGCTGGACGAACCCTTCGAAGGGCTCGCACCTAGCATCAAACGGGATCTGAGCGAGAGCATGTCGACTGTTCGTGAGGACCTCGGAACCTCTGTACTCATCGCGGAGTCCCAGATCAGTCAGATCAGTGATTTCGTCGACCGACTATACGTTATCGAGCGTGGGAACATCATCGCCGAGACGGACGACCCCGCTACAGTCAGCGACGACGAGGAGCTAATGGAGGTCATCAGTGGCGGCTGAGCTGTGGGTTCGTACGATCGTATCGTCGATCTGCCCGCCCGGTCATCTATAGAGTATACCAGGATCGCTATCGGTCGCGCCACTCCTGCGCTAAGAGCCCGTAGAGATGGGAATCCTGATATTCGCCGTCGAGAAAGCGCTGTTCACGCTGGACGCCCTCCTCGACGAAGCCGACCCTCTCTAAGAGCCGCTGTGAGACTTTGTTCGATTCGTGAACCCGGGCGGTCAGTTTGTGCAGATTGACTTCCTCGAACCCGTAGTCAGTAATGAGCCGTACTGCTGCCGTCCCGTAGCCCTTACCTTGCTCGTCGGGGACGATCCAGTAGCCGAGTTCGCTGGTCCCACGGCGATGGTCGATCGCGAAGAGGTGGGCGTAGCCAACCGGTTCTTCGTTGGCACAGACCAGCAGGTCGATCGAATCGTCGCTACCGACGAACTGTTCTTCGTACTCGGTCCGTTGCTGCGAGCGACTGATCGGCCGATAACGCGCGACGTACGGGCCGATTCGCCGGTCGGTGAATCCGCGCTGAAGGAACCCGATGTCCTCTTCCTCGACCGTCCTGAGCGCGACGTCACCGCCGCCGAGGAAAACTGGACCGGGCATACCGACCGGTTGCGATGAAGCTCAGTAATCAGTTCCGATCGCCCATTCGATAGTTGCTCGATGCGACGGCAGGAGGACGGTACGCCGAACTACGTGGTTCGAGTACAGTCCGACACGACCAGCATCTCGGTCGCGCCGGGCTGGAACTCGTAGGGAACGTCCCGAAATTCGACCGTGAGACCGTCCGCACGGAGCCGATCGACCACCGGATCGACGTATGCTGACCGTTCCCTATCGAGTGAGGCGAGAGTAAATACGCGTACTTCTTCCCTCGCGACGCGGGCGAGCTCTCGCAATGCGGCGACGTGAGAGTCCCGATCGAGTCGGTCGTCGTATAGGAAGAGGAAGTTCGCCGAGAGCACGAGCGCGAAGCTATCCGATGCGAAGGGTAGGTCGGGCAGCGCGGCTGCGACGTATCGGCCGGGGTGACGCGCGTAGTCGGCGAGAAAGCGCTCGTAGGCCGCCCGGAGGTATCGGCCGCAGGTCTCGACGTCCTCGTAGAGGTCCCAGACGAACAAACCGGGGTTCTCGGTGAGCTGTGCCACGGTCCGATCGACGGCTGCGGCACACTCGGCATCCAGCGCCGATACCGATCGGGTATAAAACGGATCGACGGCGGTGACCGACCCGCCCCAGGCCGAGGCGATAGCGGCGAAGGAACTCGGTCCACCCGGACAGTCGAGTACCGACCTGCGAGTCACATCCTGCACTTCGAGCGCGAACATCCGTCAATACTCCGCGAACGTCCGGCCGATGAACCGGTACTCCTCGCTCACTTCGAACCAACCAGAACTGTCCACTATTGTTTTACATTGTACGCCACTGCATAACTCTGTTCATCGACTTGTGGTACTCGCGTGCGTCGACCATACGGCGACCTCGGGCGACGCCCGGGAAAAGCGGTGTCTCGTCAACGAACCCGTTCGAGCGGACGACTTTGGTATCCGAAGGGATTTTTGCGTGTAGTAACACCCGCCGATATGCTCGAGCGTATCGTGCTCTACCGCGCGTCGACAACCCTCGTCGACAGCGGAGAAATCGCAGCCTGGCTCCGCGAGCGGGTTGAACCCGAGGTCGTCGTCCGGGATCGATTCCTCGATCTCCACAGCGACGAGGACCTTCCCGCAGCCTTCGCCAGGGCGCGCGTGCTCGATCCCTACGATCGGGAGACCGGCAACGAGATGCTCGGGATCGTTCGCTACGAACAGCGCGCGCTCGCAGACCCCGATCGGGCGGGCGGGGTGCTCTACGACGGGCTGGCGATTCAGCGCGCGCTCAACGCCTGTTTTCCCGCGGAGGAAGCCCGCGAGGAGTTGCATATCGCCCTGCTGGATCGGGCACTGGGAACCTGGGGCGATCACGACGGGCGGTGGCACAAGCGGGTGAATATTCTCGGGCAGCCCGCGCTTCTCTCGATACCCGGTCTGTTCGAAGCACCCGCCAAGCCCCAAGAATACTACCAGGCCCAACAGCACCACGCCATGCTCTCGGGCGGAGCGCCACCCCGGGAGGTCCTAGAGAGCGAGATCGAGGGCGACTTCCTCGTCGAAGGCGACCCCCGGACGACCGAGGCGCTGAAGGGCTACGTCCTGCAGGCGATCCACTTCTGGGCAACCGGTGAGGCCTTCTGCGCGGAGGAGGGCTGTCGACTCTACAACGCCCACCGCCAGCCGGAACTCGTCACGGCACAGCTTCGTGACCCCGAGTTTTGCGAAGGACATGCCGAGGCATACGAGGCATAGATTTCACAGAGCAGACGACAGCTGTGCTGGCGGTGCGTTCTGTAACGCCCACGCCGAGGTGTATAGCCTGAATCCTATGGAGCGGACGCAGACGCGTTATCGGTGTGTCTCGTGAAGCGCACGATCGTCGTGTTCAGGTTTCGATGAGTTCGACGAGATTGCCCTCCGGATCGCGGACGAACAGGATCGTCGACCCGCTCTCGGTCGTCTGGGGTTCGCTCAGCGTCTCGACGGCCTCCGGCAGCGACTCGTAGAAGCCCTCGACGTCCACGACCGACAGGCCGAGGTGGGTCGCACCGGGTTGGTTGACCGCCTCGGTAGCTGTCGCCTCACCCTCGGGCTCGTATTCGATCAGTTCGACGCGTACGCCGTCAGCATCGAGGTGGGTAAACGTTCCAGTAGCTCCTTCGACGCCGACTGCTGAAGCGAACGCCGAGCCCGAGACCGTGAAGCGGTCGAGTTCCTCGAGACCGAGGATCTCGCGATAGAACTCGACGGCGCGATCGAGATCGCAAACGGTGATTCCGACGTGGTGAGCAGTGAGGTCCGGACCCTGCTTTCCAGTATCGCTCATAGAACTGGTACCCCGGCGAGTGCCGAAAGCGGTTCGATCGCACTGACTCGCTCGATTCACTCGACGACGCCGTACGTGAGGCGGACGAACCCCAGTGCGAACCGGTCGGCACCGTAGGTGCCACAGCACCGTCTCACGGCGTCGTGAGCACTCTCGACGCGTGCTTCGAGCGCTCTCCAGGGCGGGTCATCGTAGCGTAGCTGCCAGGTCGGGGGCGTCGAGGCGACGACGAAGGCACGAAAGGTCATATCGAGGGGCAACGCTCGTCGGTCGGCGCTTCGCGTCGCGTCGAGCAGACAGATTCGACCACCGGGACCGAGCAGCGAGCACCACTCTTCGATCACCGGCGCGGGGTCGGCAAACATCCCGCTGAGGAAGCTCGCGAGCACGGCGTCGATACCTTTTCCATTAGTCCCTTCGCCGATAGCGTGATCGACCGCGGACGCAGCGATCGGCGGGCGGGAAGCGTCGGCCCGGATTAGCGAGACGTTCTTCCACCCGCGTCGTTCGACGCGCTCGCGGGCGACATCGAGCATCCCGGCAGTGAGATCGATGCCGATCACCTGCCCTTCGGGCCCGACCCGCTCGCGAAGGTAGGGGAGGTTCGCGCCGGTCCCACAACCCATCTCCAGTACTGTATCGCCGGGCTCGAGCGCTAGCGCGTCGGCGGCGGCCGCTCGCCAGGCACCGACGCCGGGAAAGCGCGCGATTCGGTCGTAGAGTCGCGCCCACCGCCCGTAGAACGCCTGGAGGTCGTCGGTCATCGCGAACTCAGACCAGTTTGCGAACGAGGCGAGCGGCACCCGGAGCGTCGGGAGCGAGCAGGTACATGATCGGCTCGATTCCGAACCCACCGGTTTGGTACAACACGCAGCCCTCGGCGGTATCGTCCGGGGCTGTGTCGGCCAATGCCTCGGCGATAGCGGCTCGGAGATCGTCGTCGGCGTCGAACTCGATCGTCTCGCACTCGGATTCCAGGCGCGCGAGCAACTCGGGCTCGTAGCGCACGTCGAGCGCCCCACGAGCGTCCAGGCCGCCCCGCCGTGCAGCGAGCAGGACGGTTGCGACGTGTTCGGAGACGCCGAACTCCGGTTCTCCGGGGATCGTTGCTCGGCCCTTCACGTCGAAGATCCGGCCGGGGACGCCAGCCACGTCGTCGATGCCCCTCGCCTCGGGGAGACATTCGACGAGATTGGCACCGACGTTCGGGATGAGTCCTGCAAACCCGCTCGTGTTCTCTACGGTCCGGAGCCCGCGGCGAACCGAGGCGCGCACCTGCTCGGCCGACCGGAGATCGCCCTCGGGATCGTGGATCGCGAAGCCGCCGTTCGCCGCGAGGGCGGGCATCGCCTCCTGGTGGATGTCGGCGAGCAGATCGCCGCGTTCGAGCCGGCGGATCAGTACCTCACACTCGATCAGCGCACCGACCGGTTGCATGTCGCCGCTCGCCAGGCCCTCAGCGAGATCCGAAACTAGTTCCTCTACCCGCTCGTCGCCGAGCACGCGTTCGTCGCGAGCGACCTCGCCGTGGGCGTACTTCGAGACCGCCGACTGGCTGATGCCTAAGATCCCCGCGACCTCGCTCTGTGTGAGCCCTCGTTCGCGAAGCTCCTCGACGAGCATCGATCGAAACGTGGGTAAAAACTGCTCGACGACGATCTCCTCGACGAACTTCATCGGTCGTCCTCGCTGCTTCCATCGGTTCGGTCGCCCTCGTCGGTCCCAGTAGTTCCGGCTTCGTCGTTGTCGGCGGTCCCCTCTCCGGCTTCGTTCGTGGAGTCTCCATTGTCTCTATCGACCTCGCCGAGCCGACCCTGCCGTCCTCGCCGTCCTCCCTGCCCGCCGAACTCCGAGTCGCCCTGGATGCGGGAGGCCTGTGGGCCGCTCTGCCCTTGATATTTAGAACCTCGGTCGGGACCATACGGTCGGTCGGCCGGCGAGGAGAGTTCGGTGAAGGTGAGCTGGGAGACCCGCATTCCCGGCGTGAGGGCGACGGGGGCGGTCCCCAAGTTCGAGAGCTCGAGCGTTATTTTTCCCTCGAAACCGGGGTCGCATAATCCTGCAGTGGCATGCACCACGATAGCAAGCCGCCCCAAAGAAGAACGGCCTTCGACGTGAGCGATGAGATCCTCAGGGATTGAAACGCGTTCTACCGTCGTCCCGAGGACGAAATCGCCGGGGTGGAGGATGAACTCCTCGCCTTCCTCGACCTGTGTCTCGGTGACGTACTCTTCGACTTCTTGCTCGCTATTCGGGTGGATACAGGGGATGTTCGTGCGCTGGAACTCGAGGAACTCCGTACCCAGTCTGAGGTCGACGCTCGCGGGCTGGACCTGGAGGCCGGCGTCCGCGAGAGGCGAGACGCGGAGGTCACCCCGCTCCAAGCGCCGGAGGATGTCCGCGTCCGAGAGGATCATACGGTATAGCCGACGGGACGGGGCCTAAATTCCTCGATTGCGGTGTACCGTTTCGTTCGACTCGGGGTGATCGAGGGTCAGCTCCGGACTCACCACCTATCAAGCGAGAAGTCATCAGAGCTTTACTCGCTCTCGACCGATCCGCTGTATGAAACAGGCGATCGTCGCCCGCACGGACATCGGTATGGGGACGGGCAAACTCGCCGCCCAGGTCGCCCACGCTGCCCTCTCCGCGTACGAGGACTGTGAGGAGCGAACCAGAAGCGAGTGGAAGGGAAGCGGTCAGAAGAAGGTCGTCCTCAAGGGTGAAACCGAGTCCCAACTGTTCGAACTGGCCGACGCCGCCGACCGGGAGGGCATTCCGTATGCCGTGATCCGTGACGCCGGTCACACCCAGCTCGACTCGGGGACGGTGACCGCGCTTGCGATCGGCCCGAGTACCGAGCGGGTTATCGATAGCGTGGCAGGTGACCTCTCGCTGTACTGAGGCTCACTCACAAGCCGGCCCTCGACCGCTCTCGGCCGCTCTCAACCCATCACTTCGGCGGTATCGACGCCGACGACGATCCCGATGATACCCTCGGTGACCTGTGGGTTCTCGACCGATCGGTCGACGAGCAGCGTCGCGCCCTCAGTGTGGGCCCGCCGGGCGGCGCTTTCGAGAGCGCCGTCGAGATCGAACTCGCTCACCAGGTTCTCCCAGGCCTCGCTATCGGCTAGGTACGCACGCGTCCCGTCGGAGGTGACGTACTCGTAGTTCGCCTCGTAGGCGGCGTGGCGTCCCCGGAGATCGGCATCGAGGATCAGGAGGGTGTCGACTAGCTCCTCGGTCGAAACGTCGGTACGGTCGGCCGTGCCCGAAAGCGCGGAGTCGGGAATCGGTAGCTCGTCTGCGTCCTCGGGAAGATCGTCGTTCGCCATGAACTGAGTTCTCGCGGTCGAGACGCTTTTGCGTTCCGACCGGCAGCTAGCCGAGGACGATCGCCGAGTCGGTGGATCGACGAACCGACGGGCCGGCGGGTCCCCTCGGCGAACCGGCACGGACTGGGACGTTTATTCAGTCCGGGATGCGAGGGTGAGTATGGATCGACGGGACGGTACGAAGCGAGCCGGTACGGGGAGTGAGACGTAGTGCGCGAGGCCCAGCCGATGGAGCGGGCGGTCGGGATGGCCTACTACGCGAGCGAGGGTGCAGGGACCGGCGGCCGGTTGCGGGAAACGCCAGAGGACTTCCGGGTGCAGGAGCTAGAGCGTTTCGACAGGGAGCCCCTCGAGAGCGATCCGGATGCTTACCCCCATATCGTCTGTCGGGTCACGCTGCGGGGCTGGGATACCAACGACTTCGCCAGGGCGCTCTCGAATCGGCTGGGAGTGAGCCGCGAGCGGATCGATTGGGCCGGCACGAAGGACAAGTACGCGGTGAGCACTCAGCTGCTCTCGATCCAGGGTCGGGGCCTCGATCCGGAGCAACTACCGACGATCGAGAACAGCGAGATCGAGGTCCTCGGGCGGAGCGGCCGGGGACTGTACTTCGGCGATCTCGCGGGTAACGCCTTCGGGGTAGGCGTGAGCGACCCTGAACATCCCGAAAACGCCCTCGCGATCACCGAGGAGCTACAGGCATTGGGAGCCGGCGAGGACGACCGGAACGATGAGAAATCGAGCGGCGGCGCGGGCGATGAGTCAGTCTCGATCGGCGTGCCCAACTACTTCGGCCAGCAGCGCTTCGGCAGCCGCCGCCCGGTGACCCATACTGTCGGCCTCGCGATCTGTCGCCGGGACTGGGAGGGTGCGGTGATGGCCTACGTCGGTAACCCTCGGGAGAGCGAACCCAAAGCGACACAGGCAGCGCGGCGCTTCGCCGAGGAGACCCGCGAGTGGGCCGCAGCGAGTGAGAAGTTCCCCAGCGGGCTTCGCTACGAGCGGGCGATCTGTGGCCGACTCGCCGAACGCGAGAGCACAAATGGGGCCGAGAGCGACGGCGAGAGAGGGGCTGACGGTGAGATCGATACTGAGAACTTCCGGGCGGCACTCGACGTCCTCCCGCGAAACCTCCAGCAGCTCTTCGTCAACGCCGCCCAGTCCTACCTGTTCAACCGGATCGTCTCCGAGCGCCTCGACCGGGGACTGCCCCTCGCTCGGGCGGTGCCCGGCGACGTCGTCTGTTTCGCCGATCGGGAGAGTCCTCCGGAGCTCTCCCTGCCGGACGTGGGCCGCCAGCAGCGCGTCGAGGCCGGGCGCGTCGAGACGATCGACCGTCACTGCGCGCGCGGGCGAGCGTTCGTGACCGCGCCGCTCGTGGGCACCGACACCGACTTCTCGAATGGGGAGCCGGGCGCGATCGAACGCGGGGTCCTGGCCGAGGAAGGGCTAACACGGAGTGACTTCGATCTGCCTGAACCCTACTACTCGAGTGGCACCCGGCGGGCGATCTGCTGTCGAACCGACATCGATATCGATATCGACCCGCTCGAACTCTCCTTTCGCCTCCCGAAGGGCTCGTATGCGACGACGGTGCTGCGCGAGTACCTCAAGATCGAACCGACGGAGCTGGGCTGATACCGGGGTCGGCATCGGACGAGCACCGAGGATGTAGCAGATATCGTATGATGGTAAGCAAGTATTATATGCCTGTGATGGGTACGAAGGGTAGGCACTCGACCGAGGAGAACTCAATCTCCTGTCGGGCGAGCCCACGGAGGAACGTTCGAGCATGACACGATCACGGGAACGGACGACGGACGGTCGGGGCGGTTCGGAGATGGGCTTTCAGCACCTGATCTCGAAGGCGAGCGGCAACCACGTTACGGTCGTTGGGCGACACGACCTGGGCTCGTCCCACCCCGACGTACCGACTCACCTCCTGGAAATCACCAACGTCGACCTCGATCCCGATCGGAAGCGGAGCGAAAGCGCGCGTAGCCGGACCGCACTGACGGCGGCCGAATCCGAGCGCGAGGCCCAGGCGCTTGCGGTTCAGCAGTTCCTCGCGGACTGACCGGACTCCGTCGTCGACGAGTTCGAAGCGGATTCGGGTTCGAACCGCCCCGATCGACGCGAACACCACATCGGATCGGCCCGCTTATCCGCCGAGATGCCCGAGCACTACCATGGAGTGTCGGCGGTGTAGCGCCTCGCTCTCGCGGCCGGGCGATTACTGTCTGGTCTGCCGGACGGCGAACGCCGATACGGTCGTGATCGACGCCGAGCGCGACCGGGCACGCGTGACGGCGTTGCTCGACGGCGAGTCGATCGGTATGACCGAGATCACGACCACACCCGAGGGGCGGGCGGACGACGAGGGAGCGGTCGAACTACGGAACTTCGCGGGACTGATCGCCGACGACGCACACCGAAAACGGCCCGAAACAGTGTATGCTGCCGGCGATCGAGTCGTTATCGCTCGGCTTCGCCGGGAGTTGTCCTACGAGCTACGGCGAGTGGGTGTCGGCAGCGAGGACCCGGTGGCCGCCGTCCGGGAGCGGCAGGGCGAGCAACCGTTAGAGGTGATCGAAGCGCCGCCCGCGGAGAAGATCAGTGGTACCCACACCACGCTCATCGGCGGGCGTCGCGGTCGCGACGCGCTCACCGTCGTCACGAGCCACCCCCACGTCAAGAAGATAATTCCAGGACCGATCGAATCCGGCGGTGCGGCCGGTGGTGGGATTCGGACCCGAGCGACCCGTGCGGATTCGAATGGCAACCTCCGATTGCAGGTCAAGGACGGTTCGAGCGTCCAGGAAAACCGGATCGTGACCACCGCGGGCGATCGGGAGACCGGCGAGGTCATCCGGGAGGACCTGAACGAGGAGCTCGCGGGCGAGGGATAGGAGGGCTCGATGGCGGCTATAGCGTTCGTCAGGGACTCAAAGCGCTTATGAATCCACCGACGACAAAGAGGGATATGGCCAAACGACGCAGTTCGAAAACCGGGAGCGCCGGCCGATTCGGCGCGCGCTACGGGCGGGTCAACCGCCGGCGCGTCGCCGAGATCGAAGCGGACATGGAAGACGCTACCGTCGATGGTGACTCGGTGACCCGCACGGAAACGGGGATCTGGGTGAACGAGGAGACCGGCGAGAAGTTCGCTGGCGGTGCCTACCGGCCCCGGACTCCTGGCGGGCGGGCGGTCCAGCGCTCGATCCGGATCGCGATAGACGAGGACTCAGACGCGGACGCAGAAGACCAATAGCTACCGATCCCGGTGTTTCACAGCAACTCACATGGCATACAAGTGTTCGCGATGTAAGCGCGACGTTGAACTCGACGACTACGGCGGCGTCCGGTGTCCGTACTGCGGGCATCGCGTCCTGCTGAAAGAACGCGGCGCTGGGATCAAGGAGATCGGCGTCGAGTAACGCTACGATCCAGTACCCGAATCACCCGACCGAAGATCACGTTTTTACCGACGAACCCCCAAGTGTCGTCCCACGAAACCGTCCTCACGTTCGAACACGACGACGAGCACTGTGCTTCGATCGTCGCGGCCAGCATCGAAGGCGAACTCACCGAGTTGGCCGGCGACCGGACGCACGCCGAACTCGCGTGCAAAGGTCAGGACCTCGAAATTTGGATCGAGGCAAGCGACCTCGTCGCGCTTCGAGCCGCTATCAACACCTGGTGTTCGTTCGTCGATGTCGCGAGCAAAGTCGCCACGATCGGCGCGAACGCGTCCGAATCCTGGGGCTAACTCGTAATTCGGCCGTCGTATCGACGACGCTGTCGATCACCTGTAGGGGGTGAGCGCGGCGATGGCCGAAAGGGTGCCTTTTTCCGTCGGGACACCGACTGGCGAGGTATGCAGGGAGGCTTACCACCGGAAGCACAGGAGAAACTCGAGGAGCTACAGGATCTCCAGGAGACCGCCCAGCAGGTCGCTACCCAGAAACAACAGACCGAAAACCGGCTGAACGAGGTCGAAGCCGCGCTGGACGCCCTGGACGACATCGACGAAGACACGACGATGTACCGCGAGGTCGGCGAGTTACTCGTCGAAAGCGAGTACGACGAGGCCACCGAGGACCTCTCCGAGACCCAAGAGAGCCTCGAGGTGCGCGTCGAGACGCTCGACAAGCAGGAAAACCGCGTCCGCGAGCAGTTCGAGGAGCTCCAGAGCGAGCTCCAGGGCATGCTCGGCGGCGGCGGTGGCGGTATGGGCGGCGGTCCCGGTCCGGGCGGTCCCGGTGGCCCCGGCGGCCCGGGTGCGGGCGGCGACTGAGCGGCGATGCCGACGGACACACAAAAAGAGCGATCGCCGGAGCCGACCGACGAGGAGATCGTCGAGACCGCGGCCAAAGCGGCCGAAGGCTTCGTTCTCTCACAGTATAAGCAATCGCGGATCACCGACCTAGACGTCACCGTCGAGTTCAGTGGTGGTACCCTCGACGTCGACGTTTATCTCAACGCGCCCGCCGAACCGGACGATCCCGACCCCGATCGGGTGGTCGAGCAGGCAGTCGAGGCCGCGACCGAGGCGGTCGACGAACTGTTCGCGGCGAGTGGCTCGGAGGCAGGGGCGTCGAGCACTGGGGAGCCCGGTGCGCAGGAGGAAAGTCCTGTAGACGGCGACGCGAACGATCGGTGAGCAGAGTTTTGGGGCCTCGCATACAGAGTCGGCTATGAGCAGTACCGAGGAGTTCGCTTTCGATTACGCGTTGCTCGAAGAGCTAACCGAAGCCAGAGGCGTGCCTGGCTACGAGGACCGAATCCGCAAGATCGTTCGCCGGGAACTGGAACCTGTAACCGACGAGATCAGGGGCGACGCGATGGGCAACGTCGTCGCCACCCAGCACGGCGACGCCGACTTCGAGGTGGCTATCTCCGCGCATATGGACGAAATCGGTTTTATGATCAGATATGTTACCGAGGAGGGCTTCGCCCAGCTCGACGCACTTGGCGGCTGGGACCCCAGAGTACTGCGCGCCCAGCGCGTGACGATCCACACCGACGCGGGCGATGTGCCGGGGGTACTCGGCTCGGTCCCGCCGCATACGATGGACGACGAGGAGCGTGAGAAGACCCCGGGGGTCGGCGACGTCCACGTCGACTTAGGGCTCGACGGCGAGCGCGCCCGCGAGCGGGTCCGACCGGGCGATCTGGTGACGATGGATCAGGAGACCGAAGTCGTCGGCGACCACGTCACCGGGAAAGCCCTCGACGACCGAGCGTGTCTATTCACCATGATCGAGGCCGCCCGCCGGCTCGACGGGGATAGCAGTGGGAACAAGGGCTCACAGCCGACGATCCACTTCGCGGCCAGCGTCCAGGAGGAAGTCGGCCTGCGTGGCGCGGAGGCTCTCGGGGTGGATCTCGAACCGGACGTCGCGATCGCGCTTGACGTCACCGTCGCGAACGACGTCCCAGGCTTCGAGGCCGGCGAGCACGTCACCGATCTGGGTGAGGGCGTCGCCATTAAGCTCAAGGACTCCAGTGTGATCACGAGCCCCAAAGTAACGGATCGGCTGCGCGAAGTCGCCGACGATCGCGAAATACCATACCAGCTCGAGGTACTGCCCGCCGGGGGCACCGACACTGCGGGCTTTCAGACCGGTGCGGGCGCGACGCCCGTCGGGGCGCTATCGATCCCGACCCGATATCTCCATACCGTCACCGAAAGCGCCCACCACGAAGACATCGCCGCGACGATTTCCCTCTTGACCGCCGCGCTCGAGACCGAGACCGGCGAGTTCGACTATTCACTCTAACGCATTTTCCTGGCGTCCTCGCTCGCGCCTACGGCGCTCGTTCACTGCGGGGCCAGCAAAAATCTGTACGGTCGCGGCAGAGCCGCTCCCTGCTCTCGTTCGCTGGCGCTCACGAGAACATCAAAAACGCGAACGAACTGCCGAGCGGTTCGTTCGCGCGGAACGTGCGTGTTCGCTACCGCGACCGCTCTCAACCTACAGTTTGGCGGTGGCAGTAGGACAAGCAGTTCTACCGCGAGTGAGCCGTCGGCGAACGAGCGGGCCGACGAACGACTACCGCGCGAGCGGAGCGAGGCGGCGAAGCCGCCTCGGAAATGCGAACGGGCGAAGCCCGTGAGCGCAGCGAGTGCGGCTGGAGAGAGGAGTGTTTTTGGTGCAGATTTTGCCGGGGGCCGCCGAAGACGGCCCGTGGTTCGAGACGCCAGAGGCGTCTCGTCACCACGAGAGAGCTTCGCTCTCTCGAACGACAGAGCAAAAGGTGCGTGCGAGACGAAACCCATAATCGATCGGCCGATAAATCCTCTCTAATGGCAGACGACGAGGACGAAGAAGAGGAGGGCGAACCCGTAGTCGAACTCGGCGAAGGAGAGGACGTCGAAGGCGCGCCGCTCGCACGGGTCAGTTCGCGACTGACTTGGGGCATCGAGAAGAGCCGGCTCGAAACGCGCGAGGGCGACACCGAGATCCGCACGCCCGAGGGCCCGAGGCGACTCGGCGACGTGCTCGGATCGGTCGAGAAGAGCTACTTCACGCGTCGGCAGGACTTCGAGGACACGATCGAAGGCGTCGTCGGCACCGGCCCGATCCCGACTGCCGAAGACGAAAGAAACGCCACTGGCACCGACACCGACGCTACGACCGAAAGATCGAACGACTCGAACGGAGATCGTAGCGCCGATAGCGCCGAAAACAAAGGTGAAGACGAGGACGGCAGCGACGCCGACCTTCAGTCGGGGACCGATGCCGATCAGGGGACCGACACCGAATCGCGGGCGAAAACACAGGGCGAGGCCCACGCAGAGACGAGTTCGGCGACCGACGTCGAGTCGGCGACCGAGAAAGAGAGAACCGACGCGAACGGGGACGACGCCGGTTCCGAGGAGTAAGACGTGGCGGTTCGAGCGTTCGGGTACCGGCTACCCGCGCTCACCTGGGTACAGAAGTCCTTACTCGTGGGTGCGTTGCTCACCGTTCTCTGGATGGCCTGGACCGGCTCCGGGCTCGACGAGCGCGTATTCCGCGATACGGTCGTCTATCTCCTCGGACCGGGCGTGCTCGCGATCACGCATAGCCGTCACATCGGCTGGCGGATCGATCGGCGGGCGATCAGAAACGCCCTCCTGCTCGCGCTGTTCGTCCTCCCCTTCTACCTCGTCGGATCGGCACTGCCCTCGGTTCGTGCGTACTACCCGATGTGGGAGACGAGCGCCGCGTTCGGCCAGTTCCTCCCCCACGCGCTCAAGCAACTGCTAGTCGTGATCGCCGCCGAGACCTACTATCGAGGACTGCTCTGTGTCGGGATCCGTGAGATCGGGATCGTGAGCGTCTTCATCAGTCCAGTATTGTACGCGCTCCATCACCTCGGTAAACCGCCAATAGAGTTGCTGCTGGCGGGGCCGACCGACGTGCTCTTCGGTGCGGTCGATTACCGAAGTACTTCGATCCTGCCCTCGATCGTCGCCCACGGGCTCGGGCTCGCCTTACTGGACTGGCTCGTGCTCCACCCCCCGCTGTTCGCCCCGGACCGGGTGGCTGAGTGGCTCTCCTGGCTATCGATCCCGTTGTAGGCCTACGACGGGCGATCAGCCCGCACTCGCGGGGAAGTCCGACAGCTGTGACTGCAGGCCGGCAACGAGTTCGGAGTTCCGGCGCAGGCTATTCGTCGAGACGGGAAGGCGCGGGGCGAGCCCGCCGATCGCCCCTCGGAAGGTCTCCGCTACGCCGGGTTCGTTCTCGAGGGCGTGGCGCACCGTCTCACGGACCTGCCAGACTCCGGCAGGCCCCCAATAGTCCGAGGTGACGTGTCTGAGGACTAGCGCCGTCGCCTGCCGGTCCCGGTCGTGGAGCGCTTCGAGAACGCCCAGCCGGGCCGCATAGAAGGCCCCGGCGGTCTCCTCGACGTACTGAGTTCGGCCCTCGTAGTTCTCGTGATCGCTCGTGACTCGGTAGCTCTCTGCGTCGGGATTCCAGATGCTGCCTGGCGCTTTGAGTTCGACCAGCTCGAACTCCCACTGGCCCGGTGTGAGGATCACCCAGAAGCGATTGCCCAGAAATTCCTCGTAGTAGACCTCGGTCCCGTCGACGCTCGGGGCGTTACTGACCTGCCCACGGAGGTAGTTCCCGATCGTATCGTCGACGGCCGTGATCGACCACCGGGTCGGGACGAGCCGGCGCTGGTCGGTCGTTCCGAGTGCCCCGGCCGAGAGGATCGTCTTGATGTCGTAGACGTCGAAGTCCCGATTGTAGAGGTAGTTCATCGCACCCGTCGCCCCCCACTCGTCGTCCGAGAGGGTCTTTTTCACTGCTTTCGGGACGTAGGGGTTCTCCGTGAGCGTCGCGTTCTCCGCGGGAGCACGCGGCCCGGTCGGCGTCGAGACGTCGGTCCGGGAGACCTCCAGATCGAGGTTCAGCTTCCCTTCGAGACCGATCTCGACGTCGACCGGCCGGTCGGCGATCGCGACTTCCCGCTGGACGCCGAGAAAGCCGTTCCAGGCGTCCGCGACCGACGGTGATGAACTCGACCCAGCCGAACCACCCCGCCCGTTCGAGTCGGTCCGCCCGGCCGAACGGACGTCCGTCGGTTGCGTCGAGTTCAACAGTCCAGTGCGGTGCTCGAAGACGTCCTCGATGGAAAAATCCTGTTCGTACCAGTGCTCACCGGTTTCGAACTCCGCGGCGCGGTCCTCGTTGCCGACCGGCGAGAGAACGCCCGTCGACACATTAGGGTAGCTGGAGTGGCCGACGAAGATCGTCGGCGACGTCGACCCGAACATCGAGTCACCGTCGAGCTTTCGCTCGAACTCCCGTTCGACGTCTTCCAAGTACTCGAGGATCGCATAGGACTTGTCCTCGACTAGCTGGCGGCGATCGGCCTCCCGGTCGCGTTCGACGCCCTCGAAGTACTCGTCGAGCCGCATTAGTTGTATAGACGGGTTCGGGCGGCTTCAACCCTCGCCTGCATGTTCCGCCGTCACCCGTTCTCCTCGGGTTCGTACCGGCCGTAGCTATGATTTGGGCGTCTCGAATCCGTTACGAACACCGATACCGTAGACGAACCCGAAACTCAACCCCGCGAAGACCGCGAAGTACACCGTCATCCGGAGGGCAACGGCCCCGGCGAGGAACTGGCTGAAGATCGTCCAGGCGAGCACCACGACGAACGCGGCCACGAAGACGTAGCCGAGAACGCCGAGTACCCTCGTCCGGCCCTCGCTCGTCATATGTTCTCGGTGGCTCTTCGACTAACTACCTAAAGAGCTTCTGACGAGAGGAAGGAGGGAACGGCGAAAACGAAACGGGAGAGAGGCCGAGCGCTTAGCTGTGAATGCCCATTGCTTCGATCTGCTCTTGATACCGGTTGCGGATGGTGACTTCGGTCACTTGGGCGACGTCGGCGACCTCCCGTTGGGTCTTCTTTTCGTTACAAAGGAGCGAAGCGGCATAGATCGCGGCGGCAGCGTAGCCAGTGGGGGATTTGCCCGAAAGCAAGCCTTCCTCGGCGGTGGTCTCGATGATGTCGTTGGCCTTCGATTGGACTTCCTCCGACAGCGAGAGTTCCGAACAGAAGCGGGGGACGTACTTCTGGGGGTCGACGGGGCGCATCTCGAGACCGAGTTCCTGGGAAACGTACCGATAAGTACGGCCGATTTCCTTGCGTTCGACCCGAGAGACTTCCGAGATCTCCTCTAAGGAACGCGGGATGCCCTCCTTCCGGCAGGCGGCATAGAGCGCGGAGGTCGCGACGCCCTCGATCGATCGGCCCCGAATGAGGTCGTCGGCGAGCGCACGCCGGTAGATAACCGAGGCGACCTCCCGGACCGACCGGGGGACACCCAGAGCGGAGGCCATCCGGTCGATCTCCGAGAGGGCGAACTGGAGGTTGCGTTCGCCGGCGTCTTTGGTACGAATGCGTTCTTGCCACTTCCGCAATCGGTGCATCTGGGAGCGTTTCTTCGAGGAGATAGACCGACCATAGGCGTCCTTGTCCTTCCAGTCGATGGTAGTAGTGAGGCCCTTGTCGTGCATCGTCTGGGTCGTCGGCGCGCCGACCCGGGATTTCTGCTGGCGCTCGGAGTGATTGAACGCGCGCCACTCCGGGCCGGGATCGATCGACCCTTCCTCGACGACCAGGCCACAGTCCTCGCAGATGAGTTCGCCCCGATCGGAGCTCTTGACGAGGTTCGCCGACTCGCACTCCGGACAATCGTGGACTTCCTCTTGTTCCCCCTCCCCTTCCCCCGTTTTCCCCCCTTGTTGCCGCGTGCGCTCGCGCTGACGGGTAGGCCGTGTCATTGCACTTAAATAGTAGTACTTCGGGCAAACTTAAATCCTCGGGAAGGTTTTTGTGATCGTACTGATGGGTCGTGTCCGAACCGTTCGAGTCGCTTTCGATCGGGGAGAGGCTCGGTCTACCTGGTCTCCTTCGGGGGCCGACCGTAATCACCAATAGTCTCTCGGCTCCGTTTATAGGTAATGCCGGTGATCGAGTGCGACGTCGCGGCCGCCGCCGAACGGCTCGGTGCCGCTGGCGTCGAGACCCGAGCGGGCAACACTGACCACGAGCGCTGGCGCGCGGAAAGCCCCGAGGCGGTGGCAGTCGCTTACAACGGGAAGGTAGTCGTACAAGGAAGCCGGCCCCATCGGCTCGCGAGCGTGGTGCGCAACGACGATGGGGACGACGCGGATGGAGCCGGCAGTAGCCGAGTATACTGCTATTTCGACGGCGCGTCCCGAGGGAATCCGGGCCCGGCAGCCATCGGCTGGGTGCTCGTAGCCGATGGCGGGATCGTCGCGGAGGGCGGCGAGCGGATTGCCGACACTACGAATAATCGCGCGGAGTACGAGGCACTGATCCGAGTTCTGGAGGTCGCCGAGGAGTACGGGTTCTCGGAAGTGAACGTCCGGGGCGATTCCGAACTGATCTGCAAGCAGGTCCGCGGGGAGTACGAGACGAACCAGCCGGCACTGCGCGAACGACGAGTGACGGTTCGGGAGCTACTGGCGGGATTCGAGGACTGGACGCTCGAACACGTCCCTCGAGAGGTGAACGACCGCGCCGATGCGCGCGCGAACGAGGTACTCGATAATGAGTGATCCAGAAAACCCGAATCCCGGGCCCGACTCCGAGGAGAGCGTCGATCAGCGACCCAACCCCGATTCCGACCCCGACGGCAGCGGGGATCGAGAAGCTACCGATCGGGCGACCGATCTGCCTCCCGAGACGATCGAGGAGGCCGAACGGCTGACCCGCCTGGCTCGCGAGGCAGGGAATCCCGACGAGCGCGAGGCCCACCGGGAGCGACGACGGGAGGTAGTGGCCGAGTACGACTACATAGCGCGCGTGCGCGAAGAGGATGCTAGGGAAGTGCTCGTCCTCTATCCCGAGGAGTGGATCGAAGAGGGCCTCGTCAGGACCGACCGCATCGAGGAGCTGAACCGGGCAGTCGAACGCCCCCTCTCGGGACCGGGAAACCCGGAGGAGTGGGACGCGATCGAGGACCACAACCGATCGGCCGTCGAGCGCGTCGCCGAGACGGAGGGCCCGGTTCACGGCGCGAACGCACGAGCCTTCGCCGATTTCATGGGTAATCACTACGCTCGACCGGTCGAGTCGGCGAGCAACCCGGAGATCGAGGAGTTCCTGACCGAGTACTTCCCGCGCAACGCCTGGCCGAGCGCCGAGCAGAGGGCAGTCGTCGAGGACTCGATCGAGCTGCTCGTAGACATCGCGAGCGAGGACGCCAGCGACTCGGGAGCCGGGAAATAACCGAGCCGACTACATTGTCCGTCCAGGCCCCCTCGAACTCGAGCATGGCTCTCGACTTTCGGTCGACTATCTCGAACGAACCAGTGAACTAGTAGGAGTCGCTGAGCTCTAGAGCTGCTCGTCGACGAGGTCCTGGATAACTCCGGCACGATCCTCGTCGGTCACGAACCGCGAGAGCGTCCACTCCAGGGAATCGAGCACCGCTTCGTAGCCGTCGTCGGTGAGTTCGTACTGGTTGGTGCGCTTGTCGAGTTCGGATTTCTCGACGAACTCCATCCCGACGAGATCGTCCAAGTTCGGGTACAAGCGCCCGTGATTGACCTCCGAGCCGTAGTACGCTTCGAGTTCCCGCTTTATCGCCAGGCCATACATCGGCCGCTCGGAGAGGATCACGAGGATGCGGTGCTGAAACGCGGTGAGATCCCGTGCGGCCGCGGCTGTCTCCGCTACCGAATGCACCTCTGACATGAACCGGCGTACATCATGTAACCATTTAATACTTTGCACATTATGAGACCTTTACACGGATCCGTCGGCTCGTGGCGTTTTCGTGATGATTCGTCGAGTACGGATGGAATCGATTACGACTCGATCTCGACTTCACCCGATCGTTACACGTTTCGCGAGGGAAGTCGGGAGGACCATAGGATTCGTCGACTTCGGGGGAGGCCTGGAGCGATCAGTGGTGGGTCGAAACCCCTTTGAGCGCGCCCATCACAGGGAAGTGCGTATGGCGAACCTCTTTACCGACATCGAGGCGGGGCCGAACCCACCGGAGGAGATCACCGTCGTCGTCGAGTGTCTCAAAGGCGACCGGAACAAATACGAGTACGAGAAAGACCTTCCAGGAGTCGTTCTCGACCGCGTGTTGCACTCGAACGTCCACTATCCTGCCGACTATGGCTTCATCCCGCACTCGTGGTACGACGACGACGACCCGCTCGACGTGCTGCTGTTGGTCGAGGACCCGACGTTCCCCGGCTGTGTCGTCGAGGCCCGTCCGGTCGCACTCATGGGCATGGACGACGACGGCGAGCAGGACGACAAGGTGATCGCCGTGCCGTCCGAGGACCCCCGCTTCGATCACATTGAGGACCTATCGGACGTTCCCGACCATCTCCAGGCCGAGATCGACGAGTTCTTCGGGACCTACAAGAACTTAGAAGCCGGTAAGGAAGTCGAGACGCTAGGATGGGAGGACCGAGATACGGCACTCGACGCCATCTCTCACTCCCAGGAGCTCTACGCCGAGAAGTTCGAGTAGACGACGATCCGTTCTCCGAACCGACTCGGTAGGACGAGCGTACGTTCGTGCTCGCCGGTCGACGTACTGACCTAAACACCGTGTAGCGTCGTTCTCGCCGATGAAATCGACCGAACCTCGAATTACTCGATCCCCTGCGATTCCGTATAGCAACATATGGTTTATGTAGCCGTCACCGAACGCTCTATAACACCAATTATCTGATAAAAAGAGCCGAACGCCGGGTCGTGCCCTCGTTCCGCCCCGTCAGCGCGGACGAACGGGCAGGAGAGCCGAGGCTCGTAGTCGACCGGCTGGCAGTGCAACCAGAAGGGAGGGACTTAACTGTGTGAGAGCGACGATCGTTCGGTAGTATTCAGTATAGGCTTCCACTCGATTGGACAGCACGGTCCCTCCGAACCGATGGGCCAACGGCGTTCGAAACGAGCGTCGAACCCGCCACACCGAACTGACAACGACTATTTCGGCGATAGGTGCCCGCTGATGGACAGTGTCAGCAGTGGAAGCCGATTGCGACCAGCAGAACCCACCACGAGCAACGGGCCACGACTCGCAGTGTCGCTCGGCTCGGCCTAGGAGGATCCAGGCGCGATGGACACTGCGTTGCGAACCGTGGAGTTGATCGAAGTTCGTAGGTCTTACGTCGTTTCACTCAGCCGCGACAGGACCGACTGGACGCACGGTAACTCTCCGCAGTTCATAGAATCGACCCTAACAGCCCCTCGATCGGTCCGCTCGCGTCCGGACGGGCCCAAGCACCGACCAGGTTCGTTCAACAATAGTGGCGTTCGCGACCTCGTTCGGACGATGGTACGTACACTAAAGAGCGATCGTCATGCTACCAGCTGAGACCACGACTCCGTATAGTGGAAGACCGCATTCCTCCGTCTATTCTTCGCTAACAGGCAGGAGGAATCCACCCAACGTAGCGGCCTTTCCCGGAATCCGTCGATGGCGGCTCACTGCCCCGTACTCGCGGACAGTCGTCAGAGAAGACCTGCTACCGTCGTGACGAAGCCGGATCAAGGACGGTGGCCGCCTCTCGGTCGAGGACTGCACCCAGCTCTGATCTACTAGCTCGCCATATCTTCGGCCTCCATCACGGACTTCCCAGAGACGTTCGGCTGTGCACGAGGCATTCGGACCGCAGAGGCCCGACGATCGAACGGCTGGCCTGTATGTGTGCTCTCCCTTCTCTTCGAGAAGTGACCTACCGGGCGAGCGCTCTTCCGAGTTCGATCACGGTCGTCACTGTAACACCGCCGAATTCTCGAACCCCGGGCCACGTAGTACCGACTATCGACTACAGATATTTTAGCTCTCTTCGTACATGTGCTCTTCGTATATGAATGTCTTCGTCGGTTCTCGGACCACACTCGGACTTCAGTTCTGCACCCCTACCACGAGATAAGAACGCTTATCGAGCGTCTGACGTGCATTGATGTGCCTCCGGTCGAACAGTGAAGTGATGGCCGCACAGAGCGACGGTACCCGAAGTAAAGTCGAGACCTACCTCCCGGCCTACCAGAAAGAGGAGTGGCGAGAACATGCTCAGCAACTAGGAATGAGCCAGAGTGAGTTCGTCAAGACGATGGTGCAGGCCGGACGACGGGGATTCGGCGCTCGGGAGACCGACGAAAGCGAGGGACGAAACGATCCGAACGAGAAGCCCGTGGAAGTCGGGTCTCCGGGCTCCGACCCTAGGGGTAGCGGCCTCGAAGAGCGTGTGCTCGCGATTCTCGACGAGGGCTCGTGTTCCTGGGAGGAGCTGGTCGATCGGATGACCGGCGATCTGGAGGACCGACTCGACGCGGCCCTGGAGGAACTCCAGCGGGAGAACCGCATCCGGTACAGCGGTCGCGAGGGCGGCTACACGCGGACGGGGGCCGAGTAGCGTGGGCGTCGAGTCCCGCGGGAGTTCTCTCGGGCCAGAAAGAGATCCGATCGGGCACTTCCTCCAGGACATGATCTATCACGGGCGCTCCGACCGAACGCAGGCGGCCTACGAGCGCGTCCTCCGGGCGTTCGAGGCCTTTCTCGCGGACCGGGATACCGTCGGCGGCGAACTCGTGCCCGCCGAGGCGAGCCAGCGGGAGTGTATGGCCTGGGTTCACTCGCTTCGCGAGGCCCACTCCCGGAGCACGGTCGCCACGTACGCCTCCTACCTGCATCGGTTCTACCGCTACATGACTCAGACGGGTGTCTTCGATTCGAACCCGATGGAACTCGTCGTGGGCGAGATGGACGAGACCATCGAGAAGAACCCCTCACGCCGGGAGATCTCCTTACCGGCGATGCGGGCGTTCGTACAGGACGTGACACATCCCCTCGACCGAGCGGTGATCCTGACGCTGCTCAAAACCGGGATGCGAGTCGGGGAGTGTTGTAATCTCGACCTGCGCGACTGTTCGCTCACCGACCCGTGGGCGAGGAAGGCATACGATCTCGGTAGCCGAGCGGGACTCGACAACCGGCCGGACTCGCTGCTCGTCGGCAGCGACATCGCTCGGGGTGAGAGCACGAACGGCGAGAAGCGGAGCGCCTCGAACAAGCGCAGACGAACGACAGTAATTCCGATCGACGACGAACTCAGTGAGGCGCTCGTCCGCTGGCTCGCGATCCGCCCCGACGCGCGTTCGCCGGCCGAGCCACTGTTCTGTTCGACCGGCTCGGAGTGGGGGGAACGACTCACGCCGCCGATGGCCCGGAAGATCGTCGAAGAACACGCCCGGGCAGCGGGTTGGTATCGATCGGGTGGCGGCGCGGAGGAGAACGTCACCCCGCATTACTTCCGGCACTTCTTCACTACCCACCTCCGCGATCGCACCGGCGACCGTGGCGTCGTCAAGTATCTCCGTGGAGACGTCGCCGAGGACGTCATCGACACCTACACCCATAACTGGGGCGACCGCGTTCGGGAGATCTACGAGGCCAACATCTACCAGCTATTGTAACCGATTTCATTTCGAGTACTTACTCCCAACCTCGAGTCATCGTCGTGCCTACTGCACATAAACTGTATATCGCGATATAGAATCCGGTAGGGAAATCCTACTCTCTACACCGCACTGAAAGCCACTGAGAACCGGGCAGCCGACGCTTAGCGCCAGCTCAATTCGTTTCGTCCTACTCAGCTCGGGACGATCTCCGGCCCTGCTTCTTCTCGTCCCTCACTACGAGTTCGATCGGAGCTGCCCGTCAAGTACCTTCGCCGCGGTCAGTACGGGATCCCAGGTCGTGTTGAACGGCGGCGCGTAGGCGAGGTCGTAGTTCGAGAGGTCCTCGAGAGTGATGCCCTCGGTCACCGCGCCGACGAGCGCGTGGCTCCGGTGGACCGCGCTCTCGCCGTACTCTGAAACGAGACTCCCGCCCAGTACCCGCCCGGACGCGCGGTCGGCAGTCAGCGTCACCGTCACGGTGCCGTCCTCGGGATAGTAGCCGGCTCGGGATTTCGCGTCGATCGTCTCGGTCACCGGGTCGAATCCGGCCTCGCGGGCTTTCTCATGATCGAGGATACCGGTGCGGGCGGCCTCGCGATCGAAGGCCTTGACCGCGGCCGTCCCCGCGACGCCCCCGCCCTCGGTTGACTCACCTGCTACAGTTCGGCCGATCGCCCGGCCGTGTCGATTCGCGGTCAGCGCCAGCGGTACGTGGACCGGGTCGCCGGTGACGACGTGCTCGGCCTCCGCACAGTCGCCCGCCGCGTAGACATCGGGCAGGTTCGTCTCCCGGTAGACGTCCGTCGCGATAGCGCCCGTCTCCCCGCACTCGACGCCAGCGTCGGTAGCGAGGTCGGTTCGAGGCCGAATGCCGGTCCCTAAAAGCACCATCTCGACGGGAACTCGATTCTCGTTCGTCACGACGGCCTCGACCCTGTCGTCACCAGCGACTCGTTCGACCTCGCTATCGAGATAGACCGCGACGTCCTGCTCGCTGAGGTGCTCGAGAACGGCCTCGCTCGTCGCCGCGCCGAATCCCTTCAGAAGTCGATCGCCGCGCTGGAAGAGATGGACCTCGAAGTCATTCGCCGCCAGGGCTTCTGCCATCTCGATCCCGATGTACCCGCCGCCGACGATCCCAACCGGCCCGTTACACGTCTCCAGGAACCCACAGGCTGGGCCGCGGTCGGGCTGTTGGAGGTCGCCCTCCGAACGCGCCCGGCTCACGTACTCCCGGAGTTCCTTGCCGTCGGTCATCGACCCGAGCGTGTAGACGCCCTCACGATCGAGACCGTCGATCGGCGGGGTAAGCGCGGCCGCGCCGGTCGCGATCAGCAGGTGGTCATAGGCCTGGAGAACCTCGCCGTCCTCGCCCCGTGCAGTGATGGTTCGGTCGTCCGGGTCGATGTCTACCACCTCGTGGCCTGTCCGGAGGTCGATATCGCGCTCCTCGCGGAACTGCTCGGGCGTCACCGAGACGAGGTCCTCGAGCGAGCCGATCTCGCCTTTGATATAGTAGGGTAGTCCGCAGGCACCGTAGGACACCCACTCGCCGGCTTCGAAGACGACGACCTCGAGATCGGGATCGTCGCGTTTTGCCTTGCTCGCTGCGGACATGCCGGCTGCATCACCGCCGATAACAACGAACGTACTCATGGGCGAAGTTCGTCGCCTTCGGTTATAAACGCGGGTCGGCTGTGCGCTGGGAGAGCCGAACTGATCGGTTCTTCGGCGGGAGGGCGTGTGGCTGGCAGTTCGTATTCATCGGTCCTCGATTGTCTCCAAGGGTCTCGCGTATGCCACCAGCCGATCGTCCCGACAGTGCTCTTTCCAAGCGAAATCCCTGTTCCCCCCGAGCCGGGGAGTCGATCACTCATCGTTCATCCGTTCAGCGACGCTTCGACCGGCTCGTAGGCGTTCTCACAGGGCGGCCCGTCGGTGAAGCGGTGCTCGACGCGGCTGTCCTCGTACAGGGTTAGTAGGGACGACGACCGGGTGCCAAATCCATCGCCGTGGACGCAGAAACCGTAGTCGTGATCGCGCAGTGCCGCCGTCGTGCGCCCGAGCCACGTCTCGGGACTCTCGGCCGGTTCGGGCTGTAGCTCCGAAAGCGCGTGTTCGGTGCGGGCGGCCTGCTCGCGGCCAACTGTCGCTCTCGACTCGGGGATCGTGAACGTCTCGTCGGCCCCGACGTTGACGACGATGTGGACGCCCGGCTCGAAGTCGGTGACCCGAAGCTCGCCGTTCCAGGCACAGAGGGTAGCGCGCTCCTCGTCGATAACGACGAGATTGAACCCCTCGTACTCGTACTGGGCGACTTGCTCTTCGACGAACGCTATCGCTTCGCTGGCGGTCTCGTGGCCCAGGGCTTCGCGCACGAGTAGGCCCCGCGAGCGCTCGCCGGCTAACTCCCGATCGAGCCAGCGATTGGTGACCGAGACGAACAGGTCGAACTCATTGTACCCGATCCAGGTGCCCTCGGCCTTGGCGTCCTGGGGTGCGATCACTCGTGGGTTCTCGTCAAGCACTCGCGGTGGGCGGGACGCACGACCCAGGCGTTCGTCCCGATTAGCGGCGACGACGATGGGTGCCTCTTCGAAGACCTGCCAAGCGAAGACGAACGTACACACGGTAGGTCATAGGATCGGCGCGAAGTTAAGCAGGCCGGCACGTCGGTTATGCCGGTCCGACCCAGTAGATTAACTCCCAAGGCCACTGTAGGAGAGGTATGGCACTCGTTATCGGCACGCGTGAAGGCGTGTTCCGATCGTCGAACAATGGTCTCGAGGACACCGAGCGGGTCCTCGATGCTGGCGATACGCCCAGGGTGCGAGCCTTTTCAGATCACGGGGTGTTCGCCGCGACGAGAGCTGGCCTCTACCGATCGGCGGATGAGGGGAGCACTTGGGAGAACCTTGGCGTTCCGCACGAGGAGGTGTTCTCCGTCGTCGCGAGTCCCGATGGTGAGTCGCTGTTCGCCGGCACCCACCCCGCTCACCTCTACAAGTCGAGCGACCGAGGCGAGAGTTGGGAAGAATTGGAGGGCTTTCAGGACCTCCACTCGCGCGAAGAGTGGTACACTCCCAGACACCGCAACGAGGCCCACATTCGTAGCCTCGGGATCCATCCCGACACGCCCGATCGCATCGTCGCGGGCGTGGAGGTCGGCGGCGTCCACCTCAGCGAGGACGGTGGCGAGACTTGGAGCGAACGCCGCGATGGCCTGCACGGCGACGTCCATCACGTACTCGTCTGCAGCCCTGAGCAGTACGTCGCCTCCTGTGGGGGCGGGCTCTATGCTACGACCGACGCCGGGCGTTCCTGGCGGTGTCTCGATAGCGACCTCGATCACCGATACTTCCGGGAGACCTTCGCCCAGGACGGCCGGCTCTACGCGGCTGCGGCACGCGGCCCACCGGGCTCTTGGAGCGGGGAGAGCGGTGCGGACGCCGCCCTCTTCGAGTCGACCGACGGAGGTGACACGTTCGAAGCGACCGACTATCCCGGCGGCCCGGAGGAGTTCGTGCTCGCCTGGAGTGCCTTCGACGGGCGGGTACTCGCGGGGACGAACGACGGCCGGGTGCTCGTCCGCGAGGATGGGGTGTGGGAGACCCTCGGAGAGCTCCCAGCGACGGTCCGATCGCTGACGGTCGCTCCCTCGTCCTGAGCCCGATTCCTTCGGTGTGTGTCCGACCTGCTCTCGCTTCTCGCGTGGCACTTATTCGATCGGCACGAGACCCATCGATATGAGCGAATCCGACGTCATGGACGGCGAGCAGGAAGTGACCAACGGGGGCAGGGATATCGACGACGTGATCGAGGGAAGCCACGATGTCGCCATCGTCGGCGGCGGCGTCGCCGGCCTCTCGGCGGGGATATTCACCGCCCGCGCGGGACTCGATACGTTGGTCGTCGACGATGCCGAGCGGGGGTCGATCCTTCGGCGCAACGCCCACCTGGAGAACTTCCCGGGGTTCCCGGCGGGTGTCGACACTCGGCTTTTGCTCGAGATGACGAAAGAGCAGGCCGAGCGGGCGGGCTGTACGTTTCTTCACGGCGTCGTGACCGGGCTCCGAGAGGCAGAAGCGGAGACGGAGACAGGAGGGTTCGAACTCGCTCTCGAGGGTGGCGAGACAATCGACGCCGAGCGCGTGATCGCCGCTTCCTGGGCCGATAGCAGCTATCTCGACGGCCTCGGCCTCGAGATCGATCGGCGTGGTTCGAAGGGCTTCGTCGTAGAGAAAGACGACGACGGCCCGCAGGCCGGCCACACCGGTATCGAGGGGCTGTACGCGGCGGGCCGGATCGCCGATCAGTACCACCAGGCCATCGTCACGGCGGGACATGGCGCGCGGGTCGGCCTCACCCTCGTTCACGACGCCGACGTCTCCCTCTATCACGACTGGGTCGCCCCGGCGGGCTACTTCACCGATCGCGGCCGGGAAGTCCCGCCGGGAATCGAGGAGATCGACGAGGCCGAACGCCGGCAGCGCGAACGCGAGTCGATGGAAGTCATGCGCGAGTACTTCGCCGAACCCCATCCCGACGAACCGACGCCACACCCGAGTCTGGCCGACGATCAGTAGGGGTCACGCCAGGTCAGCAGCAGCCAAAGAATGAAGCCGAGAGTCCAGGCGGCTATCCGGTGGCGGTTAGCGGTCCCGGGGTCCTCATCGCCCCGGCAGTTCCCTTTGGAGCCGAAGCGTTCGCCGTGTCGTTCCCCGCTCGTTCGATGACGTACCGCCGTCCCAACATCGGGTCGAGCAGTCGATCGACGGGTGCTCTATCGTCCCGGAGCACGGGGACCTCGGTGGTCGGCACTTCACCCTGATAGCCTGCAATCGCCTCGGTGAGGTCGATGCCAACCGATCGGCGGTCGTTCAGTCGCTGTAACTCCCGTTCGGAGAGGTTCGTCTCCCCTTTGGTCGCGACGACCTCGATGTTCTGGACGGCACTTCCCCCCGTGGTCGTAAAGGCATAGGTGTCCGCGAAGACCCGGCTCATCGTCTTTCGCTCCGCGCGATAGAACTTCGACGCCGAGCCCTCCGGCGCGGAAATCAAATTCGAGACCACGATGCCATCGCTATCGAGGCGACTCGAAACCAAGCGCATGAACTCGATCGTGGTGAGGTGGAAGGGTACCTGGTCTTGCTTGTAGGCGTCGAGCACGATCAGATCGTAGGTCTCGCTGGTCTCCTGGAGGTACTGTCTGGCGTCCATATTGTAGATTTCGAGGTCTGGGGATTCCTCGACGCCGAAGTACTCCTTCGAGGTGCTGATCACCTCGGGATCGATCTCGACGACGTCGACGCTCACATTGTAATCGGCGGCGAAGTGCTTCGGACCGGTAAAGCCCCCGCCACCGACGAACAGTACGTCGTCGATCTCTTCGGGGCTATCGGCGATGAGGTATGGGAGATGGAAATAGCGGGTGTACTCGAAGACGTGTTCGGTAGAACCATCGAGGGACATTGCGCTGTGGGGCTGGCCGTCCAGATAGAGCGTTCGAATACCCTCGGAGTCCGCGACCCGCAGGTCCTGGTAGGGCGTCTGGGTTTCGTATACCGTATCGCCCCGGACGGCCGTCGAGAGGGTGACACCGGCGGAACTCGCGACGAAGGCGGTGAGCAACACGACTGTGATTACGGCCGCCCGCACCGCCTGATCGGAGAACGGTCGGCGAATCGTCTCCGAGCCGAGAGTGAAAAGCGCCGTGGCGATCAGCAGCGCGCCGAAGCCCAGTTCGATCAGTGTTACGTCGAGTGTGGGAACAAGTACGAACGTGGTAAGAAAAGTCCCGACGATCGAGCCGATCGTCCCAAGCGCATACACTCTCCCGGAAGCCTCGCCGACCCCGCCACCCGACAGTTCCGCGGCGTAGGGAGAGATAAAACCCAACAGGAACGTCGGGGGGCCGAACAACAGGGTCACGGGAACGATCGAAATGTATCGGGCTCCGAGCGGGAGCGCATCGGCACTGACGAGTATCGCTTCGGCGGCGAAGATGACCAGCGCGACGTACAGCGCCGAATTGAGCAGGAGAAGCGTGAGATTGCCGTAGGTCGCCCGGGTAGCGGCTCGCTTGCCCCCGAGATAGTAGCCCAGGCTCAAGGCGGTGAGAAAAACGCCGATGATCGACCCCCAGGTGTAGATCGAGCTGCCGAACTCGGGGGCGACCAGCCGGCCGGCGAGGATCTCCAAGCCCATACTCGCGACACCGGAGACGAAGACGGCGACCTCCGCGCGGTCGATCGAGGCGAGAAACGACCGCCAGCGCGCCGGTTCGAGAGGAGACCGCGACATACCACGCCGTCGGCGTCACGAACGCATAAACCGTTCCCCAGCGCGCGATTGGGTGTCACAGACGGGTCGTATCCGCGCACCTAAGTTTCGGGGATCGATAGGACCGATATGAACGTCTCGATTTTCGGGCTTGGCTACGTCGGCTGTGTCACCGCCGGCTGTCTCACCGACGGCGGGCATACGGTCTATGGCGTCGACATCAACCCACAGAAAGTAGAGCAAGTGAACGCGGGGACGCCACCGGTCGACGAGCCGGGGCTCGCGGATCTCTTCGAGGAAGCCACGAGCGAGGGCCGGCTACAGGCGACGACCGACGCAGTCGAAGCCGCGGCGAGTACGGACATCTCGTTCGTCTCGGTCGGGACGCCGCTCGACGAGACCGGCAAACTGAGCACGACGGGCCTCTATAATGTGATGGACTCGATGGTCCCTGCGGTCGAGGAGAAGGGCGAACACACCGTCGTGATCCGCAGTACTGTCCCCGCGGGCACTACCCGAAGCCTTCGGGACTACCTGAACGACCAACTGGAGACGGGTAAGGCGAACTTCGTCGTCAACCCCGAGTTCCTGCGCGAGGGCACCGCCCTGAGTGACTTCTACGATCCACCCTACGTCGTCATCGGCGAGTTCGCAGGCGACGACGCCTCCGCAGTCTACGATCTGTACGACGCCTTCGAGATCGACGCGAGCACCGAAGTCGTGGGCCCGGAACTCGCCGAGTCGGTGAAGATGGTCAACAACGCCTTCCACGCGCTCAAGATCTGTTTCGCCAACGAAGTCTCGAGTATCGCCGCGAGCGAGGGTATCGACGGAACGGAACTCATGCGATTGGTCGCCGCGGATCGGAAATTGAACATGAAGGACAGCCGCTCGATCGCCACCCTCGGCAACGAGATCCCGGCCGGCACACCCCTTCTCGGTAGTATCACCGATAGTAACGACTCCCATCTCGAACGGATCGCCGCCGCCGTCGATGGCCTTCCTGGAGAACGAGTCGGCATCGCGGGGATCTCTTTCAAATCCGGTACTGACGACATGCGAAACAGCCCCGGCCTCCGGCTCGCCCAGTTCTTAGACGAGACCCCCTTGCTGTACTCACGGTCGATCTCGCCGGCCGATGCCGTCGGCTCGAATCGTGACTACATGGAGAAGATCTTTCCCGATCTCGAGTCCTTCCTCGTGAACGACCCCGAAGAGTTCCTCGATCGGGTGGATACCGTCGTCTTCACCAACACGCGGGAGTACGACGAACTCCTGCCGGGTATCGAGGAGAAGTCGGTCTGTGATCCCATGGGGACGATGGCCGAGCACGCGAGCGAGATCGAGCGCTACGAGCGCGCGATCTGGTAACCGTCTCGTCTGTCGGGTTCGAAGATCCCGTCCGTTCGTTCATCCCCTCGAAGTAGCCGAAATAGCGTGCCCTGCTACACGCTACAGTTCGATTTTCGCCGGAAGTGGACCCAACAGGCGCTCGTAGAGGTCGAAGAGGCGATCCCGCTGGACCTCCCAGTTGTACGCCGAAAGCGCCGCCTCATGGCCTGCCGCGCCCAGTTCGCGGCGCTTCTCTGGATTCTCGGCCAGATCAGTCATTACCGCAGCGATTTCCTCGGTATCGAGCGGGTCGACCGGAATTCCGCAGTCGGCTCCCTCAACGACCTCCGTCCAGTTGCCGATATCGGAGACGACGATCGGTAGCGCCGCGGCCATATACCAGAAGAGCTTGTTCGAGCGATGGGCCGCCCGCGTCTTGTTCGGGTCGGGCGCAAAGACCATCATCCCGACATCCGCACCGTACAGCAACTCGAAGACGTCCTCTAAGGTGTCCTGCCAGCCGACGAGCGAGACGCGGTCGGACCCACTCCCCATGCGCTCGATGAGTGCTTCGTCCGCGTCGGTCTCGTACTTCCCGCCGATCGCGAGTTCGACGTCTCGCTCCTCTGGAACTCTCTCGATGGCATCGATCAGCTGTGGAATACCCCGGTCCTCCGAGAGCAGTCCGCAGTAGACGAATCGAACTGGTTCGTTAGCTTCGCTCTCCTCGGCCACGCTGCCGGTGTCGGTCCCGAGGTCCGGGACGACACCTCGGTCGGCGGCGCGCTTTGCCCACTTTACCTGCGGGTAGTTCGTGACGGTGATGACCTCGGGGTGTGATTCGAATCGTTCGGCGATGTCCGTCGAGGCCGCGACGACGCCGTCGGTCGCGCGCGCGAGTCCCCGCTCGACGAGCGAGATCGCGCCTGCCAGTGCCGGCCGGACGGGTTCGGGCAATAACTCCTTGTGCCGGAGGACGTTCTCGACGTTCTCGTGGACATCATAGACCACTTCGCCGTTCGTGAGTATCGATAGCGCGGCGCCCGTGGGTAGTAATTCGGCGTCGTGGAAGTGATAGAGGTCATAATCCGTATCGTAGAGTTCGCCGAGTAAGTCAAGCGCCCAGTATACGCGGGTCTTCACGCCGGGGAGGGGGGGTTGGCCCTCACCGGTGTCGATCCCCTCGAAGGATCGGATCCTGACGCCGTCTTCGATCCGGGAGGGTCCGAAGGGAGTGAAAAGCGTCACGTCGTAGCCCGCCTCGGCGAGCGCGACGGCTTCGCGGTGGAACACCCGGGCGTCGGTCGCGTCGTGGGACGTAGTGAACACACAGACCCGCCGCCCGTCGCTCGCTCGGTTCGACGATCGCGATTGCTCCTGATTCATTTCTCGACGCTCCCCTGGAGACCGGTCAGCGGACGGCAGTGACCTGGCGAGTTCATAGTAAGGCCTTCGATCCACCGAACTTAATCACCCCGGTATCGATACCTGGACTCAGTTTCGCGAGGCTCGACTTTCGATCGACCTACGACAGCAGTCCTACGAATTGATACAACCGCCAGTGCCATTGCGGTAGCGGGCACGCTCACTCAGCGCGAACGAACCGCTCGGCGGTTGACCGTACAGATTTTTGCTGGCCCCGCAGTGAACGAGCGCCGCAGGCGCGAGTGAGCGAGGACGCCAGAAAAAAGGTGCGAACGGAACGCTTAATTTGGTCCTGGCGGTTCGTCCTGTATGGCTGGAACCATCGAAGCGCTCATTCCGGGCGGGGAGGCCACCCCTGGCCCGCCGCTCGGCCCCGAACTCGGTCCGACGCCGGTCGACGTCCAGGCCGTCGTCCAGGACATCAACGAGGAGACCGACGCCTTCGACGGGATGGAAGTCCCCGTCACTGTCGAGTACGACGACGACGGTGCCTTTTCGATCTCGATCGGGGTGCCCCCCACCGCAGCACTGATCAAGGACGAAGCCGGCTTCGAAACCGGCAGCGGCGAGCCCCAGCGCGATTTCGTCGCGGACCTCTCGATCGAGCAAGTTCGCCGAGTCGCCGAGCAGAAGCGATCGGATCTGCTCGCCTACGACATCCGGAACGCCGCGAAGGAAGTCGCGGGGACCTGTGCGTCCCTCGGCGTCACCGTCGAGGGCGAGGACGCCCGCACGTTCAAACAGCGCGTCGACGACGGCGAGTACGACGAGCAACTCGCCGAATCCGAAGACACGGATTCCCCGGAAGCTGCCGCGTAGACGCCGACGCGTCCTTTCTGTCGATCCCGTAACGACCGCGAGCGAAGCCTTCGGTACGGCAGTCCGAGCATCGATCGGTTCGCTGAGTCTCGCAATCGATTACTCGACTCCTGGATGGAGCGTCGGTAGCTCCGTGAGCGACGCAATCTCGTGGGTCGGCTCGCCCTCGAGAACGTACCCGGCCCAGTGAGAGCGACGAAGAAACGCCGCGTCGACGTTCGCTCCCCTCGCTGCCTCGACATCGGCGTCACTATCGCCGACCGCAAGCGTCCGTGCGGCCTCAACCCCGAGATCAGCCAGCGCGTGCTCGATGAGTTGTGGGTTCGGTTTCTTGTATTCGAGACCCTCGACGGTCGGGTGGCGGCCAGAGACCGTCTCGAAGAGCCCGGCGATGCCGAAGAACTCGAGCAGATAGTCGATCGTCTCCCCTTGTCGGTCGCTCACGACCGCGAGATCACAGTCGGTCCTCAGGGACTGGAGGGTCGCGACGTCGTTGTACAGCGATATCTCGCCGCGATGGAGCGCGCGTCGATAGGCGCGTGCGAGGTGGCGATCGCACTCCGGCCAGAAGGTCTCGGCTGCGACGTCGTAAGCTCCACAGACCGCTTCGAGTTCCTCCGGGCTCGCGTCAAGCAAGGCGTCGACGTGCTCGCGTCGCGGGCGATCGATGCCGAAGGCGCGGAAGGCTTTCTCGATCGCCAGCCGGGCCCGATCGGAATCGATCGGCTCGACGAGAACGCCGTCCACGCCGACGATCACGGCGTCGTAGCGTTCTCGGCTCATGCCTGAGGGTACTTCTCACCCGGCAAATACCTGGCGCTGGCCGGCGAAACAGGGGAACGTCTCGTCGCTCCGAGACGCATTACGAACCGTCCTTCGACGGTCTTAAGTTCGTCTTCCGGCTGAGTGGGAGTAGACAGGCACCGGCCTGTTCGGTACCGTAGTAGCCGGATGGCTTCGACTACGGAGGTGACCGATGTCAGCACAGGATATCACAGACGCCGTTTCACGCGCGATCGACGAGTCCCCGCCGCGGAACTTCCGCGAGACGGTCGACCTCGCGATCAACCTGCGTGATCTCGATTTGGACGACCCGTCGAACAGAATCGATCAGAGCATCGTCCTCCCCCGAGGGACCGGCCGCGACACACAGATCGTGGTCTTCGCCGAAGGGGAGACCGCACTTCGCGCCGAGGACGCCGCCGATCGGGTGTTTTCGAGCGACGACTTGGGTGAGCTTGCCGACGACCAGGACGAAGCTCGAGATCTGGCCAACGAGGCCGACTTCTTCATCGCCGAGACCGACATGATGCAGGCGATCGGCCGCGATCTGGGGACCGTGCTTGGACCCCGCGGGAAGATGCCGACGCCGCTCCAACCTGACGACGACATCGTCGAGACGATCGATCGGATGCGCGACTCGATCCAGCTTCGCAGCCGCGATCGGCGAACCTTCCACGCCCGGGTCGGTGCGGAGGACATGGACGCTGAGGACATCGCGGACAACATCGACGTGATCCGCCGCCGGCTCGAAGCCAACCTCGAGAAAGGCCCACAGAACATCGACTCGATCTACGTGAAGACGACGATGGGTCCCGCAGAGGAGGTGGCCTGATGGCCGCCGAAGCGGACGCGGAGTCCGAAAGCGAGCGCGTCGCTGAGAGCGACCACCGAACCGCCGAGATACCCGACTGGAAACGCGAGGAGATCGACGCACTGCGGGAGGTCATCGATTCGTACGACTCGGTCGGTGTCGTCTCAGTCGCGGGCATCCCCAGTCGCCAGCTCCAGGCGATGCGTGCGGACCTGCGCGGTCGAGCGGAACTGCGTGTCGCCCGGAACACTCTGTTGGAACGGGCGCTCGACGCTGCGAGCGAGTCGAGCGACGCTAACGGTGATGGTGATGAGCGATCGGGGATCGCGCTACTGAGAAACGAGGTCGCCGGCCAAGTCGGGTTGATCGCGACCGACGACAATCCCTTCGGGCTCTACCGTCAGTTGGAAGCCTCGAAGACGCCGGCTCCGATCAACCCCGGCGAGACCGCGCCCAACGCCATCGTCATTCCCGAGGGTGACACCGGGATCGATCCCGGCCCCTTCGTCGGCGAGCTCCAGCAGGTCGGCGCGAGCGCGCGCATCATGGAGGGCTCGATCCAGGTCACCGAGGACTCGACGGTACTGGAGGAAGGCGAGGCGGTCTCCCGGCAGCTCGCGAACGTGCTCAACGAACTGGGCATCGAGCCGAAGGAAGTCGGCCTGGACCTACAGGCGGTGTACTCCGAGGGCACGATCTTCGAGCCCGAGGAACTCGCCCTGGACATCGAACAGTACCAGGCAAACTTCGAGGCCGGCGCGGCCCGCGCCCGGAGCCTCTCGATCGGTACGGCCTACCCGACCGCAGAGACCGCCCCGGCGCTGCTCGGAAAGGCCCACGGCGAGGCCAAAAGCGTCGGCCTCGCGGGGGCAGTCGAGAGTCCGGACCTCGCTCCGGACCTGCTCTCCCAGGCCAGCGGGGACCTCCGTGCGCTCGCCGCGGCGATCGACGACGAGGAAGCCCTGCCGGAGGAACTCCAGGGCGTCGAGGATACTCAGCCGGATGCCGAGGCAGCGAGCGAAGCAGACGAGGCCGGTGAGGGAGAAGCTGAGGCCGAAGCCGATGCCGAGGACTCCGACGATGACGACGATGACGCCGGTGGCGAGGGCCTCGGCGAGATGTTCGGCTGAATCGAGCGACTGAACGACACGACCACAACCACTCAGACCAATGGAATACGTCTACGCAGCACTCATCCTGAACGAATCGGACGAAGAGATCAACGAAGAGAACCTCACGAACGTCCTCGACGCGGCGGGCGTCGATGTCGAGGAGTCCCGCGCGAAAGCGCTCGTGGCTGCCTTGGAGGACGTCGAGATCGAGGAGGCCATCGAGCAGGGCACAGCGGTCCCCGCGGGCGGTGCGGGTGGGGGCGCGCCGGCCGGCGGGGCCGACGCGGACACCGAGGAAACCGAAGAGGCCGAGGAAGCCGAAGACGAGGCCGAAGAGGCCGAGGACGCCGGTGACGACGAAGACGAGGACGCCGACGGCGAGGGCCTCGGCGCCCTGTTCGGCTAACTGAGAACCGGCTGTTCGATCAGCCGATTCGAAATCCACGATTTCTTTCGACGTTATTCCATAGCCTCGCTGCCATCCAGTGAGCCACGGCGAGGCTTCAAACCCGATCCCGGAGCCAGGGCGTCGGGATGGTCGCGCCCGTTGTGCTCTCCGCATTCGACGCCGGGTTCACGCTCTCGGCGCTGGGGTTCGTCGCAGGGGGCGTTCTCCTCGGGACGCTCTCGGGGCTCACGCCCGGCCTGCACGCGAACAATTTTGCACTCCTGATGGCGGCGGTCGTCCCGTCGATTCCGGGGCCACCGGCACTCGTCGGGGCGGCGATGCTCGCGGCAGGCGTCACTCATACGTTTCTCGACGTGGTGCCCGCCTTAGCGTTGGGGGTGCCCGACGCCGCGATGGCCGCTGCGGCGCTGCCCGGCCACCGACTGGTCCTCGAAGGGAGCGGCCGGGAAGCGCTTCGCCTCTCGGCGCTCGGCAGCGCTCTCGCAGTCCTGTTTGCGGTTCCGCTCGCGATCCCGATGACGCGAGCGATGGTCCGTGCCTACGAGCACATCGACGCGAACCTCCCGCTGGTCCTGGGTGTGGTCGCTTTGCTTCTGATACTCACCGAGCGGGGATTCCGCGAGCGCCTCGGTGGTGGGCTGGCTTTCGGCTCGAGTGCGCTGCTCGGCTACGTGTTGCTCAGAGCCTTCGAGATGCCGCTTGGCGCACCGCTCGACGCCGGCGGCTTGCTTATGCCGCTGTTCGGCGGACTGTTCGGCGCGCCGGTGTTGCTCGATGCGATCGGCGGCGAGGGCATTCCGCCACAGGAAACGAGCGAGGTGAGTAGCCCCCGGAGGTCGGTCGGGGTCACAGCTTTCCTGGGCACGGGCGCAGGCGCGATCGTGGGCTACATCCCGGGCGTATCGAGTGCTATCGCGGCCACAGCCGTCCTGCCGGCGATACCCGACGGTGAGGACGACGGTGCGCGGGGCTTTCTCGTCGCAACGAGCGCTGTGAACACATCAAATTCGATCTTCGCGCTTTTTGCTCTCGTTGCCCTCGGCTCACCCCGGACCGGTGTGCTGGTGGCACTCGAGCAGGCCGAAGTTCCGTTGAATCTGCCGGTACTTCTGAGTGCGGTGGCGATCGCTGCGGGGATCGGATTCGTCCTGGTGGTTTCGGTCGGCGATCGGTATCTCGACATCGTCGGGAAGACCGATTACACCCTCCTTTCGATCACGATACTCGCCTTGTTGGCCGGGCTTTCCTACGCGTTTGCCGGCCCGCTTGGGATCGGGGCCTTCGCCGCCGCGACGGTCGTCGGGTTGGTCCCACCGCGATTCGGCGCGCGGCGGGTACATCTGATGGGCGTGTTGATCGGGCCGCTTATCGTCGGGTGAGACATCGTCTTTCGAGACTCGGAAGCGACCAGCGAAGCGTCTCGATCAGTCGTCGGCTTCGGATTCTTCGAGTACGTCGACCCCGTCTACCGGCCGATCAGGGCTCGCCCCGACCATCGCGCTCGGCAGCCCCGGCCGGGGATCGATCGATTTCGTCGAGCGCCGTGAGGAAAGAGCTTTGCGGGTCGATCGCGCACCTATCGCCGATGGCGGCCTACACCGCGTCCGTGACCGTCCGGCTCAAACCGGGCGTCCTCGATCCCGAAGCCGAGACCACCAAACGCGCCCTCGAGCGCCTCGATTTCGATCTCGACGATCTTCGCTCGGCCGATCGCTTCGAGATCGATCTGGAGGCCCCCTCGCCCGAGGCTGCCGCCGAGCGCGCCGACGCGATGGCCGAACGCCTGCTCACGAACCCGACGATCCACGACTGCACCGTTGAGGTCGAACCGGCCGACCCCGCCGCGGGGGCCACGCGATGATCGCCGTCTGCCAGTTCGGCGGCAGTAACTGCGACCGGGACGCCGTTCTCGCCCTCCGTGATCTGGGCCTCGAGGCTGAACGGGTTTGGCACGCCGATGGACTGCCCGAAGACGCCGACGGCGTGGTCCTCCCTGGCGGGTTTTCCTACGGCGATTACCTCCGAGCCGGCGCGATGGCCGCCCGGGCCCCGGTCCTGAGGGAGATCCGTGCGGCGGCCGCCGAGGGGGTTCCGGTACTCGGGATCTGTAATGGCGCACAGGTCGGCACCGAGACCGGGTTGGTACCCGGAGCCTTCACGACGAACGCGAGCGCGCGCTTTCGCTGCGAGCACGTCCACCTGCGCGTCGAGAACGCAGAAACCCCCTGGACCGAGGGCTTCGAGCCGGGGGAGGTACTCACGTTGCCGATCGCTCACGGCGAGGGTCGTTTCGAGATCGGTGAGGACGCTCTCGCCGACTTGGAGGACGACGACCGGATCCTCTTTCGGTACTGCAACGAAACGGGAGAAGTCACCGATGAGGCGAACCCGAACGGCTCCGTGGGCGGGGTCGCGGGCCTGCTCGGCGAGCGCGAGCGTACTGCGGTGTTGATGCCCCACCCCGAGCGCGCGACGCTGCCGGATCTCGGCGGGACCGACGGTCGGGTGATTCTCCAGGGTTTCGCGAGCGAGGCCGAAGGGTAGTCAACGAATCGAGACGCGGCCAGCACCGACGCTTTCTTTCACGCGCCCAACCGATCTGAGGTGAATGGCGAGGGAGGCAGAGAGCGCGTTCGATCGGTATCGAGGCCGGGTCGAGCGCCCGATCTATCGGCTCTTTGCGGAGTACGGGCTCAGTCACTCGAGGTGGTTCGTGACCGGTATGACCGCGAACGTCCTCGCCCGGAGCGCGAGCCTGCTCCCGCCGGTCGTGCTCGGCGCTGCGCTCGACGGGATCTTCGGGGCGGGAAGCGATCGAATACCCTACCGGCTCCCGCTCGTCCCGGCGGCTTGGATTCCGGCGGGTAACGCCGCTCAGTTCCGCTTTTCGGTCGCGCTGATCGTTGGGGCTTTCCTGCTGACGGCCGTCTGTACCTGGATCTACGGTATGGCAGCGAACAACTTCGCCCACCGGGTGATGCACGACGTCCGCACCGATAGCTTCGCGAAGCTCCAGCGCCTCGATATGCCCTTCTTCGATGACAAGCAGACCGGCGAGGTCATGGCGATCCTCAATAACGATGCCACCAACCTCGAGCGCTTCCTCGACGACGCCTTGCACGACTCGGCGCGACTGATCGTGATGGTCGGCGGTATCGCGGCGCTGCTCGTCTGGATGAACCCTCAGCTCGCGGCGGTGACCTTGCTGGCCGTGCCCCTCATGTGGGTCCTGACCCGCTGGTTCATGCGAGCGGTCGAGCCGCGGTATGCCGCCCAGCGCGAGTCCGTCGGCGATCTCAATACGCGACTCGAGAATAGCCTCGGTGGCATCGAACTGGTCAAGACCTCGGGAACTGAAGCATTCGAAACCGACCGTGTGAGCGTCGCCTCGTATGATTACTTCCGGAAGACGATGGCGATGCTCCGGCTCAACTACGTCTACCGGCCGGGGATGGAACTGCTCGCCGGGCTCTCCTTCGCGGCGACCTTTCTGGTCGGGGGCTGGTGGCTCGCGACCGACGATGCTCCTTTGGTACTCTCCGGCGATCTGACGACCGGCACCTTCGTCACCTTTCTCCTACTGAGCCAGCGGTTCGTGACACCGCTCGCGGAGGTATCGAATATTGTTGATCAGTACGAGAACGCGAAGGCTTCCTCCGAGCGGGTTTTCGGACTTATGTCGATCCCCGCACACATCTCCGATAGCGAGGATGCCCAGCCACTTGAAGACCCGGCAGGTCACGTCGAGTACGACAACGTGAGCTTCGCCTACGAGGAGGAGCCAGTGATCAACAGCGTGTCGCTGTCGGTGCCGGCGGGCGAGACCGCGGCGCTGGTCGGCCCGACTGGTGCTGGAAAATCGACGCTTTGTAAGCTCTTATTGCGATTGTACGACGTGAACCACGGTGCAATCCGCATCGACGGCCAAGACGTCCGGGAAGTAACTCTCGACTCGCTTCGCAAGCAGGTGGGTTACGTCAGCCAGGATTCGTACCTCTTCGACGGCACTGTGCGGGAGAACCTCGCGTATGGCGCGTTCGAGGCGACCGGCGAGGAACTGATCGAGGCCGCCAGAGCCGCCGAAGCCCACGAGTTCATCGAGGCGCTTCCCGGGGGCTACGATACGCGGGTCGGCGAGCGCGGCGTGAAGCTCTCGGGCGGCCAGCGCCAGCGACTCGCACTCGCCCGGGCGATGCTCGGTGACTTTTCGATCGTCGTGCTCGACGAGGCGACTAGTAGTGTGGACACCGAGACCGAGGCGGCGATCCAGCGTTCACTCGCCCGCCTCACCGAAGACCGGACGACGTTCGTGATCGCCCACCGACTCTCGACGGTACGGGAAGCCGATCGCGTGTTCGTGATCGAGGACGGGCAGGTGATCGAACGCGGGACCCACGAGGAGCTAGTAGAGGCGAGCGGGCTGTACGCGAGCCTCTGGAGTGCACAGACCGACGAAATCAGGGCTAGCAGGTAGCAGAGACGGATAGATCATCACTACAGCCTTCCCTCTACATCCTCACAACCCATAGCGTTAAGTCAGTAAACGCCTAAGGGGCATCCATGAACGCAGAGGATGTCTATAGATTGCTGCACTCCCAAGAGTCAATGCGGTCCGATGTGAGCAGAAATATCCGTCAGAACGCAAGAGCAGTCTCTGGTCTCCCTGATCACTGATCGGACGCTAATCTGTCGAGAAATACTGTTTTTCCAGGATCCTCTTTATCAATCAAGTACTGGTTCTCGGTTCGATCCAGCACCCTACGAACAAAATCTGTACATAGCTTCTTATGCTTGCTGCGGAAGTGCGAGTACGGGTCATCCACATCTATATTGTAATCTTGCAAATATATACTGTCTCCATTTTTCCTTTCAATATGTTCGCAGCCCCACTGAACAAGATACCGAAACATCGGTGCTTTTCTTGACATCATGAGCAAACGTTTTGATTCTTGAACGAAGTCAGCGGACCAGTCGTACCATTCACCACTAACACCTGTGTCTGGTATTTCAAATGTGGAATCGAACGTTTGCAAGTATGTTTCAAGAAAACTAAGCGAAGTCCTGTGATTCGCATTAGGAAGACCATGACCTGTGATTAGATTTGAAAGTAAATTACCTCCCACAGTTGCTACGGGTTGCCGCCACTGCACTCTATCAACCTGACGAATTATTTGGGAGAGATCAGGCTTTTTATACCAAAGCAATGGAGAGCCCGCTTCATTACATTCTTTCTCAATCGTTTCAAATCCGTCGAGCACAGTGAATACAATCAACTTATCTTCTTCTGTAAGATTCAAAAGGTCCTTATCTGGGAACTGACGAGGGTGAACCTTAGCAGTATATAGAACGTAGATTCGTTTCTCTAAACGATATGGAACGATTGAAGACTCGAACGTTAGCACCTCTGTACCTGCTTGCTCACTGCGGGACTGTTCTTTCTCGATAACTGGATGAGGTTCTGGGTTCGCGTACTGAAGAGAGAGTACAGCCTCAGTGCCTACCCGTCGATGGTAGTCCACTCCCAGCGTCACGACTAAGCGAAACATCATCATGGACATACAAAATTTTGTCGCTGTAGCTATATCACCTTGCTAATGGCTGATTGTAGCTCGTCTCGCGCTCTACTACCGTTTCCCAGGTGTACTCACACTCACAAGCGACCTGCTCGAATACTGTTAGATCTTGCCGGAGGTCGAAGTCCTTGATCGCCTTCTGGACCCGGTCGTCACACTCCCCGCAGTTATGCGGCCCCCGATCGGAGCCATGCCCGACGGGATCGCTCACGACGATCGCCGGGGCGTCGGCGGTGTGCTTGAGGATTTCGGCCACGGACCACAGCCAGGGCGGACGATACCCATCGTCGAAGTACAGTTCCTCGACCATGGTGTGGCGTTGGACGTTACAGGGGTTCATCGAGACGGTATGAGCGTACTCCGCACACCGACGGATCGAGGACTTCATATCGGCGATGGCCTCCCATTCGGTGAGGAAAGCCGGCTTCAGCAGGAGATAGGCCTTGATGCCCGCACCGACCTCTTCTGCCACGTCGCTTGCGTCGACGAAGTCCGCGAAGTCGAAGTACTTGTTCACACAATCATGGCGCACGCGGTCGGTCGCGGTCTCCAGGCCAACAGCGACGTCCGTCTGTAGGCCGACGTCGGTGAAATCCCGGATTCGATCGCGCTCGACGAAATCGGGTAGGCTCTCGACGACGATGCGCTCGCGGTCGGCGAACGTTTCGGCGATCGCCCCCCTGGTTTCGGCAGGGACCTCCCGTTCGTCGAGGAAGCTCCCGGAGGTGTAGATCTTGATCAGCGGTGCTGGTTCCTCACTGTTCTCCCGTTCGTGCTCGAGGCAGGTCTCGATCTGGGCCATCAGCGCGTCGTGGGCAACAGTGCCCCCTTCGACTGACTCGGCGACGTACCCACACATCGTACACCCGCCCGCCCGCGCCCAGCGACAGCCCCCGGTATTCAGGATGATCGTCAGTGACTCCCTGACGCCCGCGGGTGTGTTGTCCTCGTCGAGCCACACTCGCGTGGGCTCCCGGGGATCGTAGGTCCGGTCGTTGCGCGAGCGGATCTCGCGCATGACGCTGTTGTGGGCGTCCATTCCCCGGCCCTGTTCGTAGACCTCGGGACTGGGCTTACTCATTACTGACCTTAACCCGCCGAGCGCTCAAAACGGCATCGACACCACCGTACTGGCACGATTGCTCCTGGTTCTCCTCGCCGGCCGCAACCGAGTGAGATGACCCGAGTACGCCAGCGTCGAAACGGGAAACCGTGAACACCGTCGTAGTGAGCGGGGAACCCCGAAGCGAGCGAACTGTGATCGACACCGAAACACGTCTGTGGAATGATACCACGGCCGTTTACGTCCGGGACGACTGTTCGGGAGGGAGCGGTACCGATCGTACGGACCTTCGGGAGGGTTTTAGGCCAGCCATAAGACGATCGATTGCGTCCGCCTGCCGGCCCCCTCCTGGCGTCCCGTAATCGATAGTGGTTACTCCGGTGGACGAAGGCCTAATCCCCTCCGACCCCTATACAATCAACGTACGTTACAATGACCGAACTCGGCGGCTTCCAGGACAACGTAGCACGCGTCGACCTCTCTTCGGGGGACGTGAACTACGAGAGTATCGACGACGAGGACGCACAGAAATACATCGGGGCGCGTGGCCTCGGCGTGAAGTACGTCTTCGACCAGGGGCCGGACGTCGACCCCATGGGCGAGGACAACTTACTCGCGCTGATGAACGGCCCGCTCACGGGCACCCAGACAGTAATGAGCGGCCGGATCGCGATCTGTACCAAATCACCCCTGACCGGGACGGTGACCGACAGCCACCACGGCGGCTGGTCGGGCGCACGCCTCAAGTGGTCGGGATTCGACGGGCTTCTCTTCGAGGGCCGTGCAGATGAACCGGTCTATGCCGTCGTTGAGGACGGTGAACTCTCCTTACACGACGCTTCGGAGGTCTGGGGGATGGACACCCACGAGACCCGCGAGACCTTAGAGGAAGAACTCGACGGCTCGTTCGGCAAGAACATGTCGATCATGGCGATCGGCCAGGGCGGCGAGAACGAGGTCAGCTACGCCTCTATCGTCAACGAGGACGATCGCGTGAGCGGCCGAGGCGGTACCGGCTGTGTGATGGGCAACAAGAACCTCAAAGCGGTCGTCGTCAAGTCCACAACGAAAATGCCCAAACCCGAGGACAAAGAGACCTTCATGCAGGGCCACCAGCAGGCCATGCAGGTCATTCAGGAATCGGAGGTCACCGCGCCCAACGAGGGCGGCCTCTCGGTCTATGGCACCAACGTCCTTATGAACACCACCGAAGAGATGGACGGCCACCCCACGAAAAACGGCCAGTACACCTCCTCGATGGCCTACAACGACAGCGAGGCCGACCGCCCCGCCGATCTCGACGCCGAACGCATCTCCGGGGAGAACGTAAAGGAGAACATCCTCGTCAACGACCCGACCTGTCACTCCTGCCCCGTAGCCTGCAAGAAGGAAGTAGAGGCCCAGACGATGCACAAAGGCGAGGAGCTGAACGTCCACATGGAATCGTTCGAGTACGAGTCCGCGTGGGCGCTCGGCACCAACTCGGCGAACGACAACCGGGACAAGATCGCGCTCATGATCGACCAGTGTAACAAGCTGGGCATCGACACCATCGAGACCGGGAACATCATCGCGATGGCGATGGAACTCACCGAGGAGGGCAAGCTAGACGATCTCGGTCAGGGCATCGACTGGGGCGACGACGAGGAGATGGTCGATCTCATCGAGGAGATCGGGAATCGTTCGAGCGAGTTAGGCGACCTGCTCGCCGGCGGGCAGGCCCACGTCGCCGGGGAAGTCGACGGCCAGGAGAACCGACTGGACGTGAAGAACCAGTCCATCGCCGCCTACGACCCGCGCTGCATGAAAGGCATGGGCATCGGGTATGCCACCTCGAATCGCGGCGCGTGTCACCTACGGGGCTACACGCCCGCCAGCGAGATCCTCGGTATCCCCGAGAAGACTGACCCCTACGAGCACGAGGGCAAGGGCCAACTCACCGCGACCTTCCAGGACCTGCACGCGATCTCCGATAGCTTCGACATCTGCAAGTTCAACGCCTTCGCGGAGGGCATCGAGGAGTACATCATGCAGTACAATGGCATGACGGGCCTCGACGTCTCGGAGGAGGAACTCATGCAGGCCGGCGAGCGCGTCTACAATCTCGAGAGGTATTACAACAACCTCGCGGGCTTCGACGGCGAGGACGACTCCCTGCCCTGGAAGTTCCTCGAGGACGGCATTCTGGGCCAGGGTGGCTCCGAGGGCGAGTACTGCGAACTTCCTGAGATGAAAGAGGAGTACTACGCCCACCGCGGCTGGGTCGATGGCGTCGTTCCCGACGAGAAGCTGGAGGAACTCGACATCGACGTCGGCCCCGGTACCGGCGTCAGTAGCTCCAGTGGCCAGGCGCCCGCCGACGACTGAGCAGGAATCGCCGACTCGATTCGACTTTTTCCCACGTCGTTCGACGACCGCTCTGTACAACCAGCGTCGCCGGTACTCGCCGCTCACGGGTTACTCACGGACGTGACGGATCGAAGAAACAGCGGTAGTGATTCGGGCGACTACTGTGGTGCTTCGTCCTGGACCTCGACGATCGCGGACTGAGGAACGTACTCGGCCTCGCCGCCGGCCATACGGACCTGGATCGTGACGCCGGGGAGCTCCGGATCGTCGTCGTCGGTCGGTTCCTGGGGCACGGAGACGGCGGTGGCCTCGTCGATCGAGACGCTTCGGCGCTGGATCGGGTCGCCGTCGTGTTCGACGGTCTCCCAGGTCTCGGCGTCGAAATCGTCGACGTCCGCACCGAAGTAGTCCTCGTCGTCGTGATCGACGGCGTCTTCGGTCTGGGACTCGCCGGCCGTCCGGTTGCCATCGAAGTCCGCGGCTTCCTCCTGGTACTGGTGGAGATGCACGAGCATACGCTCTCACTCGGCGGCAGTCGACTAAAACGTTCGCCATGAACTATCGGGCGGGACGGAACCGCTATGGGTTTCGCGGCCGGATCTGATCTATGAGCCTCGATACCGAGCAGTTCGAAGCGCGGCTGACGAGCCACGGGGTGTACGTGAGTTCGGTCGAGCAGGAGCAGAATCAGGACCGGGATCGAGAGAACGAGGAGGGCAACGGAACGATCGACATCGAGTACGAATCGATCGATGCAGGACGGATCGGGGAGGTGCCCCACCAGGAGATGGGCCGTGTCATCAACGTCTACCGGGAGGTAGCCGAGAACTCGGCCGACATCGACGCGTTGGTCACTGATCTCGACGACGAGCCGGTCGGCACCTGGCACGTCGAATCCGAGTGGCTCGACGCGCTCGATGCCGGCGAGTTGAGCGAGGTCGAGTTCTCCGGACGCGTGCTCGATACGATCGATCACGACGTCGAGAACTGAACTCGGCACTCGCCGCTCGCGAACGCCGATCGCTCGTTTCTCCTCTCGCGTTCGGAGGACGCGTGGCGAACTACCGGGCCACCGATGGCCGATCGAGACCGGTTCACCGACCGACGATGATACCTTCCCGAACGTCGAGGGCGGCGTCGAACTCCTCGCGGCGATTCTCGCGACGACCGGTTTTGAGTAGCTGCTCGCGGTGGGCTCTCCGAACTGCACTGGTCTCCCGGTCGCCGAGCCCGAGACGATCGCCGATTGTCTCCCAGTGGCCTCGCTCGACGAAAAAATAGGCTGCCTCGTCGGTCTCACAGGCCAGCTCGTACCGCCTGCGGTACTCGGGGAGACGGTCGCCGAGATCGGCTTGTACCCGATCGATCAGGTCGGGCAGGCGCTCGGGGGCGACGCTCGCGGTCGCGCTGGCGAGAACGAGTACCTGGCCTTCGATCGGATCGCCACGCATCGCTTACCCGCCGGCACGCATCGCCTTCCGGCCGAAGCGCTCGATAAGCGGATCGAGGACCTCTTTTTCGCCCTCGAAGGCGACGGTGATCTCGGTGAGTTCGATCGTCGGTCCGATCTCTACCTTCTCGCTCGAGAAACTCGCCTGCCAGTCCTCTCCCTCGACGACGTCCTCGCTCACCTGCTCGCCGCCGAGCCCTTCGAGGTAGTGGATCGCGAGACGCTGGGAGATCCCCCGGTACTGTTTTTTCCGTTCCATCTCAGTGGGTGCCACCGGCCAGGTCAGAGTCATCCACGAGGTCAGTGCCGCCTGCCCGACCGGCACCACCCGCGACCGGCGGGAAGATACTGAGCGTATCGCCGTCCTCGATCCCGGTTGCAGGGCCGTCCATGTGGAAGACTCCACGGCCGTTTTTCAGAACGTTGATGTTCGGCTGTAACTCGCTGCCGTCCTCGCTCAGCAGCCGGCCGTCCAGATCGTCGTACTCGGCTTCGAGCGTACTCAGTACCCCGCCGACCGTCGTCTCGTCGTCGAACTCCCGCTCGATGGTCTTCGCCCCGACCGCCTGGCGGAAGGTCGCGAAGAACCGACACGTCAGGTCCATGCCCAACAGTAGAAGCGAGGCGTCAAAAAGCGTCCGGGGATCGGCGCTCAGGTCGCCAGAACGTCGGTCGACTCTCTCCTCTTTCGGACCGACCGTCGGCGACGAATCGCGGGAATCCCGGATGAGGATCCGAGCGAGGGAGCTGACCGATCAGTCTTCCTCGCGATCGCTCAGGCGGATGCCGTCCTCGACGAGCCGGTAGTTGCGCTCGCGGTCGAGGTGGGCGGTGAGCCATTCGATCTCGTAGAGTTGGGTGAGCAGCGCGGCCTGAAGGTTGCGCCAGGCGATCGCGTAGATCGGCGACTGACCCCACGCTCGGAGTTCGGGGACGAACTCGTCGTAGCGCTCGAGATGGTCTTCCATACGTTCGATCGCCTCCACGACCCGACCGGCGGCTTCCTCCTCGCTTGCGGCGTCGGCGATCGCCTGGTTGATCCGTGCTTCGATGCCCTCGACCGACCGTTGCATGTCGAGCGCTGCCGTGCTCTCTTCGCCCTCGGGCAGCGATTCGATGACGTCCCGCGGGACGCCGAGCGATATCTCTTCCATACCCCAACCCACCACTGCCCGGCCCAAAAGCCTCCCGGGACCGACGACCACGAGCGTAGCGAATCCCCCGTCCTCGCCCCCTTGTGGTAGAGATTCGCTGCTATCGGTGAACTGTTAGGACTACCCCTCGGCGGTCGCGATCCCCTCGAGGGCGGCTTCGATCTCGTCGGTCTCGGGGAAGATCAGGGGTTCGTGGACGACCCACCGGTAGACGATTTCACTGTCGGGGGCGATCACGACGATCGCTCGGTCGGCGATCCCTTCGAGCAGTCCTTCGTCTTGCCGGACGCCGTACCCTTCGATCACGTCGTTATTAAAACCGCTGAGCAGCGGGAAGTTGACGTCGTAGGCGTCGATGAAGGCCAGCTGGGAGAAGGGCGTATCGGCGCTCACCCCATAGACCGCCGCGTCGAGTCCCTCGAGATCGGCCCACCAATCCCGCATCGAACACAGCTCTTGCGTGCAGGTTCGGGAGAACACGCCCGGAAAAAAGGCAAGTACTACTGATCCCCTCGAAAGTGATTCTTCGAGATCGAACGTCGAGACGTCCTCACTTGTGTACTCGCCGGAGCTTCCGGCCGCAGCCTCGGGGGTGGCCATCGGCGCGCTGAAAAGCGGCGCTCGATCTGATTCGTCTGGCATAGCCAACGATCGAACGGGAAGGGATATAGATGCCGGGGACCCGTCGCTACCGCTGGGGACCGATCATCGCGGAGAAATGGGGTTAGCGGGAAGCGAGACGGGATCTACGGCCAGGTCGCGAGCAACACTTCGTCGACGTACTCCTCACCGATCCGGTAGTGGTTCTTGTGGATTGTTTCTTGCTCCCACGCCTCGGATTCGAGAAAGGAAATCGCCCGCTCGTTCGTCGCCGGTAGGATCCGGTAGATCTTCTCGTAGCCCGCCCGTTCGGCCCACTCCGGACCGTGGTCGATCGGCCGGTCGCCGATGCCCGCCTGGCGGTGCTCGGCAAGGACGCCGACCGTGAGTTCGGCGAGTAGTTCATCGCGACGAGTCCGAATCCTTCGAAATGTATCCACCCGACGATCCCCTCGATCGGTCAGACGAGATGGTTGTCACGCAGCAGATCACAGAGCAGATGACAGTAGAGCACGACCGCAGTGAGGCGTCCCAGCGATCCGGAAACTCGCTTCGTCAGACCGATCAACGCTCCACCGAGGAGAACGTGACTGAGTAGGCGCTGGAGGGTCATATCACGGACGTCCTCGAAGATCGCTTCCTGCTCGGTGACGGCCGCGATCGGGTTCTGGAGGAGGTAGCGCAGATGCCGCCAGTCCCCCGCGTACACCCGGGCGAGCAGGAAGTGATCGAAGTCGATCCCCACCCCCAGGGCAAGCCCGTAGACCCCGAGGAAAGCGAGTCGAACCCGGTCGTACTGTTCTCCCAGCGAGACGAGCACGAGCGCCACCACGGGGACGCTCGCGAGGAAGTGTTCGCTCGATCGCATTCGTGTCGCCGATTTCGATCGTACCGGTATCAGTCCGTCGGTACTGCACTGCTTGATCGAGGAATCGAACGAACGCAACCGATCGGTGGACATAGGTCGTATGTTACGAAAGACTATAACAAAAGATGAAAGCGGTGGGTATTTATTCGAGGGTCGAGACGAAGATTGCATGGTTCACACGTGTCGGAACTGCAAACGGACGTTCGCGACTGAACTCCAGTACGAACTCCACCGCGATACCTGCTGGAGCGACCGACTGATCTGCACGCAGTGTGGCGAGCGATTCGCGGAGCGAGGGGCGACCGAAGACGGCTGGCACTACCGATGCCCGAACGAGGACTGCACAGCCGAGGGCATCGGCGAGGACCTCCAGCCGATCGGCGACGTACTGTCGGTCTCCCAGTAACCACTTTGGCAACGGCCCCGCCGATCCCCACTGCATCGCAACCGCTAACCACCGACTGCAGACCGTCCTCCGCTCCGACGCGTACCCTTCTGTTGCCCACTTCGTGAACTGCTATTAGTTCGCGTTCGGCTCGACTCGTCGAGGTACCGTGAAGCCCGTTCCAGCGAAGCCCGTTCGAAACCGAACCCGAAGAGCGAACGGACGTCCGGGTCCGCTTTTGCGATCGGGTACCGATCGTCTATCACGGCACAGCAGGGTTATTTTCACACCTATCCCTGAATTTAAATCCGATACAGTAGCCTACTTTCGGCTATGATATCAGTCCAGGGGCTGTCGAAGCGCTACGGCGATTTCAGTGCCGTCGTCGGGAGCGACTTCGAGGTCGCGAGCGGGGAGGTCTTCGGCGTCGTCGGGCCCAACGGGGCCGGGAAGACGACCACGCTGAAGATCCTCTCGGGACTGATCGAACCCTCCGCGGGCACCGCGACGGTCGCCGGATACGACGTCACCGAGCCGGCGATGCGCTCGACGCTTGGCTTCCTGCCCGAGGAATCGCCGCTGTACGAGGACATGACGCCGCTGTCCTATTTACACTTCTTCGCGGATCTCTACGACGTCCCTCGAGAGGTCGCGACCGACCGGATCGACGCTTCGCTCTCCCGGCTTGAGTTAGAGCACCGCACTCGACGGCTCGGTGACACGTCGAAGGGAATGAAACGGAAGGTCGCTATTGCCCGCTCGCTCATCAACGATCCCGAAGTGCTGATCTATGACGAACCGGCGAGCGGGCTCGACCCACTGACGACCAACGAGGTGCTGAGGTTCGTCGCCGAACTCGCCGACGAGGGCAAAACGGTGCTGTTCAGCGCGCACAACCTCTATCACGTCGAGGACATCTGCGATCGGGTGATCGTCATGATCGATGGCGAGGTCGTCGCCCGGGGCACGGTTAGCGAGATCCGCGCGACACACGGCACCACCGAATATCACGTCTACACGACCGTCCCGGTCGAAGAGAAAACCACGGATTCGTCCCGATCGTCCGGGAACCAATTGGACGGCGAGAGCGAGACCGACCCCGAAACGGAAGCCGACGCCGGAGCCGGCACCGCTCTCGACGACGGGACCCCGAATCCCGCTCCACCGATGCGAAACGGAGCCGCTGCTACCACGGTCACCGAGGAGGGATCGACCGAACGATACGAGACGGTCGTCCCGGACATGGCGGCGGTCGAAGAACTCCGCGAGCGGGCGAGCGCGGCCGGTGGGGAGGTCGTCGATATTCGAACCGTGGAACCGAGCTTCGAGGAGATCTTCCTTGATATCGCCAGGCCCTCGGCAGGGGCCGGCTCGTGACAAAGCGCTTGGGGTCGCTCGTGTCCCTAAGACGATTTACAGGGACGCTTCGGATCGCCCGGTGGGAACTTACCCGAAGCGCTGGGGGGCTCGATCGCCGGACGGCGGCCTTCGGCCTTCTCGTTCTCGCGCTCGCGGGCGGTGCGGTCGCGGCGGGACTCGCCCCGAGTCCGGGCGACGTGGCGCTCGATCGTAACGTCTATCGCGTCGGCGTGGGCGCCAACAGTCCCTACTACGAGGTAATCGCCGCGAACGGGGCCCTCGCCGCGAAGCCGCCGAGCGCCGACGCGCTCGACGCCGGCGAGATAGACGTCTTAGTGCGGGACGATCGGGTCCTGATCGAGGACTCGGCGAAGAGCCGGGCTGCCCTTGCCGCGTTCCGTTCGGCGACGGAGTCCTACAACGACCGCCGGATGCGCGCCGAAGAAGACGAAATTGCCGCCTTCCCGGTGGGCGTCTCGCTTACCTACGAGGACCGAACTCTCTCGAGCGGGGCGAGCGGTAGCGGCGCGTCCGGGAGCGAGAGCAGCGAGGCGGGGCAAGCGGCCGCTGGCAGCGATCGAGCGGCGGGCGCGCCCTTCGAGTCGCTCGTGCTCGCGTTTGCGTTTCTCGTGCCGATGAACTTCGTCGTCCAGTTGTACGGCAGTTCGATGCTCGGCGAGCGGACCAACCGCCGCGGGGAGTTACTACTAGTCGCCCCCGTGAAACCGACCGAGATCGTCGCCGGCAAGACCTTGCCCTATTTCCTCGGTCTGGCGGGTATAGCAGCTGTCATCGCTGCGACCGTTGGCGGTGGAATCGTCTCGGTCGCAGCAGTCGTCCCGATCGGACTGTGCTTTCTCGCCGCGACGTTCTTAGGGTCGATGCTCGCCCGGTCGTTCAAGGAACTCACCTTCGTTACCATCGCCGCGAGCGTCTTCCTGATGAGTTACGTCTTCGTTCCTGCGGTATTCACGAACGTCACGCCGATCGCGCTCATCTCGCCGCTGACGCTCGTCGTGCGCGATCTCGCGAGCGAGTCGGTCTCGCTGGGCGAGTACGCTTTCTCGACCGGGCCCTTCTACCTCTCGGGGCTCGTGTTGTTCGTCCTTGGAACCGGCATCTATCGCGAGGAAGACCTCTTTACCCAGCGCGCCGTTCCCCTGAAGTTCCTCGACGCGCTTGGTGCCCGACTCCGCAGGTATCGATCGGTCGCACTGCTCAGTACACTGTTCATTCCCTTTGTCTTCATCGCCGAGTTGCTCGGTATCGCGGTGCTATTTGCACTCCCGATCGGCTACTCGCTGCCGGTTCTGTTCCTCGTGATCGCGACCGTCGAGGAACTCGGAAAAAGCGTCCACATCTACGCGGGGTACGCCCAGAACCGGTTCGAGACCGGCTGGCGGACGGCGCTGTTATTGGGTGCGCTCTCGGGCGTCGGATTCTTTCTCGGCGAGAAACTCACGCTGCTCGCCCAGGCGGTTGGCCTTCCCGAACTCGCGCTCGGGCGGGCCGCGTTCGTCCCGAGCGGTGCCGGTGGCATCGAACTCCTCGCGCTTGCACTCGCCCCGCTTGCACTGCACTGTGTGACGGCCTCGATCTCCGCGTTCGGAGCGCACCGGTCGAAACGGGGGTATCTGATCGGACTCCTCGGCGCGATCGGTGTTCACGCCGCTTACAATCTCACGGTGGTGAGCGCCCTTGTCTGACTCGCGCCTCACGATCGCTAAACGCGAGCTGAGCGGCCTGCGAAAGGAAAAGACCATTCTACTGGCGCTCGCCATCCAGCTGTTCATCGCGGCCTTTTCCTCGTTTCTCGTCGTCGGGCTCGTCTCGTTGTACGATCCGGGGTCGGTCGAGGGCTACTCGATCGACGTCGCGGTCGCCGGCGAGTCGGCCGACGACTTACTCGCTGTCGCCTCCCGACAGGACGGGCTCGAGCCCACGCGCTACAGCAATCCGGCTACCGCCTACCGATCCTTCCAGAGCGGGGCGAGCGACGCCGTACTGATCGCCAATCGCCGGCCGAGCGGTCGGGTTAGCGTCCAGGCGACGGTTCCCGACGGGAACGTCCAGACGACGATCGTCGTCGTCCGGCTCAGAGAGACGCTCCGGGCCTACGAGCGGGCCGAGCGCGGGCAACTGGCCGACCGATTGGAATCGATGCCGCTAGAATTGCCTCCCGAGGAGCGCTCGAATCCCTACTACGACTTCACCTATACCGTCCTCGTGCCGTTATTGCTATTCCTCCCGGTGTTCATCAGCGGGTCCATTACCGTGGATTCGATCACCGAGGAACTCGATCAGGGGACGATGGAACTCCTCCGGGTTACCCCGATCACCTTCGGCCGGATCCTCGATGGAAAGCTCCTCGCAGCGGCGTTGCTCGCGCCCGTCCAGGCGCTGTTGTGGCTCGGGTTACTCTCGCTCAACGGGACGCAGGTCGCAGACGTCCCAGCACTGCTCGCGCTCGTCGGGGCCTTCTCACTGCTGTTGACCGCGATCGGCGTGGCCGTCTCGCTGCTCGCACCCGATCGCCGCGTCGCCCAGCCGGTCTACTCGGTGTGTGCGCTCGCGCTCATCGGCGGGACGGCGACGCTCCCGAACGGGCCGGTGAACACGGTCGCCCGGCTCGCGATCGACAGCGGCGGACCGGAGACGACCGCCACCGTCGCGGGCTATGGACTGTTCGCAATCGGCGTCTACGCGGCGACGCGGTGGCTGATCGACCGTACCGATCCAGCCGCGCTGTAAGCCCCTCGCCCACGCCTGTCGGGTTGCCGCTCCTCACGCCCGTCTCGGGGGTGTTTTTGTAGGTCGGCGTCGAGAGACCTGCTATGGAGTACACGACGCTCGGCGACACCGGCATGGAAGTAAGTGAGATCTGTCTGGGCTGTATGAGCTTCGGCTCGAGCGACTGGCGCGAGTGGGTACTCGACGAAGAGGAGAGCCACGAGATTATCGACCGGGCCATCGAGCTGGGGATCAACTTCTTCGACACGGCGAACATGTACTCGATGGGCGAGTCCGAACACGTACTCGGCAACGCCTTGGAGGGCCGGCGCGAACAGCAGGTAGTCGCGACGAAGGGCTACTTCCAAATGGACGAGGACGATCCGAACTCCGGGGGACTCTCCCGGAAGGCGATCGAGCAGGAACTGGACAATAGCCTCGATCGACTCGGCATGGACACCGTCGACTTGTATCAGATCCACCGTCGGGACCCGAAGACCCCCATCGAAACCACGCTCGGCGCGCTCGACGATGCCGTCAGACGGGGCAAGACCCGGTACGTCGGCGCGAGTTCGATGTGGGCCCACCAGTTCGCCGAGGACCTGCACACGAGCGACGCGCTGGGACTCGAGCGCTTCGTGACGATGCAGAACCACTACAATCTCGTCTACCGCGAGGAGGAACGCGAGACCCTCCCGCTCTGTGCGAAGGAGAACGTCGGCGTGATCCCCTGGAGCCCGCTCGCGAGGGGCTATCTCACCCGGCCCCACGCGGAGATCGACGCCACGACGCGGGGCGCGAGCGAAGATCGCCTCTACGAACACCCTTACCGGGAGGGTGGCGGCCCGGCGGTGAACGAACGCGTCGAGGAACTGGCGAACGAGAAGGACGTCTCGATGGCCCAGATCGCCCTCTCGTGGCTCCTGCACAAAGATTGGGTCGACGCGCCGATCGTCGGCACGACGAGTATCGAGCACCTAGAGGACGCCGTCGAAGCGCTCGACATCTCGCTGTCCGAAAGCGACATTGCGTTCCTCGAAGAGCCCTACGAACCGGTTCGAGTATCGGGCCACGACTGACGTATCGACTCACTTTCGAGAACCGGATGCGGCATCGGTGTCGGCCGCGATGCGCCCGGTAGTCAGCCATTCGATCCCGTCGATCCCGTCAGCCGCTACTCCCCTCGCCGTTGGTCTCGGGCGCGTTCGATCTCGATCCGTTCGCGGCGGTTGTCGACGACGAGTTCTCCCCAGTCGTGGGTTCGGCGTCCTCACCGGCTTTCCACTCGCCTAGTCCTTTCGGATCGACGTGGACGAACACGTCGTCGACTGCCGATACCGCCTGGATCGATTCCATTACGTCGGTCTCGATGGCGTGGGCTTCCTCGACCGTTCGGTCGCCTTCGATCTCGACGTGGAGGCTGACGTCTACCTCCGGGCCGACGTAGTGGGCGATCACGTCGTGAACCCCCTCGACGTCGGGGTGGACGCGCGCTCGCTCGACGATCGTCTCCCGGAGCGCTTCCGGCGGGGCGCGCCCGATCAAGTAGTTCACGTTATCCCGGGCAATCCCAACGCCGGTGTGCAAAATAGCAAGCGAGACGACCCCTGCCGCGAGCGGGTCGAGGATCGGGAATCCGATCTGGGCGCCCGCGACGCCGAGAAAAGCCGCGCCCGCGGTGAGTACGTCGATGTAGCTGTCGAGTGCCGTCGCGATAAGCGCCGGGGACTCGTGTACCTCCCCCGCGTCGAGACAGTACCGATAGAGCAGGTATTTGACTGCGGCAGTTCCGCCGAGGACGGCCAGTGCGATCGGTCCCTGAGCGACGTTTATTTCCTCGAAGAGGATCGCCGCCGCCGACCGCCAGAGCAGGAACGCGCCGACCGCGAGGACGGCGACGGCGATTGCCAGCGAGACGAATGGCTCGATGCGCTCGTGGCCGTGTGGGTGATCGAAATCCGGAGGCTGGGTCGTGAGATAGAGCCCGCCGACGACCGCGGCGCTGTAGGCGGTGTCGAGAAGGCTATTGGCGGCTTCGGAGCCGACGGCCAGACTCCCCGTCTCGAGCCAGACGGCTCCCTTGGCTACGGCGAGAGCGGCGTTCGCCCCGAGGACGACCAAGCCGACGCGTCGGAGGGTCCCGGAGCGGTCCATACGAGCGATTCGGGCGGCCCGAGCAAAACCGCTTCGGCGGGCGTGAGAAGAGGGGGGACTCAGGGCCCGATCCGAACTGCGTGCTCGGCGTCGGTGTCCTGTTCCGGTGCTCGTGTGCCTTCTTGGGCTGCAAAGGCCTCGTGTAAGCGGTCGTAGGAATCCTCGAGCGCTTCGACGATGACCTGCGTGTCGCCGATGACGGCCATGAAGTTCGTATCGCCCTCCCATCGGGGAACGGCGTGGGCGTGCAAGTGTTCGATCGATCCCCCGGCCCCCGCCCCGAGATTGTAGCCCATGTTCACGCCGTCCGGGTCGAAGGCAGCCTCGATCGCGCGCAGCGTCCGTTGTTTGAGCAGGGCGTGACCGAGCAGTTCCTCTTCGGCAAGTGCGGTGTACTCGTTGGTGTGGCGGTGGGGAATTACCATCGCGTGACCCGGGCTGTACGGGTAATTATTCAAAAGGACGAACCCGTGTTCGCTGCGGGCGACGACCCGGTTCTCGTAGTCCTCCTCGCTCGTGGCGAACGCACAGAAGACACACTCCTCGCGTTCGGCTGGCGATTCCGATCGCTCGACCCACTCGATCCGCCAGGGAGCGAAGACCTGTTCCATGCAAGGGGTTTCGTCCGGCGGCTTATAAATTAGGCAAGGGTAAAACCCACGGCTTTAGCCGTGGGAACGCGCTGACGTGGTACTACATAACCGGCGTCGATGAACGACGACCGGCTGGATATTCTACGACTCCGCCGGATCGATAGGTTACTGTATTCGGTCTTCATAACTGGTTGTGAGGCCAAGATTCAGATGCGCGTCGTCCGAACGTTCGAGGCCACGATCGCAAACCCGCGACAGGTGAGCGACGGCCTCGATCAAATCGGACACGCGGCGTCGAAGCTCTGGAACGTCGGTCGCTACTACGCTGGAGAACAGTGGGACGAAACGGGCGAGATCCCCGACGACGGGGAACTCAAATCCGAACTCAAAGGCCACGAACGCTACACGGACCTTCATTCACAACCCAGTCAGCGCGTTCTCGAAGAACTCGCTGAAGCGTTCAACGGCTGGTTTGGCAAGCGTCGGAACGGCGACGACCGTGCCCGACCACCCGGCTACCGCAAACGCGGTGACGCCCACCCCCGTTCTAGTGTGTCGTTCAAAGCAGCGGGCTTCAAGCACGACGCACAGTTTCAGCGCGTTCGCCTCTCGAAAGGCCGGAACCTCAAGGAACACCGCTCCGACTTCGTACTCTGTGAGTTCGAGCTTCGGCCCGACGTAGACCTCTCGGAGTGGTCGGTCCAGCAGGTTCAAGCGGTCTACAAGTACAGCGAGTGGCGACTACACTTCGTCTGCCGGGATACGATCGACCCCGAACCATCGGGCGACGACACTGCCGGGATCGACCTCGGCATCTGTAACGTCGTTTCCCTGTCGTTCGGTGGCGAGTCGATCCTCTTTCCCGGCAACGTTCTCAAAGAGGACGAATACTATTTCTCGAAGGAGAAAGCGAAGTGCGACGACGCCCGATCCCGCAAGCGGTTGCGGATCGACCAGAAGCGTACCGAGCGCCGTAAACACTTCTTGCACACGCTTACGAAGCACATCGTCGCCGAGTGTTCCGAGCGCGGCGTCGGGACGATTGCCGTTGGCGACCTCGGCGGTATCCGCGATGACGAGAACAGCGACTCTCGCAACTGGGGGAAGTATGGGAACTTAGACCTGCACGGGTGGGCGTTCGATCGGTTCGTGCAGATGCTCACCTACAAGGCCGAAGCCGAAGGTATCGACGTAGAACCCGTTTCGGAGCGCGATACGTCCAAGACCTGTAGCGCGTGCGGTCATGCTGACGACAACCAGCGTGTCGAGCGTGGTCTGTACGTCTGTGGGAAGTGCGATATGGCGGCGAACGCCGATGTGAACGGCGCTGAGAACATTCGGATGAAAGTAACTCCGAGTCCATTACAGGATAGGAGTACCGGCTGGTTGGCACAGCCTGTAGTTCGTCTCTTCGACCGAACGGCTGGCCTGTTTCGCCACTGTTCTGAGGCGGCTACGAACCGTAATATCCCAACGCGGTAGGGAATCCCCACATCTTTAGACGTGGGAAGGATGTCAAGCCTCTCCCGTTCGCGGTCTCCTGCCGCCTCGATCGTGCCCTGACGGGACGGTCTCGGGTCGACTCGCGCGCGAGCGAGTAATACTACATCCGCGAGTCGATCGGGTAATCCGCGCCGATCGATCCGGTTATAAAAGCACCGGCTATTCGAACGACGAACGACGAATGAACGGCGCTAAAACGATCGTGAACAGTATACTCGATTCTGAGCCGCTCGAAGTCGAATACGGCTGCCCTCCGGCGATAAACGGTCGAAACGACCCCCAACGGAATCGGGTTTTTATGCTCTTACCTGGCGGAGAAGGAGTTGCGATGGCAGCCACTACCCATACCCCGGACGGAGCGACCGAGAGTTGTACCGTCTGTGAGAGCGAGACCCCCCACGACGTACGCATCGAGATTCGCACCGAGAGCAAAAAAGAGCACAACGCCCAGTACTCCCGGGAACCCTACCGCGTCACGACCTGTCTGCATTGTGGCGACGAGGACGTCCTTCGCATGAACAACGCCTGAACTCCCTCGCGTCCGTGACCGCCGCCGCCGAGCGTCCCTGCCGATGCGCTCTCCGCCGACGTCCGCCGGCACCCCGCTGACTCCTCCGCTGGCCCTCCTTTGTCGTTCGCGCTACGACGATCGGACCCGACTCGGGCCACTCCGATCGCTTGTCCGGTTCGGGTCGACGGTAGTTTTCCGGGTGATCCTTCCGCCCACCGGCGACGAGCGTACGATCGCGCGAGGGCAAAGCAGTTAAACGAGCGGGAGTGAGACGCACTACCATGAGTCTCGAAGTATCGCCGGACACGGAAGCGATAGCGGCGTTCGAGTCGACGCTTGAGAAACGCGACCTCGCGGCGTCGGTAACGATCACGTCGGCCGCGGAGTTCTCCGACGCTCTGTCGGACCTCCTCGATCCGCCCGTCGTCGCCGCGGCACTTCCCTTCGAGGGAATCTCCTACGAGGACGTAGACAACGAGATCACGCTCTCGCCCGACCCCGCCGACCTTGACGCCGCCCGCACCGGGATTACGGCTGCCGGGCTCGGGGTTGCCGACTACGGAACCGTCACGATCCGCTCGACGCCCGGTGGCGAGGAGTTCGTGAGCCTCTATCCCGAACGTCACGTCGTCGTGGTCGCCGCGAGCGATATCGTCCCCGACATGCCGACCGCCTTCGACCGGCTCGCCGAGGAGTTCGAGGCGGGCCATACCTCACAGATCTTAGCGACCGGCCCGAGTGCGACCGGCGACATGGGCGGCATCGTGAAAGGGGTACACGGCCCACAGGAAGTTCATATCATCGTTCTGGAGGACTGCTGAGATGGCCTCCGAAGGCCCCAGGGATTCCTCCAAGCACCCGAACTACTCGAACCCCGCAGTAGAGGAGACCGATCCCGAGGGCGAACCTGGCGCGGCAGCCGAGGCCGGTCCCGCCGATGGAGCACGCTCCCGCCGGGAGAAAGCCGCGGCGCTGCGCCACCTCATGGCCACCGAGGGAGAGACCGTCGGTAAGAACACCAGAGGGTTCAACGAGAGCACCGAGGAGGCGATTTCGCACATCTCGAACTACGAGGACCTCCGCGATCGGACTCGTGCGATCAAGAAAGAGGCCATCGCGGAGCTCCCGGACCTGATCGATCGGGTAACCGAGGCGGTCGAGGCAAACGGCGGGTCGGTCTACGTCGCCGAGGACGCCGTAGACGCCAATAGCCATATCGCCTCGCTCATGAACGAGCACAGCGCCGAGAAGATGGTCAAGTCGAAATCGATGACCACGGAAGAACTCGAACTCAACGCTGCGTTAGAGAAAGAGGACTTCGACGTGGTCGAGACCGACCTCGGCGAGTGGGTTATCCAGATCGCCGAGGAAGCGCCCTCTCACCTCATCGGCCCCGCGATCCACAAGTCCCCCGAGGAAATCGCGACGCTATTCAACGAGCACTTCGAGCCCGCAGAACCCTTTACCGGGGACCCCAACGAACTCACCCGGTTCGCCCGGGACAAGGTCGGCGAGCATATCCAGGACGCCGACATCGGCCTGACCGGCGCGAACTTCGTCATGGCCGAGTCGGGCTCGATCGCACTGGTAACCAATGAGGGTAACGCCCGCAAAACCGCCATCACCCCACCGACCCACGTCGCGGTCACCGGCGTCGAGAAGCTCCTGCCCTCCGTCCGGGAACTCGCACCTTTCGTCGAGTTGATCGGACGGACCGGCACCGGCCAGGACATCACTTCCTACGTCTCGCTGCTCACGCCGCCGACTGACTCCCCGGTACTCGACTTCGAGGCACCCGATGAACCAATGGCCGAGGGCGATCGGGATTTTCACTTGGTGCTCGTCGACAACGGCCGGCTAGCGATGCGCGAGGACGATCAACTGCGCGAGACGCTCTACTGCATCCGGTGTGGCGCGTGTAACAACTCCTGTGCGAACTTCCAGAGCGTCGGCGGCCACGGCTTCGGCGGCGAGACCTACACCGGGGGTATTGGCACCGGCTGGGAGGCCGGCATCGAGGGCCTCGACAGCGCCGGTGAGTTCAACGATCTCTGTACCGGCTGTAGCCGCTGTGTGAATAAATGTCCCGTTAAGATCGACATCCCCTGGATCAACACGGTGGTCAGGGATCGGGTCAATCGCGGCGGCGAGGAGAGCGACTACTCCTTTCTCGTCGAGGGACTGACGCCCGATAGCGAGCCGAGGGGGATCGACGTACAGAAACGCCTTTTCGGCAACATCGAGAGCCTCGCGAAACTCGGGAGCGTGACCGCCCCGCTGTCGAACTGGCTCACGGGCACCCGACCCGCACGGGCGCTTCTCGATCGCGCGCTCGGCGTCGACGCCCGCCGGGAGCTACCCCAATGGCGACGCGAGACCTTCCGAGACTGGGCGAGCGGTCGGGAGTCGATCTCGGAAGCCGAGCGGGAAGTCGTGCTCTATCCCGATCTCTATACGAACTACGTGCTCCCCGAGCGCGGGAAAGCCGCCGTGCGAGTCCTCGAAGCGCTCGGCGTCGGTGTCACCGTTCCCGAGGTCGGCGAGAGCGGGCGCGCACCGCTCTCCCAGGGGATGATCGCGACCGCCGACCGGAAGGCGAGTGCAGTCTATGCGAACCTCGCCGAACACGTCGATGCCGGTCGCGACGTCGTCGTCATCGAGCCGAGTGACCTAGCGATGTTCAGGAACGACTACGAGAAACTCCTTCCGGAGAAATCCTTCGAGCGCTTGCGGGATAGTTCCTACGAGGTCATGGAGTACGTCTACGGGTTGCTGGAGAACGGTGCCGACCGCGAGGCGCTTCCGAAGGCGAACGGCACGGGCAAATTAGCCTATCACAGTCACTGCCAGCAGCGCACGCTCGGTCTCGAACCCTACACGACGACAATACTCTCCGATCTCGGCTACGACGTCACCACCTCTGACGTCGAGTGCTGTGGGATGGCCGGCTCGTTTGGCTACAAATCGGAGTACTATGAAGTGAGTATGGACGTCGGCCGGCAACTCAAAGACCAGTTCGAAGCCGAACGGGCGGACGGCCGAACGCTCGTTGCGAGCGGCACCTCCTGTGGCGATCAACTCGAAGCGCTGTTCGGCGACGCTCCGCCGCACCCGATCGAGTTGCTCGATCCGCGCTGAAATCGTCCTCGCTTCTCCCCTCTCATCCGTCGTAGCGAGACGATCGATCGAAATTTAACCACTCGTTAAAGGCTTCGCCGGGATCGTCGAATGATCCAACGGCCGTTTTCGAGCGCCGTTCAGGACGAAGTGAACGTGTGAACTGACCGTCGAGCGTCGACGGTCATCCTCAGCGAACGACCGCTTCAGCCACTTTCTCGATGGGGTGGGGTGGGTCGTCGTAGCGTTCGCCCAGTTGGGTGCGACAGGACGCTCCTGGCGCGACGATTTCCTCACCGGAACTCGCCTCGACCTGGTCGTAGAGGATCGACGCGATCGCCTTACTCATTGAGAGGTGTTCGGCCTCGTAGCCGAACGAGCCAGCCATCCCACAACAGCCCGAATCGAGCGGGTCGACCGGATAGCCCGCCCGTCGAAGCACGCCGACCGCGTGGTGGTCTTTCTTCGTTGCCTTCTGGTGGCAGTGACCGTGATAGGTCAGTTCCTTCTCCGCGGCGTCGAAGTCCAGTCCTCGATCGAGGTCGAGGACGTCGACGTACTCACAGATTCCATACGTGTTCGCCGCGACCCGCTCGACGTCCTGGGTCTCGCGCCAGCCGCCGTCGGCCGCCGGCTGGGGACCGCCCTCACCGACGGCGACGGTCCCCGTCGGCTCGCGCTCCGACCCGAGTAGGAGGTCCCGGTAGTCGGACTGATACATGACGGCATCGGAAGGCTCGATCGTCACGATGTCCCAGCCGTCTCCGACGAGCGGGCCGAGGCGAGAAACGTTCTCTTCGGCCTGTTCTCGTGACTCCCCGAGGAAGCCCTTCGAGTGGGCCGGCCGTCCGCTATCGGAGAGCTCTTCGGGTACTCGGAGATGGACGCCGGCGGCTTCGAGCACGTAGACCGACGCTCGGCCTGCCCTGGGATGGCTGTAGTTCGTATAGGTATCGGGCAAAAGTATCGCCCGCTGGTCGGCCTTTGCTTCCGAAACCGCCGCCCCGCCGCGGGCTTCGAACCAGTCGGCGAAGGACTGGGAGTGAAAGGTCGGCAGCGTCCGGTCGCGGGCGATCCCCAACCCCGCTTCGAGCGCTCGTCGGGAACCTGGTATCGCGGTCGCGAGGTTCGACAGCGGCGCGGTTGCGCTGCCGAGCTTCGAGAACAGGTCGATATTCGCGAAGACACGATCGCGAAGCGTCGCGCCGTGGCGCTGGTGGTACTCGTGAGTCAGTTCGGCTTTGAGTTTGGCCATGTCGACCTCGCTCGGACAGTCCTTCGCACAGCCCTTACAGCCGATACAGAGATCCATCACCTCCTGCATGAACTCCGGATCGAACTGTTCGTCTTCGGGCAGATCACCGCTCATCGCCTGCCGGAGCATGTTCGCCCGGCCCCGAGTGCTCGTGATCTCCTCCTTCGAGGCTCGGTAGGTCGGACACATCACACCACCGGTCGTCTCCTGGTGGCCCCGACAGCCCCCACAGCCGTGACAGAGCTCGACCATCCCCTGGAAGCCGTTCTCGCTCTCCCACTCGAGCACGGGAGAGAAGCCGGCCTCGAAGTCGTACTCCGGGTCGAAACGGAGATTGTCGGTCATATCGACGTCGCCACAGACCTGCCCGGGGTTCAGCAGCCAGTTGGGGTCGAAGGCCGACTTGAGGTCGCGGAAAACGTTCCAGAGGTGATCGCCGTAGAGCTTCCGGTTCCACTGGGTGCGCGCGCGGCCGTCGCCGTGTTCGCCCGAGACGCTGCCACCGTAGTCGACAACCATGTCGGTGACCGCCTCGGCGATTGCCTCCATCGCTTCGACGTCCTCGATATGTTTCGTGTCAAGCAGCGGCCGGATATGGAGTACCCCAGGACCAGCGTGGGCATAATAGGAGGCGAAGGTGTCGTACTCGTCGAGAATCTCCCGAAAGCGAGAGACGAACCCGGGGAGATGTTCGGCTGGGATCGCGGTGTCCTCGATGTAGGAGATGTGTTTCTCGTCGGAGGTTCGCGATAGTAGTATCGGGAGCCCGGATTTGCGCATCTTCCAGAACTTCGCTCGGGTGTCCGCGTCGTGGGCCTCCATCGCCGCTACTGCCCGGTGGAGGGCGTTGGTCGCCGTCCCGTTCTCGGTGGGTGTGCCCTCCGAGTCGCTTGCGGGCGCGCGATCGGCGATCAGGTCCGCGACCTGCTCTCTGCCCTCTGCGTCCGATCCGGCGTAGAACTCGACGAGTAGGACCGCGGTCGTCCCCTGGGGGAGCATCGAGACCACATCGGCGAACTCGGCGGTATCGCGGGCCAGATCGAGCAATACGTCGTCCATCACCTCGACGGCTGCTGGCTCGTGGTCCAAAATCGGGGCGACGTCGGCCATCGCCTCCAAGAGGTCGTCGTAAGTCAGCAGACAGACCGCCTTCGTTTCGGGCACGGGTTCGAGCGCGACGGTCGCCTCGGTGACGATCCCCAGGGTGCCCTCGCTGCCGGCCATGAGCCGGCCGAGATTCACCGACCCCGACTCGGCATCGGCGACGAGCATGTCGAGATCGTATCCTGAGACGTTGCGCTTCAGATCGGGGTAGGCGTCCTCGATTTCCTCGCGTTCCTCCTCTATTATTCTGGCGACTTCGGCGTGGATACGACCCAGTAGATCGCCGTCGTGATCGGCCCGTTCGTGGAGTTCTTCGACGCTTATCTCCCCGAACTCCTCGACGCTGCCGTTGGCCAGTACTACCTCACACGACTCGATGTAGGCGTCGGTCTTTCCATACACCAGCGAGTGGGCGCCAGTACTGTTATTACCGATCGCCCCTCCGAGGGCGCTCTTATCGCCCCAGGCCGGGTCGGGCGCGAATTTTAGACCATCCCCGGCGAGCGCTCGATCCAGGTCGCCGAGGTAGATCCCCGACTGCGCGCGAGCAGTCCGCCCATCGGGATCGATCTCGCGAACCTCGTCCATACACCGAGTGAAATCGAGTACCACCGCCTCGTTGACCGACTGACCCGCGAGGCTCGTCCCCCCGCCGCGAGGCAGTACTGGAATCCCTTCCTCGGCACAGTAGGTCACAACCCGAGCGACGTCCGTGGTCGAGACTGGGAACACGACGCCGATCGGCGTCAGTTCGTAGGCCGAGGCGTCGGTCGCATAGAGCTGCCGGGTGTAGGTATCGAAGCGGACATCGCCGGCGATCCGCTCGTCGATATCGGCCAGCAGGTCGGGACGTTCGACCTCCCCACTCTGGTAATCGTACACCGAGCTCGTAACAGCCGGATCGCCTGCCGGCTCCATGTCCTGTGAGGTCATATCGCTACTGTGCCCCTCGCGTCCATAAACCGACCGGCACCCTCTCGCTCGCTCCCCCGACCGGCGACCACCCGACGTCAGCGCGCCGACTACCACGATCGACCACCGATCGGTCACCGATCGATCACCGACCGTCCGGCCGACGTCGAGACCGCTCTTCTCGAACGGTAGGCATAGACCTGAGAGTCGGTGAACTGGAACGAGAGAGGGGAGCGAGAGGAGGAAGCGGACAGAAAGTAGACGAACTGCCGGCTGCCGGGCGGTCAGAACACCCCTGGGAAGAGAACGTAGCTGAACAGGAGGGTGAGGATCCCGGTGACCATCGCGTGGTACGCAAGCGGGATGAGTTCGTAGCGTATCACCCGCCCCTCCTCGCCGACGAGGCCGACGACGGTGACCGCGGCGACCACGTTGTGGACGGCAACGAGATTGCCGATCGCCCCGCCGACGGCCTGTGCGGCGACGATGATCGTCCGGGGAAGCCCGAGCTGATTCGCGACCCCGTACTAGAAGGTACCGAAGAGGATGTCACTGACCGTATTCGACCCCGCGAGGAACGCACCGAGTGCGCCGATCAGTGCCGTGAACGCCGGGTAGACGCCGCCGGCGAAGTTCGCCGTCGCCTCCGAGAGCACGATCAGCATGCTATCAGTCCCCGTTGCTTCCCCGGATTGGATCATAACCTGAACGGTCGCGACCGCAAGGAGCAACGCGATCACCGCCGGGGCGATCTTCGCCGCGGTCTCGGTCCAGGCGGCTCTGATCTCGCGTCCGTCCATCCCGTGGAGCCCGATCGTCAGGAGGTGGACTGCGATGAACATCGCCCCGGGCAGGTACAACAGGGCAATATCGCCTTCGAGACCGGTCCCCAAAATGTCACTCCAGACGAGCAAGAGATTTTCTTGGAAGAACGTCACGAGCGGGTCCCAGACCCGCGTCACCACTAGTAATGCTGCGAGCACGACGTAGGGTTTCCAGGCCCTCCACAATGCCATCGTCTCGGCCGTCCCGCCGTCGGTAGCGACCGTGCCCGTCCGTTCGCTCGACTCGCCCGGCTGAATATCTCCAACCCAGTGGTCGGGCCAGTGTTTCTGGGGCCGAAGTCCCACTCTTCCTCGGGAGGAACGGGCCGGCTCTGAGCGCACTCACCGTGAGGACGAGCCCCACCATCGCGCCCAGAAGCCCCGGGAGGACCGGCCCGAGAAGGTACGCCGTTAGGAAGTACGGCACCGCGAACGACGCCCACGCGAACAGACACAGCGGCAGCACTTCGAGTGCCGGCCGGATCGAGTGTTCCTCGCCGAAAAAGCGCGTCATCATCACGACGCCGATAAACGGCAAGAACATACCGGCACTCCCGTGGATCGTCGCCGCCCAGACGCCGATCTCCGCGACCCACTCGCCGACGGACATCCCCTGGCTGGCGAGTGCCTCGCTGATCCGGGGCGTATCGCCGAAAACGTCCTCGAGCCCGATTATCAGCAGGGTGCCGACCGCACCGAAGGTGATCGCCATGATGTTCTCGGTGAGCGCGACCACGACGGCCGCCAGCGGCGGGAACCCGAGCCCGACCAAAAGCGGGCCGACGATTGCTGCGGGCGTCCCGAATCCGGCGGCCTCCTCGATGAACGACCCCATCAGGAACACGAGCAACACGACCTGTACGCGTCTGTCCTCGGAGATGTCGGCGAACCTGGCGTTGATCGCGTCGAACGCTCCCGTCTCCCTGAGTGTGTACAGAAGCAAAATCGCGCCGAAGACGATATAGAGGATGTTGAGTGCGGTCAACCCGCCGGTGATGCTCGCCGCAACGATCCGTCGATCGACCCTGTGAGGGCCTTCGGCGTCCGATGTCGGCTCGCTTCGCTGCGATCGGTGAGGCCGCTCGATTCGCCGGTTCGGAACCGACCCGCCCGTTGGTTCGGCATAGATCGTGGCATTGCACCGCGGATAAAAACGTTTCTATTCACTGAGAGTTGCGGGCGCTCTAGAGGAACGAAAACGAACTAACCGTCCGCGACTGTCGATCGAGGACCGTTTCGTCAGCCGATTTCGCTACCAGCGTGTCCTGCCGTATCCACTGTCGGGTTTTGATGTGAAAAGACAGAAAAGAAATATTATCGCAGTGAGCGGTCGGTTCACGAGGAGACGATCGATAGGAACCTTCTCCGCGCGCCGCGTCCACTAAGGGTTTAAGACCTATGCCGTCCTGGCAGGGATATGAGCATGAGTACGCATGCGAGCATGGAGGCACACAGCGACGAGAACGCGGCCCGGGCCGAGGACATCACGACGCTGATCGGCCGGGAAGTCTACTCGAGCAACGGCGTGTTCGTCGGGGAGATCGAGGACGTCCGTCTCGATCTCGACGCCGAGAAGGTGAGTGGAATCGCGCTAGCGGCGCTCAACGAGGACTTGTTCGCGAACGTCGCCCGGGGTGCTCGCGGCGTCGTCGTCCCCTATCGATGGGTGCGGGCGGTCGGCGACGTAGTCCTCGTCCACGATCTCATCGAGCGCCCCAAAGACCCCGAAGACGAGGAGTGAGGGGACGGGGAAACCGATGCCGTCAGAATCGAGAACCGGCTTCCTTAGCTCCCGTTGCCGTTGCTCTCGACGCCCATCTCCGCGAAGAGACGTCGCCGGACGGCTTCCTCGGTGAGCGATAGGAGCGTCTCACGATTCTTCTCGCTGGTCTCGATGCCGGTGAAAATGCCCAAGGGGATCTCGACCGAGGCGTCCGTCGAGTGCCCGACCGCCTCGCCATTATTGCCGAAGGCGTCCTCGAGCACCCGGCGGATATTGAGACGGATGTCCTTCGAACGTGCGGCCAGGTGGATCGTGTCCTCGCTGATCGCGAAGACCGCCGTCGTGGTGATCCCTTCCAAGTTGAGCAGGTGTTGGGCCGCCCGGGCTAAGGCATCTCGATCGCGGACGAACCCGGCGTTCGAGACCAGGTGACTGCCCCGGACTTCCCGATTGCCGATCGCCTCGGCGAGGACGTCTAAGGTCTCGGGGGACATCGAGGGCGATTCGACCTGTTCTAAGGTGTCGTGATCGGCGAAGGGATAGAGATAGGCCGCGGCGGTGAGATCGGCCGGTCTGGTATCGCGCTTGAAATCGAGAGTTTCGGCCCGAATGCCGTACAACAGCGCGGTCGCGACCTCCTCGGAGAGCCCCAGATCGAGTTCCTGGACGTACTTGGTAAGGATGGTCGAGGTCGAGGAGACGTTCGGGCGTACGTCGCTAAAGGTCGCGTCGAACTCGATTTCCGGTTCGTAGTGATCGACGAGGATGTCGACCGGGCGATCGATCGGGGTCTCGGTGGCTTTTGCGTGATCGACGAGCGCGATCGTATCGTACTCGGCGAGATCGACTTCCGAACGGGTGAGGAGTTCGATCCCGAGGATGTTGACGAACGCGCGGTCTTCCTGGTGGCCGATCTCGCCATTATAGAGGATGTTGCTCTCGACATCGCGGCTGTGACAGATCGCGCGCAACGCAACGGTACTGGCGATGGTGTCCGGGCCGGGGTTGTCGTGAGTGAGGATCGCCAGTCGTCCGTCGGTGCCGTCGATGACCTCGGCTAGCTGTTCGGCTTTGTACTCGAGCTCGCCCGTCTCGAGGGCACGCAGGGCCGCGTTCGCGATCACCTCCGAGGGGTTGATCACGACGTCCGCACCCCCGTCGCGCAGCTCGTCGGCCGAGACCGGGTCGGACGCGCGGGCGACGATGAACTGCTCACCGCCCTCTCCACGAACGTTCTCGACGGCGACCTGGTTGGCCTCGATATCCGAGGCAAGGATCAACAACACGTCGCGATCGACGATGGCTTCGGCGACCTGTTCGTCACGGATGTCGGCGGCCTGGGCATTCAAATCCTGGTCGCGAAGCGAGTCGACCCGATCTTCGTCTCGATCGACGATGAAGAGGTCCTTACCGTCCGCCAGAAGGTCCTCGGCGACGGCGTACCCGACGCTCCCACACCCCAAGATCGCATACGAAGAGACTGATGCCATCGCGCTACCAGCACTCATCACACGAGATTGGTGACCCGGGCTACTTAAGCCTCGCCACGCACGTTTTGCTCTGCGCTCGCGGTCTTCGACCGCTCGCTCGGCAAAACCTGCACTAAAAGCACTCCTCACTCCTGTCGCGCTCACTCCGTTCGCGCAGTAGTCGCTCGTCGGCCCGCTCGTTCGCCGATGGCTCACTCGCGGTAGAACTACTTGCGCTACCACTACCACCGAACCGCAGGCAGAGGACGATCGCGGTAGCGGACACGCACACTCAGCGCGAACGAGCGCGGAGCGCGAGTGAGCGTTTTTGCTGTTCTCGTGAGCGCCAGCGAACGAGAGCAGGGAGCGGCTCTACCGCGACCGTGCAGATTTTTGCTGGCCCCGCAGCGAATGACCGAACGAAGTCGTTCGAAACGGCGAAGTCGTTTCGTGATGACGAGAGAGCTTCGCTCTCTCGAACCATGAGGGAGCGAGTGAGGACGCCAGGAAAAAGGTGCGTGCTCTAGCACCGCTCCGCACAGATCCGGTCGATGATCGTGCCTGTCGAGAGCACGGCCTCAAAATCGGGCTCACACGCCGACGCGCGGCGGACCACACAGTCGATCCCTCGTTCGGCCAGAGCCCGCTCGATCGCGCTCTCCTCGTGGTGCTGGTCGTGGCCGAGCACGATGATATCGGGATCGATCCTCTCGATCGGGACGAAGATGTCCTCGGGGTGGCCCACTATAGCCCGATCGACCGGATCGAGTGCCCCTACCACTGCCCGGCGCTGGTCGGCGGGGACGATCGGCCGTTCCTTGTGGGTGACGTTCGTACTGCGACTGACGATCACGGACAGTTCCTCGCCCATCGAAGCGGCCTCCCGGAGGTAGTGGATATGACCGGGATGGAGGAGATCGAAGGTGCCCTGCGCGACGACCCGACTCATGGAAGGAACCAACCCGCGTCGTCATCGGCGTCGTCTCGGTGATCCCTATCGGTAGTCTTCCCGATATCGTCAACGTCGGACCCATCTCGACCCGGATCCCGGCCTTCCGCGGCGAGTTCGGCGTCGATGTCGGCTTGGGTGAAATCGAAGAAGGCCTCGTCGCGCTCGCGGTACCGGGCTTCAGCGTCGACGTCGATATCGAGCACCCGGAGATCAGTGCGAGTCCCTTCCCGATCGAAGGCCCGCCAGTCACGTTCGCGGTAGGGCGCGCCGACGATGATATGGATCGGTCCCCGAGTGAAGGTCGCGAGGTCGGCGTCGCTCGGGCGGAGCACGCCATTGGGATGGGAGTGGACCGAGCCGACCATCCGGAAGTCGTTCGGTACGAGGCTCGTCCGCACGGTTGCGCTCACCGGGTTGGTCTCGGTCGCGGGTACGACGAGCACTTCGGTTATTACGATGCCCTCCCGATCGAGACCGACTTCCTCGGCATCCTCGCCACGCAGTAATCCCATATATTCGTTCGGGTGGCTATCGGCGGCGGCTCCGAGAACGAGATCGAGTGCGGGCGCGGCGATACCGAGCACGTCGCCTGACCGAGAACGGCCCATAGGAGGAGTGGTTCCGGATCACATCTAAGGCTTTTGTCTTCCCAATGTGGCCGCTACGAACCCGGAACGGGCCGAGGCAGGGCTGGCGCAGGCCCGCGCACACAGTGCAGAAGGGTTAAACGCGAACTTCCCGAAAAGGCGCTACAGATGTCTACACCGCCCGACGCCGAAGAAAGAGGCGTCGAAGTATCCGACGACGCGGTGATCTACGAGATCGGTCCCGACTGTACCCGAGAGGACCTCGCGGTCGGCGAACTCTACTCCGCGACAGTCAATGGCATCGTCGATTACGGCGTGTTCGTCGATCTCTCCGAGTCGCTCTCGGGGCTCGTCCACGACTCGGAACTCGACGGCGATCGGTCCTACGCCGTCGGCGAGGAACTCGTCGTCCGGTTGATCGACGTGCGGGAGAACGGCGATCTCGGGTTCACGACGGTCGATATCGATCCCAGTGATCACGAGAGCGCGGAACGCAACCACGAGTTCGAGACCCCCGGGGCGAGCGATCTCGAGGGCGCCCTGGGCGAGACGGTCGCCCTCGAAGGGCGGGTCGTCCGGATCGAACAGACCGGCGGGCCGACCCTCTTCAGCATCGGCGACGGCTCGGCGATCGTCCCGTGTGCAGCCTTCGAGGAAGCCGGCGTCCGTGCGTATCCCGCCGTCGAGATCGACGAGGCCGTCCGCGTCGTCGGCCGCGTCGAACGTCGCGGCGAGGGCCTCCAGATCGAGGTCGAGTCACTCACGCGGCTCGACGGCGAGGACGGTAATCGAGTCGCCAGTCAGATCGAAGACGCTCTCGCCGACCGGGCCGCTCCCCACGATATCGAGACGCTGATCGAGTGGGATGCCCTCGATACGCTTCGTCCGGGACTCGAAGCGGTCGCTCGCGTCCTCCGGCGAGCAATCCTGGAAGGGCGGCCGATCCGCATCCGCCATCACGCGGATGGCGATGGGATGTGTGCGAGCGTACCCACCCAGTGTGCCCTCGAGAACTTCGCCGATCGCGTCCACAGTGATCCGTCGGCGAGCCAGCACGCGATCAAGCGCCTGCCGAGCAAGGCCCCCTTCTACGAGATGGAAGACGTCGTGCGCGATCTAAATCACGCGCTCGGCGACCGGGATCGCCACGGCCAGCGAATGCCGCTGCTGTTGATGCTGGATAATGGCTCCACAGAAGAGGACGTCCCGGCTTATCGTACTCTCTCGCAGTACGACGTCCCGATCGTCGTTATCGACCACCACCACCCCGACCCCGACGCCGTACAGTCACTGCTCCGCGCCCACGTCAACCCCTATCTGGAGGGTGAGGACTACGCCGTGACGACGGGCATGCTCTGTGTCGAACTCGCGCGGATGATCGACTCCGAGCTCCCCGACCTCGATCACGTCCCCGCGGTCGCCGGGCTGGCCGATCGCTCCGACGCCGACGCGATGAGTGAGTATCTCGCGCTCGCGGAGCAGGCGGGCTACGACGAGAGCGAACTCCGGGACGTCGGCGAGGCACTCGACTACGCGGCCTTCCAGCTGCGCTATAACGACGGTCGCCACCTCGTCGACGACCTGCTCGATCTCGGGGCCGATAGCGATCGCCACCGCGAGCTGATTTCACTGCTCGCCGACCGAGCCGAAGGCGACGTCGAGCGCCAGCTCGAAGCGACACTACCCCGGTCCGAACGCGAGGACCTCAGTAATGGTGCTGCGTGCTTCCGTGTCGATCTGGAGAACTACGCCCATCGCTTTACCTACCCGCCGCCGGGCAAAACGACAGGAAAGATTCACGACCGGAAGGTCGCCGACGAAGGCGAGCCAGTCATCACGATCGGCTACGGCCCCGATTTCGCCGTGCTCCGTTCGGATGGCGTGCGCCTCGACATACCTCAGACGGTGACCGAACTCACCGAGGAATTACCGGGGGCTGGCGTGAGCGGCGGCGGCCACCTCGTCGTCGGCTCGATCAAGTTCGTCGAAGGCAAGCGCGAGACCGTTCTCGACGCATTGATCGAGAAGCTCGGGGAAGCGGATCTGGACGAGGAACTCGGCAGCGCGGCGGTCGCCGGCTTCGAGGACTGATCGGCTCCCGGCAATCGGTCCTCGTTCGAGCGCTACGCCGAGAGCGACGATCTCAGATTGCATGTGCCGGCTAGTGCCTCATTGAGATAGGGTTCTTCGACGAGACAATGGATCGAACCCCGGGTAGCGTCTCGAACGAGGCTCTCAGCCGGTTTCGAGATGGACTAAATGAGTACCTCACGGCCGACGGTGCTCGTCGCTTGCTCGAGTCGGTCGACTCGGAGTCGGTACTCGAGGGGGCGCTCGCCGAGGACATCCCGACCGAGGAAGGAGCTCGAATCGTCGGCCGGCTGCTTGGGCGCGTGGTCGCGAAGGAAGCGACCAGTTACCTCCCGATGGGCCAGGTCGTCGAGGCGACGATCGGCCGGGCGGCCGGCGAGAAGATCGGCGAGGGGGCGGTTGCACTCCTCATCCAGTACGGCAGCCTCGCGGCGATTCTCGCCCGCCTCGACTCGATGACCGAGGAAGACGAGTCCGAGGACTCGGGCGCTCGGCTCGGTGGCCTCGCTATTAGGGAGCGAGCGAGTAGCGCCCGCGAGCGCCTCCCCGGGATCGGCGGGACCGAGACCGTCTGGGAGGCCGAAGAGGCGACATCGATCCCGATCACCGATGACCTCGAAACGGAGTGAGGAGTACCGATCACGGCTCGAAACTGGATCGATAGGTCGACGATCTAGAAACGGATCGATAACGGTCGAAATTGGGTACGAGTTCGGGGAACGGTCTTTAGGACGTAGTGCGTTCGTCAGCGTAGACGCACGCGGGGGAAGAGAATGAGCCATCAGGAACTGGAACGTCACAATGGGAGCGTCGAACCGGCGCCCCAGGAGCTCGAGGAGTGGACCTTCGGCGTCGCGGACAAGGGAATTCCGAGTGACGAACGAACCGAAGGCGAGCGGTCGGTGGACCCCGCTGCTTACGAGCCCTCGGAGGCGGTCCTCGAAGAATGGGAGTTCGGCATAACTGAGGAGCGAAGCGAGCGAACCGACGCGGCCGATGCAGGGGCGACTAATACGGGGATATCGTCCACGCTCGAAGCACGGCTGGCACCAATCGTCGGGTTGCTCGTCGTCGGATCGTTGCTCCTAGCTGGCGGCTATATACTCGTGATGACGGTATAACGAACGAAGACCGAGACCACGGATACTGAACTTCGCTGTCGACGTTCGAGAGACGGATCCGGCTGCACGTCCCTCGGAGCGAAGGCAACTCCGAGGAGCCCTTCCCTGCGGACGTCGCCACCGACCTCGCTCTGGCCGACGGCGAGGAGGCCGTGACGGGAGTCGAACTCACCGTCGATGGAATCGACTCGGCCGCAGAGATGAGTGCTTTCCTCGAAACGTTCGACGACCGGGACGTCCGAATCGAGAAATTGGTCGTCGAAATCGAGTAGCTTCCCGCGAGCCCTTCGGCTCCGTATCCATCCTCGCTCCCGGCCGCTGCTATGCGTTTCCGCGCGAATTTCGCCGCTGCTCGACGACGAGAACGCTGCTCGCATCTCGCGAGGAGTGCTCCGTGGGTTAGGCGGCGCGCCGTGAGGAGGCCGGCACCGAGCGGGGGAATGACCGGGAACGACGGTCGACGATCCAGCAAGACTTTCGGGGTCGGTGGGAGAGGAGTCGGTATGCCATCGCCATCCGATAGGACCTCAGCACCCGAGACCGAACCGCGACCTGCGACCTTCTCGATCGCCGCCCGCGACCCTGCGACGGATGCGGTCGGCGTCGCCGTCCACTCGAAGTTCGTGAGTGTGGGGTCGGTCGTTCCCTTCGTGAGCGCCGACGCCGGGGCTATCGCCACCCAGAGCTTCGCGAACGTCGCCTATGGTCCCGACGGTCTCGATCTGTTGCGTGCGGGCCACACTGCCGAGAACGCGATCGAGGAACTCACGGCCGAGGACGCGGACGCGCCGCTGCGCCAGGTCGGGATCGTTTCCCAGGCCGGCTCGGTCGCCGCCTTCACCGGCGAGGACTGTTTCGAGTACGCGGGTTCGATCCAGGGCGAGACCTATACCGTACAGGGCAACATCCTCGAGAACCGCGCTACCCTCGAAGCGATGGCGAGTGCCTTCGAATCGGGCGGAGACGAGGACGCTGGCAACGAACCAACCGACACCGGGTTTCCCGAGCGATTGCTCGCCGCACTCCAGGCGGGCAACGAGGCCGGCGGCGACAAGCGCGGCGAGCAGGGCGCGGCGCTGTACGTCGCGAAACCCGAAGGCGGATACGACGGCGGGAACGACCGCTGGATCGACGTGCGCGTCGACGATCACGAGAATCCGATCGCCGAACTCGAACGCGTCTTCAAGCTGTATGACGTTACGCTGCTCGAACGTAAGGAGCCCGACGACCTCCAGGCACTGAATAGCGAGACAGCTAACGAAGTCCTGGAGACGCTCGTCGAACTCGGTCTCTATGAGGGATCCACAATGGATGGAGATGATGTCGGAGAGTTCGGCGAGGCGGAACGCGAAGCTCTGGAGGACTTCCGGTCGATGAACAACTTCGAGAACCACTCGACTGCCGTACTCGAGGATGCGATCGCCCGCGGGTGGGACGCAGCCGAGGGACGCGGCGAGGAGCGGTTGATCGACGCCGTCTGGCATGGTCTATCGAGGCTCGAACGGAGATGAATCGGACTGTGCCGCCCGCCGATAGACTAGTCGACAGCGGTATCGATTCCGGGAGAGAGTCCTCTCAGTCGGCGAAGTCGATTCGCCCGCCGACCAGCACGACGAGCACCACGACGCCACCGACCGCCGCGATGAGGCCGATCGGGAGGGCCGTTTCGCCGCCCGGACCGCTCTTGCCGTCGCCACCGTTCCAGTCGGCGTCGAAGACTCGCCCGTAGTACGCGCCGATCTCCTCGCCGTCGAGGACGAGGGCGATCTCGCGGTTCTCCCGAATCGAGTTGTCGTTCCAATTGATACTGCCGACGATCGCCGTCTCTCGATCGACGAGCACGCCTTTCGCGTGGATTTTCTCGAATCGATCGCCGGGATCGGCGACTCGCGCGTCGAGTGAGAGATTTTCGGATTCTGCCCGCCGGTTCAACCACGCGGCCATCGCCTCGTTGTCCTTTTCGGAGTACCACGCGCTACTGAGCAACACTCGCACGTCGACGCCTCGCTCTGCGGCTTCGAACAGCGCTTCGACGAACGGTAGGTCCCGAGAACCGATCGAGGCCTGGATCACCGCGATCGATTCGTTCGCCCGATCGAGTTCTCGAATGATCGCGCGCTCGGCGTTATCGGGTGCGGCGAGCAGCGCCGTATTGTCTACCGGCATCGATCGCGCCTCGAACTCGGTCGGATAGCTCTCGTTCGCCGGCGTCTCCTCGGTAAACGTTCGTCCCTGCCGGAACTCCTTCCAGTCGGTGCTGTCGCGCCAGTCGATATCCGCACGGAAGATCGCCGCGAGGCCGTTCGCGATGCGTGCGCTCTCGAGGACGACGCCCCACCCGCGGCTAGCACGGCCGCCGGTACCCGCTGGTTTCCAGTTCTCGGTGGTGACGAGCGCCCGATCGTCGACGACAGCGTACTTCGGGTGATGGAAGTCGTACCGGGCGTACGGTCCTCCCAGAACTTCGATGTCGACGCCGCTCTCGCTCGCCGCGAGGCCGTTCGCGATGCGTGCGCTCTCGAGGACGACGCCCCACCCGCGGCTAGCACGGCCGCCGGTACCTCGCCTCGAGCGGTACCGAGGGCGCGTCGGGCAGTACGAACGCTTGAGCAGTCGTCGCCCTTGCCCGCGTCGGCTCGAAGTCGGTCGCACCAAGGGGCACCCAACGCCAGCTTTCCTCGATACTACCGCTTCCGTCGGCTTCGTTGCTCCCGTCGGTACCGTTCGTCCGGCGATACACTTCGGCGTCGGGCGCGTCCTCGTAGCGTATCGCGTCGATCGTCTCGTTGCGATACTGGAGGGCGAGTTCGTCACCACCGTTCGCGAGGCTCACCGAATCGTCGAGCGCGAGCACTGGATGGGAAGTGAGATTGCCGGCGATCGTCGGCTCGGCCGTAACCACGACCCGACCGCCGACCGTTTCGTTACCTACCCGGACGACTGTCTCGCCGTCGGTAATCGTCCAGCCCTCAAGGTCGGTGGCCTCGGGAAACGATAGGACGACGAACTCCCCGGCATCCCCCTCGGTTGCCGGGTTCGGGTACACCGCTTCGATCCGCCCGCCCTCACTCGGCACAGTCCCGTTCGCTCCTGACCCGTCTCCGGCAACCGATACCGGCACCGACGAGAGGAAAAGTACCAGTACGAGTACGTAGACGAGGGGGCGACCCGACACGGACCGGGATGGGGCCCTTCCTCGGTTTAAATCCTCAGTCCGGCCTCCCACGAACGACCTAACCGTCAGTCGATCGGTTGATCGGCCTGTCAGGCCGACGCGCCGGCACTCGCCGATAGAAGCGACCCGCTGGCCGGCTGCAATCGACCGCTCGTCCCGGTGCTGTCGTTCGCCCCGTCGTCCGTACCGTTCGTGTCGTTCGCTCCCTCGCTCGTGCCGTTCGAGCGGACGATCCGCACCGATTCGTTCGAACCGATAACGACGGTCTCGACGACAGTGCCGTTCTCACTTACTCGTTGGACCACGATCCCCTCGCCGCTTTCACCGGCGGGCGCGGCCGTCCGGCTCGCTTCGTCGGTGTTGCCGGCTCCGTCACCCTCGCTCGCGTTCCCGCCGATCGTGCCCGCAGCGCTGGCATTCGAGCGGAGGAACCGCTCGACGCCCGCGGTGGTCGAGAAGGCCCGGACGTCCGTACTCCGAGCGTTCACGAACGCGACGTAGGAGACCCCCGAGCCGTCGTTCGGGACGATCCGCACCTCCCAGTACAGCTGACCGTCGACCACCGCGGGGACGGGTTCTGCGGGCGTGAAACTCCTCCAACTGAGCCGCGAGAGATCGGCGTCCTGGCGGACGAAATCGGTCGCTTTCCGCGCGCCGACGAGCGACTCGTTCGGGACGTAGCGTTCGTAGCTTCCCGTCCGGGGATTTATATTCCAGACCTCCCTGAGGCCCTGAGCTTGGCCGTAGGGCTCGACCGCGACGACGTAGCGAGGGCCGTTCGCCGAGAGGACGAAGAAGGGCTGGTCGTTGTTCTCGCCGGGGACCTCGGCGAGTTCGATCTCGCCGCGATGGGAGCCGATCACCGAGAAGATGTTCAGGATGCCATTGCGATACTTCGTCGCGGCGACCTTTTTCCGTGCGAGCGAGAAGGGATACAGTTTCTGTTCGCGCAGGGCGGGATGGGTGCGGGCTTCCTCCGGCGAGAGCATCGAGATGCTTCCGTTCGAGTCGAGCAGCGCGACCCCGCCCCACTCGGGGGTCGTATAGGGGACCGGCAGCCAGTGGAACTCGGGAGTCGTGTAGGGAACGGCGACGTACTGCTCGTCGGTGCTGGGATCGATAACCATGAAGGGGTCGTGGTAGTTCGCGAGGTACTCGCCGCGTTTCTTCAGCGTCCAGTCGTAGTTGTTGTACCACGCCGTGCCGATCCCGGCGTCAACGTCGGCGGGCCGGGCGTCGACGTCCGCGTTCTGCTCGGTCATGTCCACGAGAACGGTGCCATTCTGATCGAGCGTGTAGCGATTGCGGAAGCCATCGGGCGCGAGGGCATACGACCAGTAGGGGGTCCCATTGTAAACGGTGATGTCCCCGCCGGTCACGCGGTAGCGGGGGGTCTGGAGGGTGTTCGAGGCGTAGCGATCGGCGACCGCACGCGTGACGATCCGCGGACTCGTGGGATCGGACTCCTCGAGGGTGGCGCTGCGTTCGGCTCCTGCCATCGTCTCGGCCGAGAGCGTCGCGCCGGCGTACCACCCTCCGATCGTCGAAACGACGAGCACGAGAACGAAGCCAGCGACGAGAACGGCTCGGAT
>PXRJ01000001.1:197777-205582 GCA_003021705.1 Halobacteriales archaeon QS_3_64_16
AGCGAGCACGGCCAGTACGAGAAGGCCGACGAGGACGAGCCCCGGGGAGGTATACAGCCCGTAGACGAGGGGCTGGAGCCACGGTCGGGCGTACCAGGCGAGCGCGAGACAGGCGAGCGAAACGACGAGGAGGCCGATCGGGCCCGGAGACGGGACACCACTCACAAACGAGGGGATGTCGGCGGTGTACTCCTCGGTATCGAAGGAGGAATCGTCGGAGAAAGGGTCGCGACTCATCGGTCGTTCGTTCTTTCGAGAGCATGATAATAAGCGTCCGGCAATAAGCGAGTCGTCGTCCCTGCTTTCCTCGAGTTCGCCTTCGCGATACGGGCCGGAGCCCCTCCATCGTCGAGTCGTTCGAGGGACGCTTCGGGTTTGCGGTGGCTTCTCGGGCCCCACGCGATGGGTCGATACGTTTCGAGTCGTCCTACGCACCGATGCCGACGAGGAATGCTCTCGAGGGCCGTCGGGCGCAGTGACGTCCTATGGAGCGCCAACCGCTGCTATCGACGGCAGCGAGTGTCTCGCCCTCACTCGACGACGACTGCACCCCGCATCCCGAAGCTCCCGTGGGGCTCACAGCGGTAGAGATACGTTCCGGGCTCCTCGAAGGTGTAGCTGAACTCGACGTCACTGCCCTGTTGTGGAGCGCCGCTGTCGAAGGTACCGCTTTCCGCGACGATGTTGTGTGCGCCCCCCTCGCCGGTCCACTCCCAGGTGAGTTCCGTTCCGCTCGAAACACGGAGCGCTGCCGAGTCGAACGCGAAGTTCCCGCCGTTGCCCGATGCGCCGACGCTCACATCGACCGATCCCTGGCCCGTTTCGTCGTTGATGGTTCCGTCGTAGTTGCTCGTATCCGAAAGGAAGTCGTTGATCGCCTCTATGTCAGCCGACTGCGTTTCGGTTTCTGCCTCGGTTTCGCTTTCAGTTTCGGACTCGGACTCGGTCTCAGTTTCAGTTTCAGCCTCGGTTTCGGTTCCGTCGTCCTCTCGTGGGACGATCTGACTACGGATCTCGCCACCGGGGTTCTCCTCGGTGTGAGCTTGGACGTAACTGTTTTCGGCCCGCATCGCCGCGAGCAGTTCCGAGAGGTCCTCGCCGGCGAGCGGGCCGACCAGGTCCTCCGCTCGGATCGTCCCTTCGGCGAGGCGTTCGCGATTGCCGACATCGACTCCCTCTTCGAGCGCGCCGGTGAACTCGCCGTTTTCCATTGCTCCGAACAGGAAGGCAACGACCGGCCCGTTCTCGTCGGGGCCGCCGAGATGGATATGTGTCTGTGTAACGTTTTCGATACCCTCGACGAACAACTCGTAGTGGACGTGTGGACCGTCGTCGTGCTCCGCGTACTCGAGGAGGGCTTCTCCCTCAGCGTCGGTTTCGACCGGTGGGACGATACCCTCACCCGAGAGGTCCGCCACGAACATCGTCGTCCCTTCGGTCTCGGTTTCGGTTTCAGCCTCCGTTTCTGTTTCCGCTTCAGTTTCGGTCTCGCTGCCTCCTGTGGCTTCCCGCATCTCTTGTGCCTGTTCGAGACACCCTGCAGCGAGCGCCAATCCGGCGGTGCTTCCGATCAGGAACTTTCGTCGATGCATCACGTTCTCATCTGTCACGATAGCACTTGACATCCAGGGCGAACAATACGCTGCTTTATATGGCTAGACCCACGGCCGACTGAGGGGCCGGACTCCCTACCCTCGCGAACTCAGGCGGGTTGTTCGCGCTCGGCGTTGTCCGTCTCGCTCTCCTCGCCGTCCTCGAGTGCGCGGGCGGCCCACTCGGCTTCCGACTGGACGAGATACGAGCGGTCCTCGGCGTACTGGGTCGCGGCGTCGAGAGCGTCTTCGGTGCCGACCTGGGTGAGCGCCCAGGCCGCACTCGCCCGGACGGTATCGGACTCGTCGTCGCGCAGGACATCGGCAAGCGGGGAAGTCGCTCGTGTATCGCCGATCTTCCCGAGCGCGCGGGCGGCCCGACTCCTCACTTCCTCGTTTTCGGCCACGAGGCGATCGGCGACGTGCTGGGTCGAGTCCTCCGAGCCAATCTCCCCGATCGCCTTGATCGTCACCTGCTGGAGACCGGGATCGTCCTCGCCCTCGATGTAGGGATGGAGCGTCTCTAGAGCGCGGTCGTCGCCGATCTTCCCCAGCGCTTCGATGGGTGCTTTGTTCCGGCGTTGGGCCTGTTGGTGCATGACATCGAAGGCCTCGGCAGCGCCCATCCGGCTGAACGCCTCGATACAGTGTTCCTCCATAAACGCCGAGCCCAGCAGATCGAAGGCAAGCAGTATCGGCTGGACTTCCTCCCGGCGCTCGTAGATCTTGATCGCGTTCCACTCGGGCGGGAAGTCCTTCTTGTTCTCCGATTCGAGCACGTCGTAGAAGCCCTCGTAGGCGAGTTTCTCGCGTACTGTGAGATCGTCGTACGCTTGTGCGTCCTCGATACCGTCCTCGAGGTCAGCAGTCGCTTCGAGCAAGGCTTCGATCATTCCTTCGTCCTCGTCGGGATCGAGATTGCTCTTCTCGATGTCGCTCGCGACTGTATCGAGCGCGGCCAGCAGCGACTCGAGGTCCCGGTCGACGCTCACGTCGATGGGTTCGTACTCGAAGGTCTCCTTTTCCTCATCCCTTTCTTCGCTGTCGGCGTCCTCGGCGTCGTCAGCTTCAGTGTCCTCGCCGTCGTCGGTAGCTGCCTCCTCCTCTTCCTCGGCGGCCGACCCGGAACTACCGAGGTCACCCGGATCGACCTCAAGGATTCCATAGGCTTCCCCGAGGAAGGTCTCGACGGCGTCGGCAACTTCCCCCTCGCCCTTGTCGGTCCACCGGATATCGGAAATCGTCGCGTGTGCGTCCTCGACGTTGCTTACGGCGTCCTCGGCGTAGGGCCCCCGGGCGTCTTCGAGCGCGTCCCGTAGCTCTTCGAGCTTCGATTCGAGCTCCGCACGCGGGTCTTCGGCCTCTTCCTTGTCGTCTTCGTCCTCATCGGGTTCGGGGAGGTTCGCTTCCTGCAGATCAGCCTCTATTTCATCCAGACGCTCCTCTACGTCGTCGAGATCCGCTTCGGTCTCGGCGTTCCCGAGCTGCGTTTCGACCTCGGTGAGACGCTCGTCTATGATCTCGGCGTCGGGCCGGGCCGGCACCTCCGAATTGTCTTCGTCGTCGCTCGCTTCTACCTCATCCGTCTCGGTGGCCGATTTATCCCTCTCGTTTTCCCCGGCATCAGGCTGGTTGGCTTCTTTCTCTTCCGGTGAATCCCCCTTGCTTTCCTCGCTCTTGTCGTCCCCGTTGCTCATATACCCGAATCTGGGCCGCTTCGGACAAAGAGCGTTTCCCTTCCCTATGCGGTAGCTCGGCAGAAGCCTCTCACGAACTCGCTATGACAGACCCACTTCACCGGACTTCGGAGCCCGATGGCGAGGCACGATCAGGGACCCTCAGAGGACGGCGACCCGCGGGCCGCCCCCTCCGACGGGGAGCGAGCGGGGCTCGATTCGCGCCGGTAGAATCGCGGCCCGAACAGTAGGTAACAACAGGCGGCGACCAGCAGCGCGCGGGGGAACAGGTGGCCGGCGGCGGTCGGGATCGCGATCGCGAGCACCTGGACGACGCCCATCGCGAGCGCGTCGCGGGCACGCAGGTCCGGATAGGTAAACGGCGCGACCATCGAAGCGGCGAGAACGACAGTACCGGCGAGCAGGGCGATCGGCTCTTCCAGACCGGCGAGGTAGGCCGCTCCGAGCACGGTCGCCGCGAGCGTCGTCTGTACCCCCTCAGTATGGGCGACGTCGAGATCGTCGGTCGTGTACAGCCCGAGACGCGTGACGGCCAGCGCGAGGAAGGCCATCGCGACCAGTATCGCGAGGACAAACTCAGGTGAGAGGCTCACTCCTCCATTTGGGACGGCAACGTGGAAGACGAGCAGTGCCGGCGCGACGCCGAAGGAGACGACGTCCGCGAGCGAGTCGAGCACGTCACCGACGGGGGTGTGGCCGTAGGTGCGGGCGAGCACGCCGTCGAGCCCGTCGGCGACGGCCGCGAGCAGTACCGATCGGGCGGCGAGGCCCGGGTCGGTCGGTGCTGCGATCACGGCCAGGAGGCCGAGGGCGGCGTTCGCGATCGTGACTCCATCGGCGAGCCCGAGCCGACCGACGAAACGCGGCTCCATCGTCCGGGCGTTGGCGAGCGGCGACTTACTTCTTTGTTTTCCGGCTAACGCTACTACACATATCCCGCTCGGGAGTCGATCAGTGACCGACCGGCGGCCGGCCGTCGGCTGATCGTTCGCCCAGCTACAGGTTCCCAGGAGCCGAACCACGAGACCTAAACTCACGGAGCATCGAGGACCAGTATGCAACGGCGGGCCTTTCTGAGCACTCTCGCGGGCGTATCGACGGCCGGCCTGGCGGGCTGTCTCGGGAGCGGCCAATCGATCGAACACGATATCGGAATGAGCGCGAACGCCTTCCTGCCCGCGGAGTTCGAGGTGAGTGTCGGCGAGACGGTGACCTGGGCGAACACGGGTTCCAGAAACCACTCGGTGACCGCTTACAGCCGGGCGATCCCCGAAAAGGCCGAGTACTTCGCCTCGGGCGGCTTCGACTCGGAGGAGGCAGCCAGAAACGCCTGGTTCGGGAAAGCTGAGGGTGTGATCTCGAGCAACGAGACCTACGAACGGACTTTCGAGGTTCCCGGCCGGTACGAGTACTTCTGTATTCCCCACGAACCGGCCGGAATGGTCGGCACGGTCGTCGTTAGACAGTAGCCACGAAGGAAGCGAACCAACCGCTACGGGGCGACTGCGGTCGCGGTGCGATCATCGGCGGGACGACTTTTCAGTGCAGGTTTTTCTCGCGGTCCCTAAGCGAGCGACCCGTCAACGCTGGTCTCCTCTTCTTCTTCGACTTCCTCGGGGTGGGCTTCGAGGGTGACCTTCTGTATCTCGACGCGACGCAGCGGGTAGATCGTCTTCGCGTCGCCGTAGATCGCACTCGAGAGGCGGCCCTCGATGGCGTTTTCCATGAATTCCTCGTAGCTGCGGTCGTTCGCGGCCTCACGGACCTTCTCGGCCATGATCGACCGGATCGCCTTCTGCTGGCTGCGATCGGCCCGACGGGTCGCCAGCGCGACCGGTTGGACGCGAACCCGGTGATCGTCGGCGGTGCGCACCGAGAGATAGGCTTGGATCTTCGAGGCCCCACGGCGAGTGAGGCTGCGCAGGTAATCCCGGGTGAGTTCGTGGCGGATGAGTTCGGTGTAGGCGCTGTCGCTACCGTAGTCGGTGATCCGGAAGGTGAGTTTCGTCTCGTTCTCGCTGGCGTCGTTACGCAGGTCCCCCAGCGTGGTCTCGAAGGTCCGGCCGAGGAGCTTCTCGGGGTCGTCCGCGGGGGTCCCGCCGAGTTCGGCCCGGTCGAAGCTCTCCGGGGCAAGCACGGTGTACCACCGCTTCTGTTGGCGCTGGCGCGAAACCGATCGTTCGCTCATGATTCGTCTGCGTCGCCGCCGGTGTTATTCCTGTCGTTTCACGCTATCCTCGCACGCTCTCGAACCCTCCTCGTCAATCGCCATCGCTGCGACTCGGATAGCGACCCCGAGGTTCTTTACGTAATCGTCGATCGTCGACTGGAGCCCGCCGGCCGACGCGCGCTCGACGTGAGTCTCGAGGACCGTATCGTCGAGATATGCGTCCATCTCGAGGGTGTTATCGGGTTCCAGTGCCGCGGCGATTACTTCCGGGTCGGCGTCCGCTTCGGCGAGATCGATACGGATCGTGGCTCGTCCGCGTTTCACGAGCGATCACCGACAGTGGCGTCGGCAGCAGTTCCAGTACGGTCGCCACCATCGGCTCGATTCTCGTCGGCGAGTGCTTCCCGGACGGCTGTGATGAACGCCTCAGGATCGGCATCGAAGCGGGCCGCCCCAGCACGCTCGGTGCCCCCGCCCATGCCGTCGAGATCGCGCGTCGCCTCGGCGAGGACGCTTCCAAGTGTACGGTCCTCTGTCGCCGAAAGCGCTCCGAGACCGTCGCCGACGACGAGCGCGATCGGCTCCGGCGACCGGTAATCGCGAAGCAGGCGAGCGACCGTCGTGACCGGTACTGTCCTCCCGTTCCCGTTGTCGGTCCCCTCGCCGCCGTCTTTCTCACCTCCTCCGTCGGTGCTTTCGGTCCCCGCGATAGCCCCGAGTCGGGCGACAGACAGCCCATCGTAGCGGGCGATCGTCGCCGCTTGGAGCGCGGCGTGGGCCCGTTGGGCATGGGTGCGCCACGCGGCGAGTGCCGCCTCGCGAACGTCGTAGCCCAAAAGCAGTGCGAGCCCGACTCCCGGGCGTTCGACAGCAACACAACTCAGTACGTCGGCATAGCCCTCGAGGGTCACGACGGGCGTCGGGTCCTGGAGAGCGATCGGCCGGAGCGCACGCTCGATGGCTATCGCCCCTCGCGGCGGAGTTCTCTCGGCACCGACGGTCGCGAGCGCGAGCAGCGAGGCGATCTCCGTACTATCCCTATCGTCGACAAGCGGACCACAGCGTTCGCGAGTTCTCTCGATATCGCCCGAGAAGGGTGCGTGGACGAGCGTCGAGTGCGCGAGGCCGTCTATGACCTCGGCGGTCGGGACGGCGACACCGGGCCGACGGTCGCCGAGTCCGTCGTGTTCGCGCCCACGTTCGAGGAGTGCCTCGTTGGCCTCGGCGAACGGCCCTACCCAAGGGTCGCGAGCGTCCCGGACGGCAGTCGCGACGCTGCCGGCGAGTGCGAGCACGGGGTCGGGATCGTAGTCGAGTTCGCGAGCGACCTCTCTCGCAAGCAAGCTCGCCGGCGGGGGTTCGCCCGGCAGCGAGAGGATCTCGCCGTCGCTTCCCTCCGGCGTGGCGGCGGTGTCGTCGGTGCCGTCGGTGTCATCGGCTGGATCGATGAACCCGACCCGAATCACGAGGTCGGCGTCGGTCGCCCTCTCCCGATCGCTTCCGGGACGGTCGGGACGGGAGACCGTCGCCTGGAACGGGGTATCGATCGCGGCGAGCGTCCGGGCGAGAATTCCAGTGGCGGCCAGCGCGTCGCCGTCGGGGCGATAGAGAAGCGAGACGAACTCGGCGTCGGCGAGTTCGTCGGGGAGACGTTCGGTCCGGCCGTCGCCGAGGAGCCCCGCCGTCGCCATCTATTCTAGCAGTCGTTTCGCGACGTCGTAGGTGTACCGGAAGTCCGCGTCGAGTTCCTCGCCCCGGTAGTAGTTCACGAGACGGCGGACCTTCGCTTCGGTGTTCTGGAGCGCGCGCTGGTTCTGTGCGTCGCCCGGGTGGCGCTCGCGGTGTTCCCGTAGGCGGACTGCCCGCTCCATGAGATTGCGCAGGTCCTCGGGGATTTCGGCTGCGGCGTCGTGCTCTGCTAAGATCTCGCCGATTTTCTTGTCGGTCGCAAGCGTGACGTCCGGGACGGGCGTGCCCTTCACGCCTTCGTCCCGCAGGATCATGCCGATCTCACTTTGACTGTGGCCCTCGTTGGCCAGCGAGACGACGCGTTCTTCGACGTCCTCGCTATCGACGTCGCTCCATTCGGGGGGATCGTCTGCCACGGGCTGGTCCGAACCGGACTGCCCATGACGGCGGGTGTGCATACGTGCCATGATTGACTCGAGGGAGGACAAGGCCGTGCGACGGGAGTGCCGAAGATCCGGTCGGATCGAACGGCGCTCCGCTACACTACCGCAATCCCAAGCCGCGATCGATCGGTCGACCGTTCGATCACGGCGGGGTCGGAGTTGCGGCCGTGTCATTCCCGACGATCGATACCGGGCTTTCGGGCATAAGGATTGC
>PXRJ01000002.1 GCA_003021705.1 Halobacteriales archaeon QS_3_64_16
CCAGGTGATCGTCGGCCGGACGAACATGCCCGAGTACAAAGACAAGAAGGGCGACGAGAAGATGGAGGCGTTCAACGATCGCACCAAGCGGATCGACTTTCCCTATGTGCTCCAGTACGAGGAGGAAGGCGAGATCTACCGGAAGATGCTTCGGACCGCCGATCTGCCCGACATCCACGTCGAGCCCCACACCTTGGAGATGGCCGGCCTTTTTGGGGTGCTTACCCGGATCGAAGAACCCTCGGGCGGACAGGTAGACCTGCTCCAGAAGGCAAAAGCCTACAACGGCGAGATCGACGATGCCGACGACGTCGACGTGAAGAAACTTCGCGAGGAGGCCCGCGAGACCGCCGAGATCGGCGAAGGGATGGAAGGCGTCTCGCCTCGCTTCATCGGCGACGAAATAGCGGAGGCGATCATGGACTCGATGCATCGCAGTAGGGAGTTCCTCTCGCCGCTGACGACGTTCAATCACCTGGAGGGTAACCTCGAGAATCACGGCTCGATTCCCGAGGACCGCTTCGAGACCTACTACCGCTATCTCGAAGTCGTCCGCGGGGAGTACAAGGAACGAGCCATCGAGGACGTCCGTCACGCCCTGGCCTACGATTTGGACGAGATCCAACGGCAGGGCGAGAAGTACATGGATCACGTCATGGCCTACATCGACGACGACACCGTCGAGGACGAGATCACTGGCCGCGAACAGGGCCCCGACGAGACGTTCCTGCGCTCGGTCGAGAAACGCCTCGACGTCCCCGAGGACCGGAAGGACGACTTCCGTCAGGAGGTATCGAACTGGGTCTCCCGGCGCGCACGCGAGGGCCAGGCCTTCGATCCCCAGGACAACGACCGCCTTCGAAGAGCCCTCGAGCGCAAGCTCTGGGAGGACAAGAAACACAACATCAACTTCTCGGCGCTGGTCTCCTCGGGCGAGATGGACGACGAGGAGCGAAACTCCTGGGTCGAGGCACTGATCGAACAGGGCTACTCCCGCGAGGGCGCGAAGGAAGTACTGGAGTTCGCCGGTGCGGAGGTAGCCAAAGCCGAGATCGAGACCTGATTCAACTACCACCACTATGTCCCAACCCGACCACACAGGGACCGACCCCGACGGCGACGGTGAAGTCGAACGCAACCGCGACGCGGGTGAACAGTCGATGCCCGCCCGCCGAAGCGGCGCGGAGTACGTCACGGCCGCCGACCGCGAGTTAGAGGCGACCTACGAGGAGCCGATCGGCCTCGGGGAGTACGTCGATCGGATCTTCGAGCACCCCCATACCGCCTCGCACGCCTCGAAGTACCTCTTAGAGGCGATCGAGGCCGCCGGTACCAGGACGGTGATCGAGGAAGGCGAGGAGAAACGCCGCTTCGAGTTCTTCGACGACCCTCACAATGACGGCGAGCACGCGATCCTCGGCAATACGGACGTGCTCAATCGGTTCGTCGACGATCTGCGATCGATCGCCGCTCGCCGCGGGAAAGAGGAGAAGATCGTCTGGCTCGAAGGCCCAACTGCCACCGGCAAGTCGGAACTCAAACGCTGTCTAATCAACGGGCTGCGCGAGTACTCGAAGACCGAGAAGGGGCGACGCTATACCATCGAGTGGAACGTCGCCGGGGCGGATGCCTCGGGCTCGGGGCTCACCTACGGCACCGAGCGCGTCGAAAGCGAGGACGACTGGTACGAAAGCCCCGTCCAGTCCCACCCTCTTTCGGTGTTCCCACCGGACGTCCGCAGGGAGTTGCTCCGTGCGCTGAACGCCGACATCGACGAACACATCGACGTCGTGGTCGAGAACCGCCTCGATCCCTTCTGTCGAGAGGCCTACGAATTCCTCGAAGAGCGCTATCGCCGCCAGGGCGTTACGGACCTGTTCTCGACGATCACCGACCCCGAGCACCTCCGGGTCAAGAACTTCGTCGTTGACGTCGGCCAGGGGATCGGCGTGCTTCACTCCGAGGACGACGGCACCCCCAAAGAGCGCCTGGTAGGATCCTGGATAGCGGGTATGCTGCGGGAACTGGGCTCTCGGGGTCGGAAGAACCCCCAGGCATTCTCGTACGACGGCGTGCTCTCCCAGGGCAACGGACTGCTCACGATCGTCGAGGACGCTGCCCAGCACGCCGACCTCCTCCAGAAACTGCTGAACGTGCCCGACGAGGGCTCGGTGAAACTGGACAAAGGCATCGGAATGGGCGTCGACACCCAACTGGTCATTATCTCGAACCCCGATCTGGAAGCCCGATTGAACCAACACGCCGACCGGCAAGGCCAGGACCCCCTCAAGGCCCTGAAACGCCGGCTCGACAAACACGAGTTCACCTATCTCACGAACCTCTCGCTGGAGTCAGAACTCATCCGCCGGGAACTCACGAACGAGACGGCGATATGGCGCGCCGAGTCGGCGACGGAACTCGAAGAGTGGATCGCCGACCCTCTCACGATCCGCGTCCGTGACTCCGAATACGAGATCGCCGATCGGGAGCTGGCCCCACACGCGATCGAGGCCGCGGCGCTCTTTGCGGTCGTTACCCGACTCAACGGCGAGGACGTCCCGCCGGGATTGGACCTGGTGGATAAGGCCTTGCTCTTCGATCGGGGCTATCTCCAGGACGGTGACGACCGCCTGGAGACCGAGGACTTCGAGTTCGACAGCGATGCCGAAGACGGTGAGGGCGGTATCCCCGTCACCTACACGCGGGACACCGTCGCCGACCTGCTCAACACCGATACCGACCGGCACCACCCCGAGTTGGCGGTGCAGAACGTCGTAATGCCACGGGACGTTCTCGATCGGATGGCCGCCGGGCTCGCCGACGCGCCGGTGTTTTCGGGCGCAGAGCGATCGGAGTTCGAGAACCGGATCGTACCGGTGAAGAACTACATCTATCAGCAACAGGAATCGGACGTCTTAGAGGCGATCATGCACGAGAAACGCGTCGAGGAAGAAACCGTCGAGGAGTACATCGAGCACGTCTACGCGTGGGCGAACGACGAGCCCATCGAGAACGATCGGGGCGAACTCGTTGCCCCCGACCCGCTTTTGATGAAGGTCTTCGAGGTCGAGCACCTCGGCCGGTTCGGTGCCGAGGACTACGAGGGCAACGAGCCCTCGCCCGCCGTCCGGCAGTTCCGCACTGAGAAGATCATCACCGCCCTCAATCGCCACGCCTGGCGCAATCGCGACGAGGAATTCAGGGTCGAGGACGTCCGGACGAAGGAGATCCCCGTGATTCAGTCGGTACTCGGCAGCCACGACTGGGAGGACGTCAAGCGCGCGTTCGAGGATTTCGACCCGCGGCGCTGGGACGACCCCCCCGAGGGCACCCAGACGGCGACCGTCAAAGAGCGGACGATCAAGACGCTGTGTGAGAACTTCGAGTACACCGAGGCGTCGGCGGAGCTGACGAGCCGACACGTCATGAGTCAGGTGAGCTACCGATGGGACTGAGAGAAGATCTCGAACGATACAAAGCCGTCGGCGAACGGCAGCGACAGGACTTAGCCGAGTTCATCCAGTACGGCGATCTCGGCCAGTCCCTGCCCGGCGAGGTCAGGGTCCCGATCAAGATCGTCTCCTTGCCCGAGTTCGAGTACGACCAGCGCGATCAGGGCGGTGTCGGCAAGGGCCAGGACGGGACGCCAGACGTCGGCGATCCAGTAGGGCAACCCCAACCCCAGCCCGGCGACGACGGCGAGGAGGGTGATCCCGGCGAGGAAGGAGCCGATCACGAGTACTACCAGATGGATCCTGAAGAGTTCGCCGCCGAACTCGACGAGGAGCTCGGCCTTGATCTCGAACCAAAGGGCAAGAAAGTCATCGAGGAGACCGAGGGCGATTTCACCGACGTCACTCGGACTGGGCCGACGAGCACCTTGAATTTCGAGGCACTGTTCAAGAAGGGTCTCAAGCGCAAGCTCGCGATGGATTTCGACCGGGAGTTCGTCCGCGAAGCCCTGAAAGTAGAGGACATGGGCCCGGCCGGGGTCTTCGAGTGGGCTCGGCGCGAGGGGATCCCCGTCTCGCGAGCCTGGCTGGAGGACGCCTACGAGGACCTTTCGAGCGACGATCAGACGACCTGGGAGAGCTTCGAGGAAATGGAAGCGGAGGTCGAACGCACCTCGACTGCCGACCGAATCAGGCGGGAGGGTATCGATCACGTCCCCTTCCGCCGGGAAGACGAGCGCTATCGCTACCCCGAGATCGTAGAGGAGAAGGAGAAGAACGTCGTCGTCGTGAACATCCGTGATGTCTCGGGGTCGATGCGCGAGAAGAAACGCGAACTCGTCGAACGGACCTTTACGCCGCTGGACTGGTACTTGACTGGTAAATACGACCACGCCGAGTTCGTCTACATTGCACACGACGCGGAAGCCTGGGAAGTCGAACGCGAGGACTTCTTCGGCATCCGGTCGGGTGGCGGGACGAAGATCTCCAGTGCCTACGAACTCGCGAAGGCGGTCCTAGAAGAACAGTACCCCTGGAGCGACTGGAACCGGTACGTCTTCGCCGCCGGTGACTCGGAGAACTCGAGTAACGATACTGACGAGCGCGTGATCCCGCTGATGGAGGAAATCCCGGCGAACCTCCATTCCTACGTCGAGACCCAGCCCTCGGGCAACGCGATCAACGCGACTCACGCAGAAGAAGTCGAACGCCACTTCGGGGATCGGGAGAACGTCGCCGTCGCCTACGTGAGCGACCCCGAGGACGTCGTCGAGGCGATCTACACCGTTCTCAGCACCGAGGACTCGACCGAGGAGGAAGTCCCCGCATGAGCAAAGTCAACCGCGATACCGACCGCATCGAGGCGAAACGACAGGCTACCTCCCTGGAGGAACCAGCAACCGAGGCGGGCGCTCTCGCCCGGAAACTCGGGCTCGATCCCTACGAGGTCAAGTACTGGATCGTCGACTACGACGAGATGAACCAGCTGATCGCGTATGGGGGCTTCCAGGAACGCTATCCCCACTGGCGCTGGGGGATGGCCTACGACCGCCAGCGGAAACAGAACCAGTTCCTGGGCGGCAAGGCCTTCGAGATCGTTAATAATGACGACCCGGCACACGCCTTCCTCCAGGAGTCGAACGACGTAGCCGATCAGAAGGCCGTCATCACCCACGTCGAGGCCCATGCCGATTTCTTCGCGAACAACGAGTGGTTCGGGATGTTCGGCGACCGCCCGGAGGCCGCCGCGATGCTCGCGCGCCACGCCGAGCGCATCGGAGAGTACATGACGGATCCCGATATCAGTCGGGCGGACGTCGAGAAGTGGATCGATCACGTACTCTGTCTGGAGGACAACGTCGATCAACACACCGCATTCGGGAAGTCGAGCGTCGGCGAGGACGGCGAGTCGATAGATCCCGAAGCCATCGCCGACCGGCTGGGCGATCTCGATCTCTCCGAAGACGTCGTTCGAGAAGTCTTCGACGAGGAGTGGCTCGATGCCCAAGACGACGAGGGCGAGGCCGTCTCCATTCCGGCCGAACCCGAAAAAGATCTCTTAGGATTCCTCTGGCGTCACGGAATGGCCTACGACGAGGAGGCCGAGAAGGCGACCGACTACGAGAGCTGGCAGCGCGACGTCCTCGAACTCCTCCGGCGGGAGGCGTACTACTTCGCTCCCCAAAAGATGACGAAGGTGATGAACGAGGGCTGGGCGGCCTACTGGGAGTCGATGATGATGGGTGAGGAGAACTTCGCCGGTGCGAACGAGTTCTTACACTACGCCGACCACCAGGCCCGAGTACTCGCCTCTCCGGGGCTCAATCCATACAAGCTCGGCAAGGAGCTCTGGGAGTACATCGAGAACAGTACCAATCGCCGAGAGGTCCTAGAGCGTCTGCTCCGCGTCGAGGGGATCACCTGGCGCAACCTAAAGGAGGTCGTCGACTTCGAGGCAGTGGGCGAGATATTAGAGTCCGCTCCCGAAGTGAACTCGATTTCGGCCGAGACGCTCGATGAGTTCGATCCCGAGGACCCGCGGGTCGACAGCGAGGCCCTCGAGCGGGCAAAGGCGGGCGAGGTAGACATCGAGGCCTACCCCTGGAAGGTACTGACCTACGAGGGGCTGGCCGAGCGACACTACTCGCTCGCGAAACCCCAGAACCGGGGCTTTCTCGCGCGGACGACCTTCGAGGAGATCGAGCGGATCTCCAGGTATCTCTTCGACGACGCACGGTATCCGGACGTCGAGACGGCTCTGGCCGACGTCGAGTACACTGCGGGTTGGGAGCGCATGACCGAAATCAGGGAAAGTCATAATGACGTGACCTTCCTCGACGAGTTCCTCACCGCGGAGTTCATCGAGGCCAACGACTACTTCACCTACGAGTACACCCGCGCGACCGGCGACTACCGGGTGACGAGCGACGACTACGAGGACGTCAAAAAGAAGCTGATGTTGCAGTTCACGAACTTCGGCAAGCCGACCATCGCGGTGTATGACGGCAACTACAATAATCGCAACGAGTTGCTGTTGGGCCACCAGTACAACGGTGTTGCCTTAGACCTCGAAACGGCTCGCGATACCCTACAGCGGGTGTTCTCGCTCTGGGGGCGGCCGGTCAATCTCATGACGATCATCAAGGAGGTCAACGAACACGACGTCGAGGTCGCGAAACGACGCAGCCGCGAACCCGAGCCCGAAGAGCGGGGCAAACTCCTCCGGTACGATGGCGAGGAGATCACGATCGAGGACCTCGCCTGGGAGGAAGTCGAGGACATCGCCGCTACGGACGTCGATTACGACACCAAGCCCGACGAGTGGCTCGCTTGAGCTAATCCAGTCCTCGATTCCGGTCTCGGCTGCTAGTATCGACTTGATCGCTGTGCCCCCCGAGCTATACGCTGGGTTAAGACAGTTCGATCACGGTTAACCACGCCTTTATTCGGCTGGATCGAACGGTTATTCCTGCTACCACCCTCGGATGGTCACTCCTCTTCTCTCGGGACCGGATACGCCTTCGGACTCGCTGTGGTCCGCTCTACCGACTCATCAAGAGCGGCCGACATAGGTTAAATAACCAATTACATTTTTATACGTTCACCATACCTACCCACTAGTGACGCACAATAGATGTCGATCACACGGTGGAACCCCCGGAGCGCCCCATGACCGACCAGCGGGCGCTCGACGAAGGAGCGATCCACGACGTCCTTCGCAACGAACGCCGCCGCTTCGTGCTCGAAGAGCTACGCGAGAACGGAAACGCCCTCAGCGTTCGCGAACTCTCCGAACGGGTCGCCGTACTCGAGACCGGCGAGTCCCCGGCCCCGAGGAACATCCGCCAAAGCGTCTACGTCTCGCTCCATCAGACCCATCTCCCGAAACTCGACGAGTTGGGCATCGTCGAGTACGACGCTGACGCCAAGACGGTCGCACTCACCCGTCGCGTTCGGGAGCTCGAAGCGTACACGAGTCTCGCGTCGCTGGAGGGAGCGGAATCGGGTTCGGCGTCGACTCTCCCGGCGTGGTACTACCTCTCGATCTCGCTGGTCGGCTTGCTCGGGCTGGGAGCTGCTACGCTGGGCGTACCGATCGTTACCGAGGTCGGACCGGTGGCGATCGCGGCCGTTCTCTTCGCTTCGACGCTCGTACTCGCGGCCCGTCAGCTCCGGTCGGAGCAAAGCAGGGAGAACTCGGATCGGGAGCACGATTAGGGGTTCGATCGTGACGGATCCTGAACCACGTTCTCCACGCCGCTCCGCTTTCCGTTCCCGGCCTCGATCCCGCAGGCACGACCGGTTCCCGGGAAGCCATGTCCGTCGAGACCGTCCAGTGATCACTGGCCGTATTGTACGGCACGACCCGAATCATGTCCAATACTACCACGCTCGTCTGGTTCCGTGAGGACCTGCGCGTACACGACAACCGAGCGCTCCTCGATGCTCTCGAGACGGGCGAGGACGTCCTCCCGGTCTATTCCTTCGACCCCCGCGAGTTCGATACCGGGATGTTCGACCTCCCGAAGATCGGTCCCTACCGGGCACGCTTTCTCGTCGAAAGCGTCGCCGACCTGCGCGAATCGCTGCGCGAGCGCGGCGGCGACCTGCTCGTCCGGGAGGGCAAACCCGAGGACGTCCTGCCGGCCCTCGCCGCCGCACACGACGTCGAGACGGTCTTCTATCACACGGAGCCCGCGACCGAGGAGCGGGAAGTCGAGACGGCGGTCACCGACGCGCTCGAAGCCGAGGGAATCGAGACCCGTTCGGTCTGGGGCAAGACCCTCTATCACATCGAGGACCTGCCGACGTCGGTCTACAGTATGGACGATACCTTTACCCCCTGGCGGAAGTCCGTCGAGCGGAACGCCTCGATCCGCGATGGGGCCCCGACACCTGATGCCGTCCCCACGCCCGAGGCCGATGCCGGTGAGATGCCCTCCCTCACCGATCTCGGCGTCGAACCGCGAGAGCCCGACGAACGGGGTGTCCTTCCCTTCGAGGGTGGCGAGACCGCAGGACGGGAGCGAATCGCGAGGTACTTCTGGGAGGAAGACCGCCTGCGCGAATACAAAGAAACCCGCAACGGGCTACTGGGTCCCGATTTCTCCTCGAAGCTCTCGGCGTGGCTGACCCATGGCTGCCTGTCGCCCCGGTACGTCTTCGAGGAGGTGAAACGCTACGAGGCAGAACGCGTCTCGAACGAGTCGACCTACTGGCTGCTCTTCGAGCTCATCTGGCGAGACTTCCATACCTTCCAGTTCGAGAAGTACGGTGCTGACTTTTTCGTCCCGGGTGGTATCCAGGGCGGAAACCCCGAGTGGCGCGAGGACCGGGCGGCCTTCGAACGGTGGGCAAACGGCAAGACCGGAGTGCCCTTCGTGGACGCGAACATGCGCGAGCTCAACGAAACGGGCTATATGTCCAATCGCGGCCGTCAGAACGTCGCTTCCTTTCTCGCCGACTGGCTGGAGCTCGACTGGCGTATGGGCGCGGCGTACTTCGAGGGAAAACTCGTCGATTACGACGTCTGTTCGAACTGGGGCAATTGGGCCTACCAGGCCGGCGTCGGCAACGACTCGCGGAACAACTACTTCAATGTCGTGAAACAGGGCAAGCGCTACGATCCCGAGGGTGAGTACGTCCGTCACTGGATCCCCGAACTCGCCGATTTGGACGCCTCGATCCACGACCCCTGGACCCTCCGCGAGGACGAGCAGGCGACGCTCGGTGCCGAGCCCGGTAGCGAGTACCCGAATCCGATGATCGATATGGACGCTGCCCACGAACGGCTCCGTAACCGGTAGGATCCGCTCGACTCAACTCTTCTTCTCGCGTGGGTCGGCGAACGGTCTCGAAGATTCCGGCGGCTCGGGGGGAACTACACCGCGAAACGTGTGCGGTCAGTAGCCTGCCCACGCTCCAATTTCATCTTAGTATAGTATGAAATAAACCTTGTGCCCCTTCCTTTTCTCTTCCGAACCGATCGCTACTGGCGAGCCGAAGGCAATCGGAGGCGGGTGGGGACGACCGGTCGGGTAGCTGGCGTGCCAGTTCTCGCTACCGACTCCCGCGGTGGCGACGGGCGATCAGGCCATCGACGTCGATTCGCGGTCGTAGATCGCTCAATGTGATCGTCGAGCCGGGAGCGCAGGTTGTGACGCTTCTTCATCGAATGCGTCAACAGGTCGTTCTCGCGGGTCCACTCAATCGAAACGAGTTCGAAGCGCTTGATTCGCTCGTGGCTCGCGAGGTCTTCGTTCACCCGCTTTACTTCCTCCCGCACCCACTCGCGAGCCCGCTCGTCCCGACAGATCGCCGCCCGATCGGCCGGCAGGTCGATGCCCTCCTCGGCTGCCCAGTTCCGGAGCGCGGAGAAGTTCGGGACGATCAGTGCGCCGATGAACCTCCGGTCGTTTCCGACCACCATACACTGATCGACCCGTCGGCTCGTCGCGAAGCGGCCTTCGATGGGTTCGGGGGCGACGTTCTTACCCGTCGAGAGGACGAGTAGCTGCTTGAGCCGGTCCCAGTAGACCAGATAGCCGTCGGGCCGGCGCTCGATCAGGTCACCGGTTCGGAACCAATCGTGATCGGTAAAGGCCCGCTCGGTCGCCTCCGGTTGATTCCAGTAGCCATTGGAGACGTTCGGTCCCCGGACGAGCAACTCGCCCCGTTCGGTGCTGTCGGCGGTGCCGGCGGTATCGGTAGTCTCGGCGGTGGTAGTAGTCTCCTCCTCCTCCTCAGCGGTAGCCGACCCTTCGCCGAGTGCTGCCTCGTCCAGTCGCGCGTCGTCGAGGGTCACCTCGACGTTCTCGAGGGGTGGGCTGATCGTCCCCGACTGAGGGGCTTCCGGAGGGTTGACCGAGACGACCGGCGCGGTCTCGGTCAGTTCATACCCTTCGAAGATCGGCAGGCCCCTCCCGGCGAACAGCTCGGCGAGCTCCGGCGAAAGGGTCCCCCCACCGCTGATGAAGCAGTCGCTCCGCCCTCCCCGAGGTTCTCTCACTTGCTCGAAGACCAGTCGATCGGCGACGGCGCGCCGGGCACGAAGGGAGGCGCTCGGATCGTCGCTGCGTTGGTAGGCCCGGCCCACGTCGAGGGCCCACTCGAAGATTCGTTTTGGGGGCCATCGCCTGCCTTCTCGAGCATCGAATCGAAGATCCGCTCGTAGACCCGCGGGACGCTCGTCGCGGTGGTCGGTCGCACGAGTTCGATGTCCGCGCCGATCGTATCGGCGCTCTCGGCGTAGGCGACGGTCGCCCCCGCGGCGAACATGGTGAAGTGTCCCGAAGTCCGCTCGAAGACGTGGGCGAGCGGGAGAAAAGAGAGGCTTCGGGTGTGCTCGTCGAGGTCGGGAGAGCTTCGTTCGCGTGTCACTAGAGGGCTAATCTCGCGTTCGTTCTCGCCGCTACGAACGGATAGATAGCGCACAAACATTGCTGCCGTTCTCGATGGTGAGTGGCGGATCTAGAAAAGGGGGTCTCCGGTGTCAATTCACGTCTGTCGCCTACTCGAAATCACGCCTGGTTGCACGAACGGGCAGTCCTGAGATGACCCAAACGAACGAGATCCATCGCCGAGTGAACTCAGTTACGAGCGACCCTCATCCTTCTCAACTGCGGTGGCTCTTTCGATCGCTTCACTCGGAAAATGCTCGGTCGGGGATTCGAACCCCGGTCGTGGGCTCGAAAGGCCCGCATGATTGGCCGGACTACACCAACCGAGCGGCATCTACATCTCTGCGGTATCGACACATAAGCGCTGTCCTTCGTCGTCGGTCTACCCCTCTCCCGTCACTCCAATGGGTGGGCGATCCCAGCCTCGAACTCGATCAGTCCGTGTTCGGCTCGAACGTGACACCCTCGGCAGAGGAGCATGAGGTTGCCCTCGCGGTGTGCGTCGGATAGTTCTGCACTGCTTGTCTCGCGAAAACACCGCACCAGGATGATATGGTGAACCTCTAAGCGACGTTCCGACCCATCGTGATTACAGTGCCGACACGTCTTTTAATGCATACGCACCCGTCTACGCGCCGCTGTCCACCCTGATCCGTACCGTCGACTATATCCTCCCCGCCAGTTCGGGTTGTTCGGGCCAGTCGTCGACTCGCTCATCTTCCGACGGGTCGTCTCGGATCGCGTAATCCCGGTTAACGATGTCGAGGTTCGTCGACGAATCTCCGTTGAAAGCGTCTGTCCGGTCCGAGCTCGCGACATCCGTGCTCGTGTCTCAGCGGAGAGTTCGCGATCGGTGAGCGTTGCCGATATCTTCCGTTTCGTCTCATCGGAAGGATAAATATCAATGTCACAAGCTGAAACTGAAACTGGTCACAAAAATCTACTATTTCTCGTGCCGCTCCTTCTCAGCTCTATCGATACAACTGGATCATGCTTACTCCTGCTTAGATATAGCCGAACTCGAAGACGATCACGAGTCCTGCGAGCACGAACGCGCCGTACAACAGGAGGTTTGCCCGGATCAGTCCCAGTGCACCACTCAGGCTCGCTTGCTCGCGGCCGCGTTCCCGGGCCTCGGCGACGCGACGATGGAGCGTCACGTGAGCAGCGACGTAGCCGAGCAGCGCAACGGTGAACAACCCGACTGTCGCCAGGACGATGATCGCGACGCCGAGTGCAACGCCGGCTGCGACGGTGACCACAGCCAAGAGTAACGTAAGGTTCATACCGATCGTCAGGTACTGGGCGGTCTGGAGCTCGGAATCGACGCTTCCCGATCGCGTCTCGCTCGCCATACGTCTCGATACGCCGCGAGATAAAAAGCCTCTCCGGAGTCGCTTCGCCCCGACTCGCTTCAGTTGACTGGCACACTCCGGGTAGCGGGTGAGTTTCCGATTCGATCGATTACTCCCCTTCGAACTCGGGGTCCCGATCGCTCACGAAGGCGTCGATGCCCTCCATCAGGTCCTCGGTGTGCATGACGTGACCGAAGCCCTGGGATTCGATCTCCAGACCGGCCTCGGTGCTCTCCCAGCCCCGCAGCATGGCCCGCTTGATGAACTCCTGGGGGATCGGCGGGCCAGAAGCGAGATCCGCTGCCAGCTCCTGTGCCTGGTCGTCGAACTCGTCGTTCTCTACGACTCGGTTCACGAAGCCAAACTCCTCCATTTCCGCAGTGTCGTAGCGCTCGCCGGTGAGGATGATCTCCTTTGCCCGCCCCTCGCTGACGACGTGCTGGAGACGTTGGGTCCCACCCCATCCGGGTAGCAATCCGAGATTCACCTCGGGCTGGCCGAAGGTCGAACGCTCGGTCGCGACTCTGAGATCCGCACACGTCGCCAGTTCCATCCCGCCACCCAGACAGTAGCCGTCGATCGCCGCTACTACCGGTTTCCCACACGACTCCAATTTCCCGAAGGTCTCCTGGCCCTTCCGCGAGAGCGAGATACCATCGAGCGGGCTCGCGCTGCCGGCCATTCCCTGCACGTCCGCACCTGCCGAGAAGGCCCGATCGCCCGCGCCGGAGAGCAGGAGACACCGGACCTCTTCGTCGGCCTCGAGGTACTCGATCGCTTCAGCCAGTTCGTCGAGCATCGTCGGGCTGACCGTGTTCATTCGCTGGGGCCGGTCGAGCACGATCTTCCCGACCTTCTCACCCGGATACTCGACACGGATCGTCTCGAAGCTCCTCTCCTCACCGTCCTCGTCGCTATCGTAGAAGCCCTCACCGGCGCGTTCTTCGAGGTAGGCAGCCGGCTCGTAACGCGGTGCGCCGGTCTCTTCCCGTAGCTCGACCAGCGTCTCGTGCAGCGTATCGAGGCCGACCGAATCGGCCATTTTCGCCGGGCCTTCCGGGAAGCCCCCGCCGAGCAACACGGCCTGATCGACGTCGCCCGCGGGCGCGACCTCTTCGCCCACTAACTTCGCGGTCTCGTTCGCCATCACCGCGAGCAGCCGATGTTCGATGGCCTCGCTCACCTCGTCGGTCGGAACGTCGACGCCGCCGTTCTCGTAGTCGTAAAAGCCCGCGCCGCTCTTCCGGCCCAACTGGTCGTTCTCGACCTTCCGTTCGAGCAGCGGAGAAGGCTCGTAGGCCTCGCCCAAGGTCTCGTTGAGATATTCGAGCACATCGAGAGTGACGTCGTTGCCGACCTGGTCGGCGAGTTCGAACGCGCCCATCGGCAGACCCATCCCGAACTTCGTGGTGCTATCGATTTCGGCGATCGTCGCCGCGTCAGTCTCTACCATCCAGGCCGCCTCGTTCAGTAAGGGAACGAGAATGCGGTTAACGATGAAGCCCGGGCTGTCCTTTCGCACGCGGACGGGCGTCTTCTCGAAGCTCTCGGCGAGACCCTCTGCGGTCTCAAGGGTCTCTTCTGCGGTGTGAGCGCCCGTAATCACCTCGACGAGGGGCATCCTGACGGCGGGATTGAAGAAATGCATCCCGCAGAACTTCTCCGGTCGGTCGGTCGCCTCTGAGAGGTCGGTGATCGACAGCGAGGAGGTGTTCGAAGCGACGATCGCCCTGTCGGGGAGGTGGGCTTCGAGGTCCGCGTAGACTTCGCGTTTGATGTCCATCCGTTCGGGAACCGCCTCGATAACGAAATCGGCCTCCGAGACGGCTTCTTCCATGTCGACCAGGGACGTAACTCGATCGGCGGCCGCCTCGGCTTCCTCTTCGGAGAGCTGGCCGCTCTCGGCGAGTTTGCCTAAGCTCCATTCGATATCGTCGTAGCCGCTCTCGACGAACTCCTCCTCGATATCGCGCATGTTGACTTCGTAGCCCGCTAATGCGGCGACCTCGGTGATGCCATGGCCCATGTTGCCCGCACCGAGCACCGCTATCGTATCGATATCTTCCAGTTCCATATGTCACTCTCATACTCTTTCCCCGCCGGTTTCAACCGTTCGATACTGACGTTCCGAGCGGAACCCGCGGCCTCGTCCGCCGCGCCGGCCGGTCGCTCACGTCTCGGCGAGCGCGATCTCTGGGAACAGCCGATCGAGATCCGGGTCGCCTTCGAGCAGTCGATACTGCACTCGCTCGTTGCCCGTCTCGTCCTCGTCGCCCGGCTCCCGCTCGACGGCCTCGCCGGTCAGGTGATCGAGGTGGGCGAAAGCTTCACCCGGCCCGTGGAGGATGTGGATCGCAGAGAGGTCGCCGAAGAGATGTTCGCTCACCGTCCAGGCGTCGGCCGGCCCGTGCTCGCGGAGCACGTCGAGTACGTTTTCGGTGCGCTCGCGGTGATGTGTCGCGATCTCGATCGCCCTGTCGGTCGGTTCGGCGATCGGGTCCCGATGGCCGGGCCAGGCGATCGAAAAGTCCTGATCGGCGATCCGCGAGAGCGTCTCCAAGTACTTCTCAAGGGCCCGATCGACTCGGACGTCAGCCCCGCCGACGTTCGGCGTGTAGTGGGGTAGTAGGGCGTCACCGCTGAACAGCTCCGCGTTCCCGCGACTCGTCCCGTCTCCCGGAACCCCTTCCTCCGTCGAGTCGCCTTCGAGACCGCTCGTTCCGGCGACCGCAAACCCCGACAATCCCCTCGCATGACCCGGCAGGTGGAGGACTTCGAGGTCGTGCTCGCCGGCTCGGAAGCGATCGCTGTCCTCGAAGGTACTCACCTCGGCCGGGTCGCCCCGCGCGTCGTCGAACCCCGACATGAACTCGAGCAGTTCCTCCTGTGGGCCGGCGGGCATTCCCCACTGCTCGAAGCGCTCGCGCTGGCGGTCTTCCATCCCTTCGTGGGCCTCCCGATCCCCCTCGATCAGCGGCGCGTCGGCCGTGTGGGCCCGGACCGTCGCGTCGCTCTCTTTCTGGATCCAGCCGGCCAGCCCGGCGTGGTCTTCGTGCCAATGAGTCAGAAGCACCTGCTCGATCTCACCGACCCCGACTCCGGCATTCTCGAGGCCAGCAACGAGTTCCTCGCGGGTGTCGGGGGTCGCAACCCCGGTGTCGACGAGCGTCAGCGGGCCGTCCGATTTTTCTCCGCCTCCACCGTCGCTATCGGCTCCCAGCAAATAGGCGTCGTTCAGTCCCTCGAAGACCGTATTTCCCAGCCTGATTCGATGCACGGTCGCTCTCGGAGCGGTGGTGGCATGTGAATTGCGCCCGCTGGCGCGATACAGGGAGAAAAGCGATCGATCACCGTGATCGGGTATCCGGTCGTTCGACTATCGGCTATTAGCTCTCAGTCGTCGCCTGCCGCCTCGCTGGTGCCGGCCTCGCCGGCCTTTCCGGCGTGCTCGCGTGCCTGCGTGCGAAGCTCCTCGGCCATCGCCGGCACGTCTTCGGTACTGATCTCCCCACCCGCCGCTTCGATCTCCTCTCTGGACATCGGGAACGTGCGAATATCGTAGTGGATCGCAATACCTGCCTTCGCGCCCTCGCCCATCGCGACGGGGATCTGGTTGTGCCCGTCGATGAGATCACCGACCGCATAGACCCCATCGACCGATGTGCGGCCGTGGTCGTCGACGGCGACCGTGCCGTCGTCATTGGTATCACAGCCCAGCGACGCGGCAAGTTCGTTGTTGTAATCCGAGCCGTACATCGGGAACCCACCCCTGTACTCCCGTCGGGTGTCGTCCTCGAAGGTCATCGCTTCGAGCCAGCCATCGTCGCCCCGCTCGATGCCCGAGACCTCCTCGGTGACGATGTCGATCGGGTGGGCACGGACCTGCTGGTCGGTTTCTTCCGACCACTCGATCTCCTGCCCGCGAGTGAGGATATCGACCTCGGGCGTGAAGTTCAGCATGATCATCGCGACGTGGGCACTCGCCTCGCCCGTACCCATCACGAACACCGGCTCGTCGACGAACATGTATGCATCGCAGTGCAGACACCAGTGCAGGCCACGACCGGTGCGGGGGAGCGGCGGGTCCGGGCGCACGTCCGAAAAGCCGGTCGCGAAGATCACCTGTTTGGCAAGCACCTCGGTATCGCCCGCCGTGAGGTGGAACAGGCCCTCCTCACCGTTCTCGCCCTCGACGCGCTCGACGGCTTCGACCTTGCCGCGCTCGTAGTCCGCGCCGTAGCTCTGGATCTGCTCGATCGCCGTCGAGAGGAACTCGTTGCCGCTCACGTCCTCGGTGACGCCGATGACGTTGTGGGTATCTACCATCATCGCCGCGCGGCCGCCGCCGCGATTGATCACTTTCGTATCGTGGCCCAGTCGCGTCGTATACAGCGCCGCGGTCAAGCCGGCCGGACCGCCGCCAACGACCGTTACGTCGTACTCCGGGAGATCACTCATTGTCGAACTATAGTAGGGGAGCGAGGAATATAACCACTGGGCCCGTTCGGCGCGCCGGACGCACGACCGCCCCTCGATCACATCGAATCGCCGATCGGAGTAGCGGAAACGGCTGCCGAGTATCGGTTGGGGGGTTCGAAGAGCCGTCCTCAGTTATCGAGCGCCGGGTACGTCTCGGCCCAGGGTCGGGCTTTTTCGAGAACTGTGGCGACCGACAGCGCCGCGCGCTCGTCGTATCGCTTGGTGACGATCTGTATGCCGACCGGCAGTCCCTTAGCAATACCTGCCGGCACTGTGAGAACCGGGTGACCGGTCATATTAAAAGGCCAGGAGAGCGCCCAGTCCATCGGCAGCCCCGAAACCGATTCGCCGTCGATCTCGGTCGGGAGAGGTTCCTCGTGGGTGAGAGGTAGGGTCGCTAGTGCCGGACAGACGAGCGCGTCGTAGTTCTCCAGGGATTCTTCGATCGCGTCGTAGAGACGCGTGCGGACGGTATCGGCCGTCGTATAGTCCAAAGCGTCGTGGCCCTGCCCCATCTCGACAGTCCGGACGAACGAATCGGAGAGGGAAGCGGCGTGATCGTCCAGCAAGTTCATCTCGTGGGCCTCGTTCAGTTCTGCGACGCTCGTGGCGAACAGTACCGTCGCCTGGACGCCGAAGGCTGCGGCCGCCTCACCTTTTTCGGGCCCGTTGACCGTGATTTCCTCGACGGTCGGGCCGGCAGCAGCGAGGTCCTCTATCGCTTCATCTATCGTCTCGCGGACGGCGGGTTCGACCGCGAACCAGTCGAGATCGGGGCTGTAGCCGACGTCGAGACTCCCGGCCCCTTCGGTCGTGTCGATCGCTTCGGTGTAGCTCCCGCCGTCCGCACCGCTCGGCCGCGGGACGCTGTAGGGATCGGCGTCGTCCGGGCCGGCAAGCACCTCCAAGGCGAGCGCGAGGTCCTCGCTCGTGCGGGCCATCGGGCCGATCACGCCGAAGGGCGAGTGCGCGCGGAAGGCGTCGGGCCGGGCATCCCGTGGGATCACTCCGAACGAGGGTTTGATCGAGGTGATCCCACAGCAAGCGGCAGGCGTTCGGAGCGACCCGCCGACGTCAGAGCCCATGGCGAGGGCACACAGCCCATCGGCGAGGGCGGCGGCCGACCCGCCGGAGGAGCCGCCAGCGTTGCGCTCGGCGTCGAAGGGCGTCGCCGTCGGACCCTGTAGTTCGTTGTCCGTTCGAACCGTGTGGCCGAGTGCTGGGGTGTTGGTCGTCCCGAGGACGATCGCCCCGGCGTCCTCCAAGCGCTTCACGGCGACGGTCGTCCGGTTGGCGACGTTCTCGGCGAGAGGTGCCATGCCATATGTATGGCGAACGCCGGCTTTCGAATCCGAGAGATCCTTGATGGCGACCGGGACACCTGCCAGTGGGCCGGGATCCTCGCCGCGCTCGATCGCCGCTTCGATCTCACGGGCGCGCTCGCGGGCCTCCTCGGCAAGCACGGTGACGAAGGCGTTCGTCCGGTCGCCGCGCTCGTCGATGCGATCGAGGTGGGTCTCGAGAACGTCGACCGGCGAGCGCTCGCTGCCGCGGATCGCCGCCGCGAGGTCGGTCGCCGATGTGAAGGTATTACCTGCCATACCGATCGGTCGCGCGGGCGTGCCAAGTACCTCGGGGTCGAGCGGGTAGCCGTCCCGTCGATAGGTAGCTGTGGCTGGCGCCACTGAGGTAGCCACGCATCCGAGTCCGCATACGGAAGCCGCTTGGATCACCGCCGTCCCGGGAGCTAAGCCCGTGGCGATCGACCGGTGGGTGTGTCCGATCCGACCGATGTCGAAGCCCTCTGCTTCGATATGTACTGTACGACGCATGATACCCACAGCGTAAAAAGGGCGCTTCGGGAGGTCACCGACCGGCCCGATGCGGTACTCGACGAGGTATCCTACCTCTGGCGCGAGACGAAGATCGACCTCTCGCGGAAGGTCGCGCTGATGGACGAAACTGAAGGGTCCGAACGGGCGAACTACGTCACCTGGTGGGAGCTCATGACCCGTGCGCTCGATTACGCGCTCGAGTACTACGGGATCGACCTCGACGAGGACGCTCGCGAGGACGTGATCGAGGCGTACGATCACCTCGAGCCCTACGAGCCGAGCTGGGATTCCTTCGAACGACTGCAGGAGGCCGGCTACGATCTCTACGTGCTCTCGAATGGCAACTACGATATGCTCGATCGGCTGGCGAGCAATACCGGCCAAGAGGAGTACTTGGATGGCCTCATCAGCGGCGAGGAAGTAGAGGTGTTCAAGCCCCACCCCGCGATCTACGAACACGCCATGGACCGCCTCGATCGCGACCCCGAGGAGCTCCTGATGGTCGCCTCCCATTCCTGGGACACCGCAGGGGCGGCGAACGTCGGGATGCGATCGGCGTTCGTCAACCGCCGACACCTCCCGGTCGAACCCCTCGGCGTCGAGAACACCGAATTCGACCTCACCGTCGAGTCCTTCGAAGAGTTAGCCGACGACCTCTGCTAATCGACGCCCAGACCACGTTCGAGGTGTGAACGAGCACCGCGGCGACCCGAAAGGATAACTGCCGATCCAGTGATGGGACGCTATGGCGATCGACTACGACGAGGCGGTCGAGGACTTCGAGTGGGACATTCCTGCTGACTACGACCTCCCCTCGGTGATCGAATCCCACGCCGCCGAGTTCGGCGATCGAGTGGCGATCAAGTTCCTCAGTGCGACCGGCGGGCGCAACGAGCGCACCTACGCCGATCTCCACGAGGACGCGAGTCGCTTCGCGAACGCACTGACCGATCTGGGCGTCGAGAAGGGCGATCGCGTCCTGCATCTGCTCCCCCGGCACCCCGACGTCTTTTCGATCCAGATCGGCGCGCTCGCCGCGGGCGCGATCCTCGTCCCCTGTTCGTCGATGCTCACCGCCGAGGACATCACCTTCCGAGCGGAGGACTGTGAAGCGAGAACGATCGTCTGTCACGATTCCCTTGTCGATATGGTCGAGCCCGTCTTAGAGGACTCGCCGATCGAGCGGGTGATCGTGCTGGGTGGGGCGCGCCGACCGCCCGAGAACCGCCCGGACAGCGTTGTAGATCGGGCCGACACCGATTCGGGTGCGTGGCATTCCTATTCGGATCTGCTCGCCGACCAGCCCACCGAGTTCAACGGGCCGGCCCTCGACAGCGAGGATTACATGACGATCAACTACACTAGCGGGACGACCGGCCAACCGAAACCCGTTGCCCACCGCCACCGCTGGATGTACTGCTTCGATCGCGTCAACGGTCCCTACTGGTGGGGCATCGACGAGGAGACCGACCTGGATTCCGAACTCCTGTGGGCCACCACGGGCACGGGGTGGGCCAAGTGGTTCTGGAGCCCCGTGGGGGTGGCACTCACCACGGGGGCGACCCAACTGATCTACAGTGGCGAGTTCGAGCCCGAGCGCTTTCTCACCCTCTTGGAGCAGGAAGAAGTCACGAAACTCTGTGCGGTGCCGACCCAGTATCGGATGTTCGCCCAGCGCGATCTCTCGGCATACGACCTCTCGCTCACGGACGCGCTCTCGGCGGGCGAACCCCTGAATCGCGAACCCCTCGAGGCGATACAGGAGGCCTTCGAACTCTCGCCGAGAGACGGTTACGGCCAGACCGAAACGATTGGGTTAGTCCTCAATTACCCCGGCATCGACGTGAAACCGGGTAGCATGGGCCGGCCCGCGCCAGGTACCGGCACGACGATCGTCGACGACGCGGGCGAGGAAGTCGAGAACGACGAGATCGGCGAGATCGCCGTCCCAGTAGAGTGTCCCGGCCTGTTCGACGGCTACTACGAACGCCCGGATCTGGACGAGGAGACCTTCTCGGGGGATCTCTATCGGACGGGCGACCTGGCGAGTCGCGACGAAGAGGGACATTTCTTCTTCGAGGGGCGGGCGGACGACATCATCATCTCGGCGGGCTACCGGATCGGTCCCTTCGAGGTCGAGGACGCCCTCGTGGACCACGAGGCGGTCGCGGAGGCTGCGGCGGTCGCGAGCCCGCAGGAGGAGCGCGGCCAGGTCGTCAAGGCCTATATCGTGCTCGCGGATGACTACGAGGGCTCGGAGGAGCTGACCGAGGAGATCCAAGAGTACACAAAAGAACGGACGGCACCTTACAAGTACCCCCGACGGATCGAGTACGTCGCGGAACTCCCCAAAACGTCCAGCGGGAAGATCCGTCGGATCGAACTGCGTGAGCAGGAAGAAGAGCAGTACGGCGAGAACTGAGACCGAGGGCCTCGCGGACTCGGAGGCTCGACAGCGGTCGGCATACTCGACTCCTTTCTCCGAACGTCCATATACCGAAGCGACCGACCGTAATCCATGCGAGAACGGAACCGACGAACGGCTGCTCGTCCTCACGCACTGACCGGTCTTTTAGCCGTCCGCTCCTCGCGTTTCGGTCAGTTGCTCCCCTTGCCCGTTCCGTTCGCCCTCCTGCCGATACAGCCGGCGAGTGCTCCGATCGCTGCCACCGATCCCGCCCCTCGCAGGAAGCGTCGTCGCCCGTCTCCTTCGCCATCAGTCATTGGCCGAGAGCAGCTTCGATCGACGAATAAGCGGCCGGCTCGAATCGTCCAGCCGGACCGCGAACCGGCAAGGGAAGCACGGACCCACTCCCTTTCTTGCGTTCGTAACCGACGATCGATAATGACTCTCTGGGTGCTCGGCGACCAGCTCACACGCACGGCCGGCCCCCTCGCGCGGGCCAACAGTGACGAGCGCGTGCTCATGATCGAGGCCCACGACTTCGCCCGCCGCCACGCCTACCATCCCCACAAGCTCGTCTCGCTGTTCAGCGCGATGCGTCACTTCCGCGGGGAGCTACGCGAGGCCGGCTACGACGTCGCTTACTACGAAGCCGATACCTTCGCCGAGGGCCTGGCTGCACATTTTGGGGCCGTTCCCGACGATACTCTCAGGGTCATGCAACCCGCGAGTCACGGGGCGGCCGATCGACTCGTCGATCTCGTCGAAAGGGAGGGCGGCTCGCTCGATGTCCTCGACAACGAGACCTTTCTCTGCTCGGACGAGCGCTTCGAAGCCTTCGCCGAGAGTGAGGAGGATGGCAAAGACGGGTTCGATCACGAGTCCTTTTACCGCATGATGCGCCGCGAGACGGGCTACCTGATGGACGGCGAGGAGCCGGTCGGCGGCGAATGGAACTTCGACGACCGGAACCAGGAGTTCCCCGGCGAGGAGTACGACCCGCCCGATCCGCCGCGATTCGAGCCCGACGACATCACTGAGGAAGTGATCGAGTGGGTCAGCGAGGAGTTCGACGACGGGTACGAGAATTACCCCTACGGCGGCGCGTGGGCCGATCCCGAGGAGTTCTTCTGGCCGGTCACGCGCGATGAGGCCCAGGATGCCTTGGAGTCCTTCGTCGAGGACCGAATCGGGGAGTTCGGACCCTACCAGGACGCGATGCTCGAGAAGGAGTGGTCGCTCAACCACGCGTTGCTCTCGGTCGCGATCAATCTCGGGCTCCTCGGTCCCGCCGAGGTCGTCGAGCGGGTCATCGAAGCCTACGAACAGCGGGACCTCCCTCTCAATAGCGTCGAGGGGTTCGTCCGGCAGGTGATCGGGTGGCGCGAGTTCATGCGCCATACCTACCGGAAGGACATGCCCGGCCTCGCCGAGGCCAACCAACTGGGCGCTACCGAGGACCTACCTGACTTCTACTGGACCGGTGAGACGGAGATGGCCTGTCTGTCCGACGTCATCGAGGGCGTTCGGAAGCGGGGCTACTCCCACCACATCGAGCGACTGATGATCCTCTCGAATTTCGCGCTCGTCTACGGCGCCGAGCCACAACAGCTCAACGAGTGGTTCCATGCCGCCTACGTCGACGCCTATCACTGGGTGACGACCCCGAACGTGATCGAGATGGGTTCATATGGTTCGGGCGTCTTCGCGACGAAGCCGTATGCCGCCTCGGCGAACTATGTCAACAAGATGAGCGACCACTGCTCGGGGTGTGCCTACGCCCATACGAAGACAATGGGCGAGAACGCCTGTCCGTTCAACGCGCTCTACTGGGATTTCTTGGGGCGCAACGAGGATCGACTCCGGGATAACCACCGCATGGGGCTGGTCTATAACCACTGGGATGACAAGGACGAGAACGAACGCGAAGCGATCGCCGATCGAGCCGAAGAGATCCGCGAGCGGGCCGCCGACGGGGACCTCTGAGAGATCGCACCGGCTCCGCTCGCCTACCGCTGCGCTCACGATACTCCGGATTGCTATCTCAACCCGGCTCCCTATCCGTGAGGGATAGAAAAATCGATAGAAGCGACGCTACCGTAGCCCGGTTCCGCTCGCCACAACCGTTAGATAGCTACGGACGGAAGAACTACATTCGACAGTGCCCCTCGACTCCAACCGTACTCGATCGCCTCCCGTGAATCCGGCTACGACCGACGACGACAGCGACGGGAGTGTCGCCGACGACGCTGATAAGGGCCAGAGCGGGGGCGAGCGGTGGCTGGTTCTCAACCCCGTGAGCGGGGACGGCACGCACGTCGATCAGGTCCATCGCCTCGCCGCCGATCGAGGGGTTCGCGTCCTAGAGACCGAGGGCGACGGCGACGCCGCGGCCTTCGCTCGGGAGGCAGTCGCCGAGGGTGTCGACGAACTCGCGGTCTGTGGGGGCGACGGCACGCTCCAGGAAGTGCTGGTCGGCCTCCATTCGGTCGGCGCGATCCGGTCGCGATCGGAGGACGCGATCGATCGCGTGGCGGCGATTCACGGGGCTACCGGCAGCGCCAAAGACGGTATCGACTTAGAGACTACTGACCCGGAAGCAACCGACCCGCCGGTACTCTGTGTGATCCCGGCCGGGACGGCGAACATCTTCGCGACGGACATGGGAGTCGAGAGCATCGAGGCGGGCTTTTCAGTGTTCGATAGCGGCGAGGTGCGCCGCCTCGACGTCGGCGTAGCCGATGGCGAGCCGTTCATGAAGTCCTGTATCGCCGGGCTGACCGCCGATACGAGTTCGGCGACCTCCGACGAACTCAAGGAACGCTTCGGCTCGCTTGCCTTCGTCATCACGGGCGTCGAACGCGCTTCGCAGTTCGAGCCCCTTGACGTCGCGATCGAGGTCAGCGGTGCGGAGGGCAAGTGGTCCTACAGCGGCGAGACGCTCTGTCTGGTCATCGGGAACGCTCGGCGCTATGCCGGTCGGCTCGGCCAGGCGAACGTCGAGGACGGCCTGTTAGACGTCACGCTCGTCGAGGAGATGCCCCCCGGGGACGTGGTCGCCGAAGCTATCGAGCGTCAGTTGCTCGGCCGCGAGACCGATAACGTCACTCGCCTCCAAGCCCGCCGTATCGGCATCGAGGCGACCAGTGAGAACCCCATCGAGTTCAGCCTTGACGGCGAGATCGCCAGCCACGACCGTCTCGATATCACCGTTCGTCACCAAGCGATTCCGGTTCGCGTTGGCCCGGCCTACGATCCCGACCCGGAGGACCCGGACCACCCCTAAGCGGATCGACTCGTTCGCTGGTTCGATCGTTTCCCGTCGGACCCGGATGGTTCCGGCATCGATTTCAGGAAATTTGTCGTACGAGCCGACGATACTATGCCTTTTGTTGTCCCCCGTCGATCTCCTCTACTCGATTCGTTATGAGCGTTCCTCGCGTAGAGTAAGTCCATGACCGACGTTCGAGACAGCGTTATCGAGGAGTTGACCCACCGCGGACGGAACTTGCTTCTGACCGAGTTGCTGCGCTCGATCGAGCGCAAGCACCCGAGCGACGGGCCAGGGGTCACTCGAGAGACGATCGCGGCCTACGGCGATCAATTGGCCGCCGAACCGGACTTCGCGTTCGATACCGAGGATCTGTTAGAGACGATCGACGAGGCACGCATCGACGCCGAGACCTGGGTCGGCGACGACGTTCTCTACCAGGTCGGCGACGGGGACGAGGATCGTCTCAGCGCGTATCCACGCGGGTGGCACGATCGCCTCGGCGGTGAGACTGACGTCCGGGAGTACGTCGAGTACTTGGAGAGCGACGAGTCGGGCTTTGCCGACGATAGTCCCCGGGGCGGGCGCGGGAGCGGGATCGATCAGCCGACGCTACTCGAAGTCGTCTCGGTGCTCGGAAACATCGAACGGGAGACTGTTAGAGCCCAGATCGCAGACCGACGCGCCGAGGGCCAAATCGAGCAATCCGCCGACCAGCACCCCGACGCACGGGTCGAACTCGATCGCTCGAGTACGTAGTTCCTTCTTCGACCACCGATAGAGACGCTCGATCGGAAGCGTCAGCCGGCGGCGTCGGCGTGGTCGGCGTATCGGTCCTCGAACCGCGTCTCACAGGAGGGACAACAGAAGCGATAACGCGTCCCATCGATGCGCGTCGCGGTTCCTTCGCTCGTCACGGTGTTGCCACACTCCGCACACGAGAGCGCGAAGTCAGTCTCGCCGATCGCGGGGGTAAAGTCCGCGTCGGCGAGCAAGGAGACGTCGTACTCGCGGACCTCTTCCATCGGCACGGTCGCGAGCAGCCACTCCCGGACGTCCTCGGTGGGAACGGTCGCGTGAAAGACCAGCTGGGAGTCGGCCGTCACGAAGAGCTCTTCGACCGCCCCGGCGTCCCGAAGGGCCTCCCGGACGTCTTCGAGTGCCGTCGGAGCGACGTCTAGGGTGAGGAGTACCGGGACGCCCCCGCGCAACTGCGAGCGATCGACGTCGAGGGTAAAGCGCCGTATCACGCCGGCCTCGCGCAGTCGATCGATCCGGTTCGAGACCGCCGGCGGGGAGAGAGACACCGCCGCGGCGATCTCGCTGTAGGGCCGGCGGGCGTCCTCTACGAGCAAACGGAGCACCTCCATGTCGGTCTCGTCGAGTTCCTCCATAGGTTACACTTGACGCGAACCGGTAATACGGCTTCGGCTACGAACCACGATCACCGAACCCGAGCGTCGCTCACCGCTTGTGTTCTTCGGTACTTCGTCCCGAACGCTTTCGAACCCGAAATTCGGGTGGGTTCGACGTAGTACCACGAACCGACGACTCTATTCGACCGAGCGCCCGTAGTATGTCTATGACTAAGACGCCAGTCACCGCCACGCGCCGTATGGGCCGCGTGACGGCCGCCAGGAGGAGGGTTCGAGAGCCCGAGGGCTCCTCGGCAGCTACCGATTCCGGGGTCCTCACGGCACCTATCCGGTGACCCGAACCCGACGGCCCCTCTCGTCGCTACTGAAACAACTGGCTACGACGCCGGTGTCTGACGCCCGATCGCTCCTGTCCCGCTTTCCGTCCGGTTTCGCGTCCGACGACCGAAGTGAGCACGGCCGCCGGGTCTATGACTTCTGGAGCGAACACCGCGGACTCTACGATGCCTTCCTCGATCTGGCGCTCTTCGGGCGCGAGGGGAGAGCGCGCCGACGAGCCCTCTCGGTACTCGATCTCGATGCCGGCAAGCGCGTTCTCGACCTCGGGTGTGGTCCTGGGGTCAACTTTGACGCGCTCGCCGAGCGGGTCGGTCCTGCGGGCAGGGTCGTCGGCCTCGATTCCAGCCGCGGGATGGTCCGGGCGGCACGCAAGCGGGCAGCGCGGGCGCCCGCGCCGACGGCCGTTCTGTGGGGTGACGCGACGACCCTGCCGACGCGGAAGAACTCCTTTGACGCCGCTTACGCGACGCTCTCGCTCAGTGCCATGCCCGATCCCGAGTCCGCCATCGAGAACCTACACGAAGTCCTTCGTCCGGGCGGTCGGCTGGTCGTCTTGGACGCTCGCCCTTTTCGGACAGGGGCCTGGCGCGCGCTGAACCCGATCGTCGTCCCGCCCGCGACCTACGCGACGAACTGGTATCCCGAAGCCGACATTCCAGGAGCGATCCGCCGGACGTTCGCGGACGCGGCGTGTTGGAGGACGAACGCGGGGTCGCTCTACGTCGCGACCGGCCGGAAAAGCGAGTAGTCCGACTCGCTACCGAACCCACCGAGGCGCTCGACGCTGACCGCGATACTCCCGACTGGGCCGGCGGGGCCGACGCCCGGACCGACACCGAAGTACGCCATGTTCGAGGTGTGCTCGCGCGATCGGCGAGCGCGGGCGGGCGGCCCTCCGACCCGGCAGGTGCGGCCGGCGTCGAGCGCATATCGACGGACGTCCGGTAGCCCCCTATATATACGGACCCCGACCGATCGCCGACGACGCCTTCCCACCGAGCAGACGGACCCGAACGCTACCATCTCCGCTTCTATCCCACCCGACATCGTCCCGCCCGTGCTCACCTCACTCGGACCGGGTTTTAATTGCTGGTTAAGCGGACTACCGACCCCGTTCAGTTGCGTTCGGCTGCGCGAACCGGAAGGAGCTCTCTCGGCGGTGCTAATCGCTCGTGGAACTTCGCTTCCAGCTCTCCTCGGAGCTATTAGACAAGTGACTGTACGGTCTCTATACTAGCGTCCATGATCGCATCGAGCGAACTCACGAGACCGGCGAGGTCGGTTCGATGAGCGTTCCCTCGATGGGTACCGAGGGCACGGAGTCTACCCTCTCGCGCGAGGCCACCTTCGAGATCCTGAGCAGCGAGCGCCGCCGGCGCGTGCTCCAATACCTGCTCGACGTCGCCGACCAGGCGACCCTGCGGGACCTCTCGCGGACGCTCGCCGCCTGGGAGAACGACGTCAGTACCGCCGCCGTTACCGGCCAGCAGCGAAAGCGCGTCTACACCGCGCTCAAGCAGTTCCACCTGCCGAAGATGGATCGAGTAGATGTAATCGAGTACGACGACGACCGCGGGACGGTCAAACTCGCCGAGGCCGCCCAGAATCTCCGGGTCTATCTCGAGGTCGTCCCTGAGAAAGAGATCCCCTGGAGCGAGTACTATCTGGGGTTGGGCGCGGTCTCCTCGGCGGCCGTCGCCGCCGCCTGGATGGGCGCGCTCCCCCTCGGCGTCGCCCCGGGTCTCTTCTTGGCGGGGCTGATCGCACTCGCCCTCACGGTCTCGAGTGCCGTACACGTCTACAACAATCGCCAGCATCGTCTCGAAGACCGACGCCCACTGATCGAGAGTGGCTGAGGCGAGTTAGGCCGGCTCTCGGTCGTTCGCCGATCGGGAGCGGATCGACCACTGTGAAGTGCGATGCCCCCCTCGCCTTTCGCCCTCACTCGTCTCCCGGCTCCGGTCGGCCCAGCGTGTGGAACTCCTCGTTGGGTCGGATATCGGCGAAGCTCGCCATCCGGTTCGAGAGATTGTAGTAGGCGGTGACGCTCGCGATATCCCAGATCTGCTCGTCGGAAAAGCCCACCTCGCGCAGGCGCTCGAGGTCGGCCGAGTCGACCGTGCCGGGCGCGTCGGTTAGTTTCTCGACGACGTCTAACATGGCTCGGTGGCGTTCGGAGAGATCCGCCGCGCGGTGGTTCGCCGCGAGCTGATCGGCCAAGAGGGGGTCCTCGCCGTAGATCCGCAGTAGTGCGCCGTGGGCGACGATACAGTAATAACAGTCGTTGACCCCGCTGGCCGTGACGACGATCATCTCGATCTCCTCGCGTGCGAGCGCGCTGTCCTCGACGAGTGCGTCGTGATAGTCGAAAAACGCTCGGAAGTGACTCGGTTTGTACCCAAAGGCTTCGAAGACGTTCGGTGTGAAGCCTGCCTGCTCGGTCTCCTCGGCGATGCGTTCCTGGATGTCCTCCGGAAGCTCCTCTCGGTCGGGCACGTCGAACTCGGTCATGGGCTCGTCTGCCATACCGTAGGGTCTACCCTCTATCGTTTAGCCCTTCGCCTGATCGGCTCACGCTTTCCTCGATTCCGACCCCGATCCCGATCAGATCTCGTTCTGTTCTTTGAGTTGGGCGATGACGTCGTCGACGAAGCTCTCGGGGTTCTCGTAGGGGAAATCCCCGTCTAGCTTGGTGTTCAGCTCCATTGCGGTCATCGAGAAATCGCCCGACTCGAACTTCGTCGAGGGGCCGTTGGGCAGCGCCGGAACGAGGTCCATCGGACTTGAGATCGGGTAGCCAGCATCTCCGAACGCCTCGATCATCTGTTCGCGGAGTTCGGCTTCGTCTGCCATACTGTATACCCAGAGATACAGTCCCTAAATACCATTCGAGATTCGACCGACAGCAAGCGAAGCGTGCTCTCCCGTCCGACTCACTCTCTCGAACAGGGACTTTTTGAGCGACCGGCGAGCACTCGGGGTGTGCCCGAGTACCCACGCGTGCAGGTCGATGAGTTGTCCGATACGCCCAATCCCACGGCACACAAGAGGGAAGTCGACGAGGCCCTCGGCGCGAGTGCCGTCGGGTTCAATGTGTATGTCGCTCGACCGGGCGAACGCCTCCCCTGGGGGTATCACTACCATCCCGACCACGAGGAACTGCTCTACGTTCTCGAGGGTGAACTCGAAGTCGAGACCGCCGAAACGCCCGAAACCCATCCGGAGAACGTCGAGGCCGACGAACCGGCGGAGGAGGACGAATGGCCCAATCGCGAGCCGTCCTTCCGCGTCGGAGCCGGGGAAGCACTCCTGATCCCGGCGGGCGCGCCCCAGTGTGCCCGTGCAGTCGACGAGAGTTCGACTAAAGTGATCGCGGTCGGCGCGCCCAAAGACGCCGATAGTGCAGTGATCGAGGAGTACTGTCCAGCCTGCGAGAAACGGACCGATCGGACCTACGAATCGCGCGACGAAGACGGTGAGCCGACCTATGTGCTCTCCTGTGTGGCGTGTGGCACCGAAACCGATCGGTTCGGTGCCGGCCCGGACTGATTGCCCTCGTCGGCCCGTCTTAGCTCTCGGCTCGCCACTCCTCGCGGAGCAGCCCGTACCACAGCATATCGTGATACGCGCCGCGGAACCACGCCGCTTCCCGCAGTGTGCCCTCGTGCTCGAAGCCGAGCGACTCGAGCAGGCCGATCGAGGCGTCGTTGAAACCCCCACAGCGGGCGCTTACCCGCCGGAGATTTCGATCCTCGAAGGCGTACTGAACCAGTCGGCCGGCGGCGTCGGAGCCATACCCCTGCCCCTGGTGATCCGGTGCGAACCAGTAGGCCAGTTCCGCAGCGCGCGACCGGGCGGTTTCGTCCGGGCCGTACTCGGTCCCCGTAAGCGAGAGAACGCCCAGTGGCTCCCTGTCGTTGCAGGCGAGACAGTGAACTCCATCGGAACCACTGATCACCTCCTCGAAAAAGTCCGAGCACTGCTCGTGGTTCATGGGGTCAACGTCGAGTGCGGGACGCCATACCCGTGGGTCGTTCATGCAGCGCCGAAGGAACTCGGTGTCCTCTTCTTCTATCGGCCGGAGAGTGATTACCTCACCCTCTATGAAGATCGGTCCCGGCATACCCCATCGTTCAATCCCGAGGTCCTAAGACTGCCGGCACCCTTCACCGTCGACCTGCGCTCCGACAGAAACACCCGACCTGATATAAGTCGGCCTCGACAGTAATTGACATACTGGAAGCGACGCTCGCCACCGTCGTTCGGCGATCCGTCACCGGTGCTTTTATATAGAATCACATTCAATCGACCAGTTGACTATGGCACAGCAGATGGGCGGACAGCCCCTTCTCGTACTCTCGGAGGACAGCCAGCGTACCTCCGGTCAGGACGCACAGTCGATGAACATCACGGCGGGCCAGGCCGTCGCCGAGGCGGTTCGGACTACCCTCGGTCCGAAGGGCATGGACAAGATGCTCGTCTCCGATTCGGGCGACGTCGTCGTCACGAACGACGGCGTCACGATCCTCAAGGAGATGGACATCGAGCACCCCGCCGCGAACATGATCGTCGAAGTCGCCGAGACCCAAGAAGACGAGGTCGGCGACGGCACGACGACCGCGGTCGTCATCACCGGCGAGCTGCTCGACAAGGCCGAGGACCTCCTCGAGCAGGACATCCACCCCACCACGCTCGCCCAGGGGTATCGGCAGGCCGCAGAACGCGCCACCGAGATCCTCGAAGAGAACGCCATCAGTGTCGATGCCTCCGATACCGAGACGCTCGAATCGATCGCCTCGACGGCGATGACGGGCAAAGGTGCGGAGAGTTCCCGGGACGAACTCGCCGAACTCGTCGTCGGCGCGGTGCAGTCGATCGGCGACGAGGATGGCTTCGATACGGACAACATCAAAGTCGAGAAAGTCGTCGGCGGCTCGATCGGCGAGTCCGAACTCGTCGAGGGCGTCATCCTCGACAAGGAGCGCGTCCACGACAACATGCCCTACTTCAAGGAGGACGCAAACGTCGCCGTCATCGATACCGCGATCGAGGTCCAGGAAACCGAGATCGACGCCGAGGTCAACGTCACCGATCCCGACCAGCTCCAGAACTTCCTCGACCAGGAAGAGGACCAGCTTCGGGAGATGGTCGATGGGCTCGTCGACGTCGGCGCCGACGTCGTCTTCTGTGAGGAGGGCATCGACGACATGGCCCAGCACTTCCTCGCTCAGGAAGGTATCCTCGCAGTTCGGCGCGCGAAGGACTCGGATACCAATCGCCTCTCACGGGCGACGGGCGCTCGCGTCGTCTCGAACATCGACGACATCACCGAGGACGATCTCGGCTACGCCGGTAGCGTCGCCCAGCGCGACGTCGGTGGCGACGAGCGCATTTTCGTCGAGGACGTCGAGGACGCGCGCGCGGTGACGCTTATCCTCCGTGGTGGCACCGAACACGTCGTCGACGAGGTCGAACGCGCCGTCCAGGATTCGATGGAAGTCGTCCGCGTCACCTTGGAGGACGGCCAGGTGCTCCCCGGCGGCGGTGCCCCCGAGACCCAGCTCTCACTGGGGCTTCGCGATCACGCCGACTCGGTCGGCGGGCGCGAACAGCTCGCCGTCGAGGCCTTCGCGGACGCGATCGACGTGATTCCTCGGACCCTCGCGGAGAACGCTGGCCTCGACCCGATCGACTCGCTCGTGAATCTCCGTAGCCAGCACGACGGCGGCGACAGCACGACTGGACTGGACGCCTACAGCGGCGACATCGTCGACATGGAAGAGGATGGCGTCGTCGAACCGCTTCGCGTCAAGACCCAGGCCATCGAGAGCGCCACCGAGGCGGCCGTGATGATCCTGCGGATCGACGACGTGATCGCCGCGGGCGATCTCAAGGGCGGCGGCACGGACGACGACGACGACGGCCCACCCGCTGGCGGCCCCGGCGGCGGCATGGGTGGCATGGGCGGAATGGGCGGCATGGGTGGTATGGGCGGAATGGGCGGGATGACGTAGACGGACCTTTTTGCTGGGGTCCTTGCTCGCTTCGCTCGCTGCGGGCCCAGCAAAAATCTCCACCAAAAACGCTCGCTCACCACCTGCGGTGGTTCGCTCGCGCTGAGCGTGCGTGTCCGCCACCGCCTACCCCGAACCGCTCGCAAACAATGATTCGTTCTTCTTTATCGTACTCGCATAGCTAACCAGTCATTCGTCGTCTGCGGGAGTCCTCAACATCGCCATCGCAGCTTCGTATTCGTCTCTGACCTCCTCGCGGGCCCGCGGATGGATCTTTCCCCAACTCCGCTGTACCTTTTCTCTGACCCACGCTGTACCTTTGTCGATGTCCATATCATGCTGGACGTACGCAAGGTATTGCAACGATGGTACTTCTTGAATATGTGTCATCGCGTCCGCGCTCGCGATTGCTTCGGAACTTTAACGCTCTATGTCCGTGCTCGCACGATGAGCGGCGATGCACCCTCTGACCTGCTTGATCCAATCCGGTGGGTACTCGAACTCGCTTAGTACCTGCTCGGCTTCTCGCGGCGCATGAACGTGATAGTTCTCGTTGAGAGTTTCGTCTATGATACTTATGTAGTCGTGTAGCAACGCTACGATCTTGATGGTCCCCGGATTAGTACTGGATGAGGAGTAGACATTACTACTGGATCGTATCGAGAGTCTGGGGCAAAACCAAACAATTCTATTATGATATAAGCACATTTGATTAAGCCGCTATAAGATCGCTAACAATCCCAAAAACTTGGAAATATTCCGATGATGAATGAGACAGTGAATTCTGAGTAGGGGTGCTTCGCTTCATACACAATGTAATAGTGGTGGTTATGGGTCTCTTGAGTTGGCTCCCTCCGAATTGCGGAGAGCTAAGGAATCAGTGATAATATACTGCACGTACAGTATTTTGTACCTTAGCATACCTGTCATGAAAACATAGAATCCAAACCCGGAAATAAGGAGCGCGATTACAGTGGTTAACTCAATCGGAAGGCCTACACTCGAAATTTTGGCAGTGTATGTGAAACTTGTCAATGGGGCTCCAACAAATCTAAATAAGAGGTCAATAGCTGCCACTGAATATATTACAAACAGGGCCGCCATGACCAACCAGGTGCTTCGATGGAACGCATAAATCGCCTGGAAATTCTCTGAAGGTCCCTGCGAGCCGATATGGGTATAACTTCTCACACACATGTATAATGAATCAAGGATTTGATCATCTTTATCTTCGTCATCATTGCCGCCGCTTCCCTCATCACTATACTCTCGACGAGAAATGCAGACCGATTCCGTAGAACGTGCGTCGGCACTCGCGGTAAAATCTACTCACTAACCGTTCAGGCAGGTGGCTCGAATCTTGTATCTCTAGAGTAAAATCCTCCCGGTGAGTTGTGATATTAAAGTATCTAGAATCACTCATCCGTTGATGGAGGCTAGTAGCAATAGTATGAATGACTCTTCCGATAACAAATCTTATTACTAATAACGAGAGTGCCGCACTGAGCGAAGTGAGTGTAAAACTTACAGGCAGTATAGGATATATTCCAAATAGAAATGTGAGGCCAGGAAGAAGCACGCTGAAGAAATCATAGAGATTAATCCTCCTGACCGTCTGCTGTGGCACTGTTTGGTAGCGAACCATTCAGAGCACTTGTGATTACGGGTTGGCTACTTGCTTTACAAGGTTAAATACAAATAGTAGTTTTATATCATTGATTACGGTATATTGAACTGATGCCCCCGTTGAGTGATGATGAAGAGGAAGCAACCATGAGCAGCAAAAACCATAATGTGGGGAGAGAACTCAATCAGGGTTTCAAACTATTCTTATTAGTGTTAGCAATAGTCATCGCCGTCTCCATTGTGGTTAATTTCTTACAGTCAAATATCCTATTCTTGTTTCTACTTCCGGTTGTCGTGAGCGTTATCTACGTCCTCTACTTGTACCATACACCTTAATTAATTGAGTTCGATTAATCCAATCTATGATATACTAGATGATTTAATATGATACTCAACTATTTCGTGAAGAAAACAGATGGCGAAATAGGACCTTCTTCAATTACTCTCCAAATTTGGACTCTCCCGGTCGCTGTCCTCTTGCCATAGACTATTGCGCTTCGAGACAGGCCCGACTTTCGCAACAAAGCCGGCAACCGTATCTTCAGAGAGCGGACTTTTGATCGTGAATTGTCCGCTAGCAACTGGCTGACCGGTGTACTGACACTACTGGACTACGATCCTGATATCGCGTGGGAGATCTCTACTGCGCGCAGACCGTCGTAGACGGTTACCGGAGGACTCCTGTCGGCAGAGAGGCTCTCGATGAACGCGTCGGTCTCTCCACTATACCCCATCCCGGTCGCCGTCTCCGCGTCGAAGGCGATCGTTCTCGGATAGTCGTCGGTCTCCGTCGCGTAGGTGAGTCGATCGAGACGCCACCATTCGTCACCTTCGACGAGGACGGCTCCCTCGGTGCCGATCACCCCGTGGCGCAGATACTCCACGCGGGAGGTCCAACTGTTCTGGAGGAGGCCGATCGCCCCCTGCTCGAAGGTCACTGTCGCGAGCATGTTGTCGTCGAACGATTCGATCTCCGGGTGGGTCGCGTTCGCCGTCCGACCCGAGACCGATTCTATCTCGCCGCCGAGCCACCGCAGCATGTCGATATTGTGCGAGGCCGATTCGATCGACACGCCACAAGCCTGCTCGGGATCGAGTCGCCAGTCCTCCTCTTCCGGCTCCCCGTGTCCGGCCCGAGTACTGAAGACCGTGATCGGGTCGCCGATATCGCCGTCGGCGAGGAACTCACGCATCCGCCGACAGGGCTCGGCGAACCGAGAGGGAAAGCCCATCATGAACGGCACGTCCTGGTCCTCGATGACCTCCCTGATCGCCTGTCCGTTCGCGACCGTCCGCGCTAAGGGTTTCTCACAGAAGATCGCGATGCCGTTGTGTGCTGCTGCTCGGACGATATCGAGATGTATCCCTGGCGGTGTCGCGATGTAGACAGCGTCTAACCCCCCTTCCCGAAACAGCGTCCGGTAGTCGGTGTAGGACTCCGCCTCGGCCGCGGTCGCGAGGGCTCGTGCTCGCTGGGTATGAACGTCACAGATGGCTTCTAAGGCGATCGCCTCGTGATCGTAGAGGACCTCCGCGTGTACTCGGGCGATCCGCCCGGCCCCAACGATACCGGCTACGATCGTCATACCGGGATGGCGTCCATGAGCCGGTAAGCGCTGTCGGTTCGGCTCCTCGTCGGGTGGGTAGCACGACGGCGTGATTACCGTAAATAGGTGGTTATATTCGAGTAATGGGAGGTAGGGGGTGATTGCTTTTGTACATATGGAGAAACATGGAATCAATGCCGATCGACTTCGCGCGGTGGACCGAGGAGTTTCGAGCGAACTGGGCCGACTCGCCGAAACGCGCCGTACTGGAGGGGGCGTACTACGCGTATCTCGGTGGGTGGCTCACGGTGAGTTCGCGATACGACGTCGGGACGAACGTCTACGATCGGGAGTGGGATCTGTTGATCGTACTGGATGCCTGTCGGGTCGACGCTTTACAGGCGGTCGCGCCGGAGTACGACTTCCTCGACGCTGCTTCGATCGGGTCGATGTGGTCGCTTGGCTCCGCCTCGGCCGAGTGGATGTGCAAGACCTTCACGACCGACTATCGCGAAGAAATCGGCGAGACCTGCTATCTCTCGGCGAATCCCTACGTGACGAAGACCTTCGTCGATGGGGTCTACGCGCCCCCGAAGGCCGCGCCGATTGGTTCGGCGGGCAAGGGAGTGGTCGACGCCGATGATTTCGGCGAGCTACGGAATCTCTACCAGGAACGCCGGTCCGATCGCTTCGGCATCGTCACGCCCGAAGACCTGACCGACGCGGCGATCTACGCCGGTCGGGTAATGGACGCCGAGCGCACGATCGTCCACTACATGCAGCCCCACACTCCCTACTTCACCGCCGCGCTCCGGGAGGACCGCGAGCTCGCCGCCGCCGAGCACAAGCCCTGGTCGGCGCTACGCCGCGGGGAGATCGACTACAGGACCGTCTGGAGCTGGTATCTCGATACGCTTCGCTACGCGCTCGATTCGGTGGAAGTCCTGCTCGGCAACACCGACGCCGAGGAAGTGGTGATCACCGCCGATCACGGCGAGGCCTTCGGCGAGTGGCGCGCACACAACCACTTGACCGGCTTTCCCCACCCGGCGGTCAAGCGGGTGCCCTGGGCTGTGACGAGTGCGGTCGATGCCGGCGGGTACGAGCCGACCAACTACAGGCACTCGGCTACGTCTGAGGCCTCCTTCCGTTCTTGTTCCCGAGCGCGCCGCTCGTATTGATGCCCGAGGGCGTTTTGTCCGTGGCCGCCTGAAGCCTTCTATGCAGGTCGCGATCGTCACCGTTGGCGACGAGATCCTCGCCGGTGAAACCGTCAATACGAACGCCGCCTGGCTCGGCGAACGCCTCACCGAGCGGGGCGTCACCGTCTCCCGCGTCGTTACCCTCCCCGACCGGGTCGATGCCCTCGCCCACACTATCAACGAGTACCGCGCGGCCTACGACGCCGTCCTCGTCACCGGAGGACTGGGCCCAACCCACGACGACCTGACGATGGAGGGCGTCGCCGCGGCCGTCGGCCGGGACCTCGAAGCGAGCGAGGACGCCCTCGCGTGGCTCGAAGACCACGGGGGTTATGCCGCCGAGGACCTGGCGGCGGGCACGGTCCACCTCCCGGCCGGCGCGCGCGTGCTGCACAATGAGGCCGGCGTCGCGCCCGGCTGTGTGATCGAGTCGGTCTACGTTTTACCGGGTGTGCCCGAGGAGATGCAAGCGATGTTCGAACGGATCGAAGAGGAGTTTGCCGGTGAACCCCGCTACGTCGAGTCGATCGTCACCACCGAACCCGAGAGCGCGCTGCTCGATCGTTTCGAGGGGGTTCAGGAGGCCTTCGACGTTAAGATCGGTAGCTACCCCGGCGAGAACGTCCGAATCCGAGTCGAGAGCGACGAGGAGAGAGAAGTCGAGAACGCCATCGCCTGGCTCCGCGAGCGAGTCGATCTCGCCGACGGCTGACCTCCATTTCCTGACCACCTATCGAAAGAGGTACCTTCCGCGTGGTGACGCGAACCCGTCGCTGCTTTTCTCATCAGAATCCGTGTTTCTACCCGGAAAGACGCGAAGCTCCACACGCGTCGGTCGGCTACTCTCGTTTATGCCGATCGTGCGTGAGGAGTCGGTACTCGATGGCGACCCCCGGATCGATGGGACGAGGATCGGCGTGCATCACGTCTACGAACTCGCTATCGACGGCGACCACGCTCTCGCCGACGTGGCGGATCAACTCGACTGCTCGCTCGGGGAGATACACGAAGCACTCGCGTACTACTACAATCATCCCGATGAGATGCGCGAGGTCGAGCGCGAGCACGCAAAGACGCAGGAGTTACTCGCTCGACGAGCGTTGACACCGCCGGAATCGATCGAGTGACACATCTCCTCACCGACAAACACGTCTCCGAGCGTGTTCGTTACGACGCTGCGTTCGAAGGGCCACGACGTTCGTAGGGCGATCGAGGAACTCGGAGAGGGAACCGACGACTACGAACTGCTCAGCTACTGTGTGGAGAACGAAGCCACTCTGCTAACCCACGATAAGAAGGATTTCGCAGGCGAAACCGAAACTACAGTGGATCACGATGGGATCGTGATCTACACGGACGCGAACTTCCTCCGCGATCGGCCCGAAGAAGCGGTTCGGACGCTCGAACGAGCGTTCGATCACTACCCTGCCCCCGAGCGACGGAACGAAATCGTCTGGCTCGACCAGTGGCGGGAATGACGGGGTTCGGTGAGTCGCGATGACGGTGCCGTATCCGAACTACGACGGTGCTATTCCCGCTGCTCTCGTTGGCCTCTCCGGCTCGCTCATCGGAAGAGGTAGGCCCACCACGCGAGGACGATCGCGATGCCCGCAAGCGAGACGACGATCCCGGCACCGTTGATTACGCTTGGCACTACCTCTCCGGCCGACTGTAACAGTACGTCCCCGACGACTGCGTTCATACCCGGTCGTTTTCGGGGTACGCGCTTAACCCACACGATCGTCGGTTCCCGCTCGACCGCTCGACCCGCATGGATCAGTGCCCCACTGGCCCGATACCACTCACCCGACAACGGTTTTCACCGCGGGGTTCTGGTATACCCATGCGACGTATCGGCCTCGTGCTCAACCCGATCGCGGGCATGGGTGGACGGGTTGGGCTCAAGGGCACCGACGGCCAACTCGAAGCCGCCCGGGAGCGCGGCGCGACGCCCCGTGCGCCCGACCGCGCTCGCGAGGCGCTCGCTACTCTCCAGGATCGAGCGTCCGAATCGCTCGAAGTGTTCGCCTACGGCGACCCGATGGGCGCGACGGAGGCCCGCGAGGCGGGCTTCGACCCCGCAATCGTCGGCCACCCCGAAGGCAAAGAAAGTACCGCCGCCGACACCCAGGCGGCCGTCGAAGCGTTCGTCGCGGAGGACATCGATCTGCTGCTCTTCGTCGGCGGGGACGGCACCGCCGTCGATGTCGCCGAAGCGCTCGACGCGCTCGACGCCGACCTCCCGGTCCTGGGCGTGCCCGCCGGCGTGAAGGTCTACTCGGCGATATTTGCCGTCTCGCCCGCCGCGGCCGGCCGGATCGCCGCCGACTTCGATAGCACCGAGAAACGAGAAGTCTCCGATCTCGACGAAGAGGCTTACCGCGCCGGCGAAGTGAAGAGCGAACTCCGGGGCGTCGTTTCGGTCCCGGTGGCCGCCGAACTCCAATCGAGCAAGCAACTCGCCGGCGGCACGGTCGAAACCCTCGCCGCGGCTCGAGATCGAGGGCTCGCCGCTGGGCGTCGATGTCTGGCGAAACGGCGAAGTGCTCGCGCTCGACGCGGCGGAAGCGGGGATTCTAAAACACTTAGGCGGGGAGAGCGTCGTCGTGGTCTCGCCGATCGGCGGCCAGGGGTTCGTCTTCGGACGCGGGAACGATCAGCTCTCCCCGGCTATCCTCGATCGTTCCGAAGTCGAGATCGTCGCCTCCCGGCCCAAGTTAGACGACATCGGCGTCCTTCGGGTAGATACCGGCGATCCCGATACTGATGAGAGTCTCCGGGGCTGGCACCGCGTTCGGGTCGGTCGGTTCGAACACCGCCTCGTCCAGGTAGTCTGAGCTACTCGGCCGCCTCGCCCGCATATTAATAGCCGACCAGTCGAGTATAAGGTGTCATAGCTAAGACTAAGGTCATTCCCGCCTATAGGCGAGCCAATGGAAACCAGAAAGGTCCAGCGGCTGGGTCCCTCCACGCTGGCGATGACCCTGCCCGCCGAGTGGGCAAAGGCCCACGATGTCGAGAAGGGCGACGAGGTCTCGATCCGGACGAGCGGCAAAGGTACGTTGACTGTGATGCCCGAGTCCGCACGCACCGAGGAGTCCGAAGCGGTCATCCACGCCGACGGCCTCGACGCGGGGGCGGTCGAGCGCGCGATCGTCGCTCAGTACGTGCTCGGCCGGCGGGTGATCTACGTCGAGGCGGGCGAGGGCGCGACGCTCGGCAGCGAGCACATCAACGCTGTCTACAACGCAGAAACCCAGCTCATGGGACTGGGCGTGATCGAGGAGGCCCCCGAGCGCATCGCGATCCGGTGTTCGGTCGATCCCGAGGATTTCACGCTAAATAACCTCCTCGAGCGGCTCGAACGCACCGGTTCCACGATGCGCAACGAGGCAATCAAGGCCCTGGCCCATGGCAATCCCGACCTCGCTCAGCGAGCCTTGAATCGCGAGCGCCAGGCGAACAAGATCTTCGTCCTCTTACTCCGGTTGATTTTCACCGCCTACCGGAACCCGAACCTCGCGCGGGCGGTCGGCCTCACCGACGGCTTCCCCCTCATCGGGTATCGCTCGATCGTGAAGAACCTGGAACTCACTGCCGACAACGCAGAGGACATCGCAGAAACCGTCATAGAAACCAGGGGCCATACGCTCGACGTCGACGAGAAGACGATGCGCCGTATCAGAGAGTTCACCGACCAGGTCGACGAGATCTGTGAACTCGCGGTGAGCGCGGCCGTCGAGCGCGATTACGACCGGGCGACCCAGGTCAGAGAAACCTTCGCCGAAATCGCCGAGTGCGAACAGGAAATCCTCGCGGATCTCCCGGAGATGGACAACGTAGCCCTACTGCAGGTCAGGGAGGTCCTCGTGAGTCTCCAGCAAACGGCCCAGTACGCGGTTCGGAACGCCGAGATCGCGGCGAACTTAGCGCTCAACGAGGAGTCCGAACACGTCACGATCCGGTAATCGCGTCGGTTCTCTCATTCCCTTTCCCCCTTCTCGATTAGTGCTCGATTCTCGGTTCTCGCGGCTTGTTGCGTGTCGCTTAGATGTCCCCCACTTCCGGGAGGATCCAGAGCGTCCCCTCCTCGGTCTCCCGGTGGGTCATCGCGTCCTCCTCTTCGAGCGTCCCCAGTGCTCGCTCGGCGGTTCGGTCCTCACAGCCAACGTGGTCTGCGATCTCGCCGGTGTAGGCCGTTCCATCGAGGTCCCGCATCGCTTCGAGGACGGTCTCGGGCGTAGCGCTCTCGTCCTCGCTGCTCGTGCTCTCCGTGCTCTCGTCGTCGGTCATACTCGCCCTAAACCCGGCCCGTGCATAGAAGTAGCGCCGTCGAGTCCGTGCCAACCGGGTTCCTATCAGGGAGCCAGCGTTCACGGCAGGAGGGCCGGCGGGGGAGGGCCCCAATCGACTTTAGGCTCCGGGCACTACTAGTAGGTATGCCAACGTGGGTCGCACTCGTCGAGGTGACCGACGCCGAGTTCCAGAACCTCCAGGAACTCACCTCGATTTGGGGTGACGTCCGACTGGAAGTCGAGGAGCTGAACTCCGAGATCGAGATCATCGACACCTACGCGTTGCTCGGTCGATACGACTTCCTGCTCGTCTTCGAGGCGCCCGACCGCGACGCGGTGTTCGAACTCTCCCTGGCCGTCGAACGCCAGGGACTGGACATGACGACGATGGAAGGCGTTCCGATCGATCACTTCGCGGAACTCGTCGCCGATCAGTAGTCCCTTTGGGATCGAACGGACTCCGCACGGGAGGACTGTTCTCACGCGCTCGAGATCACTGACCGGAGATGTGGCGCGCCGTGGCGATCGTTTACGATCGGTTCCGACGAGCCGTTGCTATCGATTACCCGGGTCCGCTAGACCAGCCGTTAGCGGGGAGCGATGGGGAATTCTCGGCCATCGTCGCTGTTTCGAGCGGAAACGAGCGGAACGGTGCCCCGGGACTATTACGGTCCCCCTCGCTGTACCGGACGGCGGGGCACCGGACATTGCACCTGAGGGTCGCCCCGCCACCCTAACCCACGTACCGACGTATCGTCAGCGTATGGCAAGGAAACTCGCGAGCAACGGCTGGGCCGATCGTTTCGGTGCCCGGTTTCGACGTTCGTTTGCCGTCTCTCTCATCGCGACGCGAGCATCGGCGGGACCGTCCGGCGATCGTCCTCAGGAGGATCGAGCGATCCGGAGCCATCGACAGCTCGGTCGCCCTGCCCGGGGTCGGCCGGCGGGCGGACCCCGAACTCCTCGAGAGTATGGTTTGGACCGGGACACGGTCCGCCGGGACAGCCGGGATCGAGGATGACCACCCCACAGTACCGACAACGATCGACCGCCATCGGCGCGCCCTCGACGTCGATCTCGTCGGGCACCGGGTCGTGACTGCGCGATCGGCGCGAACGACCGGTCTTTTGCCCTCTCTTCCCAGCGCGGCCGTCGAACGGTTCGGGTCGGCCATCCTGCCCGCGCTCTTCGGGCGTCGCCGCGTCTCGACGCCGGCTCGTGAGTTCGTTCATGGACGGTTTCACCCCCGTCGGGAGGAGACGGGACCGCTCCCCCGGGCGTGCCTATTCGAAGGCGTTACGGAGGTATGAATGAGTGTATACAGGGCAGCGAAAGTGAAACTGATCGGTCGAGATCCTCTACGTCCGAATCCGACGCCGCCGCTCTCACCGCACGGCCGGCGCGACCGGACTCTCCTCTCGGTCGGTGGAATCGAGGGCAGGGCTGGCTGGCGCTCCAATCCTCGTTTCGATCCCGCGGTCGTTCGTTCCCCCGCCGGACGCGTTTTTCGTCCCGAGCAGGTCGGTCTCCAGTTGGGTTTGGTAGGTCAGGACGTCGATCGGGAGTTGCACCGTGCCGACGACCGGGAGGTCGGCCTGGAGTCGGAAAGTCACCCGGACGGTCGTCTCCTGGTTCTGCCGGAGGTGGGTGACCCACCACTCGTCGAGCCGGGTCGCATCGATCGTGATCGTCGTGTTGACCGGCGTCACCTGCCCGGAATCGAGCACGCGAACACTCTCGGTAGAACCGTTGCCGACGCGGACGCCGTTCATCGAGACGGTGTAGCCCAGTTCCGTGATCGGGACTGCCACGGGAAGCGGGTTGTAGACCCCGAAGGTCGCCTCGATCGGCGTTTCGGTCTCGCTCACCTCTCCCCACCCTGCGCTCGTCCGGTTGACGAACAGTATCGGGCCCTCTCGGAAGGGAACGTCGGCGTTCACCGGCCGCGCCTCGTTCGAGTCGAAGGCGGCGAGTACGTCGGTCTCGATCGTCCGCCCGCCCGGGATCGCGAAGGACTCGGCGAGCGCGGGCGAGTAGACCCGGGTGGCGATCGACACCTGCGTTCGTTCGCCCCGTCGAATGTGGCTCACCCACCACTCGGGGATCTTCCCGTTGTCCATATGGGTCGTGATCGTTCGCGTCGAGGTTCCCGAGGGAAGCGAGACGCCGCGTCTGGTGCCCTGAGCCATCAAAACCCCGTTCATCTGGATAACGTGGGTGATCGTCGCGTTCGAGCGGTCGAGCCCGATCGGGTTGGGGTTCTCGACGAGTACTTCGGTTCGGATCGTCGTCGTGCTCTCGTTCACCTCGGCGAAACGGCTCTCGCTCGAGACGACGCTTGGCACGCCGAGAAGTCCGAGCGCGAAGGCCCCGGCGACGCTCGCCACGAGGACCAGGGTCACGACGAGGAGGGCTATCGCCACATTGGTATACCGACCGGTCTCAGGCCCGGGCGTCATCGCACCTTCTCGTGGGCCCGCGGTCATAACCCTTGCACACGGGGACGGCCACGCTCCCCGGGCGAGCGGACGCGTTCGCTCGTTTCCGACCGAGGAGTTTACCTGTAGCTTTATTCCGTCGGTGTGCTATGTCGGCGTATGCGGCGACGGCAGTTCCTCTCTGCAGCCACGGTGAGCGCCTCGATCGGCATCGCTGGCTGTGCCGATCGCACGGAGACCGCCGAGGAGGGAACAGCCACCGATCGTCCAGCGACTACCGGTCGAACGGCCACGACCGACACCGCCGAACCCAGCGTCGAAGACGATCTCGAGGACCGACGGACGGATTTCCTCTGGGCCGAACGACCGCTCTGGACGGACGAGACGGTTCGCCGGAACCTCTTCGCGTTCGCTTCTCGCCACGACCTCGCCGTGCTCCTCGCGAAGCCGGCACCGAGTGATGCCTCCCTCGCCACCCTCGAGGCGGCGCTCGCGACCGCGGCCGAAGCGGGAATCGAAGCGTGGCTCAACGTCGGCGTACTAAGCGAGGTGCCTGCCCCGGCGTTCGTCGCCGACCGGAGCCGGCGGGAGACCCACCTGCGGCGGCTCGAAGACATCGTAACCCGCTATCGGGACTTCTTCCCCGCCGGCCGAGTCGTGCTCTGGCAGGAAGCGCCGGTCGGCGGCGCGTGGGTCGAGGGCGGGTACTGGAACGACGACGCCGTTAGCAATCTCGAACGATTGGGTCCCGAGATATTCGCCGCCCAGCAGCGCACGATCAGGGCGGTCGCGCCCGAGGTAGATGTCGGGATCTTCGTTCACTTCCCCTACATCATTTCCTCCCGCCAGCCCGAGACGTTCGCAACCCTGACGGAGGAGCTTGCCCGCGTCGGGGCGCGGCCGGACTTCGCGTTCGTCGACTTCTATCGGGGCTGGTACGAGAAGGACGTCGGCCCGGAGCCAGCTAACAACGCGATCCGGAGTCTCATCACCACTGCCAGTGAACACCTCGGCGGTCGGGAGGTCCTCTATCTCGGCGAGAGCCACACCATCAACCCCCAGTACACGCCGAGCAGACAAGCGATCGAGATGGATCTGCGAGCCTCCCAAGCCGCCGACGGCCGGGGCTGGTACGCCCGCACGCGCTATCTGGCGACCGAACGCGGCTTCGATCCGTTCGTCCCGAACGTCGAGTCCGCTACCGGCCTTCGAGAGGAGTCCCGTGCCAGTACGTTCACCTTCGCCCGGGATCGGTACTGCTACGCCTACGCGTCGCTGCTCACGCGGCGGGCGGACTATGGTCCACGCGAGCGCTTCGACCTCTGGATTCATGGTGCCGATCTCGACTTCTACGATCACGAACTCTCCGTGCGGACGGTCGATGGCGACTGGGAATTTCTCGCCGATATCAGTGGCTACCTGGACGGCGCGTACCCCTACAGCGGCGAGACGGGTGAGCACGTCGCGATCGTCCACGCGCTCGATTGCGATCGGTTCGTCGGGAAAAATGGAGCTCTCGATCTCCGGATCGATACGAGTTCGACGGCCGACGGCGCGGAGCTGCTATCGGTTGCCGCAGTGCCCTTCGACGTCGGGACCTATCGCTCGGAGAAGGGCGCGCTCGCACTGACCGAGGATTCACGACTCCCGTCCTCCTGTCTCGGTTACACGGCTTTGGATACCTCGCTCGAACCGGGCGGCTCCCATCGCGTTCGCCTGCCGATCGCAGGCCCCGACGAACCGGACGAACCTGACAGCGCTACCGTGTCCGAGAACCCCGATGGTCCAAACGGCCTCGGTGCGCTCCTCTTTCCGGAGCACCGTTCCCAGCGACGCCAACTACAGGCTATCGAGGCCGACGACGACTTCCGACCTGGAGACCTTCTCGATCTCTGGATCGCCACGAACGGGGCCGCCGGAACGGAGCTCGCGGACTCGCTATCCGTTTCGAGCGAGGACGGCACCGATCGTCGATTCCTCGCCGAGGCGAGCGTCGCGGCCTCCGCGACCGACGATGGAATCGTTTACTACGGTCTCGATCGCTCCTCTTTTCTGGATCGAACCAGTGGGGGACTCGCTATCGACATCGAGAGCGCGGACTCCCAGGCAGCGATCGAGGCCATGTATGCGATGCCGTACTTCGGCAGTGACACCTTCGTGACTGCTTCCCGGGCCGTTTCACTGCTGAGCGATACTCCTGCCGACGTCCGAACGCTCAGCCTGGCACATAGCTAGGAGTAGCCCTCTCTCGACGTCCCGACACGTGCGTTCTCCGAAGGCCGTCCCGGTGCTCCAGTGCTCCGATCGGTTCCGGTCGGGTCGGTTCCACATGACCTATATCCCGGGCGGATCGACCCTCGGTATGGCAGGAGTCACGACCGGGTCGGACAAGTCCGTCGGATTCGCCGTTCTCTTCGGTGCGCTCGGTTTGCTGGGCGCGCTCGGGATGTTCGTCGGCGCTACCACCGGCAGCCAGGTGACCGCCGCCTGGGGGTTCGCCGGGGCGATGCTCGCGGCCTCGATTCTCGTCACGGCGATTCACGCGTATGGCTCGTGAGGGCTGCTCGCGGGTCACTGCAAGCTAGCGAGGGCGAGGACCGAAGCGGACCGGTCGATGCCCCGACGGGCTGACACCGGAACTGAAAACGAAGCGGATAGTAGGTCGGGGCGACCGACGGGTGCTCTGCCGGCAAAAGCGATTAACCCTCGCGGTTCCTTTGAGACACAATGACTGACCTCACTGACGACGAAGAACGAATCCTCGATCACCTCTCTGAGGGTCTCTCGAGGGGCCAGCAATACTTCCGCTCGAAGACCATCGCCGAGAACCTCGGACTGTCGGCCAAGCAGGTCGGCGTCCGGCTCTCGGGGCTCGCCGACAAATCCGAAGACGTCGACATCGAAAAGTGGGGGCGGGCGCGCTCGACGACCTGGCGAGTCACCTCCGGCTGAGAACGCGAGTGCGTGAGTGAGCACGTAGGTGCCAGGTGAGTCGATCCCCGGGAGGACGAGCTTTTTATTCGGTGAGCGCAGGTATCGAGTATGACGGTTCGCGTCGAACGGACCTTCGAGGTAAGCGCCCCGCCCAAGCGCGTCTGGGGGTTTATTGCCGATCACGAGAAACGCGCCGGGGCGATCAGCGTCGTTGAGAGTTTCGACGCGGCGGACGATCGCCACGCTACCTGGCACGTTTCGCTTCCGATCCCGGTCATCAACCGCACCGTGCCGGTCGAGACCGAGGACACCGATCGCGAGGAACCGCGCTACGCCCGTTTCGTTGGCCGGTCGCAGGCGATGCGCGTGATCGGCGAACACGAACTCCAGGGACTGGATGCCAACGGCAACGAGGTCGACGATCCCGACAGCGCCGAGCGCACGCGACTCACGAATCGCTTTCTCGTCGACGGCAATCTACCAGGAGTCGAGCGCTTCTTCAAGCGCAATCTCGACGACGAATTGGAGAACTTACAGCACGCGATCGGCCGCGATCTCGGCGTCGAGACGACATCGCGCTGATCGGTAGTTCGCGGGCCGTAGGCTACCGAGCAGCACCCGCCTTGACTGTGCGTCTCGACCTCTCCCCCCTCGTCTCTTACTCCGCTCCGGCCTCGCCCGGTGTCTCGTCTCGCATGTCGGCGTCCTCGATCTCGATCTCGACAGCGTTGCTACTCACCCCGATGCGGGCGAACTGCGTCCGGAGGTGGTCTTCCGCGGCGGCGACGGCCGCTTCCCGGGTGTCGAACCCGCGGGGCATCGGCGACTCGAAGGCAATGTTCATCTCCTCGCCGTCGACCGTCTGTACTGCGCCGCCGCTATCGACGGCGTAGAACTCATCACAGACCCAGACGTACGCGGCGTCCTCGTCGGGCGCGCCCTTGAAGGAGGGCACCCGGTCGCCGCGCTCGTAGAGCGTGCCGGTCAGGGCCGTCCCGCCGGCACGACCGCGGATCAGAAGCATAGCGCAGATAGTCCCCGCCGGAAGTTAACCTCCCCGGCCGAGATGCCGAGCACGAGCGAGGTCGTTTTCGCCGGCTCGATCGGCTTTACCGGTCGATCACGGTGTGGTCCGTCCGCCGCTCCCCGATGAACTCCCAGTCGATCTCGACGCCCAGTCCCGGACCGTCGGGCACACGCATTGCCCCGTCGTCGGCGATCGATTCGGGTTCGCCCTCGTAGCCCTGATCGAGGAGCCACCGGCTCTCGGGGTGTAGCAGCCCGTGCTCGAAGTAGTTGGTATTTCGGAGCGCGCTCATCGCGTGCATATGGGCTGGTCCCCCTAACAGGAGTTCGGTATCGAGCCCGAAGGCCTCGACGGCGTTCGCGGTCTTCAGCAGGCCGGTGATCCCGCCGTCGAGGTGGGCGCTCGCTCGGATGAAATCGGCCGCTTCTTCGGCGAGATGACTCACAGTACCGTAGGGACCGGTCCGGACGTGTTCGAGTCCCAGTACTGGCGTGTCGAGCGTCGCGACTAGTTTCCGGAGCATCGGTGCGCTCTCCCCACCGTCCCACAGAGGGTCTTCGTACCAGAAGAACTCGAGTTCGTCGATCGCTCGCCCGACTTCCAGTGTGTCGGCGTAGGTCCGATAGAGACTAGAGGAATCGATCATCAGATCCATCTCATTCCCGATGCGCTCGGCGAGGGCCTCACAGATCGCGATGTCGAACTCCGGTCGGGAGTCGGGATGGCCGTGGAACTTGAATCCCTCGTACCCGCGATCGAGACAGGCCTCCGCATAGTCGGCGAAGGCCTCGGGGCTATCGAGCCCTCCTGCATCGTCGACGAACATGGTCGAGGCATACGTCGGCAGCCGGTCGCGATACCCGCCCAAGAGCTTCGAGACGCTCTCTTCGTAGTGCTCGCCAGCGAGATCCCACAGCGCGATGTCTATCGGGCCGACCCCCAGGTGATCGGTGTGGCGCAGCGCCCGCCAGAGGTCATTCCAGATTCCCTTACGTTCAAGCGGGTCACGCCCCAGGAGGTCGGCGGCGACCATCTCGATCTGGGCGACGGCCGGCGGGGTAAAGGCAAAGCCCCGCGCGTGGCCCTCGGTGCCATCCGCGGTCCGGATCGTGAGCACGAAGCCGGGTGGTTCGAGCGTCGAATCGGGGTCGTAGGCCCAGTTGCCGTCGATCGTCCCGACGTTTTCGATCTCGTAGTCGAACTCGTCGATCTCGACCTCACTGATACGCATCGCTTCGCCGGTCGACGCCGAGAAGGAAAACGGTTCGCCACGAACCCGCGAGCCCGCGAGCGGACGGCGCGCTTTTGCCTGGTCGCCCCGACGCCCCGGTATGCAAGCCGCACTGGTGATTCTCGATGGGTGGGGACTGGGCGATCATCCCAGACGAAACGCCGTCGAAGCGGCCGATACATCCACCTTCGACCGACTGGCCGAGGCCGGAGCGTACGGTACGCTAGTGACTTCGGGCCGACGGGTTGGCCTTCCTAATGGCCAGATGGGAAACAGCGAGGTCGGCCACCTCACGATCGGTGCCGGCCGGGTCGTCTCCCAGGAGTACACCCGGATCACCGATGCGGTCAGCGAGGGCGAACTCGCCGAGAACGAGGCGATCACCGCCGCGTTCGAGCATGCCCGAGAGCACGACGGCCGCGTCCACTTCCTGGGGCTGGTGAGCGACGGTGGCGTCCACTCCGATCAGGCCCACCTTCACGCTCTTATTTCCCTCGCCGCCGATCGCGGGATCGAGGCGGTGACCCATGCCTTCACCGACGGCCGGGACACCGCCCCGAAGGCAGGAATCGACTTCCTCACCGACCTCGAAGGAGTGATCGAACGGGAGGGCACTGGTGAGGTCGCGACGGTCGCGGGCAGGTACTACGCAATGGACCGGGACGAGCGCTGGGAACGGACGAGACGAGCCTACGACGCGATCGTGAATCGCGAGGCCGACCACGAGGCCGCCTCGGCGACCGAAGCCGTTCGCGCCTCTTACGAGCGCGGCGAAACCGACGAGTTCGTCGAGCCGACGCTGATCGAGGGCGAGGCGCGACGTCGTCCGAGAGCCGAAGGTTCTCGTGATGACGAGACGCGAAGCGTCTCGAACCACGCCTCGGAAAGCGAACGGCGGAGCCGTGAGCAGGGTAGGCCTGCCCTGGAGGCGGGCGACGCGGCCTACTTTTTTAACTTCCGGGCGGACCGCGCACGCCAGCTCACCCGGCTGCTCAGTGACATCCGCCCGGAGTGGGACTTCGAGACTTCCCCGCCCGAGATCCGCTTCACCACGATGACCGAGTACGACACAACGTTCGACCTGCCGGTGGCCTTCCCGCCCCACCGGCCTGCCGAAGTCCTCGGGGAAGTCCTCGCCGGGAGCGGGCGAACACAGCTCCGGATCGCCGAATCGGAGAAGTACGCCCACGTCACTTACTTCCTGAACGGTGGCCGAGAGGTCGCGTTCGAGGGCGAGACGAGGGCGATAATCGATAGTCCGGACGTCCCGACCTACGACCACCGGCCCGCGATGAGCGCGCCGGCGGTCACCGAGACCGCTATCGAGGCTATCGAGACGGACGATCCCGACGTGCTGGTGCTGAACTACGCGAACCCCGACATGGTGGGTCACACTGGCGACTACGAGGCGGCGATCGCGGCCTGTGAGGCCGTCGATTCCTGCTTAAGAGATCTCGTTCCGGCGATCCGGGATGCGGGCGGGGACGTCCTGATCACCGCCGATCACGGCAACGCCGACGACATGGGCACCGCCGAGAACCCCCATACCGCCCACACGCTCGATCCGGTACCCTTCGTCTATCTCGATTCCGAGGGCGGGGACGGCGGCCACACGGTACGAACGGGCGGGGGCCTGGCGGATATCGCGCCGACGATCTGTGCACTGACCGGCCTCGACGTGCCCTCGGCGATGGACGGCCAGTCGCTACTGGAGTAGGCGTCCGGCGGGCGAGTTCTCCGTTGCTCACCGTCAGTCGAGGACCGCACGACGACCGACGGTGGACGGCGGGGAACGCTTAATAGCCGTCGGCGGGCGGTATCTATTGTCATGAGAAAACTGATCAACGATCCCGACGAGTACGTTGACGAGATGCTCCAGGGGATGGTCGCCGCCTACCCCGAGCGAACCCGCCGGCTAGAGGACACCGAGATTCTCGTTCGCGCCGACGCCCCGATCGAGGGGAAAGTGGGGGTCGTGAGCGGCGGTGGCAGCGGCCACGAGCCGACGCATGCGGGCTATCTGGGACCGGGAATGTTAGACGGCGCGGCCGCCGGTGAGGTCTTCACCTCGCCGACTGCTGACCAACTCTCGGAGCTGCTCACGGCCTGTGAGGGCGGTGCAGGTGTGCTCGCGGTCGTGAAGAACTACGAGGGCGACGTGATGAACTTCGAGACCGCCGCCGAGATGGCCGGGATGGAGCGAGAGGACCTCGAAGTCGCCCAGGTCGTCGTAGACGACGACGTCGCCGTCGAGGACTCGCTGTACACCTCGGGCCGCCGGGGGGTCTGTGGGACGGTCTTCGTTCACAAAGTCGCGGGTGCGGCCGCGAGGCGGGGCGACGACCTCGAGGAGGTGCAGAGGGTGGCTCAAAACGTGGTCGAGAACGTCGGGACGATGGGGATGGCCCTTACCTCCTGTGTCACGCCCGCGAAGGGCGAGCCGACCTTCGACCTGGACGAGGACGAAATCGAACTCGGCATCGGCATCCACGGCGAGCCGGGCACCGAGCGCATCGAGGCGATGAGCGCCGATCGGGTGGCCGAGCACCTCACCGAGGCGGTACTGGAGGACGTCGACCCTGCCGAAGGTGCGGAGGTCGCGACGATCGTCAACGGAATGGGCGGGACGCCGCTTTCCGAGTTGTTCATGGTCAACCGGCGGGTACAGGAGCTGCTCGCCGATCGCGGGTTCGATACCTGGAACGGTCGGGTCGGGGAGTACATGACCTCGCTCGACATGCGTGGCTGTTCGGTCACGGTGCTCGAACTCGACGAGGAGACGAAGGAGTTGCTCGCCGCCCCGGCCGAGACGCCTGCGCTGACCGTCACCGACTGAATCCTGGTCCGAATTCGTTTTCGACCGCCCCCGGTGTGGTCATCGGGTCCTCCTCGCGGTCGTCGGTGACCTGCCACCAGGGGAGCAAAGCGGGAAAAGGCCTTAGCGAACCCGGGCGATGGCTCGCACATGGTCGATTCCGAGACCGAGCGGGAGGCACTACTGGCCGCGATCTCGAACGTCGCCGATCGGTTGACCGAGGAGCGCGAATACCTCACCGATCTGGATTCGGCGATCGGCGACGCCGATCACGGCGCGAACATGGATCGCGGGTTCGAAGCCGCCCTCGATCGGGCCGAATCGACCGACGGTGACGCTGCGGAGATGATTAAGACCGTCGGCACGGCGCTGGTCTCCGCGGTCGGCGGGGCCTCCGGTCCGCTATACGGCGGCTCGATCATGAGCGCCAGCGCCGAGTTAGAGGAGGGAATTACCCCCGAGACGACCGTCGCGTTCGCCGAGGCCTATCTCGAGAAAGTCAGGGATCGAGGCGACGCTCCGGTTGGTGCGAAGACGATGGTTGATGCCCTCGTGCCCGCGGTCCACACCTACAAGAAGTCCATCGAGGCCGACGACCTCCCGCCGCTCGAAGCACTTCGGAAGGCCGTCGACGCGGCCGAACGCGGGGTCGAGTTCACTGTCCCGCTGCGCGCGAAGAAGGGCCGGGCTTCCTATCTGGGCTGGCGCTCGGTGGGCCATCAGGACCCCGGCGCGACGAGCACGCTCCTGATACTCGAAGAACTACTGCAAACGACCGAGCAGTACGTCGACAGCGAGGCCGATGGCGATAGCGACGCTCGCGACGCAACGGCCCCGGCCGAACCCGCTATCGATCCCGACGACGCCGAGACCGAAAACGGCGACGCGGTAGACGGGGAGGGCGAGTGAATGGTCGGGGTGGTCGTCGTCTCCCATAGCGAGCGCGCGGCCGAGGGTATCGTCGAAGTCGCCGCGGAGATGGGCGGCGATGCCCGGATCGAGGCCGTCGGCGGCGACCGGGATGGTGGGATCGGCACGTCGATGGACGCAATCCGTGCCGGTATCGAGGCCGCTGCCGACGACGGTGGGGGTGTCGTGGTCCTCGTCGATCTGGGCAGTGCCGTGATGAACGCCGAGATCGCCATCGAGAAAGCAAGCATCGAGGGTGACGTCGAGATCGCCGACGCGCCGGTGCTCGAAGGGGCACTCAACGCCGCGGTCGAGGCCACGAACCCGAATGCGACCGTCGAGTCGGTCCTCGAGGCCGCGACCGACGCCCGGGAGTACCGGAAACTGTAGCGATCGCGCTGGCCTGTCGCCTTCCTATTAAGAGCGTCGCGCGACGACAATCACGAATGAGACGGTTCGACAGGAAGCCACACGGGAGCAAAGCGGCTCCGAACGAGAGAGCCGGTGCTATCGCTGGCCGGGTCCGGACGGCGAACGAACGCGAGTTCAGTGGTCGAGATAAACGCGGAGCGGACGCGTCCTGCGCGGGAGTGAGCGAATGACGCGGATTACTGACTACGAACTGTTCTCGGTGCCGCCGCGATGGCTCTTCTTGCGCGTCGAGACCAGCAACGGGCTCGTCGGGTGGGGCGAGCCGATCGTCGAGGGGCGCTCGCGAACCGTCGCCGCGGCGGTCCGGGAACTAATGGAGACGTACCTGCTCGGCGAAAATCCAGCCAGAATCGAGGACCACTGGCAGACGATGTATCGCGGCGGGTTCTATCGGGGCGGGCCGATCCTTATGAGCGCGATCGCCGGCATCGACCAGGCGCTCTGGGAGATCAAGGGTCGATCGTTCGACGCCCCGATCTACGAGCTGCTTGGCGGGCGAGCCCGCGAGCGCGTCCGGGTCTACCAATGGATCGGCGGCGACCGTCCCGAAAGGGTCGCACGAGCGGCCGAGGAGAAAGTCGAGGCGGGCTTCGATGCGCTCAAGATGAACGCCACGGCCGAACTCCGACGGATCGACTCGCCAGAAACGGTCGCGGCTGCCGTCGAACGCGTCGCGAGCGTCCGGGAGGCGGTCGGTCCCGAGGTTAATGTCGGCGTCGACTTCCACGGTCGGGCGTCGAAGTCGATGGCCAGACGCCTCGCGAGCGCGCTCGAACCCTACGACCCCCTCTTTATCGAGGAACCGGTCCTCCCCGAACAGGCAGACGCGCTGCCGGGGATCGCTGCCCACACGACGATCCCGATCGCGGCCGGCGAGCGACTCTTCTCGCGCTGGGATTACAAGCCACTCTTCGAACAGGGCGCCCTTGACGTCATCCAGCCCGATCTCTCCCACGCCGGGGGGATCACCGAGGTGAAAAAGATCGCGAGCATGGCCGAAGCCTACGACGTGGCACTCGCGCCACACTGCCCGCTCGGGCCGATCGCACTCGCCAGTTGCATCCAGGTCGATGCCTGCTCGCCGAACGCCCTCATCCAGGAACAGAGCCTCGACATCCACTACAACGAGGGCAGCGACGTTCTCGACTATCTCGCCGACCCCTCCGTGTTCGAGTTCGAGGACGGCTACGTCTCCCTGCCTGACGGGCCAGGACTGGGCATCGAGGTAGACGAAGAGCACGTCCGCGCGCAGGCCCGCGAGGCCGGCGAGATCGACTGGCACAACCCCGTGTGGCGCCACCCGGACGGATCGGTCGCGGAGTGGTAAGGGATCGATCGCGGAGCGGTGAGACCGGTCGTGGCCTGGGCGGTCAGTCGCCGATCGCTATCATGCCTTTCACTGTCTCCTCGTCCATTGCGCGCCCGAAGGCGTCCTCGACCTCAGAAAGCCCCGCCTCGAAGTCGATCACCCCTTCGACGTCGATGGCCCCGCTTTCGAGCAGCGCGATAGCGGCCGGGTAGGTGTTCGCGTAGCGAAAGGACCCGTGGATGTCGAGTTCGTTGTCGATGATATCGAGTACGTCGATCGGAATCTCACCGTCGCCCGGCAGACCGATCAGTACGACATCGCCGCCGCGCCGCACTACCTCGACGCTCGATCGGATCGCTGAGGGCGCACCGGAGGCTTCGATGACGGTATCGACCCCGTGGCCGTCGGTGGCGGTCGCGACCGTCTCGGCGAGGTCTTCCTCGCGAGCGTCGACCACCCGGTCAGCACCCCGTTCGGCCGCGAATTCGAGTTTTCGGTCGACGACGTCGCTGAGTAGGATTTCGCTCGTCCCCGCCGCGCGGGCCGCTGCCATCGCGAGCAGGCCGATCGGTCCCCCGCCCGAAACGAGGACGCTGTCGCCGACCCCGACCGACCCGCGCCGGCAGGCCTGAATCCCGACGCTAAGCGGCTCACACAGCGCCCCGGCCCGCGTCGAGACGGTCTCGGGGAGCGTATAGGCGAAGTCGGCGGGCCAGGCGAGATACTCGGCGAAGGCGCCGTCGTCCGGTGGGGTGGCCATGAAGGTGACCTCGGGACAAAGGTTGTACTCCCCGCGCTTGCAGTACTTACACCGCCGACAGGGAACGCCGGGTTCGAGGGTGACGCAATCGCCGGGGTCGTGTTCGGTGACGTGCTCGCCGACCGCGATCACCTCGCCTGCGCTCTCGTGGCCGAGGACGAGTGGTGCTTCGACGACGTACTCGCCGATCCGGCCGTGGCGGTAGTAATGTACGTCCGAGCCACAGATTCCTACTGACTCGATCGCGACGAGGACTTCCTCGGGACCCGGGTCGGGGCGCTCGCGCTCTTCGAACTCGAACTCCAAGGAATCGGTGAGGACGGCTGTCTGCATGATCTGGATGTACTATGTTGTCTCGCTTGTAAGTATTCTCTCGGAACAAGATTCGAGGAAGCACTGACTGGTTGCGATCGAATGTGGGGAAGAATCGTCTTAGGCCGATGTAGATGTTCACGACGGTGTTTTAAAACATCGGGTGATGTGTAGGGCATGTCCCAGAGACAAATCGATCCAGTGTTTGCTACTACTACTGCTATTGGATATCGAGATGCAGACGGCGGAGGAACCGGATTTTTCATTAATCATAATGAAAGAACATTTATTGTTACTAACCGTCACGTTGTGAATCCAGAAGAAGAGGACTGTAACCCTACAGAAGCGCACGTATGGTTTAGAAACGCAACAAACATAGGACAAGCGAATCGAAACCCTATTCGGCTCGTGAAGGACGGGTCACCAACCTGGTATGATCACCCGGCGGCACCTGAAGCGGTGGATCTAGCTCTGATTCCTATCAACCCGCGCCTTAGTAGTCTTGACGTGCTAGATGATGATTCTCAACAAGTCCAATCTGGAAACTTAGCGTTTACCCTGGATCATATAATTCACGAGAACATTCGTGCTGACCAACGTGTATCGATTATCGGCTATCCAGGAGATTTCATGGACCGTACGACTCGACTCCCGATTCGACGTAATGCGCTAATCGCTAGTCCCTATGGATATGGTTTTGAGGATAATCCCTACTTTCTCACCGATGCACGAATGCATCCTGGGACAAGTGGAAGTCCAGTCGTGATGGACGTAGGCGCGATGCAAACAACACACGGCGAGGTGCCAAGTCATCGAAATAAAAGTCTTTATTTGATCGGCATTCACTCAGCCACTTTCTATGGTACTTCATTTGACGAGCAACGTCTAGAAGAAAGGACTGAGGCGGATAGAGAAATCGAAGAGGAAGCTGATATTCAACTTGATCTAAATGTGGCTTGGTATCCCCAACTGCTGACCGATATCTTAGAAAGCATCGACTGGGGTTAGCTGTACGACTACCTTTGTTATCGGGCACATTGATTGTGCTCTCTCACAAAAATAGTGGATTCTACTGTTGACTGATAGACCACGAGAACCGCTCAGAGTAGCCCGAGCGTAGGAACGTACGACGAGCCGGGGAATATGCCGAGAATGGCCAGCACGGCGATGAGGAAGGAGCCGAAGGCGATCGCCGCCGCTGGGGGATCCCAGTGAGTGTCGCCGTGGGAATAGAAGATCCGTTGGAAGAGTTCGCCGAACAGACCGGCGATCAGGCCGAAGAGCCCGCCCATGAGGATCGCAAGCGCCGCCCCACCGGCGATCAAGCCACTCCCGTCGGCGGTGACCGCGGCGGCCGCGGCACTACCGACGAGTGCCATGTGGTGGGTAACGGGGACGTTCTCGATCCCACAGTTGAGAAAGACCAGCGAGGCGGCGCTGATCCCGAACATCAGAAAGACCGACCCGGTCTGGACGGTGATGAACGCGCCGAGCAGGCCGACGGCGAGGCCGGTCGTCGCGACGTTCGGCCACTTGTACTGGTGGGGGAGCCAGGGCTCGACGAGGAAGCGATTCGAATTCGCCCCGCCGTCGGTCGCGGTCTCCTGGTCCTCGCCCCCGTCAGTCGCGGCCTCGCCCATCACGCGCATCTCCTCGTTCTCGAAGGGGCTCATGTCGAGCAGGCCATACCCCTGGGTGTCCCCGATGATATCGTAGCCGAAGACGAGTCGGTGGACGAGCGCCGAGAGGGTCACGCCCATCGCGATCCCATCGAAAGGGAAATTGAGCGTCCCGAAGAAGGTCTGAAACCAGTATCCAAGCACGCCAAAGGCCGCCCCGACCGCGAGCACGTCCGGCTTGGTCCCGAGCGCGTAGGGGATGTGTTTGGCGTTATGGAAGTCGAAGCCGCTTTGCATGTAACCCCGGTCGGCCGCGTAGGCCGTGGCTGCCGCGCCGCCGGCGAAGCTGATCGCCGGCGAGAACGGCGGCCCGAACGCCACGGTCCCGGTGATCCCGAGTGACCCCAGAGTACTGGGATCGCCGGCACCGGCCTGGGCGAGTGCCCGCCCCGCCAGGTTCGCGGCTTCACCCCCGATGATGACGAAGCCCATGATGATGAAGGCTGGCAGCGCTCCGAGTGCGGCACCGAACGCGCCGCCGGCGAGCGCTCCGAGAAGCGCCTCCGGGGAGAGAAGACTCCCGAGCAGCTGGGTAACGACGACCGTTCCGATCGTCGTCACCATCTATGCGCCCTCCTCGGCCCAGCCGAGCGAGCGCTCGACCGCCCGAAGCCACTGGTCGTACTGCTCGTCGAGCCCATCCCTGGTTTCGGGCTCGAAGGTCCGATCGACCTGCCAGTTCTCCCGGAGTTCATCGAGATCCGACCAGTAGCCCACGGCCAGCCCGGCCGCATACGCCGAGCCCAGCGCCGTGGTCTCGTCGACCTCCGGGCGGGCGATCGCCGCGCCGACGATGTCGGCCTGTTGCTGACACAGGAAGTTGTTCTTCACCGCGCCGCCGTCGACTTTCAGGCTCGAGATCTCCAGTCCCGTATCGGCCTCCATCGCCTCGGCGACGTCCCTCGTCTGGAAGGCGATCGATTCCAGTGCCGCGCGGATGATGTGCTCGCGACTCGTCCCCCGAGTCATCCCGACGATCGTCCCTCGCGCCCGGCCGTCCCAGTGGGGCGCTCCGAGGCCAGTAAACGCCGGCACGAGATAGACGCCGTCGGTCGAGTCGACGCTCCGGGCGAGTTCTTCGGTCTCCATGGCGTCATCGATCAGTGAGACGTCCTCGAGCCACTCGATCGCCGCGCCCGTGACGAAGATTGACCCTTCCAGAGCATATTGGACGGGCTCGCCCGAGCGCTGGAAGCCGATCGTCGTGAGCAAGCCGTTCTCGCTTTCGGCGGCGCTCTCCCCGGTGTTCGTGAGGAAGAAGGATCCGGTACCGTAGGTGTTCTTGGCTTCGCCTTCCTCGAAACAGGCCTGGCCGAACAGGGCGGCCTGCTGATCGCCAAAGGCCCCGGCGATCGGTACGTCCGCACCGAGAAAGCCCTCCGGGTCGGTGTGGCCATAGAAGTCCTCGTCGCTGGAGGGCCGGACTTCCGGTAGCATCGCTTCGGGCACCGAGAACTCCTCGAGTAGCTCTTGGTCCCACTCTAACTCGTGGATATCGTAGAGCATCGTCCGCGAGGCGTTCGTGACCTCAGTGATGTGATTGCCGGTGAGATTGTAGATCAGCCAGGCGTCGATCGTCCCGAAACAGAGTTCGCCGTCAGCGGCCCGTTCCCTGAGGTCGGCGGGCCGAGCCCGTTGGGTCTTGATGGGATCTGCGTTGTCGAGCAGCCACTCCGCCTTGGTCGCCGAGAAATAGGCGTCGGCCTCCAGGCCGGTTTTCGCGCGGATCTCGTCGACCAGACCGTCTTCCTCGAGTTTCTCGACCCGGTCGGTCGTCCGGCGGTCCTGCCAGACGATCGCGTTATGTACTGGGGTACCCGATTCGCGATCCCAGATCAGCGTCGTCTCGCGCTGGTTGGTGACGCCGATCGCTTCCAACTGGTCGGCGTCGAGCCCCTCGCTTTCGAGGGCCGCTGTAATCACTTGCTGGGTCTTCTCCCAGATCTCGATGGGGTCGTGTTCGACCCGCCCCGGTTCAGGATAGATCTGTTCGTGTTGTTCGTAGGCACTGGCGATCACCTGCCCGCCGTGGTCGAAGATCATGAATCGCGTGCCCGTCGTTCCCTGATCGATCGCCCCGACGTACGTGTTCTGTGAGTCTGCCATCGGTGTACTCCCGTGTCCGAACCCGGCCCGAGTTTCGCGACCTCCGGCCGTGTGGTACGTCAGGACACCTCCTAGATGGCACATAAACGTTTCTATCGATCGTGTTATACGATTGGATAGCGACCGGCCGACAGCGGATCGACTGGTGAACTACTCCCGCCGTCGTCGGTCGGTCGTCTCTCCGGCGAGCGATCGGAGTTCCGCTCCTCGATTACTCTACTTGCTCGACGTGTCTGACCGAGACGGCAATGCCCCGTGTACTCGTCTCCATCTCCCGGCCGCACATCGCCGCGCGGCCGATGCCGAAGGCCTCCGGTCCGTCGATAACGACCTCGTCGCCGACCCGGATCTCGCCCTCTACACCCGTGATCCCCGGCGCGAGCACGCTTCCCCGGGGAACGAACTCGTCGATCGCCACTCGCCTGGTCGGCATCTCGCTGTTAGCCCACCGACGAGCCCCCGCCAGCGTCAGCGCGAGCACGCCGTACTGGGGGACCATCGTCGCCAGTTGCTCGCCCCCTGCTCCGGTTCCCGCAAGCACCCGCAGTTTCGGGACGCGGCTCTCGACCTCGATGTCCTCGAACAGTGCCGCGCCCGCGCCGGCCCCGAACTGGTAGTCGGCGATCGCTCGTATTGTACGATGCTCGCGTTCGCGCTTTCCGTACCGGGGTTCGCCCGCCAGGGTTTCGGCGAGATTCGTCAGTGACTCCTCGGTCGTCGGGTGGTCGGGAACGGTGAACTCCATCTCGGTCTCGGTAGCCTCGGCGGCCCGTTCACAGACCTCCCGGTAACCCTCGGGGGGAACGTGAGCGATCACCCGGGGGTAGTCGTTCCGCTCGAGATAGCGGGTGAGGACGCTCGCGACGAACTCGATCTCCTCGGCGGACCACCGGCCCGTGACGGCCGAATCGTAGTGCTGGGCCGGGTAGGTGTGTTCGAGTTCCTGGGGGACGACGCCGATGGGTGAGGTCATCGAGACGACGTGGCCCCGGAACTGGATGGCGTCGTTGAACTGGCCGTGGCTTTGCGAGTCGCTGTAGGGTTTCCGGGCCGAGCAGGGTACTAATACTAGGGGCGCGTCGAACCGGGAGCGATACCTGGAGGTGACCCGATCGGCGAAGCGTTGGATCTCGACGCGCCGCATGGAATCCTCGGTCGTCGCGAGCATCTCGGTATTTCGCAGGATCGGCGTTCGTTCCTCTAAGTAGTTGTACTGGCTATCGAAGCGCCGCAGCGCCGCCGCGAGCCAGGGATCGTGGCGGACCTGCCCCTCGAGGTAGTCCCGTAGCCGGCCCCCGCGGATTCGCTCACGGACGGTCGCCAGTTCGGCGACGAGGGCACGGACGTTGTGTTCGACACAGTTCTCACGATCGAACTCCTCGATGGACGTCGAACACGCCGGACAGGGACAGGGCAGTTCGGTGAGATCCGAGAGGAAGCACTCGCCCTCGCTCGTGAGATACTTGCCCCGAGTGCCTTTCACGATCGCGCGGGCGGGGTCTACGAGGTCGACGCCGGCGTAGACGAGCAACGGGGCGTTCGCCGGGAGCGCGACACCGGAGAGATAGAGGGCGGTGTCGGCCGGGATCGTCTCCCGCACCTCGATCAGTCCTTCGACGAACGCGCGGGCGTGGCCGACGAGTCCTTGGGTGTCGGAGAGCGCGTAGGCGTCTGTGCCATGATCGGCGGCGGTATCCGTCGAGAGCACCGCGGCACTCGGGAACTCGACGTTGGGATACTCGCTCGCGAAGGCCTCGCCCACCTCTGCGGGCGTGCCGGCCGGCAGCCCGCGATGCGGGAGGATCGTCAGTGCCGAGTCGCCGCCTGCCGGTTGCTCTCGGTCAGCCGGCCAGAGGCTACCAGCGTCGCGGAGCAGGTGATGAGAGAAATCCTTGACACCCGCGGTCGGCGGCTCGGTGTTCTCTCGATCCACTAGTGCAGGCGTCGTCACTGACTCGGCGAGCCGGAGCTCCCCGACCCTCGCCGCGCCGTCGTGCTCGTGGACCTCGAAGCACTCGGTCATGCCCGAAGTCGAGCGGGGCGCATACATGAGCTACCCGCTCGCGAGCGACCCATCGGTTCGATAGACCGCACCACAGCCCACTCGGAACGAAGCCACGAGGGAAGCCCTCCCTACCAGAGTCCTCACGACGATCGCCGGCCCTCGGTAGAGTAGTTGAGGAGGACGTCGGCCGACTCGTCGTGATATTCACTCAGAATCTCACAACAGGTTGTAGTGCATAGATGGCGTGTGAAATGTGGGGGGAAGAGACAGGATGAGTACCGTCCACCAGCCATGCCCGTTCTGTGAACAGGTCTTCGAGGTTGGGTCCGACGAGTACGAACCGATGAAGTTGCACATCCGGGTTGCCCATATAGGGGAGCAAAGGAAGAGAGGCGAAAGACGGCGGCGCGAGCGTCGATTAGAGCCCTAAACAGCACTTCCCGCAAAGTCGTCTCTCACCAGCGATCGAGGCGAACCGCGGGCCTAACTCTCGACCATGCTGGTTATCCCGCTCCCTACCAGCGAAAGGTGGTCGAGTCGGCTCTGTAAATTGCATACGAGAGCGTATAGAAGCACTGAAACAAGCGAGACGAGCGGTGAGTGGCTTATATAGTTTAACTCAGTGGCTCTCCCCTCGCTGGCGAGCGGGCCCGACAGCGGCCGATTCCTCGGTAGAGCTGCATACGTGATAATTAGTCAAATGACACTTCAGGAGCTTCGGTGTATGCAGAACGAGGGTCGCGAGTCTCAGGTTGTGGAACTCCATGCGGTAGCAGGGAAGACCCCTTCCATGAGATCCCGACTTCTAATGCGTGAGCCTCGATTGATTGCGCGTGTTATCTCGCGGAGTGCAGTTAATTAGTGTGTTATTCACAATCGTGGGTTACCGTACCACGAACTTTCGGTTTCTGGTCTCACCACATGCAACACTCGTCGGGAAGCAATGTCCACCCCCCGGGGTTCTCAGGAAGACCCCTCTGCACAGTTCCGGTCGACGAGATAGCACACCAACTCCCGAATGAGACCGATCCGCCAGCCCTCCAAGAAGGGATCATCGAGGCGTTTCTACAGTAGGCGATTCTCGGGAACCTCGCTCTCGATGTCGTGGCCGTGCTCGACTGCGTGTTCGATGGCGAGCCGGCTCAGTTCTCGGTTACTGTAGGTCTCCGTACTCGCTGCCCACTCACAGTCCTCACAGTAATTCCTGAGGGGACGGGTCATACCTGGAAATCTCCCCTCAATCCGTCTAATTGCTCGGGGTACACCTGCAAGGCCCCCCTCGATCATGAGGCTAAAAGTTACAAACTATACTCCCCTTGTGAGGGATGAGCGAAAGCCATGACGGTCGTCGCACAGTTGGCTATCGAAGCTGAACAGTCCGAGTTCGACCGCGTGCTCGCTGAACTCCCCGAGGATGGCTTCGTAGCGGCACAGAAGACGGAGTTATCGTCGGCTGATCAGCGGATCGTCGAACTCCGAGTCGACGACGGAGAAACCCTGGTGCGGTTGCATGAGGCGTGCGCCAACCAGGAACTACTGTTCGACGTGCAGCGCATCGCCCAAGAGCCGACAGAGACCGCCGACCGGCAGAGACTGGCCTCAGATGATGGGCGCGGCGGCGCTAAAGGCTAACTCCGTCCCGAACCCGTAGCTCGATCAGCCTGGTAGTTATCGGAGTCGTGGTACAGTAAGGGTTGTTCCGCGCTAGCGAGGGAGCTAATCGACAGCGGTGAGTGAGATGTCGTCCCCGGTCGATCCCTCGCCAGCATCCAGGTCGCCGTCGAGACGGACCCCGGTGTGGCTGCTCCTCCCGACCGCGAGACAGGCCGGCGCGGGGCAGGATAAGAACAAACAGCACCGACTCCCCACCGCGACCGCCCCGCCGAGAGGGGTTCCGGCGATCGAGACCGGGAAATGGCTCCTCATGCGAGGCCTCCGGCAGTAGGTGGTTACGATCGATCCGCTACGGTCTCGTCGAGATGGGTGATAGTTACCGAGGGGGGAACTCGTGCTAGCGCTTCGTTCGGCCACCCGCGATGGGCGAGCGTGAATTCGGTCTCGGGATTCGCTTCGACCAATCGAGTGATGCCGATCGCCGCTCCCTCGTAGGCCTCGCGGTCGGTTCGCTCGGGAGGGGGGACTTCCGCGTTGAGCGGGTAGGTCTCCGAGAGCGCGCGCGGGAACGGACCGAAGGGCGGAACCACTCTCCAGGATTCGTCGTACTCCCGGTTCGTGCCGCCCTCGGTGAGCAAGACCTCTCCTTCGGGCGCGAGCCGTGCGAGCCGGCCGTGATGGCGTTTCACCTCGGGTCGGCGGGCGCTCTCGCTTGAGAGGTAGAAGAACGTCCCTTTCGAAGCCGGATCGGAGCGTTCGAGTTCCGTCGAGTGGTCGAGCAGCGCCCGGTAGCCGGCGAGCATCGCCGGATGGCCCCGAGCCCGGGCTTCGACGAGTTCGAGGAGGTTCCCGCTCGCGATGGCTCCTTTGATCCGGCGGAGTTCCCCGAAACTCACATATAGGTTGTGCTCGGCGAGCGTGCGGTGACAATCGTCTTCGGCCATCCCGCGGAGTTCGTTGGGGGTATGTTCGACACAGACCGGACACTCACACGGGAAATACTCGAGATCAGCGAGGCGTTCGGTGCCCCGGACGGTGAGATACCGATCGTCGCGCGCGTAGAGGGCATACGCCGCCGAATCGAACAGATCACAGCCTAGTGCCACCGCGAGCGCGAAGACCATCGGGTGACCCGCGCCGAAGAGATGCACTGGGCAATCAGCACCCAAGCCACGCTTCGCGGCGGCGACTACCTCGACCGTCTCGGCGAAGCGATAGTTGTTCATCAACGGCACCACCGCGCCGATCGGGAAGCAGTCGAGATCCGTCCCGTCGGCGTGCCGGGCGGCCCGCTCGCGCAGATCGAGGTGGGTCGAGCCCTGGATCGGCGCGTTCACGAGCATCTCGCCCACGTCGGCGGCTTCGGCTGCGGCGAGGCGTTCCTGGGTGGCCTCGAGATCGCGTTCGGCTTTTTGACAGGAGGCGTCGGGCGGGGTGGGGATGTCGATCGGGGTTCCGATGTCCGCGCCGATCCGATGCTGGAAGTCGAGTATTTCGGGCGTACTCGTATCAATGTCGCCGTATTCGGCGAGCTGAAAGGAGCCCGAGTCGGTCATGATCGCACCCGAGAAGTCGAGAAAGTCGTGTAAGCCCTCCTTCAGAACCCTCTCGCGCAGCTCCTCGCTTTTCTGGAGGATGTAGCCGTTCGTGATGAGGATCTCCGCACCGAAGTCGGCTTCGAGCCGCCCGGGCGAGATCGTCTGGACATGGGGGTTCACCACCGGCATGAATGCCGGCGTCTCGATTGTGAGCCCCGCTCGTGGGACGTCGAGTTCGCCGATCCGGCCCGCGGTGTCGGTAGCCCGCACCTCGAAAGCCTCGCGCATGTGATCGTCGTCGGTCGGTCGCGCGCGGCCTAAAGCGTTCTCTCACTCATCAGGGGTCGAGGGACGAAAGCGACTCGAACTAAACGAGCCGGCGGTGGGGAAGAACGACCCCGGTTCTCGCCCTCGAAAGAGCCTCCACACGAACGGCTTTCGAAATCGGGCACAACGGCTTTCTCGGCACGGTCGGTACCGGGGGTATGGCCGAGCACGTGAGCAGCGAGCAGGTAGACGCCTGGCTCGACGGGAAAGTAGTTCAGAACACCGAGCATGTCTCCGAGAGCGATACGGCCTACAACATCCAGCTCCGGCTCTCGCGTATCCCCTTACACGTGATCAAAGAGGAGACCTGGGGGGCGCTTCGCTTGGTCGGCAAGAGCGCCTTCGATACGGAGCGGACCGCGGCGCTACTCGAGGACGACGAGAAACGCGGCGAACTACTCGCCCGGATCGGGCCGGTGCTCGCTGCCACACCCGGTTTCTACACCTTCCTCGACAGCGAGGGCACCGTCTGTGAGTTCGCCGACGTGCACGCCATTCAGCTCGAACACCGCCTCTACCCCGATGGCGCGAGCCAGCAGTCGCTCATGGACGGGTTGATGGGCCTCGCGACCGCAATCCGCTACATCCAGAACGCCGTCGCCGAGACCCGCCGCCAGTACGAGGAATGATCGACTCTCTTCGGTAGCCGGAGCCAGGTTCAACCCTGAGGACAGTTCACTCCTCGCCCAGCAGTTCGTAGAACGCGATCCCGAGCACCGCCCGTCCGTCACGCACCTCGCCGGTCCGTACCGCTTCGCGAAACTCCTCGTAGCCCGCTTCGAGCACCCGGATCGACTCGTCCGCGTCGAGGTCCTGTTCGCCGGCCGGTTCACAGTTCTCGCCGAGGAAGTAGTGATGGACCGAGTCGGATACGCCGTTGGCCGGTTCGACAGTCGTCAACTGCCGGAGCCGGCCGGCTTCGTAGCCCGTCTCCTCGCGTAGCTCCCGGCGCGCGGCGCTCTCGAGGTCGCTATCCTCGCGCTCGACGGTGCCTGCTGGAAGGCCCCGATTCACCCGCCCGACCGCCTGGCGCCACTCCTCGATCAGTATCACTTCCCCATCCGAAGTGAGGGGAAGGATCACGACTGCGGGCGGTTCGGTCAAGTAATCGAAGTCCGTCTCGGTACCACCGGGAAGTGCCACGTTTTCATGGCGGATTGCAAAGGCCGGACAGGTGTACGCGACCGTCGAATCGATCGTTCCCCAGGTTAATGAGTCGTCGCCATCCGATTCACCCCTGTCCGCTCGCCCGCTTTCCCCGTTCGGGTCGATTTCCTCGTCTCTATCGGTCATACGAGCCTGCTCGTCTCGAAGGGTGAAGACGGTCCGGTTCTCGACCGGACTCGATCGGTCGGAGCAGGATGCTCGCGGAGGGTCGCTCCTCGACGGCCCGCAGAGAACCCATTCCCGGCTCCTCCGGCTTGCTGCGACCGCTAGTTGTCCATCCCTCGGCCTCAGGCTTCGGTACCACACTCACGACAGGTAACGACTATCTCTTCAGCATCGGGCATTCGAGTCGCCTCGCCCGCCAGAACGGTGCTGTGGGCCGTCTCCCGGTCACACTCCCCGCAGTCGAGTACCGCCTCAACGCCCTCCCAGTCGTGTCTCGCTCCCGGAACGCCGATCGCGATTCCCACCACCGGCTTCTCACTTTCGTTGCCGCCGGTCTGGTAGACATCCTCTCGGCCGAAGTGGATCGCCTCACTTGCGCTCACGTCGATGGACTCGGAGGGGCCACCGGGCTGCTCGCGGACCTCGAAGGTCGCCACCCCTTCCAGTATATAAAACAGCTCTTCCTGGTCGCGGTGGGTATGCAGCCCGCCCGAGAACGCCTCGCCGGTATCGAGTTCGAAGTACGTCGTCGCGAATCCCATTTCCTCGATCGCACGCGAGAGCGGCCTCCGAGTGGTGTTTGCGCCCATGAAGTGTGGCACCGTCTCGACGTCCTCGATAGCGACTTTCTGCATGACAGTTGTTCACAAGTCGCGCTGGATGCTAAACGTTCGGGCGTGGACGGTGGGGGATTACCAGGTCCACTCCTCGCGGGGGTCGCTATCGTCGCGCTCGCGGTCGTAGGCGTACTCGCCGTCGACGAAGACTACCTCGGCATCCGACCTCAGTTCGAACATCGGTCCGTCCCAGACAACGAGGTCGGCGTCCGTGCCCGCTTCAAGCGTGCCGACACGCTCGTCGATGCCTAATATTTCGGCGGGCGTGCGGGTCACGCTCTGTAGTGCGACTTCCGCCGGCAGTCCCTCTCGGACCGCGAGTCCCACACAGACGTCTAGGTGTTCCTGGGGGAGGACGGGCGCGTCGGTCTGGATGGCTACCGTCACACCGGCATCGTGGAGCAAGCCCGGCGTCTCGAAGGTGATGTTCCGGAGTTCGTACTTCGAGGCACTCGAGATCGAGGGCCCGACGATCGCGGGTACGTCCCGTTTCGCGAACTCCTCGGCTAAGAGGTGGCCCTCGGTCGCGTGCTCGATCGAGAGCTCAGTGATGTCGAACTCCTCGGCGATCCGAAAGACCGTCGCGATGTCGTCCGATCGGTGGGCGTGTACCCGCAAGGGGAGTTCGCCCTCGACCACACGCGCGAGGTTTTCCATTCCCAGGTCCCGATCGAAGGGCTCGCTCCCCTCCTCGGCGTGGGCGCGCCGGGAGGCGTAGTCCTCGGCGTCCATCAGGGCCTGGCGCAGTGTCGCCGCTACCCCCGAGCGGGTCGAGGGCTGGCGACCTTCCTTCTCGCCGTGGTATCGCTTCGGGTTCTCGCCCATCGCGGCTTTCATGCCGTCTTCCCTCACGAGCATCTCGTCGGCGAGATCGCCGTAGGTCTTCATCGAGCAGATGATTCCTCCAATAACGTTTCCGCTGCCCATCCGGGCGCTGACGGTCGTCACCCCACCCTGGAAGGCGTGTTCGAGTTCGCCGTCTCCAGGGTGAAAGCCGTCCAAGGCGTTGACATGGGGCGTTACGGGATCGGTACCCTCGTTGACGTCGGCGTCCTCGGGTTCGCCCCATTCGGCCATCCCGGCGTGGCTGTGGGCGTCGATCAGTCCCGGCGTGACGTGCTTGCCGGAAGCGTCGATGACGGTTGCGTCCGCGGGGATCTCGAGGCCGGTGCCGACTGCGCCGATCTCGCCGTTCTCGATCAGGACCGTTCCGCCCTCGATCGTTCCGTCCTCGGTGACCGTGTGAACGGTTCCGTTCTCGATTGCGTACACACCTCGGGAGAGCGGCGGTGGCCCAATCAACGTTCTCCTGATGGAGGTGTGTACTCGGTCGCAGGTAAGGAGAACCCCTCGAATGCGCGAGCAAGCGCAGCACCTGCGAGCGAACGAAGTGAGCGAGCGGTAGCGCGCACGGACGGGAGGCGCGAACACAGTGAGCGCCGGAGGGAGCACGCGCTGTTTTGGTGCAGATTTCGCCGAACGAGTGACTGAGCGAAGCGAAGGAGCGAGCGCAGCGCAAAAGGTGCGGGTGGAGTGGGCCGGCGCGAATTCGAATCGCGGTTACGGCCACCCGAAGGCCGAAGGATACCAAGCTACCCCACCGGCCCGCACTCCTACTGGGAGCAGCGCCGTGTTAAACCCTTCCGTATCGCCATCGATGCTCGCCGAACCTCGATCGAGACGAGCGGCCTCCTCTCAGCCGGTCGCCGTCAGGTAGATCGCCACGACCGCGAGCGCGATGCCAGTGACCTTCCTGAGCGAGAGGGATTCGCCGAGGGCAACGATCCCGATGACCGAACTCCCTACTAAGAACATGCCGAAGATCGGGGTGACGACGCTGATCGGGCCCGCCGAGAGCGCCCGGTAGTACGTCAGTATGCCGACCGTGAGAAAGAGTCCGGCACCGAGCATGTACGAAAGCGCCTCGCCCGAGAGGTACTGCCCGATATCACCACCGTTCGTGTAGAGAACGACCACCAGTGCCGATATCGCGAGAATGGAATTGGCGACCAGCGCGACGACGGTACTGGGAACCTGCTGGGTCGCGATCCGTGCGAGTGGCGTGAAGAGGGTATAGCCGGTTAGGGCGATCAGCGCCCAAACGATATAGCTTGCCTCGAAATCCAGTGCCATACCTGTCGTTCGTCCGCCGACAGTTAGGGACTCCGAGAACGCGGCGGTCGAGTCCGTCCGTCCATCGCTGACCGCGACGACCGCCGGCCGCTACCGCACATCGGCTCACTGATCGATTTCGATGCGGAAGTATCGGTCCCAGTGGTTCGCACAGCCCGGGTTGAATTCGACAGCACAGTTCGGGCAGCGATGCTCGCTCGCCAGGTACGTCTCAATGGTCAGCACTTCCCCACAGGCCCCACAGAAGATCGCCTGTTCGTCGAACC
>PXRJ01000003.1:0-45862 GCA_003021705.1 Halobacteriales archaeon QS_3_64_16
ATGCCTCCTCGGACGGGCGCGATGGACAAGAACCATTCCGGGCGAGAGACGGAGCGGGCGAGGTATACACTCGGTTCGTAACCGGTATTTAACTCGCCGACTCACGCTCGAGGTACTTCAGGGCCTCCTCGTCGGGCACCTGTTCGAAGGTGCGATAGAACTGCCCGACGGCACCGAAACGGTCAGGGGTCTCTATGCACACCACTTCCTCGGCCTCGCGCTCGACGCGGGCGATCGCGTTCTGTGAGCCGACCGGGACGGCGAAGACGACGCGCTCGGCTCCGGCCTCCCGGACCTGTCGCAAGCAGGCCAGCGCCGTCGCGCCCGTTGCGAGGCCATCGTCGACGACGGCTACCACCTCGCCGTCGAGGTCCCGCTCGCCCGCCGCGCCGCGATACCGGTGTTCTTTCTCGCGGGCGGCCTCGGCCTCGTGTTCGCGCTCCTGCTCGAGGTAGTCCGTCTCGACGTCCAACCGATCGATCAGCGTGTCGTTGTACCAGGCACTTCCGTCGGCGGCGCTCGCCCCAATTGCGAGTTCGGCGTTGTGTGGCGCGCCGATCTTCGAGGCGACGACGACGTCGAGCGGACACTCCAGTACATCGGCGACGGGTCGGGCGACCGGGAGGCCACCTCGAGGGATCCCGAGGACGACGCCGATACCGAGGCCGCGCTCGGCCAGACGCTCGCCCAGTTGCTCGCCGGCCGCGAGGCGGTCCTGAAACATCGTTGCCCCTAATAGGAGTCGAGCGTGCCTAACGTTTGGGTCGCTCGCTACCGAGGGCCACTACCGGGCACGATCGGGTCTCCCTGGAACAAGCGGATCGGTCGATCGTGTCCCACTCGCTCGACTCGCTACGTCCCGGTAGACCGGTTCGACGCTTCTGACTCGTAGCGAAAGCGCACTACCGCCGGAGCGTTCGGCCGTCTCTCTACACAAGTCTGGACGGCGACCGGCTCCTCGCCGACCGGCACCGTCCGCCCATAAGTAAAGGTCGATAGTCGGCTCCCGGGGTTTCGCAGGCGGACCCAGGAGCGTACGGTATGGGCCCAGAAGTAGCGCAGCGACTTCACCCGCGCTTTCTCGGTCGGTGGGCCGAGCGTCGCGACGTTCGGCAGCCCCTCGACTTTGAGGACGGCGTTCGACGGAAGGTCGTCGGCTTGCGGTTCGGCCTCGGTGAGTGCTTCCCGGGTGACGTCGCTAGCGTGGCTCCAGCCGTCGTAGGGCTGGGCGAGGGGCGAGACGGCCACCAGCGAGACGACGAGGAGAACTGCGAGCACGAACACCACGAGGCTACCTCCGGCGCTCGAGCCAGCGCGAACCATCCCGACGTTCTGGTTCCGGGTTTCGTCACTTCCACTGGTCCTGGCGAGCTCGGCCAGCGCTCGGTAGAGTCCCCTACCGGCGATTGTTAGGACGAGTACGGTGAGCGCGGCGACCGGAACGAGTGCAATATAGCCCGTCCAGGGCGAGTACTCGCCGACCCGCACGATCAGCGGGACCGGGAGGACGAGCCAAACACTGTAGAATATCGCGAGGCGGCCGACCTTCCCACAAAAGAACGACCTGAAGCCGCCCGCGCCGACGATACCAACGGCGAACAGACCGATCCAGACGGCGAGGACGACGTAGATCGTCGCCGGGACGTACGTAACGCCCGGACCCAGATTGAACACGTCGACCGAGTAGAACAGACTTAGGAAATATTGGGAGACGATCACCGGAATCGGGGTGTCTTTCACGCCGCCAAAGGGCCCGACGTAGCCCCCGATCCCACCCAGGAGAGAGAATCGGAGCGCGAGATAGCCAATCGAGAGAGCGCCGTAGCCGATGCCCGCGAGGACTGTCCGCCGAACGGTCTCGCGGAGGCGGCCGCTGTGCCCGTAGGTATCGAGGGCGACCCAGGTGAGCGCGAGGGGCGCGAGAAGCGCCCCGATCTCCTTCGAGCCGAGCGCGAGCGTGTAGGCGAGGGCAGAGAGCCCGAAGGCCCCCAGCTTCGGTCCGGGTCGAGCGATGCGGAGACCGCGGGCGAGCGCCCACAGTGCGGCGAGTATAAATAGCGTCGCGAGCACGTCGTGGCGGCGGGCGGGCACCGGGACGACCTCGGCGGTAAGGGGGTGAATCGCGAACAGACCACCGGCGAGCGCGGCCGTAACGAGTCCGGACGTTCTGGCACGGTTCGATCGGTCCTCCTGGGCGATTCCGAGTTGCTCGGCCAGCAGCGCAACGACGAGCGCGGCGGCGGTGGCGTGGGCGAGCAGGTCGGTGAGATGGTAACCGAAGGGATCGAGCCCCCAGATCGCATAGTCGATGGCATACGACAGGCTCGCGATCGGCCGGTAGAACAGCCCGGTGAGACGCACGAAGTTCGTCCCGTGCATGAGCGGTGCGGTGAGCGTATCAACCGCACTCGGCCGGTCGGTGATCCGGCTCGTCTCGATCAGCGTGAGCGTGTCCGGGCCCGTGAACCAATAGGAGAGAACCTCGTAGTGTGCGATGAACCCGAGTGCAGCGGCGGCCGTTGCCGCGACGAGGACGCCCAGTCGTCGCCGACTACCCGGGACGTTCATCTCACCGGTGCTCCCCGGGGTGGCCGTGTGAGCATCCCGCCGGCATCGTCGGTATCGCTGGTATCGTCGATCGACCCGGTGTCGCGAGTCGGTTCGCCTTCTTCACGCCGATCAGTCGCGTTTCGGCGCTCAGTCGCGTCGCGCTGTTTCCCACAGACCGCGGCGGCTGAAGTCCTCCCCGAGACGTTCCGGTCGTCGGGAGTAGTGCCGGCGCTCGATCGCTCGCCATCGGCCGAGGACCGACAGCGCTCCTCGTAGTGGATCGTAAGGCGGTAGTGCCCGTCCTGCCGTTCTACGGTCGCGGTCGTCCCCCGGGGCATCTCCGTTAGCACGACCGTGTCGTTGATGTAGAACTCCTGTTCACCGGCGTAACCTTGCAGCCGGAGCCAGGAGCTGATCGTATTTCCCCAGACGAACGTCACCGACTGGGCGTGCGGAAAGGAACTCAGCCGACGGGCGCTTCTGGGGTGGGGAACCGGCGCGACGTCTATCGTCGCGTTCGCCGGCGTGCCCGCGACGCCTTCGGAGGTCGCCTTCAACGTGTCCTCGGAAATATCGCCAGCGCGCTCCCACTCGGCGTAGGGGTTGAGCAGGGCCGAGCCAGCCACGAGCGACAGACAGAGCAGACAGACGACGACGAGCGTCGCCAGCCCCGGTCCCGCTCGCGGGGTTGCCTTCGATTCGACGCCGGTCGTGTCGGTGACGACGTGTTCGTGGGTCGCCTCCTGTCGCCGCGCAGCGACGTTTCGAGCCGCGGTCACGAGTAAGACTGCGAGTACGACCGCGACTGGGACGATCGAGATATAGCCGCTACGAACCGTATAGCGTCCGGTGCGGACGAACAGCCATACCGGCACGACGAGCCACACGCCCGAGAGCGCGAGCAGGCGTCCCCGGGCGCTCGCCAGAATCGAACGATCCGATCGCGTCCGGGAGACGTTGTAAACGACGAGAAGACAGGTGCCTGCGAGCGCAACATAGAGGCCGTTCGGAATCAGCTGTAGGTCGAGCCCCGAGAGCGCGCCGAGGAAATCGACCGGATAGACCAGGCTGAGTACGTATCGGGAGACCGTCACCGCGATCGGTTCGCCCGAGGAACTCCAGACCGGACGGTCGTAGCCCCCCAATCCGCCGAGTACGGCGAAACGGAGCGTGAGATAACCCGCCGTCGCGACCGCGTAGGGGTTCAACAATACGATGCCGCTCCGGACCGTGCGCCGAATCGAGGGGCGACGGTCGTAGCACGCGAGGAGGAACCACGTCCCAATCAGTATCGGGACGAGGGCCCCGATCTCCTTCGAACCGATCGCGAGCAGATAGGACAGCACCGAAGCGCCGACCAGTGGCCAGCGACGCCGCGCTTTCGACGACCACCAGTTCCGGTTCGCGCTCTTGCCCGCGTCCGCCCGCTTGCCCGTTTCCCTCGATATCGTTCGCGTCGCCCGGATGAACAGACACAACGCGACGAGCGCGAAGACGGTTGCGAGCACGTCGTGCCGGCGGGCGGGCGCCGGGACGACCTCGACCGAGAGGGGATGGAGGGCAAAGAGCCAGCCCGCGATTGCGGCTGTGAGCCGATCGTCTAGGGCTTCCGTGACCAGCCAGACCACGAGTGCGGCGGCGGTGGCGTGTAGTAGCAGATCGGTGAGATGGTAGCCGAAGGGATCGAGCCCCCAGATCGCATAGTCGATCGCATATGAGAGACTCGCGATCGGCCGGTAGAACAGCGCCCGCTCGGTGAAGGCACTCCCCTCCATGAGCGGGCCAGCGAAGATCCCGAGGACGCCCTCGAGCGTCGAGACCCGGCTCGTCTCGATCAGCGGGATGGTATCGGTTCCCGTGAACCAGTAGGAGAGGACCTCGTAGTACGCGAGGACGGCTATCAGGGCGGCCGAACCGGCGGTGAACACAGTCCCGATGGGACGCCCAAGCCGTCGGTTCGTCGGAGCCATCCGAATACGACTCCTCCTCGCTCTCGGGTTCGCGTTACTCTTTCGGTAGCACCACCGCTACTCCTTGAGGAGGCAGGCTGGCGATCGAGGGGGCGCGGCAATCGCGGCGACCGATACGTTGACCTGCCGGCGACCCGAGGAGGAGGTATGCGCGTTCGCGACTGGCAGGACGTCGTCAAGGAGGTCACCGAAAGCGACGCCGATCCGAGTGGCTGGCGGGCGGTCGGGGGCGACCGCAAGGGGGGCCTCGGCGAGGACCTCTATCTGGGCCACCCCGGAGTCGGGGTCTACCAGCTCAAGACCTACGCCAAGAACCCCCTCGAAGTGCGTGGCGTCGGCACGCAGGTCGCCCGGCAGGTAGACGACGACATCCAGCCGTACTTCCCGGCGGAAGGCAGTGGTCACTTCGGCGTCCAGTCGCCGGTCGAAAGCGAGGAGGAAGCCGAGCAGGTCGGCACCGAGCTAGAGAGCGTGCTCTCGGCCCACGCCGAGGCCCCGACGACCTCCGAAGCCCTCTTCGAGGACGTGATGGGTGCACTTGACAGTCCCGCCTACGGGCCGCTGTCCTACGACCGCGAGGAGCGCTCCGAGCATCTGGGTGGACTGACCGATACCTTCGAGGAAGCAGAGGCTGTCCTCGAGACCGAGTTCGACGACCTCGTCGAGGAAGACGAGGTCGGCCGTGGGTTCCAGTGAGTATCGAATGGACGAGAGCGATACCGAGCGCACGTCCGATCGGGATCGGGAACGGAAACCTGAAGCGGAACCAAACGCGCTTGCAACGGTCCGGGCGTACTACGAAACGCTCCGGGAGGGCGAGCCCCTGGAACCGTTTTTCGACAAGGACTCCAAGGCGGTGAAGTTTGGCATCACCGAACGCCTGACCGGCTACGAGGCGATCGCCGAAAGTCTCCGTACGCAGACCGAGACGACGACCGACTGGACGATCGAGAGCCACGCGCTGGTCGTCGGCGAGCGCGCGGATCACGCCTGGTTCGCCGACGAGGTATCGATGGCCTGGAGCGACACGACGACCGGCGAGCGCCACGACTACCAGACGCGCTGGAGCGGGACGCTCGAATGGCGGGCCGGCGATGATGATCACGACCGGGACCGCGGACCCCGAAGCGACGCCGAGAACCACGACGGAACCGGCGGTGACGTGAGCAGCGAGGAGGAGCAAGCAGGGTGGCGGTTCGTCTCGATGCACGTCAGCCGCTCGGAGTCCTAGATGGTCGGTCCCCTCTCCGATGAGGACCGTCGGTCGGGACACCGACGCCTACAGACCGGCTTCGTCGTGCTCGTTGGCCTTTCCTCGGGGTTGATCACGCTACAAACCGACCCGACAATACTCCTGTTCCTCGGCGCGGTACTCGGGGGCACGATACTGGGGATCGCCCTCGTGACCTTTCTTTACTGGTCGAGTTGAGCGGTCGACGTGCGGACTCCAGGAGGTAGTGATCGGACGGACGATTTACCGGGTCCTTTCCGCTACTCGTCCGCTTCGATCTACCCCTCACCGGTCGTGCAAAGGCTAGCACCAGGCGGATTCGAACCACGCTGCTATCCTCGTCGCTCACGAGGCCTATGGCTGCGCGCTCGTTCGCTTGAGAATAGCGGGAGGTGGATTTGAACCACCGGTCTGCGGGTTATGAGCCCGCCGGAATCTCCTGGCTATCCCATCCCGCTGTCTTCGAGTATCCGTTTTTTCCTGTTAAGGGTTGTGATCGGGCGACGGCAGCCCCCCAACTGTCCTCTCCCATCTCCAGTGAGGTGCCCGCACTCTTCCCCAGTAGCGCCGCTACCGGCTGGTGTCCCGGTCGTTCGGAGGGCCTTTGGTGCCGTCCGTCCTCGCGAGCTGTCGAGTTCGGTGAGACGACGCCCCGGCGTCACGTTCCCCTCGGCGCGCGCGATACAAGGCCCGTGCGAGGGCAAGTGCCGTCAGTGCGGGCGGGACCGTCGATCGGGATCGGTCCTGCCAGGTGATCGGTACTTCCTCGATTTCGTAGCCCAGCGCCGCCGCACGGACGAGACACTCGAGATCCCAGGCGAACCCCGGTTCGTGGAGACATTCGCGGACGTCCCGCCAGACCACTGCGGAGAAGGCTTTTGCGCCACACTGGTAGTCGTACAGCGAGGGCTCGACCAGGCGGCGCGCGAGCCACGCGAAGCCGTCGCCGAGCCGACGCCTCCCGAGGGTCTGATGACGCCTTACCGCGGCGTCGGGATGACGTCGGGAGCCGACCGCCAGATCACAGGCTCCGGCGAGAACCGGCGCGAGGACCGTCGCTGCCGACTCTGGGGGTGTGCTCCCGTCCGCATCGAAAAACGCCAGCGTGTCGATGGTCGGTCCTGCGTCGTCGGTCGTCGGATCGCACCCGCCGTTAGCGTCGCTGTGGGTCTCGTCGGGCGAACTGAGAGAGTAATCGTTTCCCTCCTCGCCGAGCAGGCGGTCGAACCCGGCCGTAATCGCCCTGCCTTTCCCCCGTCGGCGGTCGGCGACCGCAACCGTCGCGGGACAGTCCTCTAAGGCCTTCGGGACACCCGGACGTGGCGCGTCGAGTTCGATCAGGATCGCCTCGGGAGCCAGTTGCTCCTCGAGTGCGCCGACGTACGAGCGAAGTCGCTGGACGTCCGGTTGGTACGCCGGCAGGACGATGCCCAACGAACTCACGGCTTCGGGATCGGTGATCGAACGCCAAAAACCGTTTCGTTCCGGGAATCGATCGGCGAAACACATCCTGCGGGAGTAGAGCGGACCGTTCAGAAGACGTATGCGTCTCGGGGAGTCGAATAGAGTCGATGGAAGTCGGGGTCGTCGCGATCTGGCTTCTCGCCTGTGGGGCGCTGGCGGCCGCCGGGTGGCCACTCGCCGCGACGCTCTTTCCGAAGACACCCGATCGCGGTGCGGCCCTCTCGCTGCCGGTAGCATTGGTCGTCCTCACGACCGTTGCCTACTGGATCGGTCACGTCTCGATCGTTCTCGGACTCCTCGCCGGCCTGCTCGTCCTTGCTGTCGCCGCGACACTCTGTGCCCGGCGCGCGCTCAGCGTTGGCAGTCGGAGCGAAAACGGGATCGATAGTGGGGGCGAGTGCGATCCGGATACCGAAGTCAGGTTTCGTGGAATATCGGCTTCGGTCGGTGCCCTCCCGAGAAAGCCTGCTGCCGAGAGCGCAGTGGTCTTCCTGCTGGCCTTTGGGTTCCTGCTCGCGATCCGGGCGGTCGATCCGGCCGTTCACCCGGGTGGGGGCGAAAAATTCCTCGATTTCGGCCTGTTGGCCTCTCTACTGCGAGCCTCCGCACTGCCGCCCGAGGACTTCTGGTTTGCCGGCGAGCCGGTACAGTACTACTACGGCGGCCACCTGATCGCCTCCCTACTAGCGCGCCTCACTGGGACCCCGCCCCGATACGCCTACAACCTCGCGCTCGCGACCTTCTACGCGCTGCTCGTGACTGGAGCCTACGGACTCGCGAGCGCGATCGCGGCCGATTACGGGACACTGCGGCGAACGAGCGGTGCGTTCGCCGCCTTCTTCGTCGGGTTCGCAGCGAACCTCGTCACGGCGCTCTATGCCTTTCTCCAAGTTCTTCCGGACGCTCTCTCGAGGGTGATCGCCGCCGCCGTCGCCGACCGGAGCGCTCTCTCGACGGAAGTCCTCCTTCGACCACCTAATGAGTACTCCTACTGGACGGCTAGTCGCGTCATCGAGGGTACCGTCAACGAGTTTCCGCTGTTCGCCTGGCTCAACGGCGACCTACACGCCCACATGATGAGCACGCCATTCCTAGTACTCGTCGCGGCGCTCGGTTACGCCTGTACGCGCACGCCGGCGACCGATCGGCGGCGTCGCCGGTGGCTGCTTTTCGGAGCTTGCCCCCCGCTCGTCGGCCTGCTCGCCGTCGTGAACACCTGGTCGCTGCCGACCGCCGTCGGGGTGCTCTGGCTCGGGCTTACCTTCGGCCCGGCCCACCCCGCCACGCTGTTGCCCTCGCGAGTAGCCGATCGCCTGCTCGTCCTCGACGGCCCGACGCTCGCCCGGGAACTCGCCCGGACCGGCGCGGCGCTTCTCGGTGGGCTCGCCGTGCTCCTCGGAGCGCTCGTGTGGTCCCTACCGTTCTGGCTCGCGAGCGCGAGCGGCCGGGCGGTCGCCCTCGTCGGCGAGCGGAGCACGTTGACGGGCTTGCTGCTGGTTCACGGTGCTTTTTTCGCGGTGTTTCTGCCCTACCTGTTCGACCGGGCCCGGCCTGCGATCGACGACCGCCTTCGGGCGGGTGTGGCCGCCCTCCTCGCGCTCGGCCTGGCGCTCGCCGGTGAATTCGTCGCACTGGGCGTGTTCGGCCCGCTTCTGGTCGTCGCGTGGTTGCTCCTTCGGGGACGGGAGCTCGTCCCCGCTCGGTTCTCCCTTGACCAGCCGGATCGATCGAAGCGATCGGAGCAACTGGTGGTCTCCGGCGGGTACGATCGAAGTGTGTCGGCCGGTCGCGATCGATCCGACGGGATCGACGGTGCTTGCGAGAGCGGCACCGAGGATCGCAACCGCGGGGACGGGATCGAGAACAGTGCCGGTCGCGGAGCGCTCGGCGACGTCGGCTACGAGACGGTACTCCTGCTCGCGGGCGTCGGCCTCGTCGTGCTCGTCGAGTTCCTCCGGATCGATACGGGCGCGGGGCCGGGCCGCTACAATACGGTCTTCAAGACCTACATGCAGGTCTGGGTGCTCTTCTCGATCGCGGCGGGCGCGATCCTCGCACGAGTGCTCGCAGCCGATTCAGTCGGAAATGGAGTGAGGCTAGACCGGCGCGGCGCGACCGTCCTCGTTGCACTCCTCGTACTCTCGACGTCGCTGTATGGGGGACTCGCCCTCGGCAATCATTTCGGGGACCCCGAGATCCGTGGCAGCGACGGCCCGACGATCGACGCCTTAGCGTTTGTCGCGGCGACCCACCCCGAGGAGGCCGCCGCGATCCAGTGGCTCGATCGGCAAACTAACGGCCGGCAGCCGACCATCGTCTCCGCGCCGGGCGTCGACACCTACAGTTGGACCAACGCCCCCTCCAGTCTCACCGGCGTACCGACGGTCGCCGGGTGGGCCCACGAGATCGGCTATCGTGGCTCGGCCGCCTACGAGGAGCGCGTCGCAGACGTCGATCGAATCTATACGGGGACGCCGAGACAACAAGCCCGGCTCCTCCGAGAACACGACGTTCGATACATCTACGTCGGGCCGGTCGAACGCGAGCGCTACGGAGAGGAGTTAGGCTTCGAGAACCTTCGCGGGCTCGAGGTCACCTTCCGGAACGACGCAGTGACGATCTATGCTGTCGGTCAGAGATAGTTGGGCTCGCGCTCCGCCTGGGGGCAAAGGGAGATCGGCTCGTTTCTGAAGAGGCCAGTTCTACCCGCTCCCGTCGCCCATATCGAGGCCAGTCTCCTCCCGTCGCTGTTCGAGCTGGCGGATCTGGAGCACGTAGTACGCGGCCCCGCCGATGCCGACGAGCAAGAATAGCGCGAGCACTCCGCCGAAGATCCAGAGATCGCGGGCGAGATAGTAGCTTACGCTCACGGAGTCGGCCTCGACGTCCTCCCAGAGCAGGTGGACCCGGCCGTTCTCGATGCGTTGCTCGTCCGCGCCGGGCCGGACCTGTGAGAGCACGGGGACGCCGACGCGCATGTTTTGAGGGAGGATCACCTCATACGAACCATCGACGAACGTCGGCACGCGGACCTGTTTACCGCCGGCCGGCGCACTGAAGGCGACTTTGCCCTTTCGGGCGGGCAGTGAGATGACGGTTTTCTCCTGTTTCTTCTCGACCTGGGAGGCCGGGATTTTCGTTACTGTGCCGTTCGGATACCGATATTTGAGTGCGGCGACGCTGAGGGGTTGATCGCCGGTGAAATCACGCGTGTTGACGACGAGACGCGAGCGATTCTGTAGATCGTAGACTGCGTGGTACTGCTCGCCGGTGACGTTGATCGTTACCTTTCGATCCGTGTCCCAGTCGTACCGGAACTCCTGGGAGAGACGTTCCTCGTCGACCTGACCCGGACCGAAGAGCCCGGTACAGCCCGTGCTCACGGTCAATACCCCTAACAGGACGAGCGCGAGCAGTTGGCGTTTCATGACCGGGTTGCCTTCCTACCGTAGTTCGTCCGTCCTACAGACGCATGTCGATCTCGGTTCCGGCTTCGCTCGCCGACTGTCCTCTCCCCTCGGAGCCCACCGATCATGGCAGGACACAGAGCAACTCCGCAGGGAGATGCCGGCCGATCGCCGCGAGCAACCCGGGCGGATCGGTATCCTCCCGGCAGAGAACGCTCCCTTCGAGCAGCCCGCAGCGTTCGACGGTGACGATGTCCTCGGCGTGGCCCGCGCGATTCACCGTCGCCCGGACCTCGCTTCGGGTGGCACTATTGTAGTTCACTCGTCCGTTCCCGCGGGACCACTCGAACAAGCGATCGCGCTCGCTATCGGCGAGCCGTGAGGAGCCGCTGTAGACGAACCTCATGGGGAGGTGTTGGACCAGCCCGAACCGGTTTCTGATCTGTGTCGGATCGCCGGGTCCGAGGCCGAGTCCGCTCGTCGGAATCTCGATCTCGCGACCGGCGTCGAGCGTGATCCCCTCTTCGTCCCAGCGCTCTAAGGTGCCGACGTACTCGCTCCCGTCCTCGAAATCAGTCGTTATCGCTCCCCACTCCTTAGTCAGGAGATTGCGGGCGACGACCGCATCCTTACCCTCTATCGTCACCGACGGGAAGTCGTCGCGGCGGAGACCGACTTCCTGAGCGACATCCAGATCACCGAGTGCGTTCTCGACCTGTGCGCCGAGTGATTTCAGCGCGCGCTCGCGGGCCTCGCCTTCGACGTAGACCTTGGTTGCGAGAACGACCATTCGCCTCAGGCCTCGAGTTCGACGTTGAGTTCCGAGCGGAGTTCGGTGATTCGTCGATCCATCGCCTCGACTAAGTGACCGTTGTCCATCGGCTCCATCTCCGAACCGTCGGGACACTCGAAGCCGAAATCCATCGCCTCGGAGAACTCGTAGCGCACCCCCTCGTTCTCACAGAGGTAGAACTCGTTGTCCCGCTCGTACTCCCGGCGTTCTTCGAGCGCCTCTAAGAGCTTGTGCATCTCCCCTTCGAGCTGTTCGGGGATCTGCTCGTACTCGAAAGTCCAGAGATAGGTCAACCAACCCGAATCTTCGTCGCGCAGCCGGCGGTAGGTCGCGAGATCGTTCTCGTAGAGGATGAAAAGCGCCCGGCGCACGTCATTGAGTTCGAGATCTAGGTCCTCGGCGAGTTCTTCGTCGGTCACCTCGCCGTCGGGCGGCGCGGCAGCGACGGGCATCCCGCGTGGGCCGACGAGTTCGTGGAGATACGTCTGGATAACGGGGTCTTCGAGTAGCTCCTCGAACGCCATTAGTTAAATTCGGGCGATTGGGTCGCTTAAACCCTTCGACACTGGGTTTTCGTTTGATTGCGATCGCGTAGAGTCAGTGGAGGTTAGTCAGTATATGGACTCATCATCAGCATTTCGTCGTTCCCACGGTGGAAGCTGCTCGTTTCTCTGTCGGAGGTATTCGCTGGATTCATTCTCGTGAAATTCAGCATCTCGAGTCCATGAGCCATTATCGCCCTCGATAACTCCGTGTTCTCTGAGATATCCGAGATGTTCGAGTACGATTTGGCGTTCAATCCCGAGACGCTTCGCGAGGTCGCCTTCAGTAAACCACTCGAACTCGGAGATTTCTGCCAAGATAGCGTTGCTCACCGAGTAGTACTTTCCCTCCTCGCCGCGCAGACGATAGCTTCCGTCGCGGAATTCTCCCTCTATCTGGCAGCTCTTATCTGCCATGAGACTGATTGTCTCCTCTAAACGCCGTGAATGTTGGCAGGATTCTCGTGAACTGCAGGCAATTACCTAACGGCTCTCCTCAACGGACTCGACAGTCTTGCCAGTCGCTTCCGGCACCACCTGCCGGCTCGCCCCCTCCCCCTCCCGGTCGAGTTCGCGACCCTCGAAGAGCCGATCGAGAAAGACCGCGAGCGCCGCGACCTCCGAGTGAGGTTGGTTCGTGACCCCGAGGTTCCAGTCCGCCCGTTCGTACACCGAGAATGGCACTTTCTCCGCGCCGACGACGATCAGTAAGGGTTTCTCGCGGTGGGCCTCCCTGATCTCGCCCTCGAGGTCCTGAACCGGGAGCCCGTACATCGTGAGGTGGGTGATCGCTCCCTCCCACTCGCGAAGCACCGCTTCGGGCGAGTCGGTTACCTCGGCTTCGAAGGGACCGCCGAACCGATCGGTGACCTCCCGCACGGTCTCTTCAGCCCCGGCTCCAGCGGGTTCGACGAACAGGCGATCGGCACCCAATGCCCGTGCGGTCAGCCCGACGTGGGTCGTCATCCGCTCGTCCCGGCCCGGACGGTGGCCCAACCGGAGCACGGCGACCTCGGATGTATCCTGCATGGAAACATTGGGAGGCCGGCCCGATAGGCGGCTTTCGGTTCCGCGCTGGCGATCAGAAGATCCATACGCCGAGGGCAGGACCGAGTGACATGCAACTCTCCGGGAAACGAGTTCTGGTCACCGGCGGTGGCGGCTTCGTCGGCTCACACCTCGCCGAGCGCCTCGTGAGCGACAACGACGTACGAATCGTCGACTCATTCACCAATGGTTCGCCGGAATGGGTGCCCGCCGAGGCCACCGTCGTCGAGGGCGATCTGACCGACCCCGCCGTCGTCGAGGAAGTGATCACCGACGATCTCGACGTCGTCTTCCATTTCGCGGCGGACAAGGCCGTCGACAGCGACGATCCGAACGCCCAGTTCGGGCGCAACAACGAGCTGACCGAACGCGTCCTCGCCAGGATGGAGGCAGTCGGGGTCGGGAACGTCGCGTTTACCTCTTCCTCGACGGTCTATGGCAACGCGCCCCAACCCACACCGGAGGACTTCGCGCCCCTCGAGCCTATCTCGATGTACGGCGCTTCGAAACTCGCCTGCGAGTCGCTGATCGCAGTCTATGCCCATAGCCACGACGTCACTGCCTGGAGTTTTCGCTTTGCGAACATCGTCGGTCCCCGCCTCCAGCTCGGCGCAGTGATTCCCGACTTCATCGCGAAGCTCGAAAACGATCCGAGCACGCTCGAGATCCTCGGCGATGGCCGCCAGGAGAAATCCTACATGCACGTTACCGAGTGTATCGATGCGATGGTCCACGCCATCGAGACCGCAGACGCCCCGGTCAACACCTACAACTTGGGGACGCGGACGACGACCTCGGTCACGCGTATCGGCGAGATCGTCGCCGAGGAGATGGGTCTGGATCCCGAATTCGAGTTCACTGGCGGTTCGCAGGGCTGGACGGGCGACGTGCCCCGGATGCGCCTCTCGATCGAGAAGCTCGGGGCGCTCGGGTGGCGGCCCGAAGACTCGAGCGACGACGCCGTCCGCCGGGCGACGCGTGAACTGCTGGACGAACGCCAGTGACGCTCCCATCCCGTGTCGCGATCCCGAGTTCGGTTCGTCGGTAGTTGCCGTCGGAAACGGCGGCGAGTAGCCCGGAGCGGAGAGAGCGCGCGTCGGTACGACTCCCGATCGGGAACCCTTTTGCGCCCGGATCAGATATAAGATGGTAGTGGAGTCCCCGTTCGACGTTCTGCGGATCGATACGGACGCGGACGAAGAGGAGATCAAACGAGCCTACAGGCAGCGCGCGAAAGAGACCCACCCCGATCAGGGCGGCTCGGCCGAGGAGTTTCTCTTGGTTCGGACGGCCTACGAGGAGATCAAGGCCGGCTACCGAGAGGAAATAACCGAGAACGGGCAGGAAGGGGTCGATGACGGCGGTGAGGAGGCCGAGGACGGACCTGGAGCCGAAAACGAAGACGCCGGGGAGTACTCTCAGGAGACCTCCCGGGTCGAGTACCTCAACTACGAAGTGTTAGACGACCACGGCTGGGACATCGGCGACGAGGACCTCTTCGAGAAAGCTTCGAACGCCGACCTCGACCCGGCGGACTACGGCCGCATCCTGGTCCAACCGGACGAGTCGCTGCTCGAGGCCGCCGAGAACCGCGGGTTCGCCTGGCCGTATGCCTGCCGGGGCGGGGCGTGTGCGAACTGTGCGGTCGGGGTCATCGACGGGGAGATGGCTATGCCGGTCAACAACATCCTCCCGCCCGGCATGATCGACAGCGGGATTCGACTCTCCTGTAATGGTATGGTAGTCACCGACGAGATGCAAGTCATCTATAATGTCAAACACCTGCCCGGCCTCGAAGAGCTCCGATTGCCACCCCGACCGTTCGAACAGGCCCACCTCGACGACTGACATCGATTACCTCGGCAACTCCGACGTCGTCCCGAGAGGGTCGACGTGGCTCTCTCGTTCTATCGTCCCAGTTAGCTCTCGACCGAAAACTCACCGGTTGCTTCGAGATTCCAGTCCTGTGCGCGGAGCGTCGCCCAGGCGAAGTAGGTGCCCGGATCGGGCGATTCCCAGCGCCCCTCGTATCTGGACGACGCGCCCGGTTCGAGCCGGTCGGTCTGTAGCACCTGGGCGAACATCCGGCCCTCGCTCCAGCGCCAGCGTTCCTCGCGTTCGTCCTCGCCTTCGCAATTCGGGTCGCGTTCGCTACCGTTTTCGTAGACGGCGAAGTCGGCCTTCCCGGCGTCCCGAAAGGTGAGTTCTGCCGGACTGTTCCCATCGTTCGTGACCTCGAGGAGAAAGTGAACACCCTCGTTCTCGACCATCGTCTCTAGATCGGCTCGAAGTGCCATTGTGGGTTGGACGGATCGAGACCGCAAAAAACCGAGCCTCGATATCCCCCGATAGTCGCCCCTTCTCGACCGTACCGATCGGCCGACGCCGCCGGTAGCTGGCTCACCATCGTCGGTCCCGGCTATCGGGCTCCGGGTTCGATAGGAGTCGGACCGACGCTCCCCGCGAGCGCCATTCCTTTGATCGAACGGGTCGTATGGCGGGTGTGCAGATCGCCGGCTACCACACCGGGCCCGACGACCCGGCCTTGCTAGTCGCCACCGAGGGCAGCGTCGAGCACGTCGCCTTAGAACCGGGTGCAGAACTCTCCTCCCCGCTCGGCGACCGCTACTGTGCCGGTACGATCGACGACGGGGCGCACTACCCCTGCGATCGGCCCGGGACACCCTACTGCGAGCGCCACACGCGGGACTGGGCACCGACGTATGCCGAGGAGGAATACGCCGTCTACCTCGCCGCCTTCGCCCCCACGACATTCAAAGTCGGTATCACTCGCTCGTGGCGCCTCGATACCCGGCTTCGCGAACAGGGAGCCGATCGGGCCGCCCACATCCACACCGCTGCCTCGGGGGAAATCGCCCGGGAGGTAGAACGCGAGATCGCCGCCGAGATGCCGGAAGCGGTCCGCGTCGAGCGGAAAGTAGCGAGTCTCGCCGCGACGGTCGATAGCGAAGCCTGGGACGCACTTCTCGACGAGCATGCGCCGATCGAGCGCTTCGACTTCGACTACGGGCTCGCCTTAAAGGAGCGACCGGTCGCCGAGACGATCGCGACGGGAACTGTAGTAGGCACGAAGGGACGACTCTTAATACTCGAACACGCCGGAACCACCTACGCTACCGACCTGCGTGACCTCGTCGGCTTCGAGATCGCCGCCGAAGCGACCCGCGATCACCAGGCCAGTCTCGGGGCCTTCTAACGCGCACCTTTTTCTTGCTACAAGACGGCTTCGCCGTCTTGGCATGACGAAAGACGCGAAGCGTCTTTCGAATCACGTCGGGTCTCCTCGCTCGTCGGCGAAGCCGACTCACTGCGGGGACCGCTCCTCGCAAAAACCTGGAGTAAGAAGGCCGCTCGCTCACTGCGTTCGCTCGCGGATGCGATAGGGGCTTCATCTAATTCGCACCTCCCACCTAACCGTGGCGGTTCCACCTATCGGCTTCGTCACCACTTAACTATCGTTTCCTGCACAGCCGTCCTGATCACACCGGGTGACCGGCCCGCACGCTTAGGGTAACCGGCAACCTACAGGGCGTCGATGGTCGCCGACGCGGAGGACTACCGCGAGATCGATTCGCTCGCAGTGCATCGCGAAGACGTCATCAGCGCCTTTGAGACCAATCGAACGCCCGGCCCGCGGGCAGTGCTCAGGGTGACCCCACCCTTCGCCGGGCGGGAACGGGCGCGGCTCCACGTCGAGAGCGAAGGCGAGTACACCGAGGACTCCCGACCGCTGCACGTCGATCCCGCGACGCTGCTCGACACCGATGGCGTGCCCGCCTACCCCAGCGCAGCCGAGACCGAAGACGACCTCAGAGCCGACCCCGACCTGGAGTACTCGATCGAGCGCCATCACGCTACCCACACCGACCGAGTAGCCGACTGGCGCGAGGCTGTGGGAGAAGAAATCCTCGCGAGTGCCGAGCTCGATGGCCGGCAGGGTTCACACCGGGTAGAAGTCCTCGCGCTCGGATGATCCCGAACTCGGAGACTACGTCTCGACCTGACGACACTACCGATCGAGCGACCACCATGCCCTTGAGCGCTCGCGGCCGAGGAGGGTCATGGCCGACCGATCCGAGTCCCCTTCGATCCTCAGTCGCGGCGAGCGCGACGTCGCGCGACGGCTCCGTGCGGGCGAGAGCGTCGCGGAAATCGCCGACGCACGCGAGAGTTCGACCGAGTCAGTCGAGAAGGCGATCGACCGCGTCCGCGAGAAGACTGAGCGCTCGCTAACCACGCTCGCCGAGAGCCCCTTCAGCGCCGAACTCCTCGCCGACCTCGATCCGGAACGGAAACGAACCCTTGGGGCAGTACTCGCTGTCGACGACTCCAACAACCCCGAAGACCGCAGTAAGGGCGACGAGCCGACCGACACGGGCCACTGAGGCGATTCGCGAGGCAAGGAGGAACCGAACCTGGAATGGACTACGACGCGCGATCGGGAGGGTCGTATCCCGTCAGTAGCTTTATTACATATCTCTCAGCTATATAATTAATGGCTCGGGAGGCCAACGCCTGCGGACGGGCTGGGAACGGTACGAGTCGTCGATCGGCGTCGGTCGAGGAGGACGCGCCGATCGACGATCGGGAGTCGGGCGGCTCCGCTCGTCCGGACGACACTCGTGAGTCGGATGGATCGCAAAAGCCAGGAGTACACCGGCGGTCGCACGAGCAGCGCGAGCGACTCGGCTCGAGGGAAGCAGGCGACGAGCGCGCGACGCTCCCGCTGTACGTTCGCTGTCGCGGTCCCGGGCTATGGAGAGGGCTGCGGGCCGCCTGTTTCTGGACCGCGATCGTGCTTCCCTTTCTGTATGTGCCGCTATTGGTCGCCGGTATCGAGACCCGATCGGAGGGAGTAGTACTGCTCGCCTTGCTCGCGCTAAATGCCGTCTCCTTGCTCGCCGGTCACTCCTATCGTAGCTGAAAGCGCCTCATAGTCGGAGTCGTTCCGGCCATCGGCTGGCGAAGCCGCCGAAACTGTCGAAGGAGTCCAAAGGTCGGAGGAATCCGCTGTCAGTCGTCCCCGGCGCTCCGTTCGGTTCGATCGGCTCCTCGGCGTTCGGTCGGCTGGTCGTAGAGGTGACACGCCGCAGGGTGGGGGCCGTCCTGGAGGACCGGAGGGGTACGCTCACAGACGCTCTCGAAGCGCTCCCGAAGGATCGAGATCGCCTCAGCCCGCTCGCCGTCGGCAAGAGAGTTCAGAGCTTCGGCGACGACTGCTCGGTTCTCACCCGCGAGGTCGGCCTCGAAGACGTCCTCACGCAGCCGGGCCTCCTCGCCGACCGCCGAGGCCCTTCGTCTCCCCCGTCGGTCGCCGTGCTCGCTCTCGTCGCTCCCGTTGCTTCTATCGCTTCCAGTGGTTCCCTCGCCGGCAGCGCCACCCCCATCGCCAGCGAGGAGTTCACGGGCTCGCTCGGCGTCGACATCGCCCGACTCGAGGCGTTCGCGCAGATCCATCACTTCACGATATCCTTCCTGGGCGATCTCGAGATCGTCGGGCGGGATGACCGCCGGACACCGGGTTCGAAATCGACAGCCCGAGGGCGGGTCACGTGGCGAGGGGACGTCCCCCGCGAGCGGGTCGATCGCGCGCTCGCGCTCGTCGCTGCGCGCCCGCGGGACGCTCTCGAGCAGTGCTTGCGTGTAGGGATGACGCGGCTCCTCGAAGAGTTCGTCGGTCGGACCGCGCTCAATGATCTCGCCTAAGTACATCACCGCGACGCGATCACAGAGGTGACGCACCACCGAGAGGTCGTGTGCGATGAAGAGGTAGGTGAGATCGAATTCGACCTGGAGGTCGGCCAGCAGGTTGAGGATCTGTGCCTGGACCGAGACATCGAGTGCGCTTACCGGTTCGTCGAGCACGAGGAAATCGGGTTCGAGCGCGAGCGCACGCGCGATGCCGACGCGCTGGCGCTGTCCGCCGGAGAACTCGTGGGGGTAGCGATCGCGCTGACTGTGCGATAGCCCGACGCGCTCGAGCAGTTCGTCGACGCGCTCGCGGCGTGCTTCCTTGGTGTTTTCCGCGTCGGCGGGCTCGCCGTGGACCGAAAGCGGTTCGGCGACGAGCTGCCCGACGGTCATCCGGGGGTCAAGGCTCGAATAGGGATCCTGGAATACGATCCCCGCCCGTCTACGGAAGGCCATCAGATCCTCGCCCGCGAGGTCGAAGACCGATTCGCCCTCGAAGTATACTCCACCGTCGGTCGCCTCACGTAATCGTAGCAGCGTCTCGCCGGTCGTCGACTTTCCACACCCCGACTCGCCGACCAGCCCTAGAGTCTCGCCGCGGTGGATGGCGAGGCTCACACCGTCGACCGCCTGTACGCTCCGGGCCTCGCGGCGAAGCAGTCGATCGGTCAGGGTGTCGCGCTCGAAGTAGTATTTGTGCAGGTCCTCTACTTCGAGCAACACGTCGCCCTCGGCGTTCGCGCGCCCGGTAGCCCCTCGTTTCCCACGATCGTTCCGGCTCCGGCCGCTATCCTCCTCAGTCATCGGCGCTCGCCTCCCGCTCTCGATCTTCTTCGGTACCCGAGAGCGCCCGCGTAGGGTCGTACTCCCGCTCGGCGAGGACACAACGCACCCGGTGTTCGGCGCTTCCCGCCGTATCTACTTCCGCCGGCTTCTCGGCGACGCACTCGTCCATCGCCTTCGGGCAGCGATCGGCGAAGTAACACCGATTTCCCATTTCGCTGTCAATGAGACTTGGGACGTTACCCTCGATGGGCTGGAGGCGCGGCGCGGGGTCGTCGGGGTCGGGGATCGACTCTAGCAGACCCTCCGTATAGGGGTGGACCGGCCGGTCGAAGACGTCGGTTAACGAACCGCGTTCGGCGATCTCGCCAGCGTACATCACGCCGACCCGATCGCACATCCGCGCGATGACCCCCAGGTCGTGGGTGATCATGATCACACTCATGTCCTCCTCGTCCTGGAGGTCGGCGAGCAGATCGAGGATCTGGGCTTGGATGGTAACGTCAAGGGCGGTCGTCGGCTCGTCGGCGATCAGGACGTCGGGCTCGCCCGCGAGCGCCTGGGCGACCATCGCGCGCTGGAGCATGCCCCCCGAGAACTGGTTGGGGTACTCCGCGGCGCGTTCGGCAGAGTCGGGAATACCGACCTGATCGAGGAGTCCGGTCGCGCGCTCGCGGCTCTCGGCGCTCACGTAGCTTCGGGAAGGTAGTAACGAATCGGTGAGGAAGCGCCCCAGCCCGTAGCCCTGGGTTCGCGAGCGCGTGCTCCGAGGGTTCGCGCGGGCGCGTCGCTGGACCTCGATGGCTTCGGCGAGCTGCTCGCCGACCGTGATCGAGGGATTGAACGAACTCATCGGGTCCTGGAAGATCATGCTGAAGGTAGGACCTCGAAGTGACCGGCGCACGCCCGTAGGCACTCGCCGCGTGTCGACATACTCGCCCTCGACCGCCTCGGGGTGAGAGTCGCGCATGTCGTCGGCGAGGTCGGGGTTGCGATACCAAATCTCGCCCGCGGTGACTCTCCCCGGGGATTCGACGAGGTCGAGTATCGACAGCGCCGTCACCGACTTGCCCGATCCCGATTCGCCGACGATACCGAAGATCTCCCCGTCGTACACGTCGAAGCTCACCGACTCGACGGCGTTGACTTGTCCCTCCGCGGTAAAGAACTGCGTCGAGAGGTTCCTGACTTCGAGGATCGGGTCGGCTGTCGTCGTGTCGGCTCCGGAGCCGTCGGGCGCGTCCTCGGAGCCGGCGCGATCCTCAAGCACCGCCGCTCCCCCCTTCGCCGCCAATGCCTGGATCGAGCGCGTCGCGCAGCCAGTCGCCGAGGAGGTTGATCCCGATCACCGAAAGCACGATCGCTATGCCGGGAACCGTCGATATCCACCAGGAAGAGGCCAGGTAATCCCGGCCCCGGGCGATGTCGAAGCCCCACGACAGCGTCGTCCCCGAAAAGCCCAGGAATGACAATGCGCTCTCCAAGAGGATGATCGCGGCGACCTGGATCGTCCCGAGCACCAGTATCGGGGTCGCGCTGTTCGGGAGGATATGCCGGCGGATAATGAAGCTGTTCGAGGCTCCGACCGACCGGGCAGCCTTCACGTAGGACTGCTCGCGCACCGAGAGGGCCTCCCCACGGGCGACCCGGGCGAACCACACCCAGTTCACCAGGCCGACGACGACGATCACCGTCCCGGGCAGAACGAAGGAGGCGGGCATCTCGGGGGTGATCCCCGCTACTACCAAGGGATCAGGCACCCGCCAGGCCGCTCTGCCCCACAGTCCAACCAGCGCGATCGCGAGTACGAGCGAGGGGAAGGCGAGCATGACGTCGGCGCTGCGCATGAGCGTGTCGTCGACTCGTCCCCGGTAGTAGCCGGCGACCAGTCCCACCGAGACGCCGACGACCGCGGCTAAGATAGTGCCCAAGAGGCCAACCAAAAGCGAGGTGCGGGCACCGTAGATCACCCGCGAGAGCATCCCCCGCCCGAGCGAGTCCGTTCCCAGCGGGTAGGTAAGGGTGGCGTTGATCTCGTTGGTCTCGTTGATCACTTCGAGGCTGCCGTTTACCATCTCGGTGCTCGTCGAGTTGGTGGTGGTACTAAAACCGACCGGCGGGAGCTGTGAGCGATCGAGGTTCTGTGTGGTCGGGTCGTGGGGCGCGAACATCGGCGCGAGAACTGCCACACCCACGACGACCACGACGATGAGCACGCCGAGTTTCGCGAGCGCGCTCGATCGGAACTCCCGCCTGAGATTACCGAGCGTGCGCGGCGAGATCATTCATACACCACCTGTGGGTTCACGTAGGCATAGAGGGTATCGACCGCGATATTGATCAGGACGAACCCGACCCCGATGACGACGAGACTCCCCTGGAGGATCGGCCAGTCCCGCGCGGTGATCGAGGTGATGACCAGGGTTCCGAGCCCCGGCCAGTCGAAGACCGCCTCGGTGATGACCGCCCCGCCGATGAGCGTCCCCAACTGCAGTCCTAAGACGGTGATCACCGGGACCAGGGTGTTTCGAAGCGCGTGTTTGTAGCGAACGAGGGTCTCGGGCAGGCCTTTCGCACGTACCGCTTTGACGTAGGCACTCCCGAGCTCGTCGAGCATTCCGCTTCGGGTGAGTCTGGTGATCAGCGCGGTGAAGTAGGTCCCCAGCGCGAGTGCCGGCAGCGTGATATACGAAAGCCAGCTCAAAAGCCCCGCGGCGCTGCCCTGCGTAACTAGCATAGAGAGAGCACTCACGAACCCGGGACCGCGGCCGCTCGTCTTGAAGATCTCCAGTTGTACCGCGAAGACGAGCACGAGCATGATCCCGAGCCAGAAATTGGGCGTACTGATCCCGGCCAGCGAAAAGAGCGTCGCGCCGTAATCGGCCGGCTCGTTGCGCCGGGTCGCACTCAAAACCCCGAGTGGAATCGAGATGACGACCGCGACGATCGTCGCGACCACCGCGAGTTCGAGCGTTGCGGGCAGCCTGGCGAAGACTTGAGCGCTCGCCTGCGTGTTCGAGATGTACGAATAGCCCATATCGCCCTGGAGCAACCCGAGGAGATAGTCGAGATACTGCACGTATAGTGGGTCGTTCAGCCCCAGCTCGCGGGCGATCGCCTGCCTGGTCTCGGGACTCGCGTCGAGGGGCGCGATAACGCTGATCGGGTTGCCGGGCGTGATGAATCGGAGCCCGAAGACGACGGTCACGACCCCCCAGACCACGACGATCCCCTGGAGGGCGCGCTTGAGGACGAACCGACCGAGTGCCATCTCTCTCGCCCCGTTCAGCCGCTCTCCTGGTCGCCAGGCAGGCTCCCGGCTTCGTTCATCAGGCTATCGAGGCGCTCGCTGCTGAAGGTGGTGAGTTCGCCGTTGCTCGCAAGTAAGGGAACGATCGTCTGGCTCGCGTCGAAGGTAGCGTTGCCCCACCCGATCAGGTAGAAGGGTGGTTTGTCCTCGATCTTTCCGGTGGTGATCTCCTCGGCGAGCGCGCTGAACTCCCGTTGTTCGACCGAACAGGAGACATTCGAAAGCTGGTCGATCTGGTTCGCGACCGCCTGGGCGATCTCGACGTCTTTCAGATACCGACCGACAGGCGTGTGTAGGGTGAGCTGCGCGCCGGCTTGTCCGCTTTCCTCGACCAACTGCTCGGCCTTCCCTACGTTCTGTGGGTAGGGATCGACCTGGGGGTTGAACCCCGAAAACCCTTCGAGCGTCGGCTGGCCGGTCGCGTCGGCGAAGCCCGAGAGGACGTTCTCGACGATGCTATCCAGATCGATCGCGAGGTTCATCGCCCGGCGGAACTCGGGGCTGGAGAAAGGCTCGACGTCGTGGCGCATCGCGTTAAACAGCACACGGGTACTCGGAGCGGGACTGATCCCGGCGCTGCCGGAATCCCGAATGCGGTTGACGTCCTGTGGCGGGACGTTCACAGCTAGATCGGTCTCGCCCCCGAGCAGTTGGTTGACCCGAGTGCTCGACTCGTCAGCGGACCGGATGGTGAGGCCCGCAGCGGGGGCGGGGTCCTGCCAGTAGTTCGGCGCGCGCTCGTAGACCACTTGCACTCCCTCCTGGTAGTTCGCCAACCGGAAGGGGCCGGTGCCGTTCATGTGAGTGTTGATATAGGGTCCGTCGTTGCTCTGGACCCAGGATTGCTGCATGACGTCACAGTAACTGGCGAACAGCGAGAAGACGATCGGGTTGATGCCGTCGGACGTGACGTCGACCGCCCGCTCGCCGTCGACGACTTCCGCGCCGGTCACGCCGGCTAACTGGTCGCTCTGGGGACTGACGAGTCCGCCGACCTCGTCGTCGACGATCCGGTTGATGCTGAAGGCGACGTCCTCGGGAGTGAGCGGGTCGCCACTATGGAAAGTCGGTCCCTCGCGGATCCTAAAGCGCACGCGACCGGGTTCGATTCGCTCGTATTCGCTCGCGAGTTCGGGGACGATCTCCCCCTGGGCGTCGCGGCTCAGTAGTCCCTCGTAGGCCTGGAGGACGATGTTATCGGTGGGGGTCTCGCGGTGATCGTGTGGGTCGAGGCCCGAGTCCATCTGGCTCTGGGTGATCGTCACCGTTTCCTTGCCGCCGCTGGGCACGACTGCATAGCCATCGATGCGCTCGTCTCGGCGCGCTTCCCACTCGACGGTGTTCGCGACGCCGTAGACGCTGTACTGACGATTGAGGAAGATCCAGGGCGCCTGGTCGTGGCTGAATCGGTTCGCGACCTGGAGGTACTCGCCCCGCGTCTGGGGATTTTCGATCGACGTTCCGGTCCCAGTTTCGTTCCCGGCGCTCGCGTTCGCTCCACTTGTTGTCGTGCCGCCACCACTACCGCCACCGTCGCCACCACTGCCACCGCCGCCCGAACAGCCGGCCAGCGACGCGGCGAACGCCGCCGCTCCGGCGGCTTGCAGGTATCGCCGTCGTCCGATCGTCTCCCGTGTGCCGTTCGACATACGACACACGTTGCGAGAAGGGGTTAAGTATGCTGTGGTCGACTAGCACACATCCACCAGTTCGGCCACGAACCGACCGAGCCAGCCCGACCGGTTCGATTGAGGGGATTCCGGGCCCCACCCCGAGTAGTTAAGTGCGAGCCACGCGAAGCAATAGCATGGCCGTGTACGGCCGTCAACCCCTCCGCAACCTGTTTGACGACTCGCCCACGCCCCACATCGCCCACCCTCCTCGGACCCACCATCGCCACTACTACGTCGCTACCGACGGGTCCTTCCAGCAGCCGGGCGGTGGTCTCGGCGTCGTCATCGAGACGGGCGAGGGTGAACGCCTCGATCGGCTCGCAGTACCCGATCGCGTTCCCGACAACAACGTTGCGGAGTATCGGGCCTTGCATCTCGGACTCGACGTGCTCGCCGCCCGCGTGCCCGCCGACGCTCGAGTGGGCGTACTTGTCGATCACGACGAGCTCGCGGCGAACGTCAACACCGCGACGCTCCGTGCGCGCCAGCCCGACTGGCCGCGCCGTCGCCCCTCGATCCCCGAGGGATCGGCCCATCACTGGCGGGGGATCCGGGCGCGGATCAGGGGCTTCGAGGAGTTGCGTGCCGCCCGGATCGAGAGCGGACAGAACCCTGCCCATCCACTTGCGAACACCCCGGGACGGTATCGCCACGTCAATGACGAACCCGCGGCCGCTCGGCCAACCGAGACCCACGGCGAGGTGCCCCCACCCTCGCGTGCCGACCGCCACGCGAGTGACTGAGCGCCGACCGCTGTTTTCAATACAAGGCTCTATCAATTGTCAATGATTTCAACAAGGCCCAGAATCTGTATCTTGGAGAGTGGCATGAAAAGCTGATGACATGGGACGGTTGTAACCCAATCAAGTAGTCGAATTGGCCGTAGTTGATATCAGGCATCAAACGGCAATAGTTTGCCCAACGCCCGTGCAGAGCGGGAAGACCTACGATTATGCGTAGAGTAGGCTCCAGACACCGATCACACTCAACAGCCCACCCAGCAGGAGGAGCACTGCAGCCAGGATACGACCCCAGAGGCTCACCGCGTTCTCGATCGTCCCTGCATCCCTACCTAATGGTGCGAGGCTCAACTCGGGCTTGACGACGAGGACGAGACCGACCAGTACGAGTACCACACCGATCATGGATGTGGATGGGATTGTTTCCCTCTGGAGCAGCGGCAGCGTGGACACGGTTGGGTTTCTCATCGAAGTACTCACTGGATACTCAATTGTGATGATTTACAGCTGCCTAGCTTCCGAACCTCTGGCGTTCTGTTCTCGGCGGCGACCTCCTCGTTCGACGCCGTATGAGACGTGGGGACTCGCAAGAAAGAAACCATGTTACGAAGGGCAAGAGCCTATCGGCGCAGGACGACGAGACCGATCGCCACCAGCGCGACGCCGAGCACCGCGAGGCCGATCAGGTTCCCGCGTTCCATGCCGTTCAGTTCCCCCGAGGCCCGATCCGCCAGCGCCGAGGCGCGCTCAATGGCAGCGTCGACACCGCCGCTCACACCCGACCCACCGGCATCACCGCCGTCCTCACCCGATCCGCTTCCGGAGGTAGGTGCAGCGGTCTCGGTCGTCCTGTCCGTGTCAGAAGAATCCGTCCCGGTCGCCGTGTCCTCGCTCGTCGCTGTGGCGGTAGTGGTCGTGGAGGTGGTGGTAGTGGTCTCGGCTTCGACCTGGAGCGAGACGGAGGCGTTTGCGGTGTTGTTCGCGCGATCGACGACGGTTACCCGTGGATCGTACGCTCCCGAGCTATCGTAGGTCGTGGCGAGCGTCGAGTCGTTAGTCTCCGTCTCGATTGTGCCGTCGCTGTCGAGATCCCAGCGGTACGCCGAGATCGCGTCGTTGTCGGTCGATCCACTCGCGTTCAGGGTTACCTCCGCACCCGGAGTCAGGGCCGTGGTACTCGCAGTGAGCGCGGCGCTCGGTGCCTCCCCGTCACACGGGCCGCGAGTGATCGTGATCGACTCGTCCATCGCGAGTTCGTAGCTCGTCCCGTTCGCGCTCCGGGCGACCCAGGAGTCGATCTCGTTTGATTCGGGCGATCCCTCCCATTTCTCGAAAGGATACCTCGGCGACTGCTCGTTGAACGCGGGGTCGACGGTGATTTCCTCCCGGTTCTCGCGTCCGAGGCCGACAAAGGCCGCGCCATCCGAACGGTTGCCCTCGTTCCAGACCCACTCGACGTGAGCACGCGACCCACCGACCTCGAAGACGTCGTCCTGGCCCCGGTAGTCGTCGTCCTGAACTGACCAGTTGCCCTCGGCGGGCAATCCAGAAACGTTCATGACGACCGTCCCGCCACTGCCGCTCGTGTTGCTCACGCCATCATGGACGAACACGAGCGAGAGCCCCTCCGAGCCGTTATAGAGCAGCACTTGACTCGTGTCCTCGCGCAACAGCCCTTGGAGTTCACCGTAAGCGCGATACCACCCCGAGGGTTCCATGGATGGATTTCGGTAGCCATAGAAGTCCTCGATCGACCGACTGCCGTTGCCGAACGCCGAGATCGGATAACACTGCCCGTTCTGCCGGACGACGATATCGGTCCCGTTCGCCTCGGCTCCGGGTGTGCCGGACTGCTGGGCGGTAGCCGGCGTGGCTGCGAAGGGAAGCGCGATCGAGGAGACGACGAGAGCGGACAACAGACAGACAACGGCAAACGACCGTGCTCGCGCACGGTAGCGGGGTTGGAGATCAGGACGGAAACGTGGCCGATCGCGGCTCATCCGTACCCGCCTCGGCGTCGTTCGGACCTCGTGGGCCGAGTCGCTTCCTCACGATACCTCACTGTCGGCCCGGGGATGCGTTCGTTCGTCATTAGCGTTCTCGGTTCTCGTTTCACTGGAGTTACCCGAGCGTTATAAACATCGTGGCACACCGATCGAAACGAAAGAATAACTGCTCCGTTCGTCGTCAAATGCCGCCGGAGACGGCTGATTCGAGAGCTCTCGGGATCTTCGAATCCTCTCGGAATTCCGGCGATCGGCATCGAAGGGACCGGCTACTATACGAACGCCGGAGCTACCGCCGAACCACGGCGACTGCGAGCCCACAGAGCGCAAGCGCGAGGGCCACCAATCCGACCAGGCTCGGTCCGTCGATAGCCGAGGATGCCTCGAGAACGCCACCGTCGTTTCTCGGGTCGCTTCCGACGCCGCTACCGGTGGTCGTCGCCGTCGTTGTGGTAGTTGTCTCGGCTTCGACCTGGAGCGAGACGGAGGCGTTTGCGGTGTTGTTCGCGCGATCGACGACAGTCACTCGGGCGTCGTAGGTACCCGACCGGTCGAACGTCGTCCTGAGCGTCGAGTCGTTGGTTACCGTCTCGATCGTGCCGTCGCCATCGGGGTCCCAGCGGTATTCCGAGATTCCCTCGTTGTCGGCCGACCCGCTCGCGTTCAAGGTTACTTCGGTGCCGGCGACCGGGGACCGGGAACTCGCGGCGAGCGCTGCGCTCGGGGCTTCGGTATCACAGGGGCCGCGGGCGATCGTGATCGACTCGTCCATCGCGAGTTCGTAGCTCGTCCCGTTCGCGCTTCGGGCGATCCAGGAGTCGATCACGTTCGATTCAGGGGACTCGTCCCACTTCTCGGAGGGGTACTGGGGCGAGTCATCGTTGAATGCGGGATCGATTCTGATTTCCTCCCAGTTCTCGCGTCCGAGGCCGACAAAGGCCGCGCCGTCCGACCGGTTGCCCTCGTTCCAGACCCACTCGATGTGGGCGCTCGTCTCCCGGAGGTCGAAGACATCGTCCTGGTCGTCGTAGTCGTCGTCCTGGACCGACCAGTTACCCTCGGCGGGGAGTCCGGTGATGTTCATCGCGACCGTCCCGCCGCTCCCGCTTCCGTTCGCGAGGCCATCGTGGACGAACACGAGCGAGAGTCCATCCGATCCGTTATAGAGGAGAACCTGGCTCGTGTCCTGGCGCAGCAGACCCTGGAGTTCGCCGTAGGCGCGATACCACCCCGAGGGGTTACTCTCGGGACTGCGATACTCGTAGAAGGTCTCGATCGAGCGACTGCCGTTGCCAAAGGCCGAGATCGGGTAACACTGCCCGTTCTGCCGAACCACGACGTCCGTTCCGTTCGTCTCCGCGCCGGGGGCCCCGGATTGCTGAGCGGCGGCCGGCACGCTTCCCAGTAGGGTGGCAATAGTACTCGCGAGAAGCGCGAGCACGACCATCGATGTGACGATCGATCGCGCCGATTGTGGTGGTCGTGGTGGTCGCGGTGGGTTCACGCTGGTACTCCCCGTGGGACGCTCGCCCGAGCGAGGGCGGTCGTCGGTCGCGAGTCGGCTACGACTTCGTTCATCGTAAGATCATTTCCTTCGTCCGTATCTACAACGCTTCTCGGGGCGTATCGACCGGGAGGGCATATATCCATCGAGAACGTTCGGCCTACCGTCCCGCTCAGCCCCCGACCGAGGCTTCGATCCCCAAAGCCCCGGTTTCACGCTCACCGACGCGTCTCACCGATGAAAGGTGACGAACGCGACCGCAGCGAGTGCGAGTAGCATCACGAGCGCGACGAGCGAGAGGCCCGCGAGTCCCGACTTCGGACCCGAGATCGAATCCGGGTCCGTCCGGTCGCCGTCCGCTCGTGGTGGCTTCCCACTCATCGCATCCGCCCCTCGGCTCGTCGGCCGGAAACCGATCGACGGAGCCGACCGACTGAGCCACATTCGCCGACGTTCGGCAGGGACTCGATCGTTACCACAGGGGAGGAGCCGAGAGATATATTGAATTGACGGCCATTTCCTGTCCTCACCGCTCGGTCACGAGGAGTCACTTACTTCGATCGTCCGGCCTCGCCCTGCTTCGCGGTTCGTCTGGTGGCTCACCGCTTCGCCTCGAGGGGACGTTCGCGGTGCTCACGCTGTCTCGCCCTACTCCGCGGTTCGCCTGGCGGCTCACCGCTCCGTTTCGAGGGCTCACTCGCTTCGCTCATTCGCCCTCGGTCCGGATGCACTCGACTCCCTGGTGTTCGGCGTGGACGTCCAGAGCGGGGACGTCCGCGGGAGCAATCGGCCCTCCTATGCAGTCGTCGCCTTCAACGGCGAGCAACTCGATCGGGACGTCGTCTCCCGCCGGAAACTCTTTCGACTGCTCGACCGCGAGGAGCCGGACGTTCTCGCCACCGACAACGTCTACGAGCTGGCCGCGGACAAGGAAGCGCTGATCGGTTTTCTCCGGGGACTGCCGGCCGAGACCAAACTCGTCCAGGTGACCGGCGCAGAGCGGCCCGAACCCCTCTCGCGGGTCGCTTCCCGACACGGCGTCCCTTACAGTAAGAAACCAATGAAAGAGGCCGAGGCCGCCGCCCGGCTGGCCGCCGCGAACGTCGGACAGGAGGTCTCCGCGTTTACCGACCGAACCCAACTAAAAGTCTCGCGCGGGCGCTCGACGGGCAAGGGCGGCTGGTCGGCCGACCGATACACCCGCCGGATCCACGGTGCGGTCAAGCGTCGCGCCCGCGAGGTCGAATCCGAACTCGACGACGCGGGCCTCGAGTACGAAAAAGGGGTCACTGAGAAGTACGGCGGGTATTCGAACGCCGTCTTCGAGGTGAGCGCCCCGCTCGGGGATATTCCGGTTTCTGCGGCCCGATCGGGCGATACCCGCGTCGAGATCGAGCCGATCCAGCAGGACGGCATCACCTTCGAGCCGCTCGCGAAACGGCGCGATCACGTGCTGGTCGGGATCGATCCTGGGACGACGACCGCGGTCGCGATCTGTGACTTGGAAGGCGAGGTGCTCGACGTCCTGAGCACGAGGACCGCGGACATGGCTGCGGTGATCGAGTGGATCATCGAGCGGGGCCGGCCGGTCGTGGTGGCGGCGGACGTGACGCCGATGCCCTCGACGGTCGAGAAGATCCGCCGGAGCCTCGCCGCGGCGGGCTGGGTGCCCGACGGTGACCTCCCGATCGACGAGAAACAACACCGGACCCGGGAGGAGGGCTACGAGAACGACCACGAGCGCGACGCGATGGCCGCGGCGCTGTTTGCGTTCGACGCCTACGAGGAGCGCTTCGAGCGCATCGCGGAACGCGTCCCCCCGCGAGTCGATCGCGGCGAGGTGCTCTCGCGGGTGATCGCCGAGGAGCAGTCGATCGAGAGCGTCCTCGCCGATCTCGAGGGGAGCGAGGAAAGCGAGGCCGAGGAGAAAGGTCCCGAGCCCCGCGAACTCTCGGCCGAGGAAGAGGAGATCAAACGCCTCGAAACCAGGGTCGAACGCCTCGAAGCCCATGCCGCGGATCTCGAAGACACAGTCGAAAAGAGAGACGCACGCATCGAGGAACTGGAGGGCGATCTCACCGACGCGCGCCGCGAGGAGCGCCGGGAGGCCCGCGAGCGCCGCGAGGTCGCCCGCCTCCAGCGCGAGAACCGACGGCTCGAGCGCGAGCGCGACGCCGAGAGCGAGGACGTCTCCGTACTGGAGGACAAAATCGAACGGCTGAAAGAACTCTGGCGACTCGATCACTCGAATTTTGCCGATGTTGCCGAACAGAAGGCCGGACTCCTCCCGGTGAAACCGGTGGAAAAATTCACCCTCGAGGCGATCGAGGAGGCCGAGAAGCGCTTCGGGCTCGCCCCCGAGGACGTCATCCTGCTTCGCGATGCGACCGGAGCCGGCAGGGAGGCCGCAAAACGTCTGAGCGAGATCGACCCGCGATTGGTGCTCGCGAACGGCGGTCTTTCGAAAGTGGCCGACGAGGAACTCTTCGAGCGGGCGATTCCGGTGGGTCCGGCCGAGGACGTGACGGTCCAGGAGGTCGACGAGTTAGCCGTCGCCCGCGAGCGGGAAGTCGAGAGCGCGATCGAGGACTGGGAGAAGCGCGCGAGGGAGCGACGCCAGCAGAGACAGGAATCGATGGTCGACCGGCTGATCAGCGAGCACCGCGCCGATCGGAGCGAAGGCTGAGGCTACCGGCGCTCGTCGGTCGAGAGAGTCAGTGTCGAAGACCGTCGAGCAAAGGCCCGTATAACGGGATCAGGAGAGGCATACCAATTAACTGTCTTCCGCCCGAACGACGGGGTATGAGTAACAGCAGCGGTCGAAGCGACCTCCGGATGCCCGAGGAGGGCGAGGTCTTCGCCGTCGTTACGGAGATGCTGGGGGCGAACCGGGTGAACGTCCGGTGTATGGACGGTATGGAGCGCACGGCTCGCATCCCAGGGCGAATGCAGAAACGCGTCTGGATCCGCGAGGACGACGTCGTGCTCGTCTCGCCGTGGGACTGGCAGGACGAAAAGGGGGACATCGAGTGGCGCTACGAGAAAGGGGACGCCGATCGGCTCCGGCGCGAAGGTCACATCCAGGACGAGGGATGACCGACGTGACTGAACCGGTAGTGAGGAAGGGACGCTGGGGGACTGCCTCGTTCTCCTCGTCCGTCGATCGAGTATCGCCTCTCCCATCGGAACGGCTCCTATGAGCGGTGACGGAAGCGATCATGGACTGCTCGATTTCGAGGAGAGCGACGCCCCGGGTGACGAGTGGGAGGACATCGACGTCTCGGAGACGGAGGCCGATCGCGTCGCGAAGGGTCGGGACCGGAAGTTCCTGACCTTCCGCGATCGGATCAAAGACGCCGACCAGTTCAAGGTCGAAGGCGCGGTTTTCGACAACGCGACGCTCGCGGCTATCTATACCCTCGTTCAACACGGCCACATCGACGCCTTCGGCGGACCGATCTCCACAGGTAAAGAAGCGACCGTCTTTCTGGCGGACGGCCCCGACGGCGAGGTCGCCGTCAAGATCTACCGGATCAATGCCAGTGACTTCAAGCACATGCGCGAGTACTTGGAAGGCGATCCGCGCTTCGAGGGGATCGGTGGAGACAAAAAGCGGGTCGTCCTGGCCTGGACGAGAAAGGAACTCGCGAACCTCCGGCGAGCGAAGCGGGCGGGCGTCGCGGTACCCGAACCGATCGCTACCGAGCGCAACGTACTGGTCATGGAATTTCTGGGAAGCGACGGCGAGCGCGCGAAACGGCTCGGGGAAGTACGCCTAGAGAACCTCGAGACCGCCTACGAGGTCCTTCGCGAGTATGCCCGCCGGCTCTACCGCGCGGGACTGGTCCACGGTGACCTCTCTGAGTACAACGTCGTCGTCCACGAGGGCCAGTTGTACGTCATCGATCTCGGCCAGGCGGTGACGATACACCATCCCAATAGTCGAGACTTTCTCGAGCGCGACTGCCGGAACGTGGCGAACTTCTTCTCCCGGCAGGGCCTTGCGGTCTCCGGCGAGGATCTACTAGCCTACGTGACCGAACCCGACCCCGATCCGGCCTCCTCCACCTGAGTCTCTTACGCGAACCTACTGCCCGTGAGTGCCAGGTCGCGCCGTCGTTCGTTACATGTAAGCCGGCGCGACCGAACGCCATCGTGATTGCTGGCACCGAATTCGCTTCCTATCGACTGTCCTCCGAGTGGGACTACCCGTCCAGTGAGAACCCGTTGTGAGCAGGAACCGTGAACGGCTGGGACCCTCGAATCCGTAGTAGTTCTCACTAATACGCAGTCAACAGTATCTATTCGAGCCTCACACCTGGCCACGTGTATGCTTATGGATCTTATTAACTGGAGTAGTCGGCGTAGTATTATTCCATTATAGCCGATCTCGAAAATTGCTATCCGAGATGAGACGAACTGATACATCGATCGGCGAGACGGATGCCGAGATCGAACGAACGGAGACGGACGGAACGCGCGAAACGAGCGAAAGGGGCGGACGCCTCCTCGGTCGGCGGCGGTACTTGCGATTGAGCGGCGCGGCGATCGCGTCGGCCGCGACGCTGGCGGCGACGAGCGGGAGCGCCGCGGCCGCGAGTTGCGAGCGCGTGGTCGTCGAGGCCGGCGAGACCGAGCGGCGGACGATCAAGAGCGGTGAGACGCTCTCAAACGTGCTCTTCGACGTCAGTGCCGACGGGGCGACGCTCGAAGTCAACGCGACGGGCTCGGAGTGGGCCATTCGCAACGTCGGCGTGCTCGGCACCTACAACGGTGCGGACCCGGATTCGGTCTTTCGTCTCGAGGTCGAGGCGGGCGGAACGAGTGTCTTCGAGAACGTCTACCTCGGCGACGGTGCGGTCGACGACGGCTACAGCGGCGTGTTCGTGCCGACCGAACACGCCGGGACGCTGACGATCCGACGATGCAACGTTCAGGAATGGCCTGACAACGGGGTGTATGCCAGTGCGCCCGGTCGGGAGGAACGGAACGGACAGGGCGGTGCCGTCCAGATAGAGGACTCCTACGCGCAGAACAACAACAAGGACGGCTTCCGGCTCGGCACCGACGGCTCCTACGTGCGCGGGTCGGTCGTCTACGTCAATGGCGACGTACCCGATAGCAACGCGGGCCTCGAGAACGCCCGCGGGATCTGGGTCAAGGAAGGCGGGACCGTCGACATCGAGAACTGCGATATCCTGCTCGCCGATCCTGACGGGAGCTACTGCGTCTGGGAGGACAAGGACAGAGACGGGCTCGCCCGGGTGATCGATTCCCAGGTCATGGCCCGCGACGGTGCGGAAGGTCGCTTCGTCGGGAACGTCGAGACCACTGATGTCGGGGACGATCCCGACGTCACGCCGCCCGATGGCGTGCCGATGAGCGCTGAGGAGGCCTGTACGGCCGAGGGGACCGACACCACCGACTGGAAGGAACTCACCTTCGACGGACTGGGGACCGACATCCCCTTCGCGTACTCCGTGAGCGTAACCGGCGACATCGAGAAGGCCGAATCCAATCCCGGCGATAACGCTGACAGCGTTGCCGGGAATACGGCGACGGGCGGGGCCCGGCTCAAGCAGGACGTCTACCGGTACACCGGTTCGATCACGACCTTAGAAATCGACTTCCAGAACGGCCAGACGGTCTCGCTCGATCGGTCGGACTCGCGGGTCTCGATCACCGGTCCGTCCAACGGTCGCACTACGCAATACACGATCGCAGTCGCCGAGGACATCACGAAGGTCGGCCCGGAGAACCCGGGCGACGAGATCGATCGGGGGCGCGTCGCGGGCGTGGTCAGTACCGCCGGCGACACCTACCGGTATAGCGGCGGGCTCGAGGCGATCGATATCGATGGCGTCTCGATGGTCCGCGTGACGCCGACCTGAGGCCGGTAGTAGGCAATTACGGCCGCGATCGTCGTTCGAACAGGTCAGAACAGGATGACAGAGAACAGTACAGCTCGAGCGCGAAATCGACCGAAGATCGGCGCTCGTCGGTGAGAGCCGAAGGAGTAAGGAGGGTAAACAGGGAGAACGAAGTGGACGTGCGAACGTTCGGTGGCTGCCGAAGCGTTCAAGCGAGGTCGTACCTAATTCCAGGTCGTTATGCAGCACGTGCGGATTCCGCAGGACCGTCTCGGTGTGCTGATCGGCGAGGGTGGCGCAACGATGCGCGAGATCGAACAGCAGGCCGAGGTCAGACTCGATATCGATTCCGAAACTGGGTCGGTCGGCGTCGAGAGCGTCGGCGACCCGGTAACGGCGCTCAAAGGCCCCGATGTCGTCCGTGCGATCGGCCGCGGGTTCCCGCCCGACGCAGCACTCGAGCTGTTGGACGACGACATGATGATGTTAGATACCATCGACATCGACGCCGCGACGCGCAACAAAAAGGACTTGCGCCGGAAGAAAGGCCGGCTCATCGGCGAGAACGGCCGGACGCGCGAACTCATGGAAGAGTTGAGCGGCGCGTCGGTCGTTATCTATGGGAGTACGTTAGGAGCGATCGGCCAACCCCCGGAGATCGAGGCGGTTCGCGGTGCCACGGAGATGCTACTGGATGGTGCGCCCCACGGCGCGGCCTACTCGTTTCTCGAACGCAAGCACAACGAGATGAAACAGCAGGGCATGGAGTACCATCAGTTCCCCCAATCCGGATCAGGATCACAATCACAATCACAGTCCGAATCCCAACCCGAGTCCGGCTCCGGCTGACCGGCGCTGACGACGAACGCAAACGCCGTGTCATACGAGGTCGGTCAGTGTCGACAGTGGAGAACTGTCGAGAGCACGGCGTTGAAGACGGTCCGCGCCCGCTATCGAGCATGACCTATCGCGGCGTCGTGCTCGATCTCGACGGGACGGTCTACCGGGGCAACGAGCCGGTTTCAGGAGCCCGCGAGGCGATCGCGGCGCTTCGCGAGCGCGACATCTCGTTGCTCTGTTTCTCGAACAACCCGACGCTGACTCCCGAAGCCTACGCCGACCGGCTCGCCGATCTCGGGATCGAGGTCAACCCCAGCGAGATTGCCTCGGCCGCGAGCGTCACGGCGACGTATCTTGCCCGGGAACACCCCGACGATCGGATCTTCCTCGTCGGATCGTCCGGTCTCCGAGATCAGCTCGAAGACGCGGGACTAGCACTCACCGAGAAATGGGCAAAAACCGAGGTCCTCGTGGCCTCTTACGACCGGGGGTTCGACTACGACCGGCTGACCGAGGCACTTTGGGCACTGGAAGGAAAGACGACCTTTGTCGGGACCGATCCCGACATGACGATCCCCCACTCCGACGGTCATCTCGTCCCCGGATCGGGAGCGATAATTCACGCGGTCGCGGGCGTCGCCGGCCAGGAGCCCGACATCGTTCTCGGCAAACCCTCCTCGGAGGCCCGCGACGCCGCGATCGGTGCATTGGAACTCGATCCCCAGCAGTGTCTCGTCGTCGGCGATCGACTGGACACCGACATCGCGCTCGGCGCGGGGTGTGGGATGGATACGGCAGTGGTGCTCAGCGGTGTCACGAGCGAAGCCGATCTCCCGGAGGCCGACCCGAGCCCGGATCACGTTCTGGACTCGATCGCCGACCTCGAGTCGGTGTTGTGAGCCGGGAGTATTCAGCCTCGAATCGCAGCTGGCGATAGACCGAGCGAGTCGCCGGTCGGGATGGGATACATCGCATTCGCTGTGAGAACAAAACCTATATTCCTCCCGTTTAACGTTCCATTAAAGCGAACGAGAGACACCAATGGATCCCGGCAAGAGAAAGCGTGTCCGCCGATCCGGAGGGCCGAGCCGGTCGAAAGAAGGGAACTCCGTGAGCGACGCGAGCGGCTGCTCGCGACGGGCCTTCCTCGCCGGGATCGAGGGCACGACGACGGCCGCGCTGACCGCCGGCAGCAGCGACGCGACCGGCATCGTCGCGGGTCGGTCGGGACGAGGGAGCGAACACGCCGGCCTCCAGAAGGGATCTCGGTCGATCGGCGGCATCGAACCCGCACGAAGCGAACGCTACCGACAGCGCGTCCGCCCGCGTTTCGACGTCACGCTCGATGCGGTCTCGGATCTGGGCTGTGACCCGACGGGGACCCAGCCCTGTGGCCGAGCGCTCGAAGTGGGGCTCGCGGCGATCGAGTCCTCGCGCGTCCAGGTCCGGTTCCCACCGGGGACCTACCGCTTCGAGTCCCGACAGCGCTTCGCGGGCTACGATGCGTTCGGTCTCGTCGGAACTGGAGCGGAGAAAGGAGAAGGGGAAAAAGGAAGCGAGGAAAAGACGCGCTTCGTCTGTCCGGCGGGCTATCAACGGGAGTGGTTCCGGATCGAACGCGTCGGGGCGCTCGTGTTCAGTGGGATCGACTGGGATATCCGGGCACCGAACTGTGGGCCCGCGGTCGTTCCCTGGGCCGACCGATCACTGCTGATCGAGGATATCGAAGTGCTGGGCCGCGGCGGGGGCGACGAGAATCTGCTCATGCCACGGGTGGGTTCGCCCGACGGAGTGGGAGTGATCCGCCGGTTCGTCGCGAGGGATGGGGGCGTTCTGGGCCGGCGGCGCATCGGGGTATGGGTCGGGCCGAAAAACAGGGGCGTGCTTCGCTTCGAGGCCTGCCAGTTAGAGGAGTTCCCGAACAACGGGATCTATGCCTCGGCCTCGAAAGGAGCAATCGAAGTTCTCGGTGGAACCTATCGCAACAGCGATATCTCCCAGCTGCGCCTGTCCGGCCCGGGCTGTCTGGTGCGCGGGACGCTCGTGGCGGTCGACACCCGCGAGTACGATGGACCGAGAGGTGCAGGGAAGTACCGAAACCCACGGGGCATCTGGTGGGAGGCCAAGCGTCGGCGGGCGACCGGCGGTCGTGTCGAGTACACCACCGTTAGCGTGCGTCGCGGGCCCTCCGTCGGCGCGGTCGTGATCGCGAAAAACGGCGGGGCGATCACGATCTCTCGCACCGCGATCGAGGTCGACGCGGCAGATACCCACGGGGTCTTCGCGTACGAACCGACCGGCGGTCACTACGACGTGCCCCCGAGACCCTGGCGCGTGCGACTGAACTACGTCCACGTCTATGGCACGTCGAGCGCCCCCTCGATCGAGATCGAAGGCCGGCCGGCGTCTAACGTTACGAACTCCTGTATTGCGAACGGGATCCTCGTCGCCGACCGGCCGGTCGAGGACACCGTCGACCAGCTCCAGGGTCTCGCGCGCGACGGCCGGCAACTCGTGGGCGCGCGAACCGGCTGTTTCGATCGCGCGATCGGTGCTGGAGCCGCCCCGTCGGTCCCTCGGGCTCGATCCCGACCGGGAATCCAGGGCGATCGGACGACGCCGCTCACGCCGATCGCCGTCCGGACGCTCTTGCTCGTCGGGATGGTGGGATTTGGTGCCGTGCTCTCGCTCGGGCTCTGTGTCGCGGTCGGATCGACGCTCCGATCGCTGCTCGAATCGTTGCGGTGATCTGACGAGGCTACTATCCGGTTGTCGTCCGTTGATTCTCAGGCGAACCAACAGCGCCCGTGGAGGTCTTTTTCGAGCATGAACGACTCGGCTTCGTAGAACAGCGCCGCGAACTCCCGAACGAATCCGTCGGAGGTCGGTCCCAGATATTTCAGGCCCTCTATGACTATCCCGCCGTCGGGGTGATCGGGTGCGAGAACCCGGTCGTGGGCCGACATCTCGCCCTCGCGCTCGGGAGTCGCGTCCTCCCCGTAGCGCTCCATGAACGCCACCATCTCCTCCATGGTCGGCGAGGCCCCGCAGGTGGCTTCCGGGTCCACGTACTTCGCATCCAGCAGTTCACGCGCTGTGGCCGTTGGAAGCCCCTCAAATTTGACTTCGCTGGTCGTATTCCAGTCGATCCGATGACCGAAGACGAGCTGTTCGCGCTCGGGGTCGGTACTGACGGGGGTCACCACACCGGCCCCCGATACGACCGATAGTGGACATTCGATCGAGCGTTCCGGGACATACTACCGGTAGGTTCTTCGAGGAAAAGAGCCCGCCGAAACCGTGCGACTGGGTGGTGATGAAGCAGTGCCGAGACTGTCACAATGTAATGGAATCGACTCGACTCCGGATTAGTTCTCGTCCTCTGCTCCTTGAGCTTCCTCGACGCTCGCGGCGTTCTCTTCGAGGTCGGCAGCGAGGTCGCGCGCTTCCGCGGGCGTGAGGCGTAGTTCCTCGGCGTGGGCCGGGAGGTGGTCCAGTTCGGTGTTGTCGAGTTCGACCTGGAGTTTCACGTGATCGGGGTCACGCCGGGAGGAGGTAGCGTTACAGACCGCGAGCGCTTCCTCCTCGAAGTCGTGGCCCTCAGCTCGACCGTCGATGAGATTGAGGGTGGTGTAGGCGTTCACCTTCAGGATGCGATCGGGCATGGTAGCCATCGACGGTGCTCGGGAATAGCGATGACGATCGTAAACCAGAGACCGGTAGACGAGCCAGGCAGCATCCTGACTAGTTGACTAGTAGGGTGGCTGACGGCAGGCAGCTTAGTCGTCGGCCGAGATCGGTGTGCCGTCCGCGCGGGCGGGTGTCGGACGGCCCTCCATGTCGTCGTCCTCGGCGTAGGGATACCAGGTCTGTTTCGTATTGTGCATGTAGGGGTCCTCGTAGTCGGTCTCCTCGGGGTCGGCGAGTTCGCCTAACTCCTCCTCGTCCCGGGCGGCGATGAACTCTCGGAAGGATTCCTCCTCCTCACGCTCGGCCTCGAAGACATCGAGCAGATTTCCGATGTAGCCTGGCACCTCGTCGGCAGGCACGCGCATCTCGATCCAGTCGGCAAAGTGAGGGTTCTCGCCGAGCCCACCACCGAGCCCGATATCGAAGGCCTCGACCACGTCGTCGTCCTTGCGGCTCTTCATCCCTCGCAGGGAGATGTCGGCGATCTGTGGCTGGGCACAGGAGGCCGTACAGCCCGAGAGGTGAACGTGGAAATCCATCATGTCTGCGGGTAGCTCGACGTTGTCCTTGAGCCAGCGGGCGTAGCGAACCTGGCGGTTCTTCGTCTCGACGATCGACAGCGAGCAGAACTCCGTTCCCGTGCAGGCGATCGACCCACGCATGAACGGATGGGGGTCGGGCGAGTAGTCCTCCAAGAGGGGTTCGGCAAGTAAGTCGTCTAAGTTCTCCTCGGGGATGTCTGTGAGGATGACGTTCTGGCGCTGAGTCAGGCGGGTCTCGCCGGAGCCGTACTTCTCGGCGAGATCCGCGAGTTCGAGCGTGTCGGCCGCACCCATTCGACCCACGAGAACGTTGAGCCCGACGTAGTAGTTCCCGTCAGGCTGTTCGTGGACGCCGACGTGATCGCCGTGAACCTCGTCGTGACCAGCATTATAGGTGTAGTTCTCGCGGAGGTCCTCGCCTGCAGTTTCCAGCTCGTAGTCGATGTATTCGTCCTGTAAGGTGTCCCGGATCTTCTCGGGGCCCCACTCGTCGACGAGGAACTTGATCCGGGCGTTGAAGCGGTTGTCCCGGTCGCCGTGGTCGCGGAAGAGCGCGGACATCCCCGCGGAGATATCGCTCGCCTCCTCGGGCGTACAGAAGACGTCGATGTCGCGGGCGAAGCGGGGCTCCTTGCGCGAGAGCCCACCGCCGATGCGGACGTTGAAGCCGGTGATCTCCTCGCCATCGATTTCCTTCCGGGCGGGCTCGAAGGCGAGATCGTTGATGTCGCCCTGGCCACAGCCCTGATCACAGCCGGTGACCGAGACCTTCCACTTCCGGGGCATGTTCGAGTAGGCATCGTTGCCCTTGAACTCCTCGTGGAGTTCCTCGGCGATCGGCCAGGCGTCGATGTGTTCGTGTTTGTCTTTGCCGGCGACCGGACAGCCGACGATGTTTCGCCAGGAATCCCCACAGGCTTGGATCGTCGACAGCCCGTTGGCCTCCAGTTTCTCGAAGATTGCGGGGACGTCCTCGATACGGATCCAGTGCAGTTGGATCGACTGGCGGGTCGTCCAGTCACAGTACGCGCCGCCGAATTCGGGATTGTCGGCGGGTCCACGGGCGTACTCGTCGGCGATTTCACCCACCGCCTGGAGCTGACCCGGTTCGAGGACGCCGTTTGGCGTGCCGATCCGCATCATGAAGTAACTCTCTTGGCCGCTTCGCTGATGGTACAACCCCCACCACTTGAAGCGCTCGAACCACGCGTCGTGTTCGTCGTCGGGGATCGCCTCCCAGCCCTGCTCGGCGAACTCGAAGAGATGTTCGCGGATCTCCGCACCGTAGACCTCGTCCTTCCAGCCCTCTACTTTGCTCGGCATAGTACTCCCATAACGCTCGACGGATAAACGCTCCATCCCTTCGTCAAACCTCCCCGCCTCTGTTCGAAAGCGGCAATGGGTTCCTATTCCTCTCGTGTGACGGGCCCTCGCTCTACGACGTCGACTCCACGCCCTCCAAACCGCTCTTAGCCGGGAAAATGGACGCTCTCGGGGACCACCGGGTAGAAATCGCCGTCGATCGCACGACCAACGCTCACCCAGTCGGTCACCCCATCGGTGCCGCACTTGATACACTCGCCGACGATCCGGGCCTCGATGCTCGGGTAGGAAACGCCGACCTCCCGGAAGGCCTCGACGAGGACGTCCGCTTCGTCACACGGGCAGAAATCATGGGTAGCGAGCCGCCAGAGCTGACTCACGCTGATTCGCCGTTCGTTATTTACGCTGATCCACGCCCCGTCGTCGAGCGTGTGAACCTCGATCGTCACGGTCGTTGTATGTCGGTCGGGCTACCTGAGAGCGTCGGTCGATGGCTGCCCGCTCCGGTCCCGTTCCGGTGACGCGTCGTAGGACCTCAATCGCAGGAGGGCGCGGAGATAGTCCCGACCGAGGCGTTCCAGGTACCGGAATCGATTTCCGATAGTTCCGATCCGGGGAAAGGATTACTCCGGCGACGCGCCTTATCCGCTCTCGGCGGCTACGAGAGATCGATGACAGATAGCACCGACCCGGCCCGAACGGAGGAGACCGCCGAGGACCGGCCGGCGTCGAACCAGAACGACGAGACCGACGATTCCGATCGATCGCCCCGTTCGGAGCACTCCGACCAGGATCACTTCCAGGGCGTCGAGGACGGCTGTGGCTGTACGGAAGTCTGGGAACATCTCTCCGAGCAACGCGAGAAGAACCGAAACGCAGACCCGACACCCGCGACAGAGGGAGACTAAATGAACGCGAGTCGGTCCCAGACAGGAGGGTCTGCCGAACGCCCCGAGCCGATCGATGCGGCACTCGTGATCTGTGGACACGGCTCACATCTCAATCCCGACTCGAGCGCACCCGTCTACGATCACGCCGCCCGCCTGCGCGAGGAAGGCGACTTCGCGGAGGTCCGCGAGGCGTTCTGGAAGGAAGAGCCCTCCCTCCGGAACGCGCTTCGGACTGTGGAATCCGAAGACGTGATCGTCGTTCCACTGTTCACCAGCGAGGGTTATTTCACCGAGGGAGTGATCCCCCGAGAGCTACGTCTCGACGGTGGTGGTAATAGCGACGACGGTGAGGACAGTGCGGACGGCGACTGGAGCGGTGCTGGCAGTAGCGACGCTGCGGACGGACTCGACGTTCGGAAGCGGGTTTGGTACGCCGATCCCGTCGGCACACACTCCTCGATGACCGACGCCATCGTCGCGCGTGCCGAGCGGATCGCCGAGAACCCTGACGTCGGGCCCGAGACCGGCCTCGCCGTGATCGGCCACGGGACCGAGCGCAACCCCAAAAGCGCGAAAGCGACCCGCGATCACGCCGCTCGCATCCGCGAGCGAGACCGGTTCGCCGCAAGCGAGGCGCTGTTCATGGACCAGGAGCCGTTCGTCGAGAACGTCCTCGAACGCTTTGATGCCCAACGTATCGTCGCCGTCCCTCTCTTCATCGCCGACGGTTTTCATACCCGCGAGGAGATCCCCGAACTGCTGGGTCTCGCCGGCGAATTTCCCGACTACGAGAACCCGAGTACCGTCGAAGGCCGGGAGATCCGGTACGCCGGTGCGGTCGGAACCGACCCCTCCTTCGCGAGCGTGATCGCCGAACGCGCCCGCGAAGCGTTCGCGGGCCCCGCTGACGTCGACGACCGGCCATCCGGCCTCGGTAGCCGGTCGCCCGATCGTGATGAGGACGGAAGCGAAACCGAGACGAGCGAAGCGGAAAGTGAGGTCCAAGCCGCCCGCGGAGCCTTCCTCAAGCACGTCGAGAGAGAGATCGACGCGAACGGGGCGGCTTCTTGGGGTGAACTCCTCCTCAGCGTCGACGGAGAGGCCGGTTCCGAAGAGGAGGGCAACACCGACGAACCGCGGACCTACGAGCTACGCCACGCGGACGACGAAGACGTCGACGCTGCTTCGCTCGAGGAACACACCGATCCCTCCGATGCCAAGTCGATCGCCCGGTTCGACGACGAGGGGGAGTACCGGCCCCTGAAGAGCGCGCCGACGCTCGCTCACGGGTGGCGACTCGTCGGGCTCGACAGCCGAGACCTCTACCGGGCGGTATCGGGGTTCTATCCGGCGAGCATCGCGAACTGGTATCGCGAGCAGCGCGGGACGCTCGATGTCACCCACTACGCCGAGACCGCCGCCCGACAGACCGGCATGTACGACCCGGTCGACGAGTTAGAGGGCAAGGCACTCGATCGAGCGGCCGAAGCGTGTTGTGCCGACGACGTCTGTCTGAAACGGCGCGTCTGGGAGTCCGGGGAGACCGACGACAGCGGTGAGGATAGTGGCGATACGGACAGCGAGGGTCGGGCGATCGACGCGCCGCCCGGCGACGGGAAGATACCCTGTCGCGAGCCCTGCTCGCTGTTTATCGCCGCGGCTCGGGAGTTCGCGCTTGCCGAACGGGAAGAGGCCAAGGACAGTGGGGGCCGACCCCGGGATAGCGAAACCGAGCACACTACCCTGACCGAGACGGATCGGGAGACCCTCGATGCGATCCTCGCCGGTCTCGACGATCGCGAGGGCGTAGAATCCGTCCGACCCGGCGAGGCAAGCGACCCGAGAAATCACTACCGAGTGCGCTATCTCCGCGCGAAGCTCCGGGATCTCGACGGAGAGGAACCGAACACCGACGACCGAGCAACGACGACCGAGACCGCTTCGAGTTCGGGAGGTGGGGACTGATGGGCGAGCCCTCCGTCCCCCACGGGACCGTTTCGCTGGTCGGCGCGGGGCCGGGCGACCCCGATCTCCTGACGGTCAAAGCCTACCGACTGCTCCGGGAGGCCGATGCGGTGCTCACCGACGCGCTCGTGAGCGAAGCGATCCTCGATGATCTCCCTGAGTCGGTCGAGATCGTCGACGTGGGCAAGCGACCTGGTCCCGACGGGGAGCGTACCACCCAGGCCGACATCAACCGGGGGATGGTCCGGCGGGCGAGACACGGCCAGCAGGTGGTGCGCTTGAAGTGTGGGGACCCGACGATCTTCGGCCGCGGGGGCGAGGAAGCCGAACACTTAGCGAGCGAGGGTATCGAATTCGAGACCGTGCCGGGGATATCGAGCGCGATGGCCGCCCCCGAAGTATCGGGGGTGCCACTCACTCACCGCGAGCACGCCTCCTCGCTCACCGTAATCACGGGTCACGAGGATCCCTCCAAGGACGAAAGCGCGCTAGACTGGGGCGCTCTCGCCCGAACTGTCGATTCGGGGGGGACACTGGTCGTGTTGATGGGCGTCCATCGGCTACCCGACTACGCAGCGGCACTGGTAGAGGACGGGGTCGCTCCCGATACCCCGGCGGCGATGATCGAGCGCGCAACCCACGAGGATGAATACACCGTCACCGGCACCCTCGAAACCCTCCCGGAGGAAGCGAAACGGGTTGGCGTCTCCCCGCCAGCCGCGACCGTGATCGGCGATGTCGTCTCGGTTCGCGAGGAGGTGCTCGACTCGCTCCGGGGTTCACCGCCGGTCGGGTCGCTGGCCGAAGCGATGCCCGACGGCGGCGCGGAGGAGTGAGGATCGACTAATGAGGCCCCGATCGTCGATACCGGCCGTACTTCGATACCGACAAACGATAACGAGGTGTTTCTGATACATGGCCACACTCGATTCCGAACCCGAGCGCGACGTATCGCTCAAGCAGCTCATGACCGAGGCGGTCGGCTCCGGCCCGAAAAGCGCCGAGGACATGACCGGCCCACAGGCTCGAGGGGCGATGGAACGGATCCTCGATGGCGAGCCCGACCCCACGACGCTGGGAGCGTTCTGGCTCGCCAATCGCTGGAAGCGAAATACTCCCGGGGAACTCGCGGCCTTCCTCGACGCGACTCGCGAACGCGTCTCGACGATCACACCCAAGGCCGACCCCGTCGACTGCGGGGCGAACTACGACGGGAAGCGGGACAGCGCGCTCTTAGGGGTAGGCGCGGGACTGGTCTCCGCGGCGGCAGGCGTCCCGGTAGTCACCCACAGCGGCGATCGCGTACCGACCCACCACGCTACGGCGTACAAACACGTCCTGGCGGAACTCGGCGTTCCGACCGACCTCGAGCCTGCCGACAGCGCCCGGATGGTCGACGAGGTGGGTTTCGGCTTCTACTACCAGCCCCGATTCGCCCCCGCTATCGACGCGCTGCTCGACCGGCGCGAGCAAATGGGCGTCCGGACCTATATCAACACGATCGAGACCCTGCAGAACCCCGCGGGCGCGTCAATTCACCTGGGCAGTTTCTATCACCTCACCTTCGCCGAACGGGTGATCGACACGCTCGCACGCAGTGAGAGTTCGGCGTTCGAGCGCGTCTGTATGTTCCAGGGCTTGGAGGGCTACGACGACATCAGACCGGGCTATACGAAAGTCGCCGAGTGGCAGGCCGACCCCGACGATCCGATCGAAGAAGAGGAGGACTCAGACGTCACTGCGGGCTCGCTCACCGACTACGAGATCGAGACCGCGGCTTACGGGATGGACATCGAGGAGGACGATCTCGCCGTCGAGAGCGTCGAGAACGATTCGGCGGGGATCACCGAAGCGGTACTCCGTGGCGAGCGGGAGGGTGCCTTCGTCGACGCGATCGCGCTCAACGCCGCCGTCAGGATCTACGCCGGGGGCGGGGCCGAGACGATCGAGGAGGGCCTCGGCCGCGCACGCGAGGCCATCGAGAACGGCGAGGCCGCCGCGCGCCTCGAC
>PXRJ01000003.1:45886-48421 GCA_003021705.1 Halobacteriales archaeon QS_3_64_16
AGGAATCCTCGTGACCGGCACCAACGACGAGGAGCAGACGGCAGAATCGTCGGGACCCCAGCCCGCAGAACCGCCGATCGCCGAGAAGCCCTACGAGATCGTCTTCGAGGGCGGTCGCTGCTTCGGTGCCGGGAAGTGTGCTGCGGCGGCCGAGAACTGGGAGATGGATCTCTCGACCGGGCTCGCGAGCCCGAAATCCTACTTCATTAGCGAGGCAGAACTCGACGAGAACCTCGAAGCGGCCGAGGTCTGCCCGGCGAAGAAAGGAGCAGGCGTGATCCACGTCCTCGATCGCGAGACGGGAAAGGAGATCGCACCCGACCCCGAGGGCGATGGTAGCCTCAGCCTCGGTAGTCCCTAACCTGTTCGAACCGACGGATAGAACGAACCAACGAACTCTGTGGGTCGAAGCGGGTCGGAACGCCGATCGCGGACCACGCCGTGCCTCGCTTCTTAGTTCGGGTCGTTGTACATCTCGTCGATCATCTCGTCGAGATCGGGCACGTCGTTGCCAGGCTGGTAGCCAAAGGAAAGCTCACCTTTCCCGTCGGGCGACTCGCCTTCGGTCCAGCGCCGCTCGGGGTCCTCGCGCTGCTCGCGGAACGTGGACATGAACTGGTAGTTGTAGTCCTGGTTTTCCTTTTCCTGATCGAAGCTTGCCGGCACAGGCCTGTGTTCGCCGATCGCGTCGAGTGCGGCGTGCCACTGGTTCTGGTGCATGGTGTCCCGGGCGATCAGGTACTCGAGCATGTCTTTCATCCCGGGATCGTCGGTGAACTCGTACAACCGCGTGGCGAGCAGTCGGCCGCTCGATTCGGCATGAATGTTGGCGTACATGCTCGCGGCGAGGTTTCCAGGGGCGGCGATCAGGCTGCCGTCGAAGGGCGTGCCATTGGCATTGACCGGCATCGCGTGCAGGCCCGCCGAGAGCGCCTGCCGGGGCTGGCCGCTGCCGAGCATCGCATCGATAACCGGATCGTCGCGTGCGTCCCTGATCTGTGCCTCGCGTGCGCCCTGGAGGTTCTTGCTAACGGCGGTCGCGAGCATCTCGATGTGGCCGAGTTCCTCGGCGGCCGTCTCCATTAGCAACTCGCGGTACTCCGAGTCCTCTCGAGGAACGCCGAAGGCCTGGAACATGTACTGCAAGGAGACGCGCATCTCGCCTTCCGCGCCACCGATGGCCTGCTGGAGCAGTTTTGCGAACTCGGGATCGGGCTCGTGGACTTCGACTTCGTACTGGAGTGGTTCGTCGTGGAAGAACATCTCTTGGCTCCAGGCAAACGATCGAGGGGGAACTCGTTAACCGATCGGCCTGCAGGGTAAAGTGGGTTATTCGATTGCCATCCGGCGGTTCGTCGGTCCCTCGGCGACGCTATCAGCGACGTCGCTGCTCTGTTAGTCGTCCCCAGCTCGGAGGCCGGCCTGCTCGCGTGCGAGACGGCGCGCGCGCTCGTTCTCACCGGCAGCGAGTGCCTCCCAGACGTCCTCGCTCTCGATGACTGCCCACAGCCGCTCGCGGCGCTTCTCGTTTCCCTCGAGCGTGCGCTTTAGTTCCTCTCGAAGGTCGCGCTGGATCCGAACCATCGGCGCGGCCTCCTCGAAGAGGGGCTCGAGCTGGCGGCGCAGGGACTTCGCCGATCACGTCGCCGGTCGGCGATTCGTCGCTTGTCGTGGTGGCGTTCCCGTCCGCCCCATTCGTCCTATTAGTCTCGTTCGTTCCGTCCCCATCGACGTTCCGTTCGGGTGTGGCTTCTCGACGGGGTGTGGCGCTCCCGCTGGCCGTCTCTATCCCCGCGTCGGCGTCACCTTCGATGCCGGCGTCCGTTCTATCGCCGGGTCGATCGGTCCGGTTTACCAGACAGCCCTTCTCGCGGGCGATGCTCGTGAACTGATCGTTGATATCGGCGTCGTCGGTCGCGACGACGGCGAGAAAGGCCCCATCGAGCAACTCGTGCGCACGGCCGGCGTCAACGCGCTCGCGGACCACCTCACACGGAAGTTTTTCGAAGCCCGCCTCCAGTTCGGGAGCGTGCACCGAGAGGTCGGCTTCGGGGGCAAAGCGGCGGGCCTTCCGCAGCGCGACCCTACCGCCCCCAAATATCACGACGCGCTTGCCGGCGAGATCACAAAAGAGCGGGATCACGACCCCGAGTACTCCCGCTCCGTACCTAATAGCTCGGGCTCGAACCCGCTATAGCCCCGACGCGTTCCCGATACGTCGGCCTACCGCCGCGAGCGCTCCGGCAGCGGGCATCGGGCGACGCTCTCGGCGTTGGTCTCCGGAAGCATGTACTGCTTCCACTCGTGGCGACGCGGATCGGAGTAATCCCCCGAATCGGGATGGGAAGGAACGGAGTCGTACTCGGCGAGGCGATCACGGATGACGCTGCGTGCGTACTGGCCTTCCTCGGACATCCCCGAGAGCCCCTCGAAGACCCCGGCCGGCTGGACCGTGATCTCGAGTCCGTGTGGAGTATGCCGGCTGCGGCGTCGCTCGTAGAAGGGGGCCCGAGCGACGAGAAAGAGGGGCTCGCC
>PXRJ01000004.1:0-4262 GCA_003021705.1 Halobacteriales archaeon QS_3_64_16
GTAGCGATCGCCCCGATAGATCCTGGCTCGACGCGGCTCGACGCACGCGACGGCCGCCGGCTCCAAGTCCCGGAGTGGGCGGGCGACGTCGCTGTAGGATTCGACGACGGGTTCGGTCGTTCGCTCGATCCGCGCCGCTACCTCGTCGAGCGCCGGCAGGTGATGGGTCTCCATCACTTCGTTGAACTCGGCGATCGAGGACACCGCGAGTGCCTCCGCTACCGGAAGCTCCTCACGGACGAGCGGGGGCAGTTCGACGCTCGCATTGTAGACGTAGGTCTCGTCGACGCGATCGATTACGAACTCCCGATCGCTATCGCCCAGCAGGCCGATGTCGGGCCCGGGAGCCGGCCGCCAGAGGCGATGAATCGGGTTCAGATCTCCTGGAGTCGGTTCACCGGCACTCGCCCCGGCCAGACGGGCGGCGTCTTTCCCGTAGAGCCGACCTTCGGCGAGCGCTCGATAGGCATCGTCGTGGTCGAACCAGAGATCGTTGCCGGCCCGGGGCTTGAACGCGGTCGTGACGAGGAATGCGGTGAGGCCCGCGGCGAAGGTAGTTTTCCCGGCGTCGACTCGATCCCCGCCGACGACCAGCAGCGTCATCGCAGCCCGTAATGACCGGGCTCGTCATCGCGATCCGGGTCGGCGAAACAGAAGCTCTCGGCATTGTGGACCATCCAAGGGATGGCCCAGTCGAGTAAGACCTCCTCGGTCTCGACGTCGAGTTCGGTCCCGGGATCGAGACCCTGGAGCAGGCGGGAGATCTCATAGACGGTGTACATTTCCGCCTCGTCGAGGACATCTTCGGGGGTCCGGAACTCGAGGGGCCGCAAGCGATCGAACGAGGACTTCGGTCGCGGCATGGGCCCCGGAACTAGTCGAGCGCCGATAACGCTCTCGATGACGACCGGTGCTTCCGATCGCCGAGACCCCTCAGGAACCGGAATACCACTGCCGTCGCTCCAGATACACCACTTCCACCAGCGAGTTAGCAACTTTTATATAGAACCGCAAACATCGGTCGAATGAAGATCGAACATGTCACAAGGGTCTCCACAGCAGCGCATGGGCAATCAGCCGATGTTCATTCTATCGGATGATGCCGAGCGCTCGCAAGGCCAGGACGCACAGCAATCGAACATCGACGCGGGCAAGGCCATCAGCGAATCGGTTCGGACGACGCTTGGCCCGCGCGGGATGGACAAGATGCTCGTCTCCGATTCGGGCGACGTCGTCATCACGAACGACGGTGCGACGATCCTCCAGGAGATGGACATCGAACACCCCGCCGCCCAGATGATCGTCGAGGTCGCCGAAACCCAGGAAGAGGAGGTCGGCGACGGCACGACCACCGCCTCCGTGCTCGCTGGGCAACTCCTCGCCCAGGCCGAAAATCTGCTCGACGACGATGTCCACCCGACCGTGATCGTCGAGGGTTACAACGAGGCCTCCCGCCTCGCCCGCGAGTCGATCGAGGAGATGTCCATCGACGCCGACGTCGACGACGACCTCCTAGAGCAGGTCGCCGAAACCTCGATGACCGGGAAGGGAACTGGCGGGGTGACTCCCGAGCGCCTCGCCGAGACGATCGTCGAGGCCGTCCGGAGCGTCGAGAGCGCCGAGGGTATCGAGCGCGAGGACATCCACGTCCGCACGCAGGTCGGCGCGAGTTCGACCGCCACCGAACTCGTCGAGGGCGTCATCGTCGAGGACGAACCCGCTCGCGAGGACATGCCCACGAGCGTCGAGAACGCGACGATCGGCGTCTTCGACATGGACTTCGACATCCGCGAGGCCAACGTCGACGCCGAGTACGACATCACCGACATCGACCAGCTCAACGACGCGATCGACGCCGAGGAAGGCGAGCTCCGGAGCTACGCCGAGACGCTTTCCGAAACCGACATCGACGTCGCGATCGTCACCGGCGACGTCGAGGACCGCGCGGCCGCCTACCTCGCCGAGGAAGGTATCCTCACCTTCGAGAGCGTGAGCGACGACGACGCCGCGGCCATCTCCCGGGCGACCGGCGCGACCGGCGTCGGTTCGCTGGCCGATCTCGACGAGGCGGACTTCGGCCACGCCGAGGATCTGTCCGTCGAGACCTTCGCCGACGACGAGCTACTGTTCGTCGAGGGTGGCGAGGCCGCCCGGACGGTGACCGTCCTCGTCCGTGGGGGCACCGAGCACCTCATCGACGAGCTCGAGCGCGCGATCGACGACGCGATCGATGTCGTGACCGCCGCAATCGAAACCGGCGGCGTGGTGCCTGGTGCCGGGGCGAGCGAGATCGCGATCGCGAGCCACATCCGCGATCGGGCCGCGAGCATCGAGGGCCGCCGGCAGCTCGCCGTCGAGGCCTATGCCGACGCGATCGACATCGTGCCCCGTACGCTCGCCTCGAACGTCGGGATGGACCCGATCGACGCCTTGGTCGAACTGCGTTCCCGACATGACTCGGAGGGCCGTGCGGGCATCATCGCCGAGGGCCAGACCGGTATCGTTGACGACTCGATGGAGTACGGCGTGCTCGACCCGGCCGCGGTGAAGCACGAAGCCGTCGAGTCGGCGACCGAAGCCGCGACGATGATCGCTCGCATCGACGACGTTATCTCCGCGGACTGAGCGTCGCGCGACCGCCGCCGATCGTCGGAATCGACCGCGACGATCACTTGTTCTATCGCGCTCGCCTCCAGTCAGCACCGCGTACTGATCGCACGCTCGGTTGGTCGAGCGCTGCGTCCGCAGCCGATCGCAGAGTGTTTGCCCGAGACTCGGCGTATAAATAAGACTGATCGCGCGCGACGATCGTCTCGGGTTCGATCTGAACCAGCAGGGACTCTTCGGACTCGGCGAGCACCGCCCGGAACATCGGGTCCCAGGCTTCCCGATCGTCGCCGATATAGGGTATCAGAAGGCGCTCCGCGCGGTCGGGATCGAGCGGCTCGACGCTCTCTCGCCCCGGATGCCGACGTGTTTCACGAGCGCTTCTGAACTGTGGAACTCGACGATGCCGATTGCACACCGCGGATCACGCTCGATCCGCTTCGGGAAGCTATCGCCTTCCTCGCCGATCACCGGGATCGCTTCCTCCTCCCAGAGAAACCAGACCGGCGACTCCCGTGGTCCCTCAGCCGAGGCGGTCGCGAGATGGGCGAACAGGGGCTTTGCGAGGAACGCATCGATCGATTCTGGAAGCGTGTTCTCGACGACCTCCATACGGGTCCTTCGGCGCAATCGACCTCTACGTTCGAGTTCGTCGGTCGCCTACCGATGGAGCGCGAACTCGACCGATCGACGTTCGGTCCCATGGTACGCTTCGGCGAGGTCCTCTTCGGACTCTCTCACAGGGACGACCCGCGCGTCGACCGACACCGACAGCGGCGCGCTCTCGAAGGGGTAGGGATCGATTCGCAGCGCCCCTGGCCCGATCGGCGCGAGTTCGATGTCGGAAGTCTCGCCTTCGGCCGTCGGGATCGGTCCGATCGAACTCGCTTCGAGCGTGACGTTCCGACACAAGTGCAACGAGAGGGTATCGAAGGCCTGTAGCAGTAGGTACTGCTCGCCGAGGCGGCTCCGATTCTCGATTCCTCCCATTGCGTCGCCGACGTCGCCGGTCTCGTGTAGCGTGTCGAGGAACTCCAGTTCGAAGTCGTCTACGTACTCGCCGTAGCGCGCCGATCCGGCCAGTTCCTCGGCGACCTGCTGCTGGAAGGCCTCCTGTTCGTCGATAAACTCGGCGAAACGCGAGTCCGTAGCTCGGTCGGGGATGCCCGGTCGGGAGCCATAGGCGCTGCGTTTGAGGCCGGCGGCGTGCATCGAGGCGAGCAGGCCGGCGTAGCGATCGGTCGCCGCGACGGCCGTGACCCCATTCGCGTAGAAGGTCGTCCAAGACTGGGCGGGCACGCTGATGAAGTCGATCACGCCGTTCTCGCCGACGTGCGGGGCCATGTCGTATTCCTGCCAGCCCTGGTCGTGGTGGGCCGCGGCGATACAGACCGCGTGCCAGGGATCGGGCCGCGCGAACTCTCTACCACTCCACTGTGCGGCCAACTGCCCCGAGAGCGCGGCGTGGTCAGGCTGGGTAACGAATCGATACCGGCCGGCGGCCTCGGTGACGATCATCGTTCGTCGATTCAGTTCCTATCGGTATAGTTCGGTCGCCGACCGGGTTTGGTCGCCGTTCCGATCCCGGCCCCGTTCCGATCTCCCGCGAGCCGGCCTTTATAACAGGAGGGCGACTCGATCGCCGACGTCAAGCC
>PXRJ01000004.1:4529-33113 GCA_003021705.1 Halobacteriales archaeon QS_3_64_16
GTTCGCCCTCGGCGAGTGCACGGGCCGCCGGGAGCAGTATTCCATTATCGGGCCCGACCAGCGCGTGCTCGCCCGCCCGGACGACGAGCGCCTTCCTTTCCGTTCCGACGCCGGGATCGACGACGACCAGGTGGACCGCGGACGGGAAATAGGGGAGCACCTCGCGCAGCCAGAAGGCAGCGGTCCTGACGTCCTGGCGCGGGAAGTCGTGAGCGATGTCGACCAAATGGGTGTCGGTCCGGGAGCAAAGAACGCCTTTCATCACCGCCGGGTAGGGCGAGCCGAAATCGGAACTGAGCGTGATCACGAGTTCTCAGCCGCTGGGATCGGTGTCACCGAGGTCCGCGACCGTGTCGATGTCCTCGATATCGTCGATGCTCTCGACGTCCTCGAGATCCTCGGCGTCCACGCCGTCACTGCCATCTAAGTGTTGGAGGCGCGCGACGCCGTCGATCCCCTCGATGGTCTCGGCCACGACGTTCGGTACTAACTCCTGCCAGTCCTCGCCGGCGATCATCCGTTCTCTGATCTGGGTGCCTTCGAGCACCTCACGGTGGAACATCGAGGACTGGCGTACCGGCACGCCGGCCTCCTCGAAGAGCTGGATCACCAAGGGATTGTTCGAGTACGCGACGTTGAAGCGGGGACACATACTGGTGACGTGACTCACCCAGACGGAGTTGCGGTCGATGTCCTCGATCGGGACGACGTAGGTGACGAGGTCGAACTCCGCGAGGGCTTTCGTGATCATCATGATCCGCTCGCCCGCGGTGAAGGGATCGTGGGTGCTGTGGGAAACGTCGGCGCTGCCGACGCCCAGCACGAGTTCGTCGACGTCCTCGGTGATGCGCTCGACCATCCGGTGGTGGCCCTCGTGGTAGGGCTGGAAACGGCCGATGTAAAACCCACGGATCATACGTCCTCAGTACCGCCGGATCGTTATAATCGATCCGGCTTCGCTGCCGCCCTCGATACCGACGAGCGACCGGAAAGAATACCGTCGAATCACGGCGTCTTCCCGCGGATTTCGATCGAGGCAAGGGTTGGGAGAGGGGAGAAAGTATATGAGCGGATAGCCCGTTATTTCCGCTAGCGGAACGCCCTATGCTATGAGTGAAGAGACAACCACTGACGACGCTCCCTCGACGGGGACGGCGAGCGACTCGGCGGAGCCCACGGAGGATGGGACCGACGAGACCAGGGAAGACGGCTCGCGCGAGGAGCTCGGCAGCACGGTCGAGGTAGACGTCGAGACCAACGGGGAGGGAGAGCTCGAAGGCGACGAGGATTCCTTGCTCGGGGGACTTAGCGTCGAATCGACTGCCGACATCGAAGTCCCCGACCGACTAGTCGACCAGGTCATCGGCCAGGACCGTGCCCGGGACATCGTCCAGAAGGCGGCCAAACAGCGCCGCCACGTGATGATGATCGGCACCCCTGGAACCGGGAAATCGATGCTCGCGAAGGCGATGAGCGAACTCCTCCCCAAAGAGGAGATGCAAGACGTTCTCGTCTATCACAACCCCGACGATGGCAACGAACCCAAGGTTCGTACCGTGCCCGCGGGCAAAGGCGAGCAGATCATCGAGGCCCACAAAGAAGAGGCCCGCAAGCGAAACCAGATGCGCTCGTTTTTGATGTGGATCATCATCGCCATCGTGATCGGCTATGCGCTCCTCATCGAGGGGGCGGTCCTCTTGGGAGTGCTCGCCGCTGGCGTGATCTATCTCGCCTTCCGATACGGCTCCCGGTCGAGCGATGCGATGATTCCCAACCTACTGGTGAACTCCGCGGATACCCAGACCGCGCCCTTCAAGGACGCGACCGGTGCCCACGCCGGGGCACTGCTGGGTGACGTTCGCCACGACCCCTTCCAGTCCGGTGGCATGGAGACGCCGAGTCACGACCGGGTCGAGGCCGGCGCGATCCACCAGGCGAATAAAGGCGTGTTGTTCCTCGACGAGATCAACACGCTCGATATTCGCTCCCAGCAGAAGCTGATGACGGCGATCCAGGAAGGGTCCTTTTCGATCACGGGCCAGTCCGAACGGTCGTCGGGCGCAATGGTCCAGACCGAGCCCGTCCCTACCGACTTCATCATGATCGCTGCGGGGAACCTCGATGCAATGGAGAACATGCACCCGGCGCTTCGCAGCCGTATCAAGGGATACGGCTACGAGGTCTACATGGACGACACCATCGACGACACTCCCGAGATGCGGCGCAAGTACGTCCGATTCGTCGCCCAAGAAGTCGAGAACGACGGCCGACTGCCGGACTTCTCCGAGGACGCGCTCGAGGAGTTCATGCTCGAAGCCCAGCGTCGCTCGGGCCGCAAGGATCACCTGACGCTGGAGATGCGTGATTTGGGCGGGCTCGTCCGCGTCGCCGGCGACATCGCCCGCGCGGAGGACGCCGAGTTCACGACTCGGGATCACGTGCTCCAGGCCAAGCGGCGCTCCCGGTCGATCGAACAGCAACTCGCGGACAACTACATCGAACGGCGCAAGGACTACGAACTCACCGTCGCCGGCGGCGACGTCGTGGGCCGGGTCAACGGCCTCGCGGTGATGGGCGAGGACTCAGGCATTATGCTACCGGTGATGGCCGAAGTCACCCCTTCGCAAGGACCCGGCGGTGTGATCGCGACCGGCCAGCTCAAGGAAATGGCCGAGGAGTCGGTCCAGAACGTCTCAGCGATCATCAAGAAGTTCTCCGATACGGACCTGAGCGAAAAGGACGTTCACATCCAGTTCGTCCAGGCCGGCCAGCAGGGCGTCGATGGGGATTCGGCGTCGATCTCGATTGCCACAGCGGTTATCTCCGCGTTAGAGGACATCCCTCTCGACCAGAACTTGGCAATGACCGGTTCGCTATCGGTCCGAGGCGACGTGCTCCCAGTCGGCGGCGTGACGCACAAAATCGAGGCCGCAGCGAAGGCGGGGCTCGATACGGTGATCATCCCAGCGGCGAACGAACAGGACGTAATGATCGAGGACGAGTACGAAGAACAGATCGACATCGTACCGGTAAGCCACATCTCAGAAGTGCTCGAAGTGGCGCTCGTTGGCGAGACCGAGAAGGACTCGCTGGTCGATCGCCTCAAGTCGATCACCGGCTCGGCGCTCGACCGACAGGTCGGTCAGAACCAGAACCCCAGTAGCCCGAGCCCACAGTAATCGTGGTCCGGTGGGCTGCCTTCGCGGGGCTCACCGTGCTCTCGGTGTCGCTTTTTCTCGCGCTCGCGCGTGCCTCCCAGACGATGGTGAACGACGGCACTAGTGGAAAAGCAGCCGGTGCCAGTGTCGAAGGTCACGCCATCGGCACCAACGACACGGACGATGCGCTCGCTCCTGACTCCACTGTCGATACTGGTACTGCTACCCGATCTCGTCCGGATGCCGGCCTGAAGGAGTCGGCAGCCAGTCCGACCGACCGCGAAGGTCAGCGAGCACCGACGTTGAAACCTGTCACCATCGATTCCGGCGTGGTGATCGATGGCGAGCACGACGGCAAGAGACAAAGAAGCACTCCCGACTCGCTCGAGTCGATGTCAACGAGCGCGTTGCTGCTCAACGTCGTGTTCTCACAGGGCTTATTCGGCGGGCTGGTATTACTGGGCGCGTGGTACACGGAGATCCCGCTCGCGGCGCTCGGTGTTCCGGGAGTACCACAGGTCGGGACGCTCGTGCTCGGAGCCGGGCTGGGAATCGCGCTGCACGCGGGCAACGAACTCATGGCTGCGGGCGCCAGCGCGCTCGGATTCTCGCCGCCGGAGGATCTCAGAGCCATGCTCGCACCAGATTCGGTCGCCAGTTGGGCGCTTCTGCTGGGCGGGATCCTGCCGGCGATCGCGTTTGTCGAGGAACTGCTCTTCCGGGCGGCGCTGATCGGTGCGTTGAGTGCCGGATTCGCCGTCTCGCCGTGGCTGCTCGCGATCCTCTCCTCGATCGCCTTCGCCGTCGGCCACGGCGCACAGGGCTCGCTTGGAATGCTCGTCACCGGGTCGTTAGGACTCGCATTGGCCGCAGCCTTCGTGCTTACCGGCAGTCTGTTCGTCGTCGTGCTCGCTCACTACCTCGTGAACGCCCTGGAGTTCATCGTCCATGAGGGCCTGGGCGTCGACTGGTCGGAGTGAGCCGCCCTTTTTGCCGCTTCGCGTTTCACTACTGCCTACGCTCTCATGCAGACTGGCGGAACAGCATGCTAATAACGGACGCACTATGGCGAGAGACAGCCGCTACGTCACGAATGCAGGTTATTCAGGGGCTGAATCGCTCGTCATCTCACGGTTCCGCTGTACTACAGAGGAGCGAAAGGACAATACCGAGAAAATACTACGAGGTGCCTTCTACCGTTACTTTCGTCAACGAGAACGAATCCACGGGATGTACTGAGTCGAAGGTGAGCATCACAGTTGTGCTGTCCGACGAAGAGAACACGGTTCCAGTTTGGGTTTTTCGCTCAATCACAGCTCCGTCTATAGTTCTCAGTACGACCGTTACATTGCCGGAAAGGTCGGATGTTCCGGTGTTGTTGACGACTATCGTTATCCCCGAAACGTTCTCTTCGGTATACGTCAACTGCTGTGAATCAGTGACGAGGGCTGTGGAGTTGTGTACTGCGCCTGATCCCCCATCAACAGGATTCAGCGATAGAGATAGTATTGGGACGGCAACTGCGCTCCCGCTCAGCACGACGCCCGCGAGGAGAACGGCCCAGACTGAGACGGTCCCCGGTCGACGCATACTCCGGATGTTCAGTAGCGCTCCGTAATTAAAATTTTCAATGAGTTGCAGCGTCTAGAGAAGACTGTCGCTCGGGGACGCTAATAAAAATCAGAAAGTGATTACGGGGACTACGCGGTCTCTTCGACGTTCACTTCGACCCTCGAAAACGTATCCGGCGCATGCTCGGAGGCGAACGAGACGGTCGTAATGGTGTCGCTGTTAGCGGTAAACGTCTGGTCGGTTACGGTCTCGCTCGCAACGGTGTTGCCGGACGAGTCCTGAAGCGCGACGTACACGTCACCCGTATGATCCGATGCTGCGGTGTTGCTCACATTGACATCAACGGCGGTCACGTTGGTGCCTGAATACTGCAGATCTTGTGAATTGAGCGTGAGATCGCTCGACCCGCTCAGTGTGCCGGTCCCCGGCGCGATTGGGTTCGCGTCGATCGTGACTATTGTGACTGCAGTGGCTGTACCAGCACTCACCACGATGACCAGGGCAATGACCGCCCACGTCGGTACGCTTGATGGCAACTTCGATTTCAATTCCATTGCGGTAGAGATTTAAATTCCATTAATTTATAAACTTATGCACACAGAGATAATTCTCACAGCGTGCTGGTGGGCTGGCGACGACGCTCTCATGTAGACTGACGGAGCAGCATGCCAACAACGGACGCGCTATAGCGAGAGACAGTCGCTATGTCTTGAATACAGGTTATTCAGGAGCTAAATCGCTCGTCATCTCGCGGTTCCGCTGTACTACAGAGGAGCGACTGCCTATATCATCGCTGAACAGTCCCCCACGCGACTGGCGCGATCCCCAACACTTGCTGTTGATCGTCTTGCTGATCGGCTACGCTGCGTTGCTGTTCTACGAAGATCTGGCCGGAAGTGCCCTCGCCGCAGTGGCGCTCGATCTCGTATTTGCCATCGTGATGATCGCCTTCGGCCTCAGTATTCTCCGTCAGCTCGGTGACTCCTTCTCCGTGCTCGGTGTCGCCGGCGTCTCGCTGCTGTTAGCCGGTCTCGCCCAAGGACTCGCGGCGTTCGTGGCCGTTCCGATGCTCGTGAGTGCTGTGAACCTGTTTTTCGTCGCTGAAGCCAGACTGTACTTCTATCAGCAGTTCGTGAGGTAGGCCCCGTTTCGTCGGCTGTGCGGTCAGCACCAGTAACTCCGCCGCGAACGCGTCGCTACGCGACAAGTGAGCGGTTTTTAGTCCAGGTTTTTGCCGAGCCCGCGGCGACCGAAGGGAGCGAGGACTTCGGCAAAAAAGTGGGCGCTAGAGCCCCTCGACTGACCGCAGCCGCTGTTCGACCGGCGGTGGGGCCCCGCTCGGCCCGTCGCGCACCCGATGGTCGGGAATCAGTAGCGGCACGGGGTTCTCCGCGAGCGCGGTACGGACCAGATCGAGATCCTCACCGTCCTCCGGATCGAGATCGGCAACCGTGCCGGTCACCCGCTCGACCGATAGCTGCTCGCCGTAGGGGATCTCCCGCACTGCCTCTAGGACCGCTCGGCGATCGGTCGGTACTGTGAGTCCGATCGTAACGTCGGCGAAGTCCTCTTCCTCGCTCTGTAGGTACGCTTGAATTCGGTCGAGTACCGGATGGTCGGCCGCGGCGTCGTCCTCGGGACTCGGTGGGAACGATACCGACACCACCCGATCGCCCGCGATCCCCAATTGAACGTAGCGACCGAGGTACGACGACTCGCGCGCGCAGATGCCGGACGGATCGTCCTCGTCCATACCTCGACAGTAGGCCATCGGTGGCTTCAACGTTCGCCCCGACGATCTGTCTCTCTCTGCCCAACGGGACCGGCCCAGTGGAGGAAGTCTTATGTACAGAACAGTGCATTAGAGTATACTGATGAACGTCAAAGACGATCTCAATCCAGCGGTCGCATCGATCCTCGAGGCCGCGCGGGACCGTCCCGGGGGGGAGGAGGTGCTGTCGGTCGCCGCTCGTTCGCTGCCGGCGGCGCTCGCGGACGCCGCGGCCGACGGTCGCGTGCCGATCATCGCGGAGGTAAAGCCGACGAGCCCGACCACCGAGGGCCATCGCGCAAGCGATCCCGTCGAACTGGCGGAGGAGATGGTTGCGGGCGGTGCCGCGGCGCTGTCGGTACTCACCGAACCGGCCCATTTCGGCGGCTCGACTGCGGATCTACGACGGGTGCGCGAGGCGGTTTCGGTTCCCGTACTCCGGAAGGACTTCCTGCTCCGGGAGAGCCATCTCGACGCGGTGCCCGCGGATCTCGTCCTGTTGATCGCGCGCTTCGTCGACGATCTCGACGGGTTGGTCCAGGCTGCTCGCGAACGTGGGATGGAACCGCTCATCGAAGCCCATACTACCGCCGAACTCGAACGAGCTATCGACGCCGGTGCGGAAGTAGTCGGGATCAACAACCGCGATCTCGCACGCTTAGAGGTCGACCTCGATACCTTCGAGCGGGTCGCACGCGAGGCTCCCGAAGACCTGACGCTGATCGCCGAGAGCGGGATCAGTAGTACAGAAGACGCCGCGCGGATGCGCCAGGCCGGTGCCGACGGGCTTTTAGTGGGCTCGGCGATCATGAATGGGGACGTGCGGGTGAACACCGAACGACTGACACGGCCGGAGGAGGACCTAGAGGTATGAGCGAGCGAGCGAGCAAACCCGACGAAGAGCGTAACGCCGATCCGGGGTCGGGGTCGGCATCGACGGCTGGGGACGACGGGGAGCGACCGGGAACGTATGGAGAGTACGGCGGCCAGTACGTGCCCGAGGCGCTGATGCCGGCGATCGAGGAGCTGGACGACGTGTACGAACGCTACGTCCTGGAGAACGACGAGGGCTTCATGGACGATTTCGAAGCCCGGATCAGGGATTTCGGCGGCCGGCCGACGCCCTTGCAGCACGCCGAACAACTGAGCGAACGCTACGACTTCGAGGTCTATCTCAAGCGCGAGGACTTGCTGCATGGGGGGGCTCACAAGCTCAACAACGCCCTCGGGCAGTGTCTGCTCGCGAAGTACATGGACAAAGAGCGGATCGTCGCCGAGACCGGCGCGGGCCAACACGGCACCGCGACGGCGATGGCCGCTGCCCACCTCGGTCTGGACTGTGAGATCTACATGGGCGAGCGCGACATCCGCCGCCAGCGCCCGAACGTCTTCCGGATGCGACTCAATGGCGCGCAGGTCAACCCCGTCGAGGCGGGCCGGGGCACGCTCAAAGAAGCCATCTCCGAGACGATGCGCGACTGGGCAACGACGGTCGAGGACACCCATTACGTGATCGGCTCCGTGGTGGGTCCCCATCCCTTCCCAGCGATGGTCCGGGACTTTCACCGGGTCATCGCCGAGGAGATCCGCGAACAGAGCATCGAGAAGTTCGACGCCTTGCCCACGAGCGTCGTCGCGTGTGCCGGGGGCGGGTCGAACACGATGGGAGCCTTCGCCGCTTTCACCGACAGCGAGGACTCTGCCGTCGGGCTGGTCGCCGTCGAGGCCGGTGGCTCCTCGCTGTCGGTCGACGAGGACAGAGGGGTAGCCCCCAATTCCGCGTCACTGTCGACCGGCTCGGAGGGCGTGCTCCACGGCGCGCGTACCAAGTTACTGCAGGACGGCTATGGCCAGATCATGGAATCGCACTCGATCTCCTCGGGGCTCGACTATGCGGGTGTGGGCCCCGAACTCGCGAACCTCGTCGACACTGGGCGCGTGCGTGCGGTTGCCGTCGACGACGACCGGGCCCTGGAGGGCTTTCACCGCCTCTCCCAAGAGGAAGGCATCATCCCCGCCCTCGAGACCGCCCACGCGATCGCCTGGCTCGACGAGGCCGACTCCGCCGAGGTCGGCGAGCGCGTCGTGCTGAACGTTTCGGGCCGCGGTGACAAGGATCTAGAGAGCGCTCTCGAGGAGACCGCGAAACGCGATCTGGACATTGCGCCGGATATGCACGTCTTCGACGCCCAAGCGATGACCGACAGCGACGAGGTCGCCGAAACGAATGGTCAGGACGTCAACGAGGGAGCCCAGTGAGTACGATCCGCGAGGCCTTCGCCGACGAACCGGCTTTCCTCCCCTACCTGGCGGTGGGTGATCCGGATGCCGAGGCCAGCGTCGAGTATATCGAAGCTCTCGAGCGGGGCGGTGCGGACGTGATCGAGTTGGGACTTCCCTTTTCGGAGCCGATCGCCGAAGGGCCGACGATCCAGAGTGCCGTCGTTCGCTCACTCGAAGGCGGGATGACACCCACTAAATTCTTCGAGACGGTTTCGCGACTCACGGTCGACGTACCGCTCGTGTGCATGACCTACTACAATCTCATCTACCGCTTCGGCGAGGAAGGTGGACCGAAACCGTTCGTCGAGCGTGCCGCCGCGGTCGGCATCGAGGGGCTCGTCGTGCCCGACCTCCCGGCGGAGGAAGCCGACCCGCTGCGAGAGGCCTGTGATACCTATGGATTGGATCTGGTCTTCATCGTCGCACCCACCACGCGAGGCGAGCGTCTGGAGCGGATCATGGATCGGGTCTCGGGGTATGTCTACGTCCAGGCTCGCCTCGGCGTGACCGGCGCGCGCGCGGACGTCTCAACCCGGACGACCGAGAGCCTCGACCGGTTGGCCGAGTGGGACGTCCCCAAAGCAGTGGGATTTGGCATCAAGACGGGCGAGCACGCCCGCGAGGTGATCGCCGCGGGCGCCGACGGCGTGATCGTCGGCAGCGCCCTCGTGGATCTGATCGCTGAGGGCCACAACGATGGAGACTCGACGGCCGAAGTCGCCGATCGCCTCGAAGCGAAAGCCCGCGAACTGAAAGGCGGCGCGCTCGAAGGAGCCGGCATCGAAGCCGAAGTCGAGGCCGAAAACGGAGGCGAACCCGGAGCGCGACCGGAACGCAAATAACGATCCTTGTCGCACCTTCGCACAGTATGAACACGGGGAAAGCCGCACGGCTTCGGCGTATTGGCACGGACGGTCGCTACGTGATCGTTCCGATGGATCACGGGATCACCCTGGGAGCCGTTCGCGGGCTCGTCGACATCGAGGAGACGATCGAGGCCGTCACTCAGGGCGGCGCGGATTCGGTGCTCACCCAGAAAGGTATCGCGCCCCGCGTCCACGAGAACAGCGATGGCTCGGGTTATATCGTTCACCTGAACGGTTCGACGGTCTCCGGTCCGGACACGAACGACAAGCGGATGACGGGCACCGTCGAGGAAGCCATCAGGATTGGAGCCGACGCCGTCTCCTTCCATATCAATGTCGGCAGCGACACCGAGCCCGGCCAGATCGAATCGCTCGCCGACGTGACCGACGCCGCGGAGCGCTTCGGGATGCCGGTGCTCGCAATGACCTATGCTCGCGGGCCGGGCGTCGAGGAGGCCGATCCCGAGGCGCTCGGCCACGCTGTTCGCCTCGGCGAGGAGCTCGGAGCCGATATCGTCAAAACGGGCTACAGCGGCGATGCGTCGACGTTCGAACGCGTCGTCGAATCGACCCGACTGCCGGTTGTGATCGCCGGCGGCGAACCGGAGGGCAATCGGGCCTCGCTCGAAGCGGTGCGTGGCGCGATGGATGCCGGCGCCGCTGGAGTCTCGATAGGCCGGACGATCTTCCAGCACGACGACCCCGAGGCCATCGCCCGAGCGGTCGCTGGCGTGGTCCACGAGGACCTATCGGCCACAGAAGCCCTGCAAGAGGCCGGGCTCGCGGTCGAGGCCTGATTCGACTCGAACCACGACTCCGTTTGCTCCTCGGCAGCGACGGACAACACACATATATCAGCCGGCCGAAGCAAGGCTCGCTCGACGATGAGTGACGAGGGTAGTGGACCGCGATACGGCGGCAGCGATCTCACCTCGACCGAGCGATGGATGGTGCTCGCGATCGGCGCGCTCGGTATCGTCTTTCTGCTCGGCGTCGGCGGGTTCGTACTCGCCGATTTCTTCGGCGTTCCCGGGATCGGTGGGTCGGCGTCGGTGGCCGAAACGACCTCGGAGCCGACCCCCACTCCCGAGTCGGCGACGACCCGGACGACGGCTACAGTGACAGCGACGCCTACTGAGACTCCGACAACGACGGCCACTACATCGCCGACACCAGCACCGACGCCCACTGAAACGACGACTGCTACCCCTACGCCGACAGCGACGGCGACTGCCACTGCCACGGCTACGGCGACATCCACACCGACGCGAACTCCGGTTCCTACTGCGACGCCGACGCCCTCTCCTACCGCGACACCTACCCGGACTGCGACGGCGACGCCAACATCGACGCCTACCGCAACGCCAACGGCGACACCCACGGCGACCCCGACGGCAACGATTGCTACGACATCGACAGCAGCCACCACCACAGCGACGCCAACAGTTACTGCGACGCCGACCGCGACCACCACTGAAACGACGACATCGACGACTACCGCAGCGCCGACCACGACGACAACCACGACTGCCACAGCAACACCGACTGCGACGGTAACCACGACCGCCACTGCGACGGCAACCGCAACGCCGACCACCGAGGGCGACCTCACGATCGCCCGGATCGCCCCGGTCGAGGAGTTCGTCGTTCTCGAAAACACCGGTAGCGGCCCCATCAATCTCGCCGGCTACACCATCGACTTCGACGGTCCTAGTCAGGCCTACACCTTCTCGCCCTACACCCTAAGCCCGGGCGAGAGCATCCGGATCTACACCGGCCGTGGCGATAGCCGCGGTTCGGTCGTCTACGCCGGCTCGTTCGTCCCGATTCTGGACAACGACGGCGATCGGGTGATCGTCGAGAACCCCGCTGGCGAGGTCGTCGCCGGTCAGTCTTACTCCTGAACTCGGGCCCCTTCGCTCCCTCCGCTCGTCGTTCCGGTTTCCCCGCTTCGAGTTCGGCGTGTCCCGAACCACTCCGGTCGAGGGTCCGCCACGTTTAGGAGGACTCCCGGCGAGCCTCGCGTATGACGCGTTCGGTCTGGCTCAAAGCTGACGAGAGGGTCGGCAACTGGGAGCGACGGAAGCGACGCATCACGGCCGGGCTCGAAGCCGGCGTCGACTGGGTACTCGTCGACCGGCGGGACGTCTCCCGGGTGCGTGAACTCGGCGCGGTGAACGTCGCGGCCTTCGATAGCGAGAACGACGAGGGGGTGATCGACGCCGACGCCCACGACGCCGAGGAGGGCCCCAATGCCCTCTTCGTCGGTAAGGGTGGGGAGGGTGACGGCACCGTCGATTTCCCGCCCGATCTCGCTGGGTCGGCGGACCTCTCGGCGCTCCGCGAGCGCGATGGTGCGGTAGACGGCGCGTACGTCCGCGTGCTCGATCCGGAGTACGAACGCCTTGCGGAGGCAGCCGCGACGGAAGCGAACCATACGATCGTCGTCGGCGAGGACTGGACGATCATCCCCCTCGAGAATCTCATCGCCCGCATCGGCGAGGAAACCGAACTCGTCGCCGGCGTCGAGAGCGCTGCCGAAGCAAGAACCGCCTTCGAGACTCTGGAGAGCGGTGCGGACGCCGTGTTGCTCGATTCGGACGATCCCGACGAGATCAGGAAGACCGTCGCCGCCCGCGACGACGCCGCCCGTGAGACCCTCGATTTACAGTGGGCGACCGTCAGCAACGTCGAGCAGGTCGGGTCGGCGGACAGGGTCTGTGTCGATACCGGCTCCCTACTAGAGGACGACGAGGGAATGCTCGTCGGCAGCATGTCTCGAGGGTTGTTCTTCGTCCACGCCGAAACCGCAGAATCGCCTTATGTTGCCGCCCGGCCGTTCAGGGTGAACGCAGGCGCGGTACACGCCTACGTCCGCGGGCCCGACGGGGGAACGAAGTACCTCGCCGAGCTAACGAGCGGCGAGGAGATCCAGGTCGTCGATCTGGAGGGCAACACCAGGGAAGCGATCGTCGGACGCGCGAAGATCGAACGCCGGCCGATGTTCCATGTGGAAGCCGAAATAGAGGTCGAAAGCGACTCCGAGGACGCCAATGCGTCAGGTGATGAGGGTAGCGAGAGCGGTGGCGAGGATAGCGATACCACGACGACGGCCCCCGACCGTATCGAGACGCTGCTACAGAACGCAGAGACAATCAAAGTCGCCACTCGCAAGGGCCGGAAAGCCGTCACCGATCTCGAAGAAGGGGACGAAGTGCTCGTCTACTACGAGGCAGGGGGTCGGCACTTCGGCGAGGCCATCGAAGAAAGCATCATCGAGCAGTAGCCGTTCGTTCGCTCTCCTATCGCCGACAGTTCGTCTGCCGCTTCAGTCGAGAAACTCCTCGATACCTCGCGCCGGATAGCCGATCACGAGATCGACGCCCGCGTCCTCGAGTTCACGGACCTGCTCGCGAATTCCCTCCGGAGTGCCGACGAGCGCGTAATCGCGACTGGCCGCTGAGAGGACCTCTCGCCCGCGGCCAGTGGCTCGGCGGTCGGTAGCCACGTTCTCCGGAAGTGCCCGGGCGACCGGTCCTCGTCGGGCAACGTACGCGCCCAGCGCGTCTAAGACCGCGTCGTCATCGTCGGTCAGCACGACCGGCGCGTACACCGCGATTTCCCCTGTGAAGCCGGCCGCGCGTAACGAGCGCACGTCCTCGAGGGTCGTCCGCGAGAGGAGTTCGAACTGCGTGCCCCCGGCGGCAAGCGCCAGTCGCTCGATTCCTTCCGTGCCGACCCACGCTTCGGGACTTTTCTCCCGCGCTGCCTGCAATCGGGGAGCGACCGGCCGCGCCCGTTCGTCCTCGGTGAGGTAGGCCGCGTGGCCGGCGACGAGAACCCGCTTCGCCTCGCTTGGAAGCGTTTCTGCGAGCGAGTTGTCACCGAGTGGGTCGAATCCCGACGTGCGGACGGGCGTCGTGACACGGCGTTCCGTATCGTCCGCGGCGAGTGCTCGAAGCGTCTCGCCGTCCGGCAGGTGTGCCTCGCCTTCGTAGTCGATCACGAGGATACCGGTGTCGAGATCGCTTCCTCGAGAGACTGCACACTCGGCGGGCTTGAGCGCGATGCCGTCGAGGCCCGTTCGTGCGATCGGTACTTCCCTCTCTGTGTGTAGCGTGTTCCCGTCCATTCTATCCATACTCGAAGCGACTTCACGGACGCTGAGTTCGGCTCCCCGTCCGTCTATCTATCGAGCCGTGCTACCGCAGCCTCGCTCAAAGGCCTATCGTTCCGCTCCTGCCCTCGGAGCCTCTCTCGGGGTCTCCTTCCGCTTTTCCTGGTGTACTCGTTGTTCTCGCTGTTCTCGGTATTCCCGGTATTCCTGGTATCCGGCCTTCAGACAGGGAAATCGGCGTCGGGATCGACGACGCGATCGGGTTCGGGGGGCATCTCCCAGTCGGTCGCCAGTCGGAGGAACTGCACGACGATCCGCGCCGTTGCCCCCCAGACTGTATAGCCATCGACGCGGAAGAAATGCAGCCGGATGTCGCCGTAATGCGGGTGATCCCGGCGTTCGGAGTCGTAGTTCGAGCGGTCGGTGAGCCCCGCGATCGGGAGCACGGCGATCTCGGCGACCTCTCGTTCGTCGGGCGTGTAGGTCCGGTCGGGAACCCGCGTGACGAAGGGCCTGACCGCATAGCGGGTGACGGTGTGAATGTCGTCGAGGCGGCCGACGATCTCCGTCTCGGCAGGGTTGAGGCCGATCTCTTCCTCTGCTTCCCGGAGCGCCGTTGCCTCTGAGTCCACGTCGGAGGGCTCCCGTCCGCCGCCGGGAAAGCTCATCTGCCCGGCGTGCTCGCCGAGATGGTCGGCTCGCTTGGTGAACAGGAGGTGGGGACCGGTCGAGCGTTCGATCACGGGTGCGAGCACCGCTGCCTCGCGCTCCTCGTCCGTGACCGCACTCGCCTCGTGGTCGGCCACCCCCGAGAGGTCCATGCGCCACCGACGTGTCGGGTACTCTTAATTCGTCCGTTCGACTCGGGGTGCGGGCCTACACACGAAAGCGAAACGACCATGACCAACACACCCTCTTCGTGATTGTGATCGGGATCGTTCCTTCCTCCGGCGAGGGCCGGTAGCGTGTCCGAAGAGTCCTCGGCGTCGGCTGACTCAGCACCTGACACCGAGACGAGTCCGGATCCCGCACCGGAGGGCGAATCGGCGGCCTTCGACCGTCGCTCGCTCGCGAAGGGGCTCGTGGGCTTTACGATCGCCGGCCTGTTGCTGTATCTACTGGGGTCGGTCGTCGGCTGGGAGGAGATCATCACCACTCTCGCCGACGCCGACCCGCTGTGGGTGGCCATCGCCTGCCTGTCGACACTCGCATACCTACTCGCCTGGACGAAGACCTGGGAGGTCGTCCTCACGGCCGGTGCCATCTCGGTGTCCTATCCCCGGCTGGTACCGACCTTCTTCGCGGCGACCTTCGCCAACTATACTACGCCCTTCGGCCAGGCCGGCGGCGAGCCCTTCATCGCCTACGTCCTCGCGACCGACACCGAGGCGAGCTACGAGCAGGCGCTGGCGAGCGTCTCGACCGCCGATCTGCTCAACCTCCTCCCGTTTTTCAGCTTCGCGGCCCTCGGGCTGGCCGCCTTGGTCCTCACCGGGGAGATCCCGCCGGGAACCCAGCCACTGGTAATCGGTCTCGCCGGAATCGCCGTTGGCGTGCCCCTGATCGTCCTCGTGGGCTGGTATCGACGCGACCTGATCGAAGGCGCGATCATGGGAGTGACCGGCCCGGTCGTCCGCCGCACGGATCGGTTCTCGCCCGAAGGCGTTCGCGAGCGGGTCGATGGCTTCTACGATCAGTTGGGCCGGATCGCCTCGGATCCGCGCGAACTGCTGGTCGCGGTAACCTTTTCGTTCGTCGGCTGGGTGTTTTTCGCTCTCCCACTCTACTTCGCAGCGCTTGCCCTCTCATTGCCGCTCGACCCGCTTTTGGTAGTCTTTCTCGTTCCGGCGAGTTCGCTGGCCGGCATCACCCCGACCCCTGGCGGTCTGGGTGGCGTTGAGGCCGCTCTCGTCGCGCTGGTGGTCGCTCTGACGCCGATCGCCGCCGGTCCCACAGCCGCACTCGCGATCGCCTACCGGGCGACGAGTTACTGGTTCGCCCTCGCAGTCGGTGGACCGATGGCACTATACGTCACCGCCAGGGCGTGAGTCGATCCCCGGCGATCCGAACCACCGGCGCTCCCGTTGTCGGCCGGTCGATAGTCGGCAGTTGGTATCACGGCCTTACTCCTCAGTCGCCGACGCCGCGTCCAGACGCGCTCGTATGTCCTCGAGATCGAACTTGCCCCACGCCTCGAGGTCGTAGCTCGCGTCGAGCAGTTCCCCGACCCGCTCCTCGTTGCCCTCCAGCACTGCTCGTGCCGCCTCGGCGCGGAAGCGCTCCTCGACGCTCGTTTCGAGCCGTTCGCGCTCGATCTCCCTGGTATCGATCCCTAAGATGTGTGGGAGGTCCTCCGCGCCGGCCGGCAGTACTGGAAACGCGGTCGGTCCGGAGAGTAGTAATCGATCCCCAGGTTCGGAGTCGCTTTCGGGCTCGATCGCGACCAGGCGGTAGCTCGTGAGTGCGGTCTCGACCGCCGAGTCCACGTCGGGCGGGTCTTCGCCGCGCTTGAAGGCGAGTTCCTCGATCGCTTGCTCCAGTTCGGCCGGCGTGAGCGCGCCGAAGAGATCGATCACGCCGGCCAGCTCGTCGCCGCTCACCTCCATCCGGGAGTCCTCCCGCGAGTGGGCTCGCTTACTCCGATTCCGACGGCATCTCCCCTTCGTTTGAACGGCCCTCTCGGGGAGAGCGCTCCCGGGTTCATCGGTAGGCCCCCTGTATCGCGCTGCCCTCGGCGATCGCTTCGAGATCCGCTCGCGCGGCCGCCCGCACGCTTTCGGCGGCGATCGGCGCGTCCTCCCAGGCCGGCAGCCGGTCGTCGGTCTCGGGTGGTGTGATCGCGTCCGCGTAGGCACGCACCTGACGTCGTTCTCCGGTCGCGTCGTAGGCCAGCCCGTTGAACGCGGCGTCGGCGTGATAGGAGTCGACGAACGCCATCGCCTGCTCGCGGTAGCGCTCGGGGAGGCTCGCGTAGGCCGGTTGCACGCCCCGATCCTCGACGGTCTGGAGGAGTGCGTCGGCGACTGATTCGGCCATCGCCGAGAGCCCGGCCACGCCGTCGACCGAGCGGTGCTCGTGATCGTGAGCCCCGAGGTCGACCTGAGCGACCCACTCCGATCCGGCCACCCCGAATACCTCGCCCAACAGGCCGACCTCCAGTCCCCATCCCCGCCGGCATCGAACTTCTCGAGCGAGATCGCCGGTCATCGCACACTCGCCGGCCAGACCGTAGCGAAACGCCTCGAGATAGGGGAGTATCGAAGCGTCGTGGGACTCGGCGAGCGTGCGAACGAGGGGAGCGTACAGCAGCCGACAGAGCCGCCCGTAGAGCCGGTCGCCCTCGATCCGGGCGTAATAACCCTTCGTGAACCGGTAGCCGTTGGTCCCGCGTTCGTTTCGGTTTTCGTTCCCGCCCTCGCCGTCGTCCTCGTTCACATCGCCGTTCTCGCTCCTCTCGCTCCGTTCGCTCCCTGTACCGAGCGGGGCGACGAGTCGCGGGACGTATGCTTCCGTGTAGGAGGCGGTGTCGGCGTCGTGGATCGCGACGTACTGGGACTCCGCGGCGAGCCCCAGCCCCAGCCAGACGTCCCGGCCCTTCCCCGACGGGCCATCGAGATCCTGTGCGCGGAGCAGTCCTTCTATGCGAGGACCGTTACACCACAGCAACTCGATCGGGATCGATCGGGAGGCGAGTCGCTTCTCGATCGACGGGACCCGATCGGCCGGGGCGCGCAGTGCCACGACGACGCGCTCGATATCGAGCGTTTCGAGCGCCGAGAACACCCGATCGCTCCCCGGTCCGGCATCGGCTGCCGCCATCGGGACGAGCACAGTCGTCCGAGCGGTCGGCGCGTTGGGGATCCGATCGGGTTCGGCAAGCGCGTGTAGCGTCGTGACCCGGTCCTGCGCGAAGTCCATCTACTCCCCGCTCGGGGGCTCGCCGTCTAAAAGGCGTCGTGGGCCGCCGTCCGTCGGCATTCCCTGTCGAGCCAACCCTCGGGTTCGATAGCCGACGACCGCTCGATGCCGCGAAGGGTTGAAGAGGGCCACCCGTCTACGATGGGGGCAGTGAGACGACTATGAGGGATCGCTTAGGGCACAAGCGCCCGTGGTTGGCCGCGTTGCTCTCGGTTCTGTATCCGGGACTGGGCCACGTCTACCTCCGCGAGTGGCTGCGAGGGCTGTTGTGGTTCGGCCTGGTGATCGCAACGGCCTCGATCACGGTGCCGACCGCTGCACTACCCGCGGCCGGCAGCGAGTTGACTCTCGATGCGATCCTCCAGGCGAGCCAGGCACTCCCTCAGGAGGCGACGCTCGTACTGTTCGCGCTCGTCGTACTCAGCGTCGCGGACGCCTACCGTCTCGCCGCTCTGGGCAATCGGCGGGCGGAGACCGCTACCGGCAGTCGGTGTCCCCACTGCGGTCACGACCTCGATGCGGACGACGAGCTGGATTTCTGTCCCTGGTGTACCGCCAATCTCGACGATCAGTGAACTCGTCGGTGGCTTCCGTGCAGCAACCATCGAACACGCCGCCGGCCGGATGCCGACACCGACAGCGCTGTACGGTTAGAGCCTGTAGTTACCAATCGATAGCGTGTTCGAGATCGAGGGCGAGTACACGACGGCGACGGTGATGGGCGAGCGCGATATGTTCGACGACCGGTTCGTCGAGCAAGTGCAACGACTCGTCGATCACGAGGCCTTCACCAATCGAGTCGTCATCCAACCCGACGGCCACCCGGGAGCCGGAGCCGTTATCGGATTCACAATGGCACTCGGCGAGAAAGTAGTTCCTCAAACGGTCGGCAGCGACATCGGCTGTGGTGTCGAAGCCGCTTCCCTCGGCATCGAGGAGCTTCCCGTCTCCTACGCGGAAGCCGACGACCGAATTCGCGAGACCGTCCCCTTCGGTCGGGCGGTGCACGATTTCGACAACGCGATGCACATCGGCAACGACTTCCTCTGGGATACAGTCACCGAGCGCTTCGAGCGGTTCAATAGCTCCTACAGCGAGCGCTCCGGCCGCGAGATCGATCTCGAGGAGTTCACGCCGAACGGCGAGTACGACCTAGGGTATTTCAAAGCGCTCTGTGAGAGGGTGGGCTACAATATCAACCGGGCCATCGCGTCGGCCGGCACGCTCGGCGGGGGCAATCACTTCCTCGAGGTCGCCCGCTCCGAGCAGGGAGGCGATCTCTGGATCGTGCTGCACTCCGGGTCGCGGGGGCTTGGCTCGACGGTCGCGAACTACTGGCAGGACCGGGCGGTCGAAACGCGGCGGGCCGAGCGGGCACGCGAGACACTCGCTGCACTCCTCGAAGAGGGCTATGGCCCCTACCTGAAGTTCGACCCCGAGAAGACAAGCGACGACGACCTGCTCCTGTGGCTCCAGGGCGGGATGGGCGAGTCCTTCATGCGAAAGGAAAAGATCCGCGAGGAACTCGAGGGCGAGGCCATCGACGAGACCTTCGCCCGGCTCAAGGCGGCGATTCCGGGTCGCGGCGAGGCTGTCGCGGGTGATAGCGACGAGGACCTCGCTTTTCTCGAGGGAGCCGAGGCGCATGGCTACTTCGTAGACATGCTCTTCTGCCAGGAGTACGCCGCGACGAACCGCCGGCGGATGATCGAGTTAGCCTGTGAAGCGCTCAGTGTCCCCGAAGCCCCAGTCGAAACCCTCGATTCTCCCCATAACGTCATCGACTTCGAGGACAGCGTGATACGGAAGGGCGCGACCCGCGTTCACGAAAACGAGCGCGCGGTGATCCCCTTCACGATGCAACATGGCTCGATCATCATCGAGGGCAAGGGCAACGAGGAGTGGAACCACTCTTCACCCCACGGCGCTGGCCGGCTGATGAGTCGCACGCAGGCCTTCGAGGACCTCTCGATGGAGGAGTACGAGGACCTGATGAACGGTATCTACTCGACGAGCGTCACCGCCGAAACCTTGGACGAGTCGCCAAGCGCGTACAAGGATCCCGGAGCGATCGAGGAAGCGATGGCCGAAACCGCCACGATCCTCGATCGGCTCGTCCCCGAGCACAGCCTGAAAGCCGAGGACTGAGTGGTTCTCGACCGGCTGTTGCGGCCGAGGTGTTCTACGTGGCTGTCGAGTATGGCTAACTCAGTGGAACTTCAGTTCCACGCGCCGCCCGTCGGGATCGCGGACGTAGGCCGCCCAGTCCCGGCCGTAGGCCCCAAGCCGTTCTCTCGGTTCGCCGCCTTCGACCTCGATGCCTTCCTCCTGCAGAGTATCGAGGAAGTCCTCGGTCGCCTCGCGGGTGTCGGTGTCGTTCGACCGTAGGAGTAAGCAGACGTGTTCGCTGCCGACGTCGATCTCCTCGTCGGTGGGTACGACGTGGAGATGCTGGCTGCCCGCGACGCAGGCGACAAAGGGAAGTTCGTCGTTCTCGAACTTCTCGCGATCCCGGACCGTCATCCCCAGGAGGCCGCTGTAGAACTCCAGTGCGCGATCGAGATCGGTGACCCGGATCGCGACGTGATCCATCCCTACCGGCTCGAATCCCGACCTACTCTCTCCGGTCGTAGCCATGCCGGGAGTGACGCGGCCGAGGACAAAACGGTTTGCCGGTCGTTCCCGCCGGTGGTAGTGGCCCAGAAACGGGAGCGCCTGCTCTGAAATAGCGATCGGCCCGCTGTCCGTTCGCCCTCGAGCGTGCGTCGATCCTCAGCCGCGTCGGGCCTGCCCTTCTCACCCATCAGCCATCGCCTGTTGCAGGAGCGAATAGCCCCTCCATAGTACCACGAGCGCCAGGCTCCCCATCCCGAGGATGTACGTTATCCAGAGATCGAAGTACGTCCCGGTGAGCAATGCAATAGCGGCAGCGACGACCAAGACTCCGAAAAGCGAATCCGAAGAACGGATGTAGTGAGCCGATTTCCGTAGTCGTCTGCTCTTCTCCTGCCCACTCATTGGCTCGGTCTCTCTTCGGAACGGTATTTCAATTATAGCATCGACACAGGCAGTTTGGACCGCCGAAAGAGTCTCGCTGTCCGGAACACGGAACTCGAACTCCCTGTGCTCGGTCGTCCCCTCCGCCCGGAGGTCACAACACTGAGATCGAGGCAGTCCCCAACGAGACCGCCGATATCTCCGCTCCATTCGATACGAACCAGTGCCCGATCGGCCAGCACTGCGCTCTCGAGGGCGATTGCACAGATTGACTATCGTTCACTTCCAGTGAAACGATGTGAAGGTTTACAGCACACAATATTGGCACAGGGACTACCCACGGTTCCGGAGAACGGATCGACCACAGCGATGAGACAGTCACGAGGGAATCTACTGTCGGTCTTCTGCGTCGATGCATCTCGCTGTGTAAAAAGTATCTTCGTACACTAAGTACACTACATGTCTGGCAGTGAGACGTCTCGTAGTGAGGGGAGTCTTTCCCGGCGCTCGTTTCTCGCTGGCACCGCTGCAGCACCTCTCGGCTTAGCCTCGAGAGCGAGCGGACAGACCACTGCTACTTCTACTCCCGCTCCCGATCCGCGTATCGAGACTGTCCCACCCGGCGAGACCTTCGAGGTGCGCCTCGGTGACGATGACAGTCTCGGTGGCGACCGCGGGCTCCTCATCGACATTACCGCCGAGGGAGCCGCCTACGAGATCAACGCCCGCGGGTCGAGATGGGAGATCCGCAACGTCGCGATCATCGGCAGCCTCGACGGTACGCGAACGGGCGCGCGACTCTCCGCACAGGTCCCTGACCCCGACGAGACAGCAGTGATCGACAACCTCTGGATTACTGCCGACAACCAGTCCCAACCCGACGAACGAGGCGGGGACGCAGTCGGTATCTTCGTCCATCCGCGCCACGCCGGCACTCTCCTGATCCGACGCACCTACATCGAGAACTATCGCAACAACGGTATCTACGCTTCGAGTCCGGGGAACCCACTCTCCGAGGAGTTGCCCGGCCAGGGGGGAACTATCAGTATCGAGAACTGTTATGCGCTGAACTGCTCGAACGCTGGCTTTCGCATCGGCACGCCCGAATCGAGCGTGACCAACTCGGTTATCGTCCAAACCCGGCCGCTCGACACCTCCCTCGATAGCGACAGCGAGCCCGACGCCGTGCGGGCGATCTGGCTGTATTACGGCACTGGCCAACTCAGAGACGTCGCCTTCTCGATGAGCAACGGAACCGGGATCGACGTCGGTGATCCTGGTCGCTACGAATCGACCGCCGTTCTCGATAACGTTCTGGGAGAGGCCTCCGGTGGTGTTCTCACCGGAGCTACCCGCTTGATTCGTGGTGAGTACTCGATCGAAGAACCCTCCCGAGCCCAACTGACACCGCCGCCGGGCTGTCCATCGACACCCCAAGCGGTCTTCGAGCAGCGTGTCCCCCGCTTGGAAGGCATCGGCACCGGGCGACCGAACATCGGCCCGATCGGTCTCGACGACAGTCTTACCCGACTCGTGCGGATGGTATCGGTTCGCCTCGTCGGGATCGTGCTCGCGATCATTGGGGCGATCGTGGCTATCGATGCCTGGTTCAAACGCGAGCGAGACCAGTAGATCAGTCGCCCTCGATGCCCTCCTCGTCGAGTAACTCCCCGATCTAGGTGTCATCGTCTCGACGTGCTCCCAGGTGTAGTCCTCGAGGAGCGAGGCGTCCGTCGAGGTCTTGCTCATCTCTAGCGTCAGCATGCCGAAACCCCTCTTCGTCTCGGCGATAGTCGCCGCGCGACGACGCCGCTCTCGGTCTCGAGAGCGCGAATTCGACCGGCCGGTGGCTCCTCCGAGCTACTAGTTCTCTACCGTCCTGAACCTGCTTTCAGGCGTACTCGGGGCGGGTCTCGTAGGCGATCGGGTCGCGCTCGCTCGCGCGCTCGAAGGCCTGGAGCCGGTAGGCACACGCATCACAGGTCCCACAGGCCGGCTCGGCGGAGCGATAACAGCTCCAGGTGTGCTCGTAGGGCACACCCAGCTCTAGGCCCCGGCGGAGGATGTCGGTCTTCGAACCCTCGGCGAAGGGGGCCAGGAGTTCGATGTCGCTTTCGGGTTTGGTCCCCTGTTCGATCACGTCCTGAAACGCCTCGAAGAAGGCGGGCCGGCAATCGGGATATCCCGAGAAGTCCTCGGAATGTGCGCCGATGAACACCGCACTCGCCGCGCTCGCCTCGGCGTATGCGGTCGCCATCGCGAGTAAGTTCGCGTTCCGGAAGGGGACGTAGGAAGTCGGTACTTCCTCCGAATCGAGGTCCGCGTCTTCGATGTCGATGTCTCGATCGGTGAGGCTCGACCCGCCGATCTCGGCGAGATGCGTCGCTTCGACGGCGAGGAAGTCCGTAGCATCGACGCTATCGGCGAGCCGGCGGGCACACTCGCTTTCCTTCCCCGCGGTTCGCTGGCCATAGGAGACGTGGAAAAAGAGCGGCTCGTAGCCTCGATCGATCGCCTCGTAGACCGCCGTTGCGCTGTCCATCCCGCCCGAGACGAGTACGACTGCCTGTTCGGTGTCGCCAGGATCGTTATCCGGTTCCATCGCTCTCATACTATCGATCTCTCGGGTGCTCGGGTTGTCGTTTTCGACTCGTCAAGTCAGGGATTCCGACCCGCTGGTTCGATCCGTGATAGCCGAACCCGGCAAGGAGATTTACTGCTGGCGCGCGAGCGAGGGGTATGACCATCAGCGTAATCGACGCCTCGCCCTCGATACTGACTGCCCGGATGCGCTTTCCCTTTCACTTCGGCAGCGTCACCGTTTCCCGCAGCGTCCACCTCCTTTTGGAACTGGAGGTCGAGATCGACGGCGCGCGCGAGACCGGCGTCGCGATGGGCGGCCTCTATCCGGGGTGGTTCTTCAAAGATCCCGATCGCTCCTTCACCCAGGGTATCGAGGCGATGCTCGACGTTTTCGAGGCTGCCTGGGAGCAAAGCACCGAGATCGAGGCCGCCTCGCCGTTTGCCTTCCGGCGCACGCTCTACGGAGAACAGCGCCAGTGGGTAGGTGGTACCGACCTGCCCCCGCTGGCCTGGAACTATGGAGTGAGCCTCGTCGAGTGTGCGGTGATCGACGCCGCCTGTCGCCACCACAACGTTACCTTCGCTCGTGCCGTCCGCGAGGGACTCTTGGGGATCGATCCCGGCGCGATCTACGACGAGTTAGAAGGACTCGACCCTGCCGATGCGCTTCCCGACGACCCGCTCCGCGAGATCGCGCTTCGCCACACGGTTGGCCTAACCGATCCGCTGACCGACGCCGACGTCGCTCCGGGCGAGTGCCCCGAGGACAGCCTACCTTACACCCTCGAGGAGGGGATAGCCGAATACGGCGTCGATCGATTCAAAATCAAGCTTTCGGCCGACATCGAACGCGACCGGAAGCGCCTGGGTCGGATCGCGGGCGTTCTCGCTGACTGTGGGCTCGAAACCTACGCCGTCTCGCTCGACGCGAACGAGGGCTATGGAGATATCGAGACCTTTTGCCGGGATTGGGAGCGACTGGCGAGCGATCCCGCTCTCGAGGACTTCCTCGAATCGGTGCTCTACGTCGAACAGCCACTCGCGCGCGACGCCGCGCTGGGATCGGACACGGCTCGCGTGCTCCCTGACTGGGACGAAATACCAGTACTCATCGACGAGTCCGACGACCGACCGGGTAGTTTGAGTCGGGCGCTAGAGTGTGGATACGCCGGGACGAGCCACAAGAACTGCAAGGGCATCTTCAAAGGGATCGTGAACCGGTGTCTGATCGAACATCGACGACGGACCGATCCGGAGGGAACCTACCTCTTGAGCGCCGAGGACCTGACGACGCTCGGACCGATCGAACTCACCCAGGACCTCGCGGTCGCCGCGACCCTCGGGGCCACCCACGTCGAGCGCAACGGCCATCACTACTACCGGGGTCTCGACCCGTTTCCCGAGGAGGGGACAGAGGAGACGCTCGCGGCCCACGACGATCTCTATCGGCGTCACGAGGACGACTTCGCGACCCTTGCGATCGAGGACGGACGGCTCGACCTCAATAGCGTCGTCGACGCGCCTTTCGGCCGGGCGATCGAGATCGATTCGAACCGCTTCACGCCCCTCGCACAGTGGGATGTCGCGGATCTCGAAGAGTAACCGGCGGTCCCGGTACGCGTATCCGAGTGGACGGGGACGCGAACGGCTAAGGACGCCGACGCTGAATCGCCGCCATGAACGACGATCGATCGAGCGGGTCGGACTCCTCGAAGCGATCAGCACAGGTAGCGACGGCGAAACGAGGAGCCGAATGCGTCTACGAAGCGCTCCTTGATGCCGGCATCGAGCTGCTCGTCGGCCTTCCGGGTACCCAGACACTACCACTGGATCGGACAGTTGCCGCCCGCGAGGGGATGACCTACGTGATGGCTCGCCACGAGACGGCGATTCCCCACATCGCTTGGGGCCACTACGAGACGAGCGGCGAGGTCGCAGCTACACTGACAGTCCCCGGGCCGGGCGAGACCAACGCGATGCACGGCCTGAAAAACGCCGCCGAGGACGGCGTGCCGATCGTGCATATCGCCGCTGACGTCGATCCCGACGACCGCGGGAGAAGCCCGATCCACGAGATCGATCCGGGAACCTACGACGACGTCCTGAAGGAAAACGTCGTCGTCACTCGCCCCTTCGAGCTGCCAGGAGCGGTGCGACGCGGCATCGAGATAGCGCTGACCCCGCCGTACGGACCGGTTCGTCTCGGCGTCCCCAGTGGCTTTCTCGACCGCGAGATCGAGGCCCCGATCTCCGCTACCGAGCCCGAACGGTCGACCTACGACAACGAGGGGGCCTACGGCCGGGCGACCGAGCTGTTAGCCGAGTCGCGATGGCCGGTCGTCTACGCCGGAGGCGGGACCCGCCGAACCGCGGAGGGCTCTCGAATCGTTCGCGCGCTCGCCGAGACGCTCGACGCCCCGGTGCTCTGTTCGCACAAAGGGAAGGGCGTCTTCCCGGGGGACGACCCGCGATTCCTGGGCGTCACCGGTTCCCATACTCCGGCGGGCGTCTGGCGCGTTCTCGAGCAGGCGGATTGCGTACTCGCCCTGGGTACGGACTTCGACGGCGTGACGACCGGCCACTGGGAGCTGCCGATGGGCGAGTCGATAGTGCAGATCGACCTCGACCCGGGTGCGATCGGACGCTCGTACGACGCCGAGATCGGAATCGTCGCCGACGCTACCGACGCAGGTGATCGATTGGTAGCGGAATTGAATGACTTCGATCTATCCTCGATCGAGGGGTGGAACGGCGAAGCGGTCGCCAGTAACGTCCGCGAGGAGTATTTCGAGCAGTTGAACGACCAAGGCCTGTTCAACGATGGTCCGCCGCTCCCGACGCCAGCAGTTCTACGAGCCGTTCGAGACACGATTCCCCGAGGGACGCCGGTCGTGACCGACGTCGGGGGCTTTCGGCTCTGGTCGATGCAGGCCTTCGATGCCTACGACCCGCAGGCCTTCGTCACCGCCGGCTCCTGGGCCGGGATGGGAACCGGACTGCCCGGCGCGATCGGCGCGGCCTTCACGAACGAGAATCAAATCGTCTGTCTGACTGGTGACGGCGGGCTCCTGATGTGTACTCAGGAGCTCCACACTGCCGCCGAGCACGACCTCGATGTGGTAGTACTCGTCTCGGTCAACGACGATTACGGTATCATCAGCAAGTCGATGCATACGGAGTACGGCCCCGAAGCACGATTCCGGTGGGACTCGCCGGATTTCGTGGCCATCGCCGAGGGATTCGGTTGTCGGGCGACACACGTCGAGACCACCTCGGAGTTACGGGAGGCTACCGAAGCCGCCCTCGATCAGTCGGGCCCGGACGTGATTAGCGTGGCCGTCGATCCCGACGAACCCGCCGCGCCGGAAGTGGGCGACTACGAGTCGGCGATCGACTTGTAGATAGACGACTAGCGGCGATTCCGGGGATCTCAGGACAAGCAGAACAAGGAATCCCAGCAGACCACCTTCTCATCTATTCTTTCCGTGCTGCAGCCAAGCGCCGACGAGCGTGTCAATGAGACGAACTGCCTCGAAATGTCTCATCGGTTTGCCTGAAGGTGAGGCATCGCCACTCCCATGTCGAGCCTCGTCACCGATCGCCTCTCGGCTGTTCGCTGTTGACTTGAATGACTCCTTTTCATCGCTTGACCACCGTCCCTTCTTGACGACATCTCCATCGCCTTCGATATACTCATAGATACGGTAAAGATTGAACCCACGATTTTCCTCTATCCATAAGACCAGCTAGTTGTTCTACTTTTCGTCTGCAAGTGACTGTTGAGTCCGTTCGTACATTCGATCAGCCGAGGGGGCGATCGTTTCCGTGGTTCCGTCTTCGTAGACCCTTTCGATATGCATGCTTGTGCTAACTTCCGCTGTGCATTCTCCACGAAGCACCTCAATATGTTCCGAACCATCCTCTAATCTATGGTGAATATCTGATACTTCTAGTTTCCGAACGCGAACCGAGTCTGCCGTACCGAAGCTACGGATAGTTCGAACGAGATCGTTGGCAACTCCCCTAACTTGATTATGCTTATTTAATCCTTCAAACTCAGAATACCACACAAAGTACTTTTCGTCTTCATAGAATATCTTCGGGTCATTAGAGAAACTCTCAGAAAGCTGTGTCAATCCAGTCTCGTCCCCAGCCAACCGAACTTTCCACTCCATACTCAATTACTACTAGCAGTTGGTCCTTTGGATATATTATTCGACGACGCTGGTCCCGTCGGCTGTCGATAAACGTTTCACCGGGACACGAAATAGAAATCGTTCTTATTCCATCTTGTCTCCTGAATCGCGAACGACGGGCGCGCTGACGGTCCCGACTCGATCGACCTCCGCCCCGACTGTGTCACCCGGTTCGATGACGCCGGCTCCCGGGGTGCCCGTCGAGATCACGTCGCCCGGCCGCAGTGTCGCCGAGCGCGAACAGAACGACACCAATTCAGTGGGAGAAGCGTGCATGTTCGAGACGGTGTTCTCCGCGACGACCTCTCCGTCGACGATCGTTCTGACCGAGAGATCGGCGAGACCGGCGAAGTCATCGCTGAGTTCAGTGTCGTCGGCAGCGTCAGTGTCACCATCGGTCTCGGCTCCCGCGTCGAGCACCGCGACCTGCGGGCCGACTACCAGAAAGGTATCGAAGCCCTTCGCCCGTGTAAGAAAGCGGGGGTTGCGCTGGAGGACGTCCTCGGCGGTCAGGTCGATCACCGGGAGGTAGCCGGCGACGATTTTTCCCACTTCTTCGACCGGGACGTCCCGACAGGTCCGGCCGATCACGATCGCGAGTTCGGCTTCGGCGGTCACGCGATCGGTGATCTCGGTCGGCGGGAGCCGGATCGGCCCACTGGGGCCAGTAAGACTAGTCCGTGGCTTGAGGAACGTCGCGGGCTCGGTGGGTGAGGTTTCGTCGAGATCGGCGGCGTGATCGGCGTAGTTGAGCCCGATGCCGAGCAGTCGCCCGGGATCGAAGGGAGTCCCGAAGGACAGCCCGTCCGCCCCGACCGGCGAAGCGCTCGCCGCCCTGGGATCAGGCAGGCCCTCGGGTGCGACGCGAAGTGCCTCGCCGACGGTTTCGAGCGCCGGATCGGCGGCCGCGAGCGGCACGAAGCCCCGATCGTCGCCGAGCAGGGCCTCGCCGGTCGCCGTTCGCGCGAGATAGCGATCTGTCCACTCGTGCGTAGAGGGTTGGCTCATCGTCGCCGCCAATCACTCCCTGTCGTTCGATTTCCCATCGTTCGAGCTTTCCTCGTCGGCCCGATCGGTCCAGAAGTCGAAGGAGCGACCGGGGGAAAAGACGTCGAGGCCGATC
>PXRJ01000005.1 GCA_003021705.1 Halobacteriales archaeon QS_3_64_16
GTGCACTCACGAATGAGTACCGGCTCCAGTGGCTTCAATTCAGTATCCCAGGCCGCTTCGGTCGCTTCGATCGGGTCGTTCCCGGCGCGGCTCTCCGAGAAAGCCCCCTCTTAGCTCGACCCGACGAGAGCAACGCCAGTAGCGGCAGTGAAGGTAGTGTCGGCACGAATGGGAAAAGCACTAATGCTCGATGGACCGATCGAGAGGTATGTACCCGCTGTCGTTGTTCGGGCCGGTCGATGGGTTCTTAGAGCCCGTTATCGGCTTTGTCCTTCTCGGGCTCGCGCTGGCGAACGTCCTCGTTCGTGGGCTTGCCTTCCGCTCGCATAAACAGGAAGCCCGTGAGGGCGGCGCGGAGGCGCTCAGTCGCTACCTCCCGCTCGAAGCGACGAACGTGTTGTTGATTCTGGGGTCTTTCTATTTCATGACACTGGAGTATCACGGCGGGCTGGTGCTTTCGGTGCTCGTTCTCGGGATGTTCTTCAGTGACTTCTTCGAGTTCGAATCCCGGAGGGTAGAAGCCCGCCGTGACGTCCCGCTCGAGCGTCCCAATAGCGCGCTCGCCGCATCGGTGCTCGTCGTCCTCTATGCGGGCTATCATAGCGTCTTCTTCCTGATCGCGCCGATCTGGAACTCAATCATCTGATCGCTCCGTTTCTTTCCCTACCAGTCTTCCCGTTTTGTCTGTTGGACGTGTGCCGGGATCACCGACCTCCGGACTGAGCGATTACCCCCTCGTAGCTATCGATGCTATCGACGCGCTGGCGGCGAACGGGAGGCGATTAGAACGGCCAGTCGCCGATAACCTTCATGCCCTCGGCCTGGTCCTCGCGTTCGAGTGCCGCGGCGATTTCCTCGGACTCGCGATGGTCGATCTCGACGTCGTCGCTCGCTAACTCGACTGCCAGTTCGGTAAGGACGACCGCGCTCTCGCGCAGCGTCCGGCGATCGAGTTTGTCGAGGGTATCGGCCTCGGTGTGGCCCCAGCCCCGGCCCCGGTCGCCGGTCTCGCTCATCGCGTGATAGCCCGGCACGCCCTGGACGACGAAGGGCCAGTGGTCGCTGTGAGGGCCCTGTTCGGGCGTCGTCCCTACGGGGTGGCCAGTCCGGTCGGCGATTTCGGCTGCTGCTGCTTCGAGTTCGGGAAAGCCATGAGTGTGCAAAGAGAGCGTCCGCCCGCGACAGACGCCGTCGTTATTCAGAACCGTTTTGATACCCTCGGGATCGGCCTGCTCGGCCTCGTAGTTCGAGCCGACGAGCCCGACCTCCTCGGCACCGAAGACGACGAAGCGTATCCTCGTGTCGAGGTCTCCCTCTCGGGCCGCGAGCGCGCGGGCGACCTCGACTACGGTAGCGGTGCCGGCACCGTTGTCCAGTGCTCCTTCGGCGATGTCGTGGGCGTCGACGTGACTGGTTACCCAAACCTCTTGGTCAGTCTCGGGGCCGAGGGTGGCGTGGACGTTTGCGCTCGTGGCTTCTTCGATCGTCGCGGTGAGGTCGATCCCGATTTCCTCGTTCTCGAAGCGCCGAGAGAGCCGATCGCCGACCTCCTTCGAGACCCCCACTGCAGGAATCTCGCCGATCGGATCCTCCGGCGTGCCAACGCTGCCGGTCGGTGGGAGCTGGCCCGGGACGTGATTGTGAAAGACGAAACCGGCCGCGCCGGCCTCGACCGCTCGATAGTACTTCTCGCGGCGGTGGATGAACCGATCGAACCAGTCGGGCACGTCGCTCGAGACCATGACGATCGCCCTATCGAGATCGGCCTCGAAGTCCTCGGGCAAGCCGTAGCCGAGATCGAGGAGTTCACCCGAGACGCTCCCGGTGGGGCTTCGGGGGAGGGCGATCGATCGGTGCTCGCGCTCGCCCGCGGTGATCGCACTGTCGCCGCGCTCCCAGCCCTGGATAGAGAACTCCTCGAGATGTGCGTTTCGAGCGCCGACGTCTTCGAGGGCGTCGCGGGTCGCTTCGGCACCCCGGCGTTCGCCCTCGGTACCGGCCATTCGATCGCCGATGTCGACGAGGGTTTCCAAGTGATCCCACCCGACGTCGCTCAGAAAGGTTTCGCCGATCCAGTCGGTTTCGGTATCGCGGTCGCTCCGCGTTCGGTCCTCGCTGTCTGCCATACTCTCCCGTGGTCGAAGCTATCGTCTAAGGGTTTCGAATGCCACCGAACGGTCCGGACGACCCCCAGGGCAACTACGTGGACTTTCCCGCGCCGAAACCGATCGAGCACTGATTTCGAGAGATCGCTGCATAGGGGGCGGTCGGTATGGGGTCTTCGGGCCTTTCTCTCTTAGTCTCGTCGTTATCCCCCGCTGGTCGAGTGCCTACCCTTTTGATCCTCGAGGAGTTGTAGTCGGCGTCGTAAGCGGTGGAAGGAATCGAAGCGAGTAAGCACGCTCACGAGCGAGCGGGAGTATGCCCTCGCTCGTCGTCCACCTCGCGTTGGGCGGGTTGCTCGCGGCAGCGTTCCTGCAGGAGGCCTTCGACGCGCGAGCACTGCTCGTCGTCTTCGTCGCGACGACGATCCCGGATCTCGACGTCTTCGCCGGGTTCGTGATCGCCGGCGGGCATCGATCGGTGCTGCATAACGTCTGGATTCCCCTGTTCGGTGCCTCTTTACTCTACTACGATACGCGACTCCGTAGGTCCTCTGCGGTCGGCGGTCGGTGGGGCCAGTGGGGCATCGCGGTCGCGTGGGTATCGGTACTCGCCTACGCTATCGCCGGTATCGGGCTCGACCTGCTCTACGGCGTGAACCCGCTCTATCCGGTCTACGACCAGTTCTACAAGCTCACCGGAAAGCTCGTCTATTCGACCCAGCGAGGGATCGTCCAGACGTTCGTCGATCTCGGGGGCTCGTCGGGACTCGGTTCGGCGGAGGAAGTCGGTCACGTCGCGAGCGGCGTCAACCCAACTGAGGGGAGCGAACCCGAAACCGTCGATCGGGTCTTCCCGGTCGCACGCGCGGGCTGGGAACTGTATCTCACGCTTACGAGTGCGGTCGTGCTCGCTATCCGCTTGCTCGGCAATCGTCTCCGGTCCTGACTCTCCTGTCGGCCCTCCGGTATCGTCCGACAATTGACTCGCTCCCCGACCATCGATGCAGTAGCGAACTCGACCCTGCTTCCAGTAGCGGCGAAGCTTTTTGTCCCAGTCGGGAAAGCAAGGGATATGCCGACCGACTCTGTGGACGACGGCGACCCCGACCGAGAAGCGGCCACCGACGGCGGCGACCGGTCCGGGCACGACCCCGGACCTGGGGTCGGAGCCGGACTCGGAGGGCCGGGCGGAAAGATCCTCGAGGGGACGACCGTCCTCGACCTGACGACGTTCGTCACCGGTGGCTTCTGTTCGATGATGCTCGCGAACCAAGGTGCGGAGGTGATCAAAGTCGAACGGCCGGGCGTCGGCGACGACAACCGGTATTCGGGGCCACCCTTCGTCACGCCCGAAGAGCACGACGGGCCGGGCGAAACCCCTGCCGATGGCGAATCGCCCTACTTCTGGACGATCAACTACGGGAAGAAAAGCATCGAGCTCGATCTCAAGACCGAAAGCGGCCGCGGAGCCTTATACGACCTGGCGAGCGAGGCCGACGTCTTCCTCGAAAATTTTCGACCGGGGACCGCAGAGCGCCTCGGAGTCGACTACGAGACGATCGAGGAGTACAATCCGAGTCTCGTCTACTGCTCGATCTCCGCGTTCGGCGAGACCGGGCCCTGGAGCCGCCGACCGGGCTACGACCTGTTGGTCCAGGGGACCAGTGGCATCATGTCGGTGACCGGACCCGAGGAGGGCGATCCAGTGAAGGTCGGACTTCCCCAGACCGATCTCATCACGGCGATGTGGGCGGGTTTCGGGATCGTCTCCGCGCTCCTCCGTCGCGAGCGCACCGGTGAGGGCGAGCGCGTCGAGTTGGGGATGCTTGATGCGGCCCTGCCCTGGCTCACCAAACAGGCAGGGAAGGTCTTCGCGGGCGATAGTCCGACCAGAATGGGCACGAAAGACCCGGTGCTCGCGCCCTATCAGGCCTATCCGACGAGCGATGGCTACCTCTGTGTGGGCTGTGCGAACCAGAAGCTCTGGAAGGGACTCTGTGAAGCGATCGACAGGCCCGACCTCGCCGCCGAGGAGCGCTTCGAGACCAACGCCGACCGGGTAGAGCACATGGAGGAATTAGAGGAAGAGCTCTCGGCGGTGTTTCGCGAGCGTCCGACCGACGAGTGGGTCTCCATGCTCGCCGACGAGCACGGCCTGCCGGCCAGTCCGGTCTTCGACGTCGAGGGCGCTCTCACGAACGAACAGACCGAAGCCCGAGGTACGATGACCGAACTTGACCACCCCGCCGCCGGATCGATCCCGGTGATCGAACACCCCCTGAACTTCGAGGGAGCCGAGTCGGGCTTCGAGGACGCCCCACCGCTGCTCGGCGAGGACACCGAAGCGGTACTCCGGGACGCCGGCTACAGTGAGGAGCGGATCGAGCGACTCAGGGAGGAGGGGGCGATCCCGGAGGAGTGAGACGATAGTAAACGAGGTGATTCGGCGAGTCGATGGCGGGCTTCGAGCGGTCGTGATTCGAGGAGACGGTTAGCAATAGTGATCAGAGGTCCTTTTTCATCTCGACGATCTCTCCCGTAACGCCGGTCGATTCGTCGCTCGAGAACTCGTACTCGTAGCTCCGTACCCGCTCGTAGCCATGCCACTCGTAGAACCCGAGGGCATTGTGCGACGCTGAGAGGCCGAGCATTCCGACACCGCGACCGCTGGCCGCTCGTTCCAGGGCAGCCAGGAGTTCGGTGCCGACCCCCTCCTGCGTGGCCGAGGGGTGGACGTAGACGCCGGTCACCTCGGCGTCGGCGCTCGCTTCGTACCCCTCTGGAGGATCGAAGGACAACGAGTCGAAGCCGAGGAGCTCATCGTCCCGTTCGGCCACGACGAAATGGCCATCGTCGGATTCGATGGTCGCGGCGTAGTCGGCCGACTGGGTCCCCCATGCCCACGCCGCGACCTGCTCGGAACTATAGGCTGCCGGGCCGAGCCCCTTGATCGACTCGCGGTGGACGCGCCTGACCGTCTCGGCGTCCGCCGCCCTCGCCTCGCGGATCCGCATAGGTCGATCACCGGCTGGAAGCGACATAGGTCTCGGGGTCGAACAGTCACCGAACGCACCGAACGTTTTTGTGTTCGATCCGGGTGGGTAGGCCATGCGCACCTTAGAGAGCGGCAACGTGATCGTTACCTGTGCGGTGACCGGCGCGATCCACACACCATCGCTGTCGCCCCATCTCCCGACGACTCCCGAGGAGATCGCCGAGGATTGTATCGCGGCCGCCGAGGCCGGCGCGGCCGTGGTCCACGTCCACGTTCGCGACCGAGAGACCGGCGAGCCGGTCAACGACCCCGAGCTATTCGAAGAGGTCGCCACGCGGGTCCGCGAGGAGAGCGACGTAATCATCCAACCCACTACCGGAGGAGCGCCCGATAGTGCCCCCGAGGAGCGGATCGAAGTCGTGCCCGAACTCGAACCCGAGATGTGCTCGTGTAATATGGGCTCGATCAACTTCGGTCTCTACCCGATGCTCGCGAGCGTCGAGGAGTGGGAGTACGACTGGGAACCCGAATACCTCGAGTCGACGACCGACCTGATATTCCGGAACACCTTCGGCGACCTGGAGGTGATGCTGGGGACTATCGAAGAGCACGGCACCGTCCCGAGCCTGGAGTGTTACGACGTCGGGCACCTCTACAACCTCAGTCACTGCGTCGAGCAGGGCTGGATCAGTCCCCCGTTACACATCGAGTTCGTCATGGGGATCCACGGCGGGATCGGCGCGTCGGCCGAAAATCTCGTCCACATGAAACGCGTCGCCGACGACCTCTTCGGCGAGGAGTACTCGCTGTCGGTCATCGGAGCCGGCCGGAACCAGTTCCCCCTCACGACCCAGGCGATCTCGATGGGTGCTCAGGCCCGCGTCGGCCTGGAGGACAACCTCTATCTCGAACGCGGCCGGCTCGCCGAGTCGAACGCCGAGCAGGTCGAGAAGATCGTCGATCTCGCTTGGTCGATCGCCGGCCGGGAGCCCGCCTCACTCGGGGAAGTACGGGACTTCTTGGGTCTCAAAGACCCCGCCGAGACGGCCTTCTGAGACCGTGAGGGGGAGAGACTACCGACTAGCGGTGAAAGCGACCACCCGACCGGCAGGTCAGTACATCACGACGCCCGCCGAGACATTGAGATCCTCGCCGGTGACGCGTGCTGCCCGGTCCGAACAGAGGTAGAGCACGGCGTCGGCGACGTCTTCGGGTTGTGTGAACTCGTTCATCGGCGATATCTCGCGGAACTCCTCTCTCACTTCTTCGATCGGCCGGTTCTGACTCTCCGCTTGCCCTTCGATCACCCTATCGATCCGCGGGCCAGCGACGCTGCCTGGACAGATCGCGTTCACGGTGATGCCGTCCTCGGCGAGTTCGGTCGCCAGCGTGCGGGTGAAGCCGATCACCCCCATCTTCGCGGTGGTGTAGGGCGTCCGGTCGGGCAGCGGCCGTTTCCCGCTCATCGAAGAGAGATTGACCACGCGGCCGGCGTCGCTCGCTCGGAGATAGGGGACTGCCGCCCGCGTCGCGTCGAAGAGCCCTCCCAAGTTCACTTCGAGAGTGGAGAAGAACTCCTCGTGAGTGATCTCCTCGAGTGGTTTCGTCGGGCCGGCGATCCCGACGTTGTTGACGAGGATGTCCAGTCCGCCGAACTCGGCGACCGTCCGCTCGATCAACTCTTTCATCGTCCCGGGGTCGGCCGCGTCGCCCTGGTGGGTGAGTAACTCGCCGTCCCGATCGCCGAGGTCCTGAGCTGCCTCGCCGAGTGCGTCCTGGCTGACGTCGTTGACCGCGACGTTCACCCCGGCGTCGAGCAAGGCGGCCGCGATTCGGCGGCCGATCCCGCGGGCCGCGCCGGTGATCGCCGCGTGTTCGCCCTCGATGTGAAGTTCGGCTTCGGGCATGGGCCTCGATCTATCACCGCGAGCAAAAGAGTTCCGTCGGTGGGCTCCCCCTCGTGGTGACCCGATCGCTCACTCCTCCCAGTACTCGACGTCCTCGGCGATCCGGTAGTACCCCTTTAGCGATCGCGAGTCACGCCCGCCAGGCGGCGAACCCACGTACACGCCGAACTTCTCCATCCCGGGATAGATCGTGATGTCGGGTTCGGTCATCGTCGAGAGCAAGAGGTATCGCAAAGTACCATCCGAATCGTTCAGGACCTGGTGACCACCGGTCTCCTCGGCCGGAAACGCCGCGTAGTCGCCCGGTTCGAGGTTCACGGTCTCGATTCCGTCGCCGTCGGTGTCGTCGCCATCCGCTCCCTTTTCGTCCACATCGCCGACACCGAGTCGGAGCATGCCGGTGCCCGAGAGCACGTACAGCGCCTCTTCGTTCGCGGTGTGGTAGTGGTAGGGCCACGAACGCTTCCCCGGCGGGAGTTCGTACCAGCTACAGCCCAGTTCCTCTCCATCGGCGGCCTCGCTCAGTTATTTCCGGCGGAAGACCGTCTCGCCCTGGTCCCTGTCGCTCCACTCGATTGCTTCCTCGCTGACGTGTGACATCGATTCCTCCGATGGAGCCCGGAGCCGTAGTCCTGTCGTCGGACGAACACTCGCCATCTCCGATACCTCCTATCGGGGGACTGTCGGGCCGACCTCCGGTATCCATCCGGGTGCTTATAAGCGCGTCAACCCATGGGAGTGGTATGCCAAGCCACGACGCTGCGACGAAACTCGGGCACCACGCGGTCGAGACGAGAGATAGTGAGTTGTCCGAGGACGTTCGCTCGCAACTGCAACGCCATCTGCTCGATTTCCTCGGCGTGTCGCTCGGCGCGCGCGTCCACGCCGAGTCGACGCCCGCTTTCGAGAGGGCGATCGCGATCCTCGCCGGGTCGGGTTCCGGTCGAGCAAGCGGCGGCGGGAGCGGGCGGGACGGCGAGGCGACGCTGCTCACGGACGGTTCCCGCGGACCGGCCGAACACGCCGCGCTCGCGAACGGCGCGCTCGCCCACAGCCTCGATTTCGACGACACCCATCGAGCCTCTTCGTTGCACCCGGGCGCGCCGGTGATCCCCGCGGCGCTCGCGATCGCCGAACGCGAGAACGCGAGTACGGACGAACTGCTGCGAGCCATCTCGGCGGGCTACGACGTCTCCTGTACCGTGGGCGAAGCGATAAATCCCGACTCGCATTACGATAGAGGTTTTCACGTCACCGCGACCTGTGGCACCTTCGGCGCGACCGCCGCGGCTGGCGTTCTCACCGGATTGGGTAGCGAGGAAATCGAGTCGGCCTTCGGCGTCAACGCGAGCCAGGCGGCCGGCTCGTTGGGATTCTTGGAGAACGGCGCGTGGAACAAGCGCCTCCATCCTGGTTTGGCTGCCCGCCGGGCCGTCCTCGCCTGTGCGCTCGCGGACGCTGGCTTTCGCGGGGCGGCCCGGCCCTTCGAGGGCGAGCACGGCTTCCTCCAAGGCTACTCCGACGATCCGAGTCCGAAAGAGTTCGAGGCGGTCGGCGAGCCCCCCGCGGTGACCGAGACGGCACTCAAGCCCTATCCCTGCTGTCGGTACATGCATCCGGCGCTCGACGGGCTGCGGGAGATCGCCGCCGACGTCGATCCCGGCGAGACAGACTCGATCACGGTCTCGCTCCCCAAGCCCGGCGTGACCCTCACCGGCGACCCGATAGCGCGCAAGCGCCGCCCGGAAAACTTCGTCGACTGCCAGTTCAGCATGCCCTTCGGCGCGGCGCTCGCACTGACCGAGGGTGAAGCCGACCTGCCGGCCTTCCTCGCCGCTCAGGACCGGCTCGACGACCCGGATCTCCAGGAACTGATGGACGCGACCGAGGTAGTGACGACCGAAGAAATTTCCCAATATTTCCCCGAGCAGTGGGCCGCCCGGGTCGTCATCGAGACGCGCGGCGAGAGTAGTCAGGATCACGACCGGCTCGTCGAGACCGCCCGGGGCGAACCCGAAGATCCCTTGGGCTGGGACGGCGTGGTAGAGAAGTTCGAGACTACCGTGAGTTCCGCGGGCGTCTCGACCGCCGACGCCGAAGGGATCGTCGCGGTCCTCGGTGACCTCGAAACGAAGGAGATCGGCGATCTGACGGACGCGATCGAGCGCGCGCTCGCGCCGACTGCGCGGCACTAATCTCCCGTGAACACCACGGCGGCCATCCGGCGGGCTCTCACTCCGATCCGGCGAGCTCCTCCCGCGCCGTCGAACCCGGCAGCGACACCGGCGAGAAAGCCGACGACGTCACTGACTGATCGGCTCCGACGAAAACCGATACGAGCCTTTCTCGCGGTCGAAGCGGAGGTACGTTTAAGCGGACGCGTCCCGGTTGCGCTGGCATGGACGGCGACGACCGGCCGGTAGTGGGCTTTGCGATGCTCGCTCACGCCATGTTCCACACCTACGAACTCTCGATCCCGGTGTTCGTCGCCGTCTGGCTCGATTCCTTCGGGGTGTCCGCAGCGGTCTTAGGAACGGCCGTCGGCGTCGGCTACGGCTTCGTCGGCCTCGGCGCGCTGCCGAGTGGCATCCTCGCCGATCGGTATGGCTCGAAAATATTAGTGGTGGGCTCGATCGCCGGGATGGGAACCGGTTTTCTACTCCTAAGCATCGCGCCCACAGTGTGGGTTCTCGCCCTCGCACTCGCCTTCTGGGGGCTCGCCGCGAGCCTCTATCATCCGGCCGGCCTCTCGCTTCTGAGCCGAGGTACACAGGAGCGGAGCAACGCCTTCGCGCTCCACGGCGCGGCGGGCAACGTCGGAACTGTTCTCGGGCCGCTCGCGGCGGCACTCGCACTCACCTTTTTGCAGTGGCGCTTCGTGACGGCACTCTTTGCGATCCCGGCTCTGATCGCCGTAAGCGTCTCGCTGCGCGTCGACATCGAGGCCGCCGTCGGCGATAGCGGTAGCGAGCCTCTCGAAACCGAGTCCGAAGGGAAGACCGATACGAACGCCGGAGACGATGTCGCTGCGACCGACGGGGGTATCTCGACGGTCGGGGACTTCCTCTCGAGTTCCCGGGCGCTGTTCACCGGCGGGTTCGTCATGATCTTCGCGCTTATCATGAGTTATGGTCTCTATTACCGTGGTGTCTTCACCTTTCTGCCGAACGTTCTGGGGGGACTGCCCTACTTCGACCCGGTCTCGGTTCTCGGGCGAACGTTCCAGCCGAGCCAGTACGTCTACTCGGGGCTTCTCTTGATCGGGGTCTTCGGTCAGTACGCTGGCGGCCGTCTGAGCGAGAGCGTACGGATCGAGCGCGCGCTGGTCGGCACCTTCCTCGCACTCGCGCTCGCCTCGCTCGCGTTCGTCCCGGCGAGCGAAGTAGGTATAATCCCGCTGCTTGCGGTGTGTGTAGCGCTCGGCTTTCTCATCTACGTGGCCGTCCCGATCTACCAGGCCGGGGTCGCAGAATACGCGACCGAGGAAGTGCACGGTCTCTCCTATGGTTTCACCTATCTCGGGATGTTCGGCGTCGGCGCGCTCGGCGCGTCGGTCGCGGGCGTCGCCCTCACGTACGCGGACGCGACGGCGCTGTTCGCGACGCTCGCGGGCTTCGCGCTGGTCTGTGCGTTGCTCGGCACCTACCTGCTGTACTCGACCCGACGGCCGGCAGGTGCGGCGAGCGATGCCGACGCCCGACCCTAGCGCTCTATACACCCTCCGTTCGAGATGAGACCTATGCCCGAGACGACCCACGCACAGACGACGACCGACGGGAGCCTCGATAGCATCGAACTCCTCGCCTTCGACCTCTACGATACGCTGCTCGACCGCCGATCGGTACTCGTCCCGTCGATCGAAGCCACCTTCGAGCGAGCGGGCCACGACGGCGACCCGGAGGTCTTCTTGAGGCGGTATCTCGCGATGCACTTCCGGGACTCGTTGGTCGACTCGCTTCTCGGCGGCGAGCACACCTCTTTCGAGGAGATAACGCGCCGGGCGCTTGCCTATCGGTTCGTCGAAGCCGACGTCGAGGTCGGAGAAGAGGACGTCGAGCGGATCGTCGAGGGCTGGTACCGTCTGGATCCCTACCCCGAAGTCAACGCCGCACTCGACCGACTCGGCGAGACGTACGGACTCGTCGGCCTCTCCAACGGCGACCCGGCAATGCTCGAGACGGTTCGGCCTGCTTTCGACACGGATCTCGACGGCACGCTCTCGGTCGCCGAGGCCGGGGCGTACAAGCCCCACCCGGCCCCCTACGAACTACTCGGTGAGCGCTACGGCGTCGACCCCGGGGAAGTGTTGTTCGTCTCCGCACACACCTTCGATCTGCTCGGCGCGAAAGCCGTCGGCATGCGCGGGGCCTACCTGAATCGCCACGCGAATCCTTACGGCGAGTGGCCCCAGCGGCCCGACCTGGAGGTCGGGAGCGCCCCAGCGCTCGCCGAGGCGTTGCTCGACGACTGATCGAGGTAGGTCCTCTCACTCTTCCTCGTCGAGCGCCGCGAACGCCCCGGTGTTGTACGCGAGATCGATCTCGTGGTTCGAAACGTAGGGGACGGTTCGCTCGTGGTGCGAGCCGTGTGAGCGTAGATCGACGCCCCCCTGGGTATCGGCTGCTCCGTCGTTCCCGCTCCCAGCGTCTTCGAGGGAGCCAAACACCGTCTCGCGATCCCCGAGCACGACCAGATCGCCGATCCGATCGGAAGGGAGAGCAAAGCGTTCGGCTGCGGCCGCGGCACTGAGAGCCAGATCGACGCCGGGAGTTCCTTCGAGCCGATCGGCGACGGCCGCCGCGTCGTCCGCGTTCGCCCCGGTAGCGTCGGCCTCACCTGCGCTCGTCGTCGCGGGGGTTCCCGAAGTGTCGAGGTAGACGTATGCCGCCCCGCCCAGATTCTGATGGTGGTAGGTGTGCTGATCGCGGATGAGGGGTATCACCTCCCCGGAGAGACCCTCGCTCGCGAGCACGCGGTCGAGATCGACACACCGTGATTTGTGATTCATCCCGTGATCGGCCGCTACACAGAGCCGAACGTCCCGCGCGGCCAGCGCTCCGAGTGCGCTGTCGAGTGCCCCGACCCACGCGTTCGCTTCCGAGCTCCCCGGTTCGTGCTTGTGTGGGATCACGTCGGTCGTCGAGATATACAGGACGTCTAGGTCCCGAGAATCGAGCAGGTGAACTGCGGCGTCGAGCACCCACTCGCTGGCCTGTCCCGAGTAGATCCCCGGAGGTTCGCCGACGGCTTCGACGAGCGAAGCGGGGGGACTCTCGGCGCTCGCGGTAACCCCACAGCCTCGTCCGACGAACCGTTCTAATTTCTCCTTCGCGACCACCGCCGCGCTCGCCTCGCCCCGATCGGCATAGCGCTCGAAGCACGTCTCACGGCACAGGTAGGAGGGATCTTCCATGTAGACCTGCTCGCCCGCCTCGCGATCGAAGCAGGTGTTGCCGGTGATGCCATGTTCTTCAGGGTGGGTCCCGGTGACGATACCGACGTTGTTGACGTTCGTTAGGCTCGGCACCGCGCCCTGACACTCCCCAGTAGCACCCGCCGCGGCGATCCGATCCCACTCGAGGGTCTCCGTCGCCGCGAGGTAGGCCGGGTCCAATCCGTCGAGACAGCAGACGACCCGGGTGGATACGGTCCCGTTCATGGGAAGCGTGCTCATCCATGGATCGAAAAGCTACCGGCGCTCGCCGCGACTCGAGTCGCTCTATACGTTCTCGCCGGCGATGACGCTTCGAGGGGTGTGGGACGCGAAGTGGTACTTCCCGACCCCGAGACAGGCGAGTGCGAGCACGCTGAAGGGAAGCGCGACGAAGGTCAGCGTCCCGAGCGCCGCGCCGAGCATGACCCAGGTCCACCGGACGCGCTGGCGGGCGAAGTACACCCCCAGTAACTGGGCGACCGTCGCGACGGCGAACTGAAAGGCTGCGAGGGAGAGCTGATAGGGCTGATAGCCATAAAATTGGCCCACGACGATCGAGTAGAGGATGAAGATCCCGCCGGCGAGCGTGAGCAGCGTCGCGGTGGCGAGCGATCCCGCACCGAACGCGACGACGCCCTCCGGAACCCCGGCGAGCATCGGGCCGCCCGCCGTCCGATCGTCGCCCTCGCGCCTCGGTTCGCCGGGAGCCTCATCCGGTTCGCCCGTCCCGACTCCCTCGATCGCGTTCGCCTGCTCGTCGCCGGCGACCCGTTCGACCCGGTCGCGCTCTCGGTCGGCCATCCCTCTCCCTCTCGACGGACCGGGAGCAAAAACCTGTGCCAGCCAACTCGCGCCATAGCCCGAACCGGGGTTTTCGAGTTCGAACCCCTCAATGGCCGACAGCTGGCCGAACGATCCATCCGAACGGTTCCTTTCGATTCACGTCGAGCCGTATCGACTCACGTCGGTCCCTGTTGGCAGACAACCTTTCGCAAGGATTTATAATCGAGAGCCTCCCTCCCCGGTACATGGCATCGACTACCGAATCACGACCGGCGCAGATCGCCAGCTCGTACTCACTGGCGCTTTCGGTCCTCGCGTACGCGATCGTCTGCGTTCCGGTATACTTCTGGCTCGAGGGCCCAGTCGGGCAAGCGGGGTCCATCGAGGGCTCGGTCGCCGCGATCGGGCTCGTGATCGGCGCGATCATGTTCGTCCCGATCCTCAAAGCGGGCATCGAGAACCGTACCAGTCGGTTGGGACCGCGCCGCGAGGGCGGCTACGAGGACGACCGGGGTGCGGAGAGCCCTCCCGAGCACGCCACCGAGTCCTCGGCACCGGAGGAGACCGATGGTTGAGGTCGTTCTCGACGATGTGCGGAAGACGTTCAACGACGGCCAGGTCGTCGCCGTCGACGACATCGACCTGGACATCGCGGAGGGCGAGTTGATCGTTCTCGTCGGGCCCTCTGGCTGTGGGAAGAGCACGACCCTCCGGTGTATCGCGGGCTTGGAAACCCCGGATGGAGGGACGATCACCTTCGGCGGCCACGACGTGACCGACCTCCCGCCGAAGGACCGCGAGATCTCGATGGTTTTCCAGAACTACGCGCTGTATCCATCGATGACGGTCTATGAGAACATGGCCTTCGGGCTGAAAATGCGCGACGCTGACAGCCAACGCGTCGACGAGCAGGTCCGCTGGGCCGCCGGCATCATGGAGATCGGCGATCTGCTCGATCGCTACCCGAACCAACTATCGGGCGGGCAACAACAGCGCGTCGCGCTCGGGCGCTCGATCGTCCGTGATCCGGCAGCTTTCCTGCTCGACGAACCCCTCTCGAACTTGGATGCCAAACTCCGATCGGTGATGCGCACCGAGATCCAGGAGCTCCAACAGGAACTCGACGTCGCGACGGTCTTCGTCACCCACGACCAAGAGGAAGCGATGAGCATGGGCGATCGGATCGCGGTCATGAACGCCGGTCGCATCGAGCAGGTCGCCTCCCCTGAAGAGATTTATCACGATCCGACGAGCCTGTTCGTCGCCGATTTCATCGGCAGTCCAGCGATCAACTTCCTCGAGATGACCGTCGAGGGGGGACAATTGAGAGGCGAGGGACTCGAAATAGACCTTCCATCCGGCGTCAACGAGGCGCTCTCGAAGGAGCTACCGGGTGAAGAGGTCGTTCTGGGGATCCGCCCGGAGGACCTCTCGCTCACCGACCCCGGAGGGGGCCTGACCGATCTCGACGTACAGGTCGTCGAGCCGATGGGCGATACGAAGATCGTCTACGTCGACTTCGGTGACCGGCGGTTGAACATCGTCATGCCCTTCGACACGACGGTCGAGGAAAACGAAACCGTCGGGATCGACATCGCGTGGCCCAATGTGCATTTCTTTAGCCCCGAGGGCCCGAAGGTCTGTACCTGGGGCCAGACTACCGCCCCGAGCGAACCGGCCGGCAATCGCGGGACACTCGCGGACGGCTCCGGCCGGGAGGACTCGGCGGCCGAGACCGATGGGGGGGCTGCGAGCGAGCTGGCCGGAAGCGAAGCCAGCGACGACGTGACGACTGATGACGAGACGGCCAACGACGAACCGACCGATAGCGGTAGAGCGATGGACGAAAGAGGTGAGCGCTGATGGCGACGATCGATCGCTTCGATCGGGGCGATCGCTCGCTGGGCGATCGGATCCTCGATGAATACGGCTCGCTCCAGGGGATCCTTTTCCTCCTTCCTTCGCTCCTGTTGCTCGGCTTTATCGTCTTCTATCCGATGATCTTCAACGGAATATTATTGAGTTTTAGACAATTCACGCTCGACCCGTCGCTCGTGAACCCCTGGGTCGGCCTGGAGAACTACCAGTACTGGCTCTTCGGCGGGGGCCAGGCCCTCTTTCTCTTCTCGATCAAGATGACGCTGTTGTACGAACTCGTGGTCATCCCCTTCGATCTCATGGTGGCGCTCGCGGCGGCACTCGTCCTGAACGAGACCCTCCCCGCGAGGCCGCTCTGGCGGGGATTGATGCTTGCGGGCTATGCCGCGCCGCCGGTCGCCGCGGGGCTCACCTTCGCGGTCATGGAACAGGCCGCCTCGTATGGCGTCGTCTACAATTTCCTCAATATGTTCTTCTCGGTTCCGGCCTCGGGCGGGATCACCTCCAATAGCCCCTGGGCCTTCTGGGGTGTCGTCTTCGCGAAGGTCTGGCGTGACTTCGGGTTCATGTACGTTGTCTTCCTCGCGGGCGTCCAGTCGATTCCCAAGGAGCTCTACGAGATCGCGAAGGTAGACGGTGCGGGGCCGGTTCGCCGATTCAGACACATCACCCTTCCACATTTGCGGACAATCATCGTCACCGTCGTGATGATCCGGACGATCTTCACGATCGGCAAGGTCGAGATACCCTGGGCGGTCACCCAGGGTGGTCCGGTGAACTACACTACGTTCTTAGGTGTCGCGATCTTCAAGCAGGGCTTTCTCAACTGGAGTCTGGGTCGTGCGGCCGCGCTCGGGATGATGTTCTCGCTCGCGATCATCCCGCTGATCATTCTCTGGGTGCGTACCGAAACGGAGGACTACGACTGATGAGTCACGAAACCGACACCGACGATCTGGCAGCGAACACCGCAGCGGGCACCGGCACGGGCAGCGCCGAGGCGAATCGCGCTGGATTAGGTACTGGGTCCGGTCGCTCCTGGCGCTTCGAGACCGCGAGGCAGGGGCTCAGCTGGGAGACCCACTACAAGCCGGTGTTGAAGTACGTCGCGCTCGCCATCCTGATGATCTGGATGCTTTTTCCGGTCTATTATGCGTTCGTGAACTCACTGAAGACTCCCGAGATGATCTTCACGACCTCCTTGGGGATTCCCTTTCTCACCTTCGACCCTGTTGCCTTCTCCGGCCGGAACGCCTGGCGGACGATGTGGAGTGCCTTTCCGTTCGGCCGGTACCTGCTCGCGACCTTCGTCGTGAGCGTCGGGACCGCAGGCCTCGCGACGGTCTGTGCGGTCTTTGCCGCCTATTCGTTCGCCCGACTCGAGTTTCCCCTCAAGAACTCGCTGTTCGTCCTCGCGGTTGCTGGCTTTGCCTTCCCGATCGTGTTGCTCGCGATCCCGATTTTCGTCCTGCTCCAGCGCATCGGCCTGCTCAACACCTACATGGGGATGATCCTCGCCTTTACCGCCTTCACGCTTCCCTACAACATCTGGTTGCTCCGGGGCTTCTTCGAGGACCTCCCGGAGAACTTAGAGGAGTCGGCCAGGGTCGATGGCTGTACGCAGATCGGGGCCTTTTTCCGAGTCATCCTCCCGCTCTCGCGCCCGGCGATCGTGAGCGTCTTCATCTTCGCGTTTCTGCTCGCGTGGCACAACTACCTGATGGCCTTCATCATGGGTTCGGATGCGCTACACACCACCTTACCTGTAGCATTGCTCGAACTCCGGGGGACCTTCTTCGTCAGGAACTTCCATTACATCATGGCCGGGACCTTCCTCACCATGGCGATCCCGATCGTGATGTACATGTACCTCCAGAAGTACCTCGTCGAAGGCCTCGGGTCGAGCGCCGGCGTGAAGGGCTGAGGCTGTTCAGTTCCTCTTCGCAGCGTTTCGGGTTTCGATCACCCGATCGATCTCACTGCATCTCGCCGTAGGTTCCGGCGTGATCGAGAGGAGTTCGCCGACGCTTAGCGATTGCCGACGTCGACGGTCCATTCCTGGGTCTGATCGAAGGACTCGCGCCGGTACTCCTCGATCCAGTCCCCGAGCGTGCTCAGGAAGTAGCCCAGGAGCAGTAGCGCGATCGCGACGATGAACAGCCCGCTGTTGAACGGCTCTTGGTTCGTGATCACGAGCGGCGTGATGTAAAACGATCCCGTTGGAAGCCAGTCGATGAGCAACCCGCCAAGAAAGGACAGCCCCGCGAGAGCATAGAGGACGTTGCCGAACAGTCCCAGGTAATCGGGCAGCGTCCGGCCCTGGCTGACGCCGACGTCGTGTTGTGCCATGTCCCGAGGTATCGCACCCCGCCGTATAAATCCACCTCACGCCGGACCACCTTTATTCCGGGCTCGAACGAGCCGGTCTATGGCGAAGGTTTATTATCTGGTCTTCGATAGATATTCCCGAGGTTACTAGACAGTGACTAACAAACGTGGTTCGGGTTCGGAGCGAGGTAGCGTAGCAAGCAGGCGTGGCTTTATGAAAGCGGGTGCTGGCGTGTCCGTGGCAGCAGCCCTTTCGGGGTGTATCGGCGGCGACCTCTCGGGGGGCGGTAGCGGCGGTGGCTCCGCGAGTAGCGAGAGCGGGGGAACGACCCTCGATATCTGGCTGTCGTACTACACGGAAGGCGAGACCAAACGCACGTACACCGACGAGATCATCAGCCAGTACGAGGAAGAGACCGGCAACTCGATCAATGTCACCGGCGTTCCCTATACGGACGTCTCGACCAAGTTCCAGGCCGCCCGGGCGAGTGGCGATGTCCCACACTTGGTCGAGGTGATGACCCGGCCGGGTATCCTCGCCGGTGGGGCCGGAATGCGGATCAACGACGCCTTCCAGAGCTCGAAGCTGGCCGATACGGTCTCCGAGAAGGTCCTCCGCGGTCACAAGGTCTGGGGTCAGCAGTCGACCGGCGAGCAGGGCGCCCTCGTGAGCGTCCCGATCGGCTTCCGGCCGTACTTCTCGTGTTGGCGGACCGACTGGCTGAAAGAAGCGAATATCGATCCGGCGGAGGTCAACCACAAGGCCGGCTCACTGCACTGGCGCGAGGACATCCCGGCGATCTACGACAAGCTCAAACAGACCGAGCTCGGCCAAAAGGAGGGACACTTCCCCGATACGACCGGCATGAAACAATCCGACGAGGAGTATATGTCGTTGTATGGCCCCCAGCACGGCGGGTCATTATCGGGCGTTGTGAACGAGGACGGAACGGAAGCGACCATTGATTCACAGTCGGTAAGGGACGCAGTCCAATTGCAAAAGGAGTACATCGAGAACGGCTACTTCCACGAGAACTCGATCAACTTCGGCGACGAGGAGTCGACGACCGCCCACTGGTCGGGACAGATCGCGGTCAATCACATCCAGGACTCGACGGATCTGTGGGGCGATTACCTCGAAGAACAGCCCGACGCGATGAAAAACGGCGCGTACACCTGGGGGCTACCGATGAACGCCGGGACGAAGGCCGCACTCGCGTGGCTGCCCGGACTCGGGTTCATCGCGGACGCGTTCTCCGGCGGCAGCGACCAGGAAGCTCTGGAGACCGCGATGGGCTTCGTCGAGTGGTGGGTCGCCAACGGCCAGCGCGCGGTACAGAACGCAAAGAAGCTTGGGTTCGTTCCGGTCGATCCGAATCTCATCAGCCAAGAGGACTTCTTCGGGCAGAGCCCGCTACACCAGGAGTTCTGGCGCGGTGCTGCGATGAAGACCCTGGAGAACTTCGAGTCGTCGGTGATCCCGGCCGTGGCGGGCGCGGACGCGATCACATACGACATCCCCCGCTCGATGCACCAGAGCATCTTAGGCCAGGGCGTTCCCGTCGAAGAGGCAACCGCGAACGCCGCGGAGCAGATCAACGAGGTCCTCCAGCGCAACCAGGGCGGGGGTGGCAACAACTCCTCGGGCTGATCGACTGACGACCGACCATTGATCGATCGGCCGACGGAACCGATGGACGGTCGCCGATCGACGGTTTCCTATTCAGCGCTTCGGGACTCGTTCGATCGAGCGCTCTGTCTTCCTCACGTTCTCGCGTTCGTTCAGTTTGTAGTACTCACTCCTCGCCGTAGCGTTCGTCGAGGATCTCCTCGTAGCTGTGGATCTGCTCACCCGGATACCGGCCCTCGGGTGGCGCGCCGATCGCGAGGAGTTTACATTCGTCCTTGAAGGGGTTGTGTAGCAAGTGATCGACTCCTGGATCTGTCACTGCGACCTCGTCTGCTCCCATCGTGAGCGAGTCGTCTTTGACCTCAACGCGACAGCGCCCGTCGGTGAGGTAGTAAGCTTCCCGTTGGTTCGGGTGGTTGTGATAGGCGTTCTGTGCGAGTCGCTCGCCCGGGGCGAGTACCGCGATGTTCAGGTTGTACTCGGTAATGCCGAGCGCCGAGGAGAGTTCTCACCGCTGGTCCGGTTTCTCGGCGTTGGTCTCGAACTCCGCGAGCGATCGGTGTCGGTAGCCTGCTCCCATGCGCGCTAATCGACACATGTCGTCATAAACGCTTTCGCGATAGCGGTGTCAGTACCGCGCTCCTGCCGAGATAGTTACTTAGCCCCGAGAGCCGCGGTGAGATCGGCGAGTGCCCCTTCCCGCTCCAAGCGTTCGATCGCGTTCGCGAGCCGGTCGGTGGCCGCCTCGTCGAGTACCCTCCCGGTACACGCACGGAACTTCGCGTCGAGGCGTTCGTCCGAGACCGGGTTCCTCGGCCCGCCTGGGGCGTGGGGCTCGGCCTCGATGTAGGTCTCTCCCTCGCTTGTCTCAACCGTGATGCGTGCGCCATAGCCCGCGTAGCCGCCGCCGAAGAGGTCCGGCTCGAACGCGCGCTCGACCCTGGTCATCGTCTCCCGTATTCCCTCGCGATCGAGATACTCGTCGGTGAACGCCTCGACTCCGGGATCACCTTCCTGGAGGACGGCCGCGAGACAGAACTCGATCGAGAACTTCGCCTGGAGCGCGTCCTCCGGTTCGGCGTGAATCAGCATCTCGCTTGCGGCCTCGTCGAGCGCTACGGTGACCGACGCGATGTCCTTGCGGGCAAGGCCTTCCCGATTTCTGACCCGCCGCGTGGCGTCCATCGCGGCGTGAGTGATGACGCCGGAAGGATAGGGTTTGTAGCCGATATCCGAGGTCGCCCACTCCGCGTTCGTTTCTCGACCGCGCTCCCCGCTTCGAGCGAGAGCGTCGAGCCCGTCGGTGATCGCCGTCGGGTCGTAGGCGTCCTCGAGAGTCATGACTGTGCCGTAGCCCAGCTCACCCTCCAAGACCGATCGATCGCTACTCCAGCCCTCGCGGGCAAGCAGCGCGGCCCGGATACCCATCTGAGCAGCGTGGCCGGCGTGCAGCGGCTTGGTCATCGAACCGAAGTTCTTCTTGAGCGAAGAGGAACTAGAGGCACAGATCCCGAGGGCGTGGCGCGTCGCCTCGGCCGAGAGTCCGAGTACGGAGGTCGCGGCCGCAGTGGCACCGAAAACACCGATCGTCCCCGTCGCGTGCCAGCCATTTTCGTAGTGACTCGGGTAGGTCGCGTGTCCCACCCGGAAGGCGGTCTCGACCCCGAGGACGTAGCCGGCGAGTACGTCCCGTCCTGCCGCCCCGATCAGTTCTGCGCTCGCGAGCGCGGCCGGAAACACTGGGGCGGTCGGGTGGATCACGATCGACGCGAAGGTGTCGTCGAAGTCGATCGCGTGACCGGAGGTCCCGTTCGCGAGCGCCGCGCCCGGTGCGCTCGCCGTCCCGCCCCCTAATACGGTCGCGTCCGTGCCGGGTGTGGCTCCCGCGACGTAGCTCGTTATTCGCTCGCCGACCGGATGCTGGGAGCCGGAGAGTGCGACCCCGCAGTAGTCCCGGATCGCCCGTTTGGCCTCGGCCAGTGTCTCCTCGGGGATCGCTTCGAACTCGGTGTCGGTCACGAACGCCGCGAGCGCGGCTGTCTCGTTCGTTTCGTTCGTCTCGCTCATAGCTCCGCTTCAACGAGGGCCCACTTAATCAACGGTGCCGGGCTTGACAGATCGAGACTACCGCCACGAACGCCACTCGAAGACTGGCCGACGGTCGCTGTCGAACAGCCCCTCCGAGAGGCGAAGAACTATTCGGCATGGCTCGGTACGTCACGGCATGACATCACAGCGTGGTACGACGGGGTCGGTCGCCGATCTCGATCTCGTCGTCGACGCCGACGCCCACCTCTCCGAACGCGCCGAACAACTGATTCCCTACCTAGAAGAGCCCTACGCGAGCCTCTTCGGCGCGGGCGAGGACGGCGCGAACGTCGCCACGCCCTCCTACCCCAAAGACGAGCTATTTCGAAGTCTCGGCGGGAAAGTCCAGTGGGCCGAGGTCGATTCGGCCGCGGACGAGCGCGAGGCAATGGATCGTTTCGGTATCGATTACGTCTTGCTTACCCCGACGCTCAACCTCTACCTCCCGATCTTCTCCGACGAGCGCTTCGCCCACGCGCTCGCGAAGGCCTACAATGACTTCGTGGTGAGCGAGTTCCTGGAGGACGGGCCGGATGGTTTCAAAGCCGCGCTCACCCTCTCGCCCCTTGCGCCCCGGAAAGCCGCCAAGGAGGTAAAGCGCCTCGCCGATCATCCCGACGTCGTCGCCGCACTTATCGGCTCGACGGGCGTGTTTCCACCATTGGGCGACAGGCGCTACGACCCGATATACGACGCGCTCGACGACCACGACCTCCCCCTCGTGCTCCACGGTGCGACGGGGTCGTTCATCAGCGCCCATCCCTTCATCAAACGCGGGCTCAAGTCCTACTGGGAACTGCACATCGTGAGCCACCCATTCAGCCAGATGATCCAGCTCACCAGCCTGATCGGCCAGGGCTTTCCCGAGCGCTACCCCGATATTCCCGTAGTGTTCCAGGAAGCCGGTGTGGGCTGGATTCCCTACACGATGTACCGGATGAATAACGAGTACGGGAAACGTCGCTCGGAGGTGCCACTGCTCGAACGCAAGCCCAGCGAGTACATCAAAGAGCAGTTCTACTTCACGAGCCAGCCGATGGCCGAACCCGAAGACCCCGAGCACCTCGCCTGGATGATCCGGATGTTCGACGGCAGTGAGAACCTCATGTTCTCGACGGATTACCCGCATTACGACTTCGATACGCCCGACGAACTGCTTGGAATGCTTCGCGGGCACTTTGAGGAGAGCGAGATCGAGAACGTCTTCGGCGGGACCGCCGCGCGGGTGTTCGATCTCCCATGAGTTCGAGGACCCAGGCCGTCTGTGAGGTCGGGGAACTGAAGCCGGGCGAACGGGTGATCCGTGAAGTGGGCGGTCGAGAGATCGCGGTGTTCAACGTCGACGGCGAGTACAGAGCCGTGGCGAACTACTGCGTGCACGCCGGCGGGCCGGTCTGTGAGGGTACCCTTAGCGGGATGGTCACCGCTGACCCCGAGGAGTGGGAGTGGGGCTGGGACCGGAAGGGCGAGATCCTCGCCTGCCCCTGGCACGGCTGGGAGTTCGATCTGGTGGACGGCACGCATCTCGCCGACCCATCCTACCGCCTGCTGACCTACGAGACCCGCGTTGAGGACGGCGAGGTCCTCGTCGAACTCTGAGTGTCTCATCGCGATAGGATCACAGCTGAGGATCGACGGCCGAGATCACCTGAATACGATCGATTTCGATGTCCAGGGACACACCACCCGACCGCGATCGTCAGCGATCGAGAGGGTTCCCCGACGCGCGGTCGGTCCACGGAGAAATCAACAGTGCTCCCGAGGAGTACCCTAAGGGCTGGGTCGAACAGGTCCGCTTTCGCGAGCGCTACGATCTCCCCTCCTTTCGCCCGCCGCGCTTCGCGGACGGGAAGCGGGTTCGCGAGGTAGTCCGCGCGCTCGAAGCCGAGCACGGGATCACACTCTCGTTCGTCAGCGATGGCGAGTCGAGCGGTGAGTGGATCGTCGAGATCGACGGGAGGGACGGATTTCGAGTCGCCCGCCGCCGGGACGACGCGTCGAACACCGTCGTCGAGATGACTGCGGCGGACTTTCGTGATCGCGTCGAGGAACACCTGTAAGTGCGCGAGCACTGAGCACCGTCGTCCGTCTCCCACGCCGTCGCAGCGCGTCGCGTCGGGATCCGTGACCGTCGACCTGCGATCCGGATTCGCAATGGGTGGGCCGCCGGCCGAACGGCTATCCGCGCCCGAAGCGTGGCAAGGGCGTGGAGAAAGTAACGCTCGAGGACGCGTTCGACTCGATCGAGGAGTACTGGGACCCGAGGATCGCGGGGGAGCTGAACGGTCAGGCGGTGAAGCTGGCGAACGTCGAGGGGGAGTTCGTCTGGCACCACCACGACGAGGCCGACGAGCTATTCTTCGTCGTAGAGGGGACGCTCCGCCTCGAGTTCCGGGACGATGCGGACGTGACGCTCGAAGCGGGCGAGTTCCTGGTCGTCCCGCGCGGCGTTCCCCACCGGCCGGTCGCCGAAGAGGAGACGCGACTCCTACTCTTCGAGCCGACGGAAACGCGAAACACCGGTAACGTCGAGAACGAACGGACGCGGACCGACCTCGATCGTCTCGACTAGCAGCGGGAGGACGACGTTCTCCTCGCTTCGTCGAGAGGCGAGCACCGACCCGTGGCGACACCCAGTTGTTCGATCACGGCCGGCTGGCTTCGAGCCGCCGGCGAACGTGGACACCTGGAAGTCAACCGTATCGCGTCGAAAGACCGAGCTACGGTTGCGTGATGCTTCGTTCGGTAAGATACTACTAAGACTATACTCACGTAATCGAAACGAACATTTTATTACGTATTAGATATTTCTAACTTATTGTGCGTAGAAGCGCACTAAACCATGACAGACAACACAGACCGCGGACGTTCGGCGGAGCGAGCCAGTGAGTTGATCGACCGCGTCGGCGGACAGTCGGCCTCCCGTCGGGCGTTCCTCGGGAACACGGCAAAGGTCGGCGGCGGTGCGCTTGCGCTATCGGCGACCGGTGCCGGTTCGGCGGCAGCCAAAAGCGGTATCAATGGTGACGATAGCGGAATGGACGAGGACATGAACGGTGATGGCGAAGTCACCGACCTCGACGTTCTGAACTTCGCGCTGACTCTCGAGCACCTCGAAGCAGAGTACTACAACGAGTTCCTCTCGGAGTACTCCGAACACGAAGTCGAGACATCGAGCGTCGCGAAGGTGCTCACCGGCGGCGGCAACGATCGCTACACGATCTACCAGAAGATCGAGCAGGTGCGTGACCACGAGGAGGCTCACGTCGACGCGCTCACCAAGACGATCAATGATCTCGGCGGTGAACCGGTCGAACCGCTCGAGTACGCGTTCCCCTACGAGACGATCGAGGACTTCGCCGCGCTCTCGGCGACGATCGAAGCCGTCGGCGTCTCCGCGTACGCGGGTGCCGGACCGCTCATCGAAAGCGAGGCGGTAGTGAAGGCAGCACTGTCGATCCACAGTGTCGAAGCGCGTCACACGGCGTACTTCAACGTGCTCAACACCACCAACCCCTTCCCCGATGCCTTCGACGAGCCACGGACGATGGAGGAAGTCTTGGCGATCGCCACGGACTTCATCGTGAGCTAAATCGAGCGTCGGGAACCGACGACACGAATTCTTTCAACGCAGCCCTTCAAGAGCCACCGGCCTGTCCTCAAATGACCCGGTCCTCGATCGGTTCGCCACCGTAGCGCGCCAGGTAGACATAGCCCGCCAGCAGGAGGGCGAACGCACCCGCAAAGAAGTATGCCCGATACCAGGCGAACCACAGCACGCTCAGCACCGCTGCGGCCGCGATGGTCCAGGCGAGTAGATCTCCCAGCGACAGGTTCGCGTTCACCATATGATTCTTTCTCACTCCATCGGTATATACTCCGCTGTGCGATCGAGTCAATAGACCGGTCGGTCCCCCGGTTATCCCGATGCGTTGCCGGCCTTCGATCGGGGTTGAGTTCGGTCGGGAACCGATCACTCGGCGGGCTCGACGAGTTCGACGACGTGGCCGTCGGGATCTTTGACGAATGCAGTGCGAGCGCCCGCTGCCGGCTGGTCGGCCGGTTCCTGGACGACACCGTGGTGATCGATCGCCTCGAAGGCGTCGTCACAGCTCTCGACGCCGACAGCGACATGATCCCAGGCACTGCCCGGCTTGAAATCGGTCTCGCCTGCGGTATCCGAAAGCTGGAGTTCGACGCCGTTGTCAGCGGCGACGTAGCGATTAGTAGTCTCTCCGTCCTCGCTTTCGAAGGACCAGGACTCCTCGAAGCCTAACTCCTCGACGTAGAACTCGGCGGATTCCTCGGCGTCGGCGACGTTGAGACAGGTATGGATCAGATCCATGCGGCCCCTGTGACCCGATCGAGTATAAAAGGTCCTATCGCCGGCGTCGCCGGTATCGGCGGCTCGCGGTTCGGTCCGTCCCCGACCCGTTTCGACTATTCGTTCTCCTGTTCGCTCGCGCCGAAAGTGGCCGCCCGGCGGGCGATCGATGGGGACTGAGAGGAGCTACCACAGGGTTTAACCCCTACTGTGTCGGAGCGGGGATATGGCTGTCGAAGACCGGTACTACGACCCGGTAGACCTAGATACCTCCGTCGACGCGATGGGCTACGAGGACAACCACGCCGACGTCGAGGAGTACGCCGCCCTCGCCTCGGACTTACGCGAGGCGGTCGCGGGCGAGGTGCGTTTCGACGAGTACGCACAGGTGCTCTATGCCACCGACGGCAGCGTCTACCAGGCCCGGCCGGCCGGCGTCGTCTGTCCCAGAGATACCGCCGACGTCCGTGCGGCGATCGAAATCGCTGCCGACCACGAGGTGCCGATCATGCCCCGGGGTACCGGCTCCTCGCTCGGCGGCCAGACCGTCGGACCGAGCTGTGTCGTTCTCGATACGACCCGGTATATGGACTCGATTCTCGGTATCGATCCGGGCGCGAAGCGGGCAACCGTCCAACCGGGCGTCGTCCAGGACCACCTCGACAGCGCCCTCAAGGACCACGGGCTGAAGTTCGCGCCCGATCCGGCCTCCTCGAATCGCTCGACGATCGGCGGCGGCATTGGTAACAATAGCACCGGCGCACACTCGGTGCGCTATGGCATCACCGACGCCTATACTGAAGAACTGCGGGTCGTGCTGTCGGACGGCTCGTTGATCCACACTCGTGAGGTCGAACTCGACTCGCCGGAGTACGAGAAAATCGTCGGGAAGGACGATCTCGAAGCCCGGATCTACCGCGCGACCCGCCGGCTCGTCGAGGAAAATCAGCAGGAGATCGACGAGAAGTACCCCAGTCTCAAGCGGTCGGTCTCGGGCTATAATCTGCATAAGGTCATCTACGAGAACGACGCCGGCGAGGAAGTCATCAATCTCTCGAAACTCTTCGTCGGCAGCGAAGGGACGCTTGGAACGATCGTCGAGGCGACCGTCTCGCTCGTCTCGACGCCCGAGGAGACCGCCCTGGCTCTGTATTTCTTCGAGGACCTGATCGATACGCTCGCTGCGGTGCCCGAAGCCCTTGAGTACGACGTGAGCGCGGTCGAGCTCATGGACGACGAGGTCTTCCGGCTCGCCGCCGAGTCCGACGGCTTCGCCCAGTACGCAGAACCCGTCCCCGAGGAGGCGAAAGCAGCGCTCATGATCGAGTTCGACTCCGAGATCGTCGACGATTTCGAAAGCGCGATCTCGGAGACGAACGATCACTTCGTCGGGAGTGGGAACGCCTTCGACGTGCTCGAAGCCTACAGTGAGGAGGACCAGGCAAAGGTCTGGAAACTCCGGAAGGCCGCGATCCCCCTGCTGATGAGCCTCGAGGGCGACCCCAAGCCCTACCCGTTCATCGAGGACGCCACCGTGCCCCCGGAGGAGCTCGCCGAGTACGTCGGGAAATTCGAAGACGTGCTCGAGGACCACGACACCTCCGCAGCCTATTTCGCCCATGCCGGTTCGGGAACGTTGCACATTCGGCCGATTCTCAATCTCAAGCAGGGGGAGGGCATCGAGGCGATGCACTCGATCACCGAGGACGTCACCGATCTCGTGCTCGAACACCACGGCTCCTTCTCGGGCGAGCACGGCGATGGGATGGCACGGACCGAGTTCAACCCGAAGATGTACGGGCCTGATCTCTGGGGCGCGTTCAAGGAGCTGAAGACCGTCTTCGACCCCGAGTGGTTGTTGCATCCGGGCAACGTTGTCTACCGCGACGATAGTACGGACGTCGGTCCGGAGAACGAGCGGGGCGTGGATGCGGACAACCGGTCGAACCTGCGCTACGGTGCGAGCTACCAGTCGATCGAGCCCCAGACGGAGATGGATTTCGAGGGGCAAGGCGGGTTTTCACACCTGGTCGAGCTCTGTAATGGCTGTGGGACCTGCCGGCAGACCGACTCGAACACCATGTGTCCGACCTATCGTGCCTCGAAGGAGGAGATCCAGACCACGAGGGGCCGAGCGAACATGCTCCGGGCGGCGATCTCCGGCGAACTCGACGAGGAGGAGTTGTACTCCGATCGCTTCCAGGAGGAGGTACTCGATCTCTGTATCGGCTGTAAGGGCTGTAAATCGGACTGTCCGACCGGCGTGGACATGGCCAAACTCAAGACCGAGGTCAAACACGAGTACCACCAGAAGGAAGGCCTCACGGTCTCCGAGCGACTCTTTTCCAACATCGAGGTCGCCTCCGAGTGGGGGAGTCGCTTCGCGCCGCTCTCGAACTTGGCGCCGAAGGTCCCCGGTTCGCGGGTCCTCATGGAAAAGACGATCGGCATCGCCGCCGGTCGGGAGCTGCCACAGTTCGCCTCCCAATCGTTCGAGGAGTGGTTCGAGGCCCGCGGCGGGCCACGTGTCCCGGAATCGGAGGCCGAGGCCAAGGTTCTCCTGTTCCCCGACGTCTACACGAACTACAGCTACCCCCGGCCCGGGCGCGCGGCAGTCCACGTGCTCGAAGCCGCGGGCGCGCGGGTGGAAGTGCCCAAGAACGTGGGACCGAGCGGCCGACCCGCCTACTCGAAGGGCCGACTCGATCTCGCGCGCGAACAGGCCGAACACAACGTCGAAGCCTTAGCGCCGCGGATCGAGGAGGGGTGGTCGGTCGCCTTTATCGAACCCTCCGACGCGGTGATGTTCCAGGACGAGTACCTCGATCTCGTCGACGATGGGGACGTAGAGACGGTCGCGGCGGCCTCC
>PXRJ01000006.1:0-2973 GCA_003021705.1 Halobacteriales archaeon QS_3_64_16
CGCCGCCGAGGGGGTCCACCCCGGTCGGCCCGACCGGACCGACCCGACGACGAAACGTCTCTCGTTCCGATAGGAGAGCTTCTAAGTACCTCCTGATCGAAGCGCGCCTGCATGACGGACCTCATCGTCCAGTCGGCAGTCAAAGAACAGCTCGATGGTATGAACGTCGCCGCGGAGTTCTACGAGGCACTCGACGAGGACGTCGAAGAACTCCTCGAAACCGCAGCCCACCGAGCGGAAGAAAACGACCGCAAGACCGTCCAGCCCCGCGACCTATAACTCTTCACTCAGCCACTGGTCACCGACCACCGACCGCTGATTACTGACCGCCGAGCGGCCGCGACGATACCAGTCGCTCGGCCACCGTAGCGATCACCGGGCGAGCGGTGCCGCCGTGCGTTCGCCACGGCACTGCTTCGCTTCCCGGCAACGCGATCGCGAGCGTCACTCACTCCCTTTTAGGTGTGACCGTCGGTCGCCGGTGCGCGGACGGTAGCGTAGCCGGTTCCCGGCTTCCACACTACGCGAGCGCACTCCGCGAAGGCAGTCCCGCACAGAGCAGCGCCGCGATCACCGTCAGTGCCGCGAGTAGAAAGAAGGCCTCGTCGAACCAGCCGGTATCGCCCAGTACGCCGACGACGATCGAGCCGGTCGAGGCGACCGTAAAGAAGATCGTCCGCAGCAAGCCCCAGGCCGTCCCCTGGATCTCGGGGGGAAGCGCCCGGACGACGTAGGCATTGAGGATCGGATCGGTGCCGAGTCGGGCCCCGATCAGGACGACGAAGACGGCGAGCGCGAAGGGTCCCTCTACGAGCGGTACGCCGACGAGCGGCAGGACGCTAGCTCCTGCGACGAAGGCCGACACCTCTCGATCGCCGAAGCGATCGGCGGCGCTCCCAGCGATCGGCTGGAAGGCGCTCCCGCTGACGAACAACAGCGCGTATAGCCCGGCGGCGGTCGGTGGACTGATTCCCTTCGTCGCGACCAGATAGGTCGGGAGAAAAGCCGTCAGCGCCTGGAAGGTAAACAACATCACCATCGCCGCCCCGACGGCGAGAACGACCGGTCGGCGGTTGATTCCGGCGATCACTGCTCGCGTGCCACGCCACAGCGACGCGGCGTCGAGATCGACACCGGTGGGCCGGGGGGGCACCGAGTCCCGGCGTGGGACGGCTCGCCACACGAGGACGCTCGTGAGGAGAAAGAAGGGGGCGAAGGCCCCGATCGCCGGCCGCCAGCCGAACCGAGTAGCGATGCCGGTCGCGAGGAAGGGTACGGCCGCCGCGCCGAGGCTCCCCGCCGCGAGCGTGATCCCGAAGGCCACGCCGTCGTTCTCGGGGTAGGTCTTCGAGAGCACCGTCGCCCGCGGCGGTCCATAGAGGCCAGTACCGAGGCCGAAGACCGCACAGGCGAGCAGGAACGCACCGAAAGCCGGGGCGACGCCGAACGCGAGAGTGCTCCCGGCGGCCAGCACGAGGCTACTCGTCAACAGGAGGTGCTCGCCGATGCGATCGACGATCGCCCCGGCGGGAAACTGCATGAACGCATAGGTGATCCAAACGACCGTTACGGCGATCCCGGCGGTCGTGTTGCTCAGCGCGAACTCGGCTTTGATCCGGGGGAGCAGTGCCGGGACGACGAAGCGCATCCCGAGGGTGAGCAACCAACCGGTCGCGACCGCCAGCAGGACCCACCCGCGACCCTCGCCACGGAGCGCGCTCTCGGTGCTCCGCAGGTGCGTTCCCAGCCGCGAGAGCGAATTCGAAGGGACCAAACGTACTCACCGCCGACTACGGCAGCCGGGTCTATCGGAGGTGACTTTCTCCTCAATGTGGGGTTCGATCAACTTCGAGTCGATAGAACGAGTGGAATGCGCCAGCAATTAAGCTTCCCCGGTTCTCCTCGACGTCGAACTCCAATGCCGCCCGTTTCCCCTTCGAATCACTCGATCGTAGCGGATCGACGAACAGCGACTCGATCGATTCTAGTCGGCGTCACTGGGCTGTGTGGCACCGGTCTGATTCCCTTCGTCCAAGGCCGAGAGCGCATACACTAGACCGATAAGCACGACCGCACCGAGCGGAGCGAGAACAAATGGCGTGATGGCTAGATAGCCATAGACCAGAAAGAGCGCGATCGCGACCACGATGACGGTGACCGCATAGTAGATCTGGGTCCGGACGTGATCGATGAGATCCGGCCCGAAAACGTCGCCGACAGGACGGTCGTGTCGCTGATCGGCGAGCAGTGATCGCCGAAGATGGCCCCCGAGAAGATCGCGCCGACGACCGGCGAGAGCGCCCCCGTTCCGGCCACGTCGACGGCAAGCGGGATCGCGATCGGCGTCACGATGGCCATCGTCCCCCAGGAGGTGTCGGTCGTAAACGCGATAAACGCACTCGTGATGACGACGATCACAAAGAGTAGTTCGGGACTGACGAAGCCCTCGGCGATCGCCGTGATGTACTCGCCCGTCCCGAGTTCGGTCGTAACAGTACCGAGCGACCACGCAAGCGCGAGGATCGTCGCCGCGGTCATCATCACCTTCGTGCCGTCGAGAAAGGTGCTTACGGTCTCCCCGAAGGTGAGAATCCGGTGGCGAATCCCGAAATAGCCCGCCGAACCGACCATCGCCGCCCCGCCCCAGACCAGCGACAGCGCCCAGTTCGCCTCGCCTAAGATACCGATGAGATCGCCGCTGGCCCGGCCCGTCCAGTAGGCCCCGAGCAGGGAAATCGCGACGAGCGAAACGATCGGGACCACGAACACCCGCAGCATCGGTTTGTCCGTCCGTGGCTCCCCGAGGTCGGCCTCGACACTCTGGAGGGGCTGGGCACCATCCCGAAGGACCTTGCCCGTTTCCCTCGCTCGGCGCTCGGCGGTGAGCATCTCGCCGTAATCCCGCCCGGTGATCACGACGATACCGACCATCGCGATCGCGAGCAGACAGTAGAAATTGAAAGGGATCGAGCC
>PXRJ01000006.1:3058-9471 GCA_003021705.1 Halobacteriales archaeon QS_3_64_16
GTGACGTCCTGCATCGCCGTGCCGACGATGGCCGTGTTCGCGTAATCGTTGAAGAAGACGAGGATGCCGAGCAACCAGGTTGCGACCCCGGCTTGCCGGCGATTCTTCAATCGGGAACTCGCCCACTGGGTGAGCGCGTAGGAGCCCCCGAGCACCCAGAGCAAGCCGACCCCGCCCCCCAGAAGGAAGATGAACACCAGAAGCGAGACGTGAAATTCCGTCGCGATCGAGATCACGATCCACTCGAAGGTCTGGCCGAGCCCGTGGCTCCCGGTGAAGAGTATCGCGCCCGTCCAGATGCCGACGAACAACCCCGGAATCGCTCGCCGTGAGGCGATCGCGGCGACGATCGCTACTACCGGTGGCAGAACCGACAGTGCGCCGAAGCTCGGCATGTGTCTCAGGAGATAAGATATCCACTTATATCTTCGTCACCGGCCGAAGGTAGTGTTTCGTTTAGCAGTTTTGTGGGAAAGCGCCGATAGGACCGTTTCGGAAGGGGCTTGTGGCGGCCTTCGGAGCTCAACTAAACACCGCCGATCGAGTAGTCCAGAGATTCATACCCGATCGGGCGAGTAGGGCGACCATGACCGGCACCGACGACATCGATAGCATCGACGGTATCAGCGGCATCGACAGTGCTGGAGAGAATCCTCCTGGCACCGATCAACGTGGCCGAGTGAGATCGCCGGAGGGAACCCGGATAGAGCTAACGACAACGTTTAACCCCGACGCTTCCGATCCGATTCAACTAGCATGGGGGTAATCGAGGACACCTACGCCGACCTCGACACCGACGTCTCCGAGGAGGAGTTCAGCGAGGCCGTCGAGTCGAAGATCGAGCAGATGGGCGGGCTCGCCGACGAGGAGACCGCGGCGATGCTCATCGCCCACGAACTCGACGAGGGGGAAGTCGAAGGCATCGCCGACATCGAGCCGGGCATGGAGGAAGTAAAATTCCTCGGCAAAGTACAACGGGTCGGCGAGGTACGCACCTTCGATCGAGACGGCGAGGACTCGGAGGGCCAGGTACTGAACGTCGAGGTCGCCGACGAAACCAGTTCAGTGCGGATCGCCCTTTGGGACGAGCAAGCGTCGAGTGCCGTCGAGCAACTCGAAGACGGCCAGGTCCTCCGGATCAAGGGTCGCCCCAAGGAGGGCTACAATGGACTGGAGGTAAGCGTCGATCAGGTCGAACCGGACGAGGAGGTCGAGATCGACGTCCCCGAAGAAGAGGACTCCATCGAGGCCCTCTCGCTCGGGCGCTCGGACGTGAATATCGACGGCGTGGTACTCGATACCGGCACCGTCCGGACCTTCGATCGCGACGACGGCTCGGAAGGCCGGGTCGCGAACCTCGCGCTCGGCGACGAGACCGGCCGCATCCGGGTCACGCTGTGGGGCGAGAAGGCCGACCGAGTGACCGAACTCACCTCGAGTGCGACCGTCGAGGTGGTCGATGGCTACGTACGGGAGCGAAACGGCGATCTCGAACTCCACGTTGGCTCCCGCGGGGCGATCGAGGAGATAGCGGCCGATGTGGAGTACGTCCCGGACACGACGCCGATCGGTGACCTCGAGATCGGCCAGCGGGTGGACATCGGGGGCGTGATCCGCTCTGGAGACCCGAAACGCACCTTCGATCGCGACGACGGCTCGGAGGGCCAGGTCCGAAATGTCCGTATCCAGGACGACTCGGGGGACATCCGAGTCGCGCTCTGGAGCGAGAAAGCGGACAGGGAGATCGGACCGGGCGACGAGGTGACGTTCACCGACGTCGAGATTCAGGACGGGTGGCGCGACGACCTGGAAGCATCCGCCGGCTGGCGCTCCTCGATCGTGCTGACGAACGGCAATCCCGAGTCGGATCCGGCATCGAACGCTAGTCGAGATGGCGGCACCGAAGCCGGGACCGACGCCGAGACTGACGGTGCCGATACGACGGACGAGGACGAAACGTCGGGCGGGCTCTCGGCCTTTGCCGACGGCACGGCCCCGGAATCGGACTCGGCGGCGAGTGCGGAAACGACGGACACGGACACGGACGCGGAGGACGCGGGCGGCGATAGCGAGGCCGAGGCGGGTGCGAGCGAGGAGTTCACTGGCACTGTCGTCCAGGCCGGAAGTCCCGTAATCCTCGACGACGGCGAGCGGACGATCCGCTTCGATGCCGATGCAGGTAGCGATGTCGGGCTGGGCGAGACGGTGACCGTTCGCGGGCGCTCGACGGGGAGCGGCTTCGAACTCGACGAGTTAGAGACACACGACCGGTCGTGACCGACGCGGCGGTGACTGTGAGACGGTGTAGTGGCGATCGTCGCCGCGAGCACTATAGAACCGCTTTCGTCCGTCGGCCACTGGCGAACCGAGTTCGAGCAGGGAACGAGGAGCCCCTAGACGTGCTCTAGAGACCGGTAGCACCACGGAAACGCTTAAGAGCGGGACACCCCCGGTGTAGGCTAATGAGTGTCGAGCTGCCGTTCGCTCCGGTCGATGCGGTGATCCGGCGCAACGCCGGATCGCTTCGGGTCAGCGCCGACGCCGCCGAGGAACTGGCCCGTCGGATTCAGGCCCACGGAGCGGCGCTCGCAGTCGACGCCGCCAAGCAAGCGACCACCGAGAACCGAAAGACGCTGATGGCAGCGGACTTCGAAGCGGGCGAGGCGACCGGGGAAACGAGCGCCGACGGCGGGACGACCGCGCCGGTCGAGAAAGAAGCGCTGACACTGCCCGTAGCACCGGTCGACCGCATCGCCCGCTTAGAGATCGACGATCGATACCGAGTATCGATGGACGCCCGAGTCGCACTGGCGAACCTGCTCGAATCGTACGCCGATCGGGTCGCCGCGGGCGGGGCGATCCTCGCACGGCACGCCGGCCGACGGACGATCACGGCCCAGGACATCGAGACGTACTTCGCTTTGCTCGAATGAACTTCGGCTACCGGGCGGAGTGTCTAGCTCACGATACCGGGGGTCGCCATCCCGAGAGCCCCGATCGACTGCGCGCTGTTCGCCAGGGCCTCTCGAACCATCACGGCGTCACCTACGTCGACGCGGAGCCGGCTTCACGGGCGGCGATCGAAGCGGTTCACGACCCCACACACGTCGCCGAGGTCGAGGAGTTCTGTGCGGCGGGCGGCGGCAAGTGGGACGCCGACACGGTAGGAGTGAAAGAGACCTGGGAGGCGAGCCTCGCGAGCGCCGGGTTGGCTCGTTGGGCCGCCGGGGCGGCGCTCGACGGCGCCAGCGGCCGGGAGACGCCCTTCTCGCTCGGACGGCCGCCGGGTCATCACGCGGTAGCCGACGACGCGATGGGCTTTTGTTTCTTCAACAACGCCGCGGTCGCCGCCCAGGCCGCACTCGATGGCGAAGCTGTGGCCGACGGGACCGACGGGAACGCCGACGACAGTACCCGCAGCAACCGGAGCGAGGACGGCGTCGAGCGGGTCGCGATCTACGACTGGGACGTCCACCACGGTAATGGCACCCAAGACATCTTCTACGATCGGGGGGACGTGCTATACTGCTCGGTCCACGAGGACGGCCTCTACCCGGGAACCGGCGAAATCGAGGAGACGGGGAGTGGCGAGGGAGCCGGACGAACAGTGAACGCGCCGCTGCCGGCAGGTTGTGGCGACCCGGAGTACACGAGCGTCTTCCAGCAGTGTTTCGCACCGGCCATCGAGGCGTTCGACCCGGACTTACTGCTCGTGAGTAGCGGGTTCGACGCCCACGAACACGACCCGATCTCCCGAATGCGGGTCTCGACGGAGGGCTATGGCGTGCTCGCCGCCCAGACCCGGGATCTCGCCGAGCAGGTCGGCGCGGGTCTGGGGTTCGTTCTCGAAGGGGGCTACGGACTGGATACCCTCACCGAGAGCGTCACGACCGTCCAGGAGGTCTTCGAGGGCTACGAGCCGGTCGCTCCCGAGGGAGACGCCAACGAGCGGAGCCGGGCCGCGATCGAGGCTATCCGCGAGGCTCACGCTTTGGGTGCGAAGTAACGGGCGAGTTCGGTGCCGAAGGCGGGTGCGAGAGTAGTGATTTTCTCGTCGACGAGCAGGTCGTAGCCGGCCTCGAGGGCGGTCTCGACGTCGACGCCTAGTGCGGCCCCGAACAGTGCGTCGCTCGCCAAGAAGTCACGAGCGCTCGTGAACTCCCGGGGACGCTCGACGACGTACCGGCCGTCCTCGACGAACGGGCCGGTGGCGTCGGCTCCGGCGTAGGCTCCACAGAAGCTCCGGGCGTGCTCGCGAACGCTCACTGGGGGCCCCTCGTGGCGTTCGACAGCCGGGAGATCGGCCACCGCGAGTTCGAAGAACAGAACTGCCGTCCGCTCCTCGTCGCCTCCCTCCGCATCGTTTTCCTCACCCTTCTCACCCCCTGGTTCGGTCGCGAAGACTGTGCGGCGGAGCACACGGAAGCCCCGCTCCTCCAGTGCGCGTTCGATGCCGGTGTTCGACTTCCGTAGCTGAGGGTAGAGCTGATCGTTCACCAGATCGGGGATCGAAAATCGCAGGGCGATCGGGGTCGTTCCGCGGGCCGCGATCGCTTTATCGGTCGCCGTGGCCGAGAGCGGTTCGGGGTCGCTTTCCTCGAACAGCGAGTCGCGGGGCTCTGTGAGCAACTCGCGGGCGTAGTGCTGGAAGCGTGCGAGTTGGGTTCCCGAGAGAACCGCCGCGATGTTTCGATCGGGGTCGGTCGGATCGATCACCACCAGTGGGTCCTCGAAGGACCGCTCGCCGTGGGACTCGGGATCGAGACGAACTGTCGGGGACCAGTCGGCGGCGGCTTCGATCAGATCGGCGAAACTGCCGTACTCACAGACGAGCAGTTCGGCGAGATATCCCGAGAAACCTTCCGTCCGGAGATCACTGCCATACGCTTCGATTCCCGTTAGGAAGGTCTTGAGGACGCGGACGTCGCCCGCGAGCCTATCGTCGAGCCGGCGGTCGAGATAGCGGGTGTGAAAGGGCGTGCGATCGACCGCCGACCGGATCTCGGTTGCGCTCTCGACCCGGTAACAGGGAACGAGATCGACCGAAACTCCCTGAATTTCGCCGGTGACATAGGGGTGTTCGGCGTACTCCTCTCGGCCATCGGGCAGGACTTCGTTGCCGATGGCGAGCCCGTAGCGTTCGAGAGCCGGCCGGTCGAGATCGGCTGGAAAGCGAACGAAGACGTCAACGTCGCGATCGCCGCTCACCCAGGTATCCCTGGCCGTGCTGCCGACCTGCAGGACGTCGGCGTCGACCGGGAGAGTGGTAATAGCCTCCTCGGCGCGTTCGAATACCGTCGCGGCGACGCCGTCGAGCAACGCTCGCTCCTCCTCGTCGGGCGTTGCCCGCTCGTGGGCCCGTGCGACGACCGCCTCGAAGGCCTCCTCCATGCTCTCGCTTCGGGCGACAGGGCGAAAACGTGTCGGTGGGAGGCCCTGTGAACGCTCACCGAGCACTATGCGAACCGAAACCGATTTTTACCGACCGGAAACTGAGTTCAGGTAGGCCGTCATAGCTCAGTTGGTAGAGCACCTGGTTGTTACCCAGGTAGTCCCAGGTTCGAGTCCTGGTGACGGCGCTCTCTCTCTCCGTTTTCACCGGTAACGCTTCCGAGACACACCGAACTTATCGTTTTCGCTCGTCTCGACGATCACGTCATCGGTCGGGATTCGGATCGGAGCCACGCTCCTCGCCGATGCCGAACAGCCGGCCTAACGTGTGGAGACCTGGCGCGCCGTCGAGGACCCAGACGACGAGGGCAAGCAACACGAGGCCGAGCTGCGCGACGCCATACACCGTGAGGTCGAAGCTTCCCACGCTCGCGAGGACAGTCGCCTCGGTCTGATAGAAGGGCAAGCCGAGCAGCGGCCAGAGGAGATAGGCAACGTACTCGGTGTGGCTCTGGAGGAGTGGGAGGAGGGCGTCGGCGAAGGAGTGAGAGAGATAGCCAACCACAAAGGCAATGGCGAGACCCGTAGCGTTTCGACGGCGGGCGAGCGCGTAGACGAGAGCGGCGACGATCAAAGCGGTGAGCACTGAGTGGGCGAACGTCCGGCCACTAGGCAGGACCCCGAGCCACCAGGCGAGGGGTTTGTCGATGAGATCAGGGAACTGCGTGCCGAAGGCGACGGCCAGAGCCGCCCACTCGCTCGGGGCCTGCCTCTCTCGCATTCGAACGAACGCTGTGTACAGGAGGTAGCCGACCGCGAGATGTCCCCAGGGCCACATTACGTCGATCGGAGTTCCGATAGCTTATCGGTCTTCTCATCCGACCCGCTCGACGGCTCGACACTACCGGACGTATGTTTGGAACCCGGAGCACCGATCCGGCGGGGAAGAACGACTCCGGATCGACGGTCGGCAGACCGCCTCGTTCAGTCGAGCGACCCCTTCGCGGCACACTCACGACAGC
>PXRJ01000007.1:0-32225 GCA_003021705.1 Halobacteriales archaeon QS_3_64_16
CCCGCGAGGTCGTCCATTCGGGTCGAGACCGTCGCCAGGCCGGCGGTCTGGAGTTCGGTACAGAGCAGGCCGGCTTCGATCCCGCCCGGGGCCTCGACGCCGAAATCGAGCACCCGTCCGCCATTGTCGAGGTCGTAGGCCTCGATCCCGAGTTCCTCGGCGAAGTCGATCGCCTCATCTGCGATCTCCGTCGCCATCCGATTGAGGCTGTCCATGCTGGTACTGTTCGTCCCGCGCTCAATCGTCTGTCGATGTCCTCTGACGCTCAGCGTTGGCGATGGGGTGTCGGCGACGGGCTACCGGATCGTCGAATCGTGACCCGCCTTCTCCTCGATCCAATCGATAATCGTTCCTAATCGACCGTGCGCCAGAGATACAGCGACGCGAGGCTCCGGTAGGGCTTCCACCGCGTCGAGAGCTCCTGCATCTCCGCTCGGGTGTGTTCGCCATAGCCCGCCTCGATCGCGTTTCTGATCCCCAGGTCCTCGACCGGGAAAACGTCCTCGCGCGCGAAGACGAACATGAGTGCCATCTTCGCCGTCCAGTTGCCGATCCCGCTGATCCCGGTCAGTTCCTCGATTATCTCTTCGTTCGATCGCGTCTCGAGATCGGAAATCGAGAGCTCCCCGCTTGCGAAGGCCTCGGCCACGTTCTTCACGTAGGATACCTTGCTCGCCGAGAGTCCACACTTGCGTAGCTCCGCTTCGTCGGCTGCCAGTATGCCTTCCGGCGTGATCTCGGCGGTCTCGAAGAGTCGTTCGCGAATCGCCGCCGCCGAGGCCACCGAGAGCTGCTGGTTGACGATCGAAGTCACCATCCGCTCGAAGGGATCGGCGGCTGGCTCGACTTCTAAGATACCGTGCTCGTCGATGGCCGAGGCGAGCACCGGATCGCTTCGCAGCGTCGCTACCTTCTCGGCCGGTGTTGCCTCTCGGTCGGGTTCGTTGTCACGTTCGCTCCCGCTTCCGCTCTCACTCATGGCTGCCCTTTCTCGCCGGTCGTCCTGAACGCCACGACTCGGAACTGGACTGCCTAGACGCCGGTCCTTCTTGGCTGGTCTCAGTTGCTCGCCTCGTGACCCAGCGCCTCCTCGACCGCGTCGACTTTCGACTGGGCACTTTCGGAACTCCCACGCTTGTCGTCGATCTTGAGCACGGTGCTCACCCGGTCGGCGTCGAGTGCCTCGTGGGCGGCCTGGACCGCGGCGAACAGCTCCTCGGCGCTTTCGGCTTCGATCACGGTCCCCATCGGGTTCGTCTCGTAGGACACCTCGAAGTCCTCTAAGGCCGAAACGGCATCCGCGACGTCTTCGGCCATATCCGTCTTCCCGACCGGCGCGACGCTGAGCAGTGCAATGACGGTCATCGCCCGCTCTTCGACGCCCAGTGACTTGACTTCTTCCTCGATTAACTCCGAGGACGACACATTCCCTGTCTCGGCGCTGGCCGCCGATCGCGGTCACACGACGGTGCACGGCACACAGCCTCACTTCGCGTCCGAGCTCGTCGCGCGGGTGAGCAAGAAGACGGCCAGTCCCCCGAGTGCGAGATCGAGCACGGCTAATATCAGCAGCGTCGGGATGAGGGTGTCCCAGATCCCGCCGAAGGCACTCACCTCGAGGACGGTCATGACGTCCCGGCCGAGCACGAGCGCCCGGGCGGCATCGACCCCGTAGGTCACGGGGTTGAACGCGGCGACGACTTGGATCCACCCTGGTAGTGACTCGAGTGGGAGGAAGGCACTCGAGAGAAATAACAGCGGAAACTGTAGGATATTCGCGCCAATGATCGTCGATTCCTGGTCTTTGGTGAGTACTGCTAAGATGTTCGAATAGGCGAGAAACCACACTGAAAATAGCAGGCCGATCGCCATGATGCCGATCGCACCCGCTAAGCCGGTAGCGATCTCCGCGCCCAACAGAACGCCCAGTCCGAGGATGATCGCGATCTGGACGACGATCCGGAGGATCTCGGCGGCGGACTTGCCCGCAAACACCGCCGCGCGATTCATCGGCATCACGAGGACCTTCTCGAAGACGTCCTCCTCGATGTCGTTGACGAGGCCGATCCCGGAGGTGACCGCAGACGCCAGTGCGACCTGGATCGCGATCGCCGGCACGAGAAACGTCTCGTAGGTGATCGATCCGCTGCCCCCGGTGTTGATCGCACTCGTCGCGACCGCACCGAAGACCTGCGTGAAGAGGATCAGGAAGATAATCGGCTGGACCAGTGAGGTAACGAGCACGAAAGGGTTACGGACGGCCTTGATGTTCCAGCGCTTGAAGTTGACCCAGACGTCACCGAGAAAGGAATTGCTCGACCGGCGTACCTCCCGGGTCATTTGCTCCTTTCCCGTTTTTCCTCCTGTCTCGCTCGTTTCGGACGCCCCGCCGGTCTCGCCCGTCTCGGTCGGGGTACTCACCGGCCGGTGCCCCCGTCGGTCGCCATGCGGGTCTCCCCGACTTCCTCGTCGTCCGAATTACTCTCTTTGTCCGGTTCGCGCTCCTCCCTGTCGGTGATCGCGAGGAAGACGTCGTCGAGCGTCGGCGCACGGACGTTGAAGCCTGTGACGGTCAGACCTCCATCACGGAGCGCGACGAGCAGGTCCGTACCGCGGCTGCGGGCCCGCTGTGAGGTGACGCTAATTCCATTCTTGCTTTTCTCGATCGTCGCCTCGCTCTCGAAGAGGTCGGAGTCGCGGGCGATCGCCGCCGCTCGTTCTTGCGGGTCTTCTTCGGTTGCGTCCCCGCTTTCGCTATCGGCTTCGACGTCGATATCGAGGATTTCGCCGCCGACCCGCCGCTTGAGTTCGGTCGGCGAGCCGGTAGCGACGATCTCGCCGTCCAAGATGACCGAGATACGCTCACAGAGCTGGTCGGCTTCCTCCAAGTACTGAGTCGTGAGAAAGATCGTCGTGCCCTCCTCGTTGATCTCCCGGAAGTACTCCCACAAGCGATTGCGGGCCTTCGGGTCGAGGCCGGTCGTAGGCTCGTCGAGAAAGACCAAGGGTGGGCGGTGGACGAGCGCGGTCGCGGCGTCGAGGCGTTTCTGCATGCCCCCCGAAAAGCTCTCCGAGCGCTGGTCGGCGACCGCGGCGAGATCGACGAGATCGAGCAGGTCCTCGATCCGTTCGCTGCGTTCGCTCCGAGGCACGCCGTAGGCCGCACAGGCGAACTGGAGGTTCTCACGGGCGGTGAGTTCCTCGTCGATGCCGATCTCCTGGGCCATGTAGCCGATCGACTCCCGGATCTCCCGGGGTTCGCTTTCGGCGTCGAATCCGTTGACGAACACCTCTCCGTTCGTCGGTTTCAGCAGCGTCGCCAGCACCTTGATCGCGGTCGTCTTCCCCGCACCATTAGCACCTAAAAAGCCGAAGAACTCACCCTCCGGAACCGACAGCGAGACGTCCCGAACGGCCTCGGTGCCATCGGAGTAGATCAACTGGAGACCGTCGGTCTCGATCGAGAGCGCCTTCCCCGCGTCCCCGACAGTCTCACCGGCTCCGTTGGCCGTGTCGGCCCCCTCCCTGTCGGCGGCCTCCTCGGGGTGGTGCCCGTTCGTTCGTCTGCTCATGTGTTAGCAGCAACGAGGAGCGGAGCGAACATAGAGTTGTTGAACAAACACTCACTCAACATGCTCGAAGCGAGTCGAGTTCGCGACAGACGGGAAGAGAACCCGCGTAGCTCTCGCTCGGGATCGACGAACACTCACCGACTGCTGCTACCCTGACCGTACCACCGACAAACAGCTCCCGGCTCGGCACTTCCCTTCTACTCGATCGGGATCTCGGTCCCGCTGGTCGGCGGCTCGGGCGAATCAGAGATCTTCGAGAGGAGGTCGTTCACCGCGAGCCCGCCCTGGATCGCATACGAGAGGCCCCGCGAGTGAGGGGCGAGTGCGGCCGCGCCGAAGAGCAACATCGCCCGCTCGGTATTACCCTTCTTCAGCTGGTAGCCCGCCTGTGCGAGTAAGGATAGCACGTTGAGGCGGGTCAGTGCCCCACCGTTCGACAACCCGTCCGGGATATCCGGTGGCGAGCCTGCGTCTGCCATACTGTACCATCGGTGTCGACGGTCATAAGTCCTGACCCGGCGACGGCGCGTTCGCTCCGACCGACGCTCCCCGTGTCGACGGTCTCGACCGACCGCGGGCTAACTCACCCCGAATCGCGGCGGTACGTCTTTGTGATCGCTCCCGGTAGGACTCTCGTGTCCTCGATCACCCTCGCGCTCGACTGGACGCCGAACACCAATCACACTGGCTTCTACCTCGCCGAGGCGGCGGGCTACTACGAGGAGGCGGGTCTGGACGTCGAGTTTCTCTCCCCGGCGACCGACGACTACGAGATCACGCCCGCCAAACGCGTCGCGACCGGCCGGAGCACACTGGCCATCGCACCCTCCGAGAGCGCCGTGAGCTACCACACCCACCCCGAGTACGCCTCGCTCGTTGCGTGTGCCGCCGTCTGCCAGCGCGATACGAGTGCGATCGCCGCGCTGGCCGAGAGCGATATCGATCGCCCGCGGGATCTCGACGGCCGGACCTACGCGTCCTACGATGCGCGCTTCGAGGACGATATCGTCCGCCAACTGATCCGTAATGACGGCGGCGAGGGAGACGTTACGATCACTACACCACCGAAACTCGGCATCCCGAACACCCTTCTCGACGGCGACGCGGACGCGACGTGGGTGTTCATGCCCTGGGAGGGCCTCGAAGCCGAGCGCGAAGGGATCGATCTCACCCCCTTCTCGCTCGAAGCCTACGATGTGCCCTACGGCTATACCCCCGCCGTCCTCGCTCACCCGGATACGATCGCCGAGCGGCCCGACGAACTCTCGACGTTTTTCGCCGCGAGCGCCCGTGGCTACCGGGAAGCGGCCACCGACCCCGACCGGGGTGCACAAGCGTTGATCGAGGCTGCCGACTGGGAGTTCGAGGACGAGGAATTCGTTCACGAGAGCCAGCGCCGGATCGCCGATGCCTACCTTACCCCTGATGAGGAATGGGGCGTCATGAATCGCGAGCGCTGGGACGCGTTCGTCTCCTGGCTCACCGAGGAAGGTATCCTGACGGATCTCGATGGCGAAGCGATCCCACGCGGCGAACTGGACGTCGATGGGCTCTATACCACCCGACTGCTCGACTGATGGTTCTTCGCTTTCGACCCCAGTTTTTCGGCGCTCGTGTAGCTTCTCGAATCGACGTGGGGACGAGCGCAACGCATGCTATCGTTGACATCGAAGTACAACGTACCGATGGCAACCGAACAGCGCCCTCGCACGAGCGTAGACGACCGTGCTCGACTCGCGCAGGCCGCCGCGGAGGCCGGCTTCGAGGACGTGCTGGTGATCGAGCGCGACACTGCGAGGAAAGTGCTCACGGACAGACGCCAGGAACTCCTCGATCGTGTCCGCGAGGGAGAGGTCGAGTCAGTTCGCGGGCTCGCGCCCTCGATCGGGACAAGGCTGCGGTGAGCCGTGATCTCGATCTGGTATTCGAGGAAGATCTCATCGAATACGTCGCCGGTGGAAACAGGAAGATCCCTCAGTTGAAACACGAGACGATCCTCGCCGAACCGCTCGCCTGACCGAATGGATCGATTTTACCAGTATCCGCTCGGCGAGCACCTCGACCGGACGTATTTCCTTACCGTGAGCGGCGGGCCTGACACCAACGACGTTGAAGACTTCGCAATCGCGATCCGTTATAACGATTCGGTGGCCGATCGTGCGGTGCAGATCGCTTGTATCGATACGAGCCACGGATACGTGCACTTCGATAAGCTGTTTAGAGGAGAGCAACCCAAAACGCCGCTCGACATCGACGCGTACTGGGAGGCCGAAGAACTGCCCTGGGGAACTGGCGTCGGTACGCCAGACGTTACGAGGAAAAATAGGGAGCCGATGAGTAAACCTCACTCCGCGTACTCGGCGTAGACCTCCCAGGAGGGATCGACCTGCGGGTGTGTGACTCCCCCGTCGTCGAAGTACACACCCTCCCCTTCCGCGACGCGGCCGATAACCGCTGCTGGGGTTCCCCGCGATTCGAGCGCCTCGAGGACGCGCTCGCTTTCGGTCGGCGGAACAGTGATGAGGATCGTCCCCGAACTCGTTACCTGCCAGGGATCGACGTCGAGAAACGCACAGATGTCTTCGACGCCCGGGCGCAGCGGCGCTCGTTCCTGCTCGATCTCGAATTTCGTTTCGCTGCTCGCGGCCATCTCACAGAGCGCGCCCTGCACGCCGCACTCGGTCGCGTCGTGCATCGCGCTTACTTCGCCAGCGGTGGCTACAGTGAGAGCATCCCGAACCGTATCGGTCTCCGCGAGGCGCTCTTGCCCTTCTTCGATCGTCTCTCTGGGGAGAGCCATCTGGTCGCCAAAGAGCGTCGTGAGAAGGCCTACTGCCTCGACGCCCGGTCCGGTCGAGACGATCACGTCCTCGCCTGGTCGAGCGCCGTCGGGTCGGACGACCTCCTCGAACTCGCCGACCGCCAGTGCCGTTGCCCCGCCGATCCAGGGGTAGGCACAGCCCTCGTACCGGGCGGTGTGACCGGTGACGACGCTGGTTCCCAGGTCGCTCGCCTCCCGGTCGATCTCCGTCCAGACCCGCTCGAACTCCCGATCGCTCATCTCCGGTGGGAGGGTAAATTCGATCGAGAGGTAGGCGGGTGAAAGGCCCGAGACGGCGATGTCCGCGAGCACGATATCGAGCGCGAAGCGGGCCGCCCGCTCGAAGCCCAACTGCGGGAGAATCGAGATCGGGTCGGTCGCGACGACGAGTGCTTTTTGACCTACGTCGACGAGCCCGAAATCAACCCCGTGTGTCGGTCCGAGACGCACCTCCTCGCGGTCGGCACCGAGGTGGGGGTAGACTACTCGCTCAAGGAAATCGCTATCGACCTTTCCGTGTGCGGGCATACCGAACGCTACGAGCAGGCACGGGAAATCGTTGTGCTGGATCCGGACCCGTCTTCCAGGCTGGATTTCGCTCGAGACTCGCCGGCCAGGAGTACTGAACGACACGTTGGAAACGAAGGGATGGACCTGAACCGACGGACATGAACCGACGAGGAGAGAGCCACTACCGAGTTCGTTCACCCAGAGCGGACGTCCTCTGTGGTGAACTCCCGTCCACACGCCCCACAGCGATACTGACCGACGGCGAGCTTTCTGAGCTGAGTCGTCGACCCACACGACGGGCAGGTGATGTCCCTAACGGGGCTCATCGGAACCTGGTAAGGAAGTCACATACTTCATCCTGGGGTTCGCGCCCTGCTGGCCGGCCCTCACTCGAAGTCATCGGCGTCGTTCGCCTCGCGTCTCGATACCTCTCCCGAGACGAACCACACAAGAAGCGGCCTGCCCTGGCCCGGTCATATGAACTTAGAGGATTACTGGGGGATCGGGCCCAAGACCCGCGAACGGCTCGAGGGAACGTTAGGAACCGAGCGCGCGATCGAAGCGATCGAGAGCGTCGACATCCCTGCCCTCACCGAGGCCGGGCTGGCCCGCGGGCGGGCGACACGTGTGCTCCGTCACGCCCACGGCGAGCGCGGAATGGACCTCCTCAGGACCCCCGATACCCGCCGCGTCTACAAGGACCTCATCGATCGGATCGCCGCCCACGCTCTCACCGAGGAGGCCGCCGATCGGATCAGAGTTCTCACTCCACTCGACTCGATCGAGGCCATGGACGCCCGGCTTGACGACGTGGCCCTCGCCCGCGAGAGCTGGGCCGCGATCGACGACTCGACTCGCGAGGCGGTGCTGGAGGCATTCGAGGAATACGACGCCGCGGGCGGCGGCGAACGCGCGGCCGTCGCAGCGGCGCTGTCCTTACGCGCGGCCGGCGTCGAGCGGGGCGCCTTCGAACCGCTCACCGATCTCGATCGCGAGAGGCTCGCGGCGGCCCGGGACGCGCTTCGCTATCTCGACGGCGAGGCGGTTCTGGAGGGAGCCGACAGCGACCTCGATGCCCTCCGTGAGCGCCGCGCGGCGACCGATCGCCTCGCCTCCGGTCGGACCGACGTGCTAAAGCGGATCGGAGCCGACGAACTTCGCACCACCGAGGAGCTCCGCGAGGCCTTCATCGAGTACGCCACCGCCGAGACCGGCGCGTCGCCCGCGCGCGTCCGGGCCGCGACCCCCCAGGAGGCGACCGACGCCGCGGACTTCGTGAGTGGGGGGTTGCGGGCCCTCGGCACGGAGTTAGAGGAAGTTGTAGCCGAGCGCGAACACGAGGTGCGAGCCGACCTGGAGAACTCGATCGCCGACGCCCGCGGGGAAGTCGACGCCGCCGTCGAGACGGTCCGGGAGATCACGCTTACGCTCTCGCTGGCCCGCTTCGCGGCGGCCTACGATCTCATCCGACCGGAGTTCGTCGAGCGGGAATGCCTGGCGGTCGCCGGGGCACGGAACCTCGCGCTCGTCGCCGGTGGTAGTGACCCCCAACCGATCGCGTATGCGATCGGCGAGCATACCCTCGCCGACGCCGACATCGATGCCGACGAGGACGGCGCTACCGCTGATACCGGTTCCGATACCGATCTCGACGTGCCCTCGGGCGACCGTGTGGCGGTGCTCACCGGTGCGAACAGCGGCGGGAAGACTACCTTACTCGAGACGCTCTGCCAGGTGGTCCTGCTCGCGGCGATGGGGCTCCCGGTCCCCGCCGAAAGAGCGCAACTCGGCCGGTTCGATTCGGTCGTCTTCCACCGCCGGCACGCGAGTTTCAACGCCGGCGTGCTCGAATCGACGCTGCGCACCGTCGTCCCACCGCTCACCGAGAGCGAGCGGACGCTCATGCTCGTCGACGAGTTCGAGGCGATCACCGAACCCGGCAGCGCGGCGAACCTTCTTCATGGGTTGGTGGGCCTCTCGGTCGAGACGGGAGCGCTCGGGGTCTTCGTCACCCACCTCGCGGAGGACTTAGAACCGCTTCCCGACGCGGCCCGGACGGACGGCATCTTCGCCCAGGGACTCGACGAGGATCTGGCGCTCGACGTCGATTATCAACCGCGCTTCGGCGCCGTTGGCCGCTCGACCCCTGAGTTCATTGTTTCGCGGTTGGTCGCGAACGCCAGTGACCGAGGCGAGCGGGCCGGCTTTTCGGCGCTTGCCGACGCCGTGGGCCAGGAAGCCGTCCAGCGAACGCTCTCGGACGTCGAGTGGTCGGCCTGAGAACGAACCGATCTCGGGTTCCTACTTTCCGAGTCGACCGCCGTCCAGGTACTCTTCGCTCTCAACCCGGCGCGGGGACGACCGTCAATCGAGCGCCCGTCTCGACACAGTTGGAAAACACGGCGTCGTTCGGCAACACGTACTCGCGATCCTCGCCGCGGACGTGGAGGGGACTTTCCAGACAGTCGACCCGATCTTCGAGATCGGCGACCGAGCACCGCGGCGTCACCTCGTAGGCGTCCCCATCGATGAGGACCGTGATCGTATCCTCCATGCTCTCCCGTCGAGCGCTACTACCCCGGTAGGGATAAAGACCCGCGACCTTACGCGCCGCATCGTCTGATCGAGGGTCGTTGAAGTGATGTAAAACGAGCTAAAACGAACGTAAGTGTACCTTTCCGAGCACGCTCTGCACTCCGAAGAATCACTATCGGGCTCCCGTCTAGCGTCCGAATAGCGCTCAGGTTTGTCGCACATACAGCAGCGAAATCCCGACTATCAGCAGGCCGATCCCCCACCATAGCGAACTGCCTGGCAGGACCGCGAGCAGTAGCGTGACGATACCCGAGGTAGTGAGTGACCAGCCAGCGGTAGAGTTACTCATACCGATAGTACTCGTTCCGGCCAGTTACGGGATAGACTTGCATTGTCCGGCTTTTTTCCTCGACCGCAGGCTGTGTGATCGTTTTCCCGTGACCGAAATCGAGGACGTTTCGACGAACACTTATCACCACTCCGGAGGTGTTGTACCCGATGGCTGATGTGTCGTGCTCGGAGCTTTATCGAGCACTGATCGCCGTCCACGAGGAGATCCGCGAGGAGGGCAGCGAGTTCGACTTCCGGTTTACCCTCGTCGATCACCTCTTCATCGACGCGCTGGGATGGTCGCGAACGGAGAGCGAGGGCCACGTCAATTTCGAGGACGAGCGCAAGGACGTCCTCTGCTACGACGATAGTGAGCCGCCGTTCCCGGCGATCGTCTGCGAGACGAAACGCCCGGCCCATGATCTCGATCTCGACGACGTGATCCTCCGCGAGGTTTACGACCTGAGCGACGAGGACGTGGCGGTAGTAGAGGAGTTCTTGGACGTCTGGTACTCAGGTCCTGGGTTCGCGCTCGCCCGAGCGGAGCGCGGTCGTCCTGGTCGTCGTATTGTCTGCCCCGAGTGATGGGAACCGACGATTGACTCGGGGTCCGGCGGTTTTTTTCGATGTCGGTGTCGATCTCACGGTATGAGGCCGCGCCTCGAACGAGCCAGCACCGTTATCAGAGCGCTCGTCCACGAACTCAGGGCGGAGAACGTCACGTTCATGGCCGGTAGCATCGCCTACCACGCCTTTCTCTCGATGCTGCCGTTATTACTCTTGGCGCTTGCGATCATCTCGATCGTCGGCGATCGAACCCTCCAGTCCGCCTTCATCGCCTTCGTCGGAGCGGTACTCGCCCCAGGGACGGGAAACGCCCTGATCCGGGAACTCAGAGCGGCCGACGTATCGACGGGTGTCTCGCTGCTCGGGGCGGTTGTGCTGCTCTGGGGGGCGTTGCGTATCTTCCGCGGGCTCGATACGGCGTTTTCGGACATCTACGAGACGGGCGCGAGGAACTCGGTTGCGGATCAGTTCGCTGACGGGATCACCGTTCTCCTCAGCCTCGGGCTGGCGATCGCTGTGGCGTGGATTCTCAGCACGCTCGTCCCGAACGCCGGGAGTTCGCCGCTCGTCTGGGTCGGACATCGACTCGCGCTCGTCGTCGTGCTGGCGGTCGCGCTCTTTCCGATGTACTACGTCTTTCCGGACGCGAACGTGACTATCCGGGAGGTCCTCCCCGGCGTTCTCGCCGCCGCGGCCGGGCTGATGGTCTTCGAGTCGCTCTTTCGGCTCTACATCGGGTTCAGATCCCCCGGCGGCGGGACCGTCATCGCTGGCGTGATCGTCCTGCTGACCTGGCTGTATCTCAGTGCGCTCGTTCTCCTGCTCGGTGCGGTCCTCAACGCCGTGCTCTCGAATCGCAGCCGAGACGTGGATATCGACCCAGTTGTCGGCGGCATCGATACCGACCGAGAGGACCTGACCGCCACCGTCCGGGAGATCGAAACCGCGCTGCACGGCGCGGAGGGGGTGATCATCACCAGCGGCGATACGGAAGCCCGTCTCCCGCCGCCGCGACACGTCCACGTCGATGCCGAAGGGGCGGCGCTCGCGCGCGAGGAGCGGACGATTGGGCTAGAGTTGCGCTGGGCGCCGCGGGAATCGACGGAGACGTAGGTCGTGCTGGCGAAGCTTCTCGGAGAGCTATTTCATTACTCGATCGTCGATTGTGGCCTCGACCGCGGTTCGAATCTCAGAAACCGTACGGCTACGTCGGGTTTCCTAACTGAAACCCGCTTCGTGGATTATCCGAACCGTGTTCAAATCTCGTAGCGAGCCACAGAGGCCCCACGACAGAAGTAGGACTGTCATGCGCTGGCTGGGATTTGAACCCAGGTTGTGACCATGGCAAGGTCACGTGATACCACTACACTACCAGCGCCCTATGTTACAGGGTAGCCACCGAGACGGATAAAAACGTTCCGAAGCCGACGACTGCCCGGTAGCTTCTAGCGCGTCGATGTCTCGCACGCCGAACTAGGATAGGCGGGGCGCAGACGGCCTGTAAGCCTCCTGAGGGCGCCAGTGAAACGCTGCCCTTTTACGGTTGGCTTCGGTACGACAGTCACAGTCTCGTGGCCACGCGGGATAGCGAGGGAACATGACACTGACCGTCTGTATCCCCTCGTCGGTGGTCCGGGAGACCTCGAGCAAACGCGAGGCGACCGGGAAGCTGGGTCGTATCGCTCGCGCCGCCGTCGTCTTCCGGGCCGATCGCCTGGTCGTCTTCCCCGATCGCGGGGGCGAGGACCGATGGGGCGAAGAGTTCGTCGCTACGGTACTCGAGTACGCCGCGACGCCCCCCTACCTCCGACAGGTGGTCTGGGGCAAACGATCGGAACTCGAGGCCGTCGGCGTCCTCCCCCCGCTTCGCGTGGCCGGGACCGGCTCCGGATCGGAGAATTCGGAGTCGTCGAGAGAAGGAATCGTGACCGAGGTCGGCTCTGATGGGCGCGTTCGGGTCAATTGCGGACTGCAACACCCGATCTCCCTCGTGGTGCCTCCCGATATGGGGGTGAGCGAGGGAGAGCGCGTGACCGTCAGGCTCTCTTCGCGAGAACCGGTCCGCGCGCGCATCGTCGCGGAGCCCCCACCGGGCTTTGCAGTGCGTCGCGCGGATCTGGCATCGACGCTCGAAGCGCCCGACGCCGGGCTCCGTATCGGAACGTCCCGGCACGGCGCGGCACTGAGCGTCGCGCGACTCGGCCCGCTCACGGAGCGTATCGCAGCCGACGGAGCCACCGTCGCCTTCGGCGCTCCCGAGCGCGGCCTGCCCGCAATCCTCGGCCTCCCGCCGGAGACGATCGCCGAGAACGCCGTCGGCGAGACCGGGGCTGTGGGCGAAGCGGAACTCGCCGACACCGCGGACGAGTGCGATCGATCCGACAGGCCCGGCGACCAACCGGGCGGGTTCGATCGCTGGCTCGATTCGATGCCGAACCAAGGCACGGCGACCGTGCGAACGGAAGAGGCGCTGTTCGCCACGCTCGCCTGTTGCAACCTGAGGTGAACACGACATGCCACAACCCGAACGACCACGCAAAGGCTCGCTGGGCTACGGTCCCAGGACGCGTGCCACCAGCGAGGTGCCACGCTTTAACTCCTGGCCCGATGACGACGGACAGCCCGGGCTCCAGGGGTTCGCGGGGTACAAAGCCGGCATGACACAGATCGTCATGCTCAACGACCAGTCCGACTCGCCGCGCGAGGGCACCGAAGAGACCGTGCCCGTCACGGTGGTCGAGACCCCGCCGATGCGCGCCGTTGCCCTGCGAGCCTACGAACAGACGCCGTATGGAACCCGCCCGATTACCGAGGTCTGGGCCTCGGAGTTCGACGACGACCTCGGGCGGGTCCTCTCGCTCCCACAAAATGGCGCGGATCGCACCGACGACCTCGAAGCCGCTCTCGATGAGGGCCGGGTCGCGGACGTGCGCGCGATCACCCATACGGTGCCGAGCGCTGTTTCAGGAGTGCCCAAGAAGCGCCCGGACGTCATGGAGACCCGGATCGGCGGCGGCGATATAGACGACCGGGTCGACACCGGGCTCTCGTTACTGGAAGACAGCCACTCGATGAACGACACCTTCCGGCCCGGCGAGTACGTAGATACCGCCGGTGTCACGAAGGGCAAGGGCACCCAGGGCCCCGTCAAGCGCTGGGGCGTCCAGAAGCGGAAGGGCAAGCACCTCCGGCAGGGCTACCGGCGACGGATCGGCAACCTCGGTCCGTGGCATCCCTCCCGGGTGCGCTCGACGGTGCCCCAGCAGGGTCAAACGGGGTATCACCAGCGCACGGAGCTCAACAAGCGCCTGCTCGCCCTCGGCGAGGGCGACGAACCGACCGTCGATGGCGGTTTCGTCGGCTACGGGGAGGTCGACGGTCCCTACGCGCTCATCAAGGGGTCGCTTCCCGGGCCGGACAAGCGAGTGCTTCGCTTCCGGCCGGCGATCCGGCCGAACGACCAACCGCGCCTCGATCCCGAGGTACGCCACATTTCGACCGAGTCCAACCAGGGCTCGGGGGCAGGATCATGAATACGACTATCAAGAACCTCGACGGCACTGACGGGGCGGATCTCGAGCTACCCGAGGTCTTCGAGACGACTCACCGGCCCGATCTGATCAACCGCGCGGTCGATGTCGCTCGGGCGAATCGCGCCCAGGACTACGGGAGCGACGATCTCTCAGGCATGCGAACGCCCGCCGAATCCTTCGGTAGCGGTCGCGGGATGGCCCATGTCCCCCGGCAGAACGGTCAGGGACGCCGTGTCCCACAAACCGTTGGCGGCCGTCGGGCCCATCCCCCGAAAGCCGACAAAGACCGCTCGAAGGACATGAACGCGAAAGAACGGCGACTAGCCACCAGAAGCGCACTCGCCGCGACCGCCGACCTCGAGATCGTCGCCGAGCGCGGCCACGACTTCGCGGAGGACATCGACCTTCCGTTAGTGGTCAGCGACGAGTTCGAAGAGCTCGTCAAGACCCAGGACGTCGCGGAGCTGTTAGAGGAACTGGGCGTCGCGGCGGACATCGAACGTGCGGACTCCCGTACTGTGCGTGCCGGTCGGGGGACGACGCGCGGTCGCAAGTACAAGCGGCCGAAATCGATCCTGTTCGTCACGAGCGAGGAGCCCTCGAAGGCCGCTCGCAATCTCGCGGGTGCGGACGTCGCGACCGCTCGCGAGGTCAACGCCGAGGACTTAGCGCCCGGCGGACAGTCCGGTCGATTGACGATCTGGACCGAAAGTGCGATCTCGGAGGTGAGCGACCGATGGCAGTGATCGAACACCCACACGTAACGGAGAAAGCGATGAACGACATGGACTTCGACAACAAGCTCCAGTTCATCGTCGACACTGAGGCAGCGAAACCCGAGATCGAATCGGAGATCGAGGAGCGTTTCGACACCCAGGTAACAAACGTGAACACCATGATAACCATGCGAGGACAGAAGAAAGCGATCGTGACCTTCGGCGAGGAGGACGACGCACAGGACATCGCTTCCCGGATCGGGGTGTTCTGAGATGGGCCGACGCATCCAGGGCCAACGGCGCGGCCGCGGCACGCCGACGTTCCGAGCGCCCTCCCACCGGTACAAGACCGACCTCGGGCACCGATCGGCTCCCGAGAAAGACGTCGTCTCCGGGGAGGTCGTCGATCTCGAGCACGACCCGGCACGGAGCGCTCCCGTCGCTGCCGTCGAGTTCGAAGACGACGATCAGCGACTCGTTCTCGCGCCCGAAGGGGTTCGGGTCGGCGAGGAGATCCAGCTCGGGGTTTCGGCGGAGATCAAACCGGGCAACACCCTGCCACTGGCGGAGATTCCCGAGGGGATTCCCGTCTGTAATATCGAGCGCCAGCCCGGCGACGGCGGGAAGTTCGCCCGCGCGTCGGGGACGAGCGCCCGGCTGGTCACTCACGACCGGCGGGTCACCGTCGTCGAGCTTCCGAGCGGCGAGAGCAAACGCCTGAGCCCGCAGTGCCGGGCGACGATCGGCGTCGTGGCCGGCGGCGGCCGAACGGAGAAACCGTTCGTGAAAGCCGGCAACAAGTATCATAAGATGAACGCACGCGGGACGAAGTATCCCCGGGTTCGGGGCGTGGCGATGAACGCCGTCGATCACCCTCATGGGGGTGGCGGCCGCCAGCATCCCGGCCGGCCCGGCAGCGTCTCGCGGGACACACCGCCCGGCCGGAAGGTCGGCGACATCGCTTCCCGCAGAACGGGGCGTGGTAAATAATGAGTTCGGACTACAGAACCGGCCGTGAGGGTGAGTTCACCTACCACGGCCACACGTTAGAGGACCTACAGGGAATGGAACGCGAGGATCTGATCGAGCTACTGCCGGCTCGCCAGCGCCGGACCCTAGAACGGGGCCTCTCGACCTACCAGGAGAAGCTCATCTCGAAGGCGAGCGAGCGCGGCGAGGACGAATCGGCTAACGACCCGATCAGGACTCATCTGCGGGACATGCCGATCCTCCCCGAGTTCGTCGGGAAGACCTTCGCGGTTCACAATGGCCAGAGCTTCGAGCGCGTCCGGATCCAACCGGAGATGATCGGTCACTACCTGGGGGAGTTCCAGCTCACTCGGGGTCAGGTCGAACACGGCCAGGCCGGCATCGGCGCGACCCGCTCCTCGAAGTTCGTGCCGCTCAAATGATCATGATCGCTACAACTATCGACACACCGACACGAATCCAGTACACTCATCATGGGAATCAGCTATAGCGTGGACGCGGACCCCGAGACCACGGCGAAAGCCATGCTTCGGGAGCGCCGCATGAGCCACAAGCACGGCAAGGAGATCGCCCGCGAACTGAAGGGAATGACCGCAAGCGAGGCGACCGAGTACCTCGAAGCGGTCATAGAGGGCGACCGTTCGGTCCCCTTCCGCTCGCACAACACCGGCGCAGGCCACCGGAAGGACATCGATGGCTGGGATGCCGGCCGCTATCCCGAGAAAGCCTCGAAGGCCTTTCTCGACCTGCTCGAAAACGCGACTGGTAATGCCGAGCACCAGGGCTTCGAGGGCGAGTCCATGTACATCGATCACGTCGCCGTCCACAAGGTCGGCGAGGCCCAGGGCCGCAAGCCCCGTGCGTTCGGTCGCGCGACGGCCTGGAATTCTCCAGAAGTGGATGTCGAGTTGATCCTGGAGAATCGGGAGGCAGCCGAGGCCGCCGCGGAGGGTGCTAACGACTAATGGCGGACGAACAGCAGTTCATCCACGACGGCCTCCGTCGCCAACAGATCGACGAGTTCTTCGCCGACGAACTGGGCCGGGCCGGCTACGGCGGGATGGAACTCGCCAACACCCCGATGGGCACCCAGATCGTCCTCCGAGCGGAGAAACCCGGTATGGTCATCGGCAAAGGTGGTCGCAACATCCGAAACATCACCACCGAGATCGAGGACCGCTTCGGGCTGGAGGACCCCCAGATCGACGTCCAGGAGGTCGACGAGCCCGATCTCAACGGTCAGATCGTCGCCGACCGGCTGGCGAACGCCCTGGAGCGTGGGTGGTACTTCCGGAAGGCCGGCCACACCACCGTCGATCGGATCATGGATTCCGGTGCCTTGGGCGCTGAGATCGTACTCGCCGGCAAAGTGACCGGCGCGCGCTCGCGGGTCGCGAAGTTCAATCGCGGCTACATCAAACACAACGGCGAACCCGCGGACGCCTTGGTCGATCGTGGCGACGGCGTCGCGGTCATGAAGCTCGGAACCATTGGTGTGACGGTCAAGCTCATCCGGCCGGGCGCGGACCTGCCGGACGACTTCCGGATCATGCAGGACGCGGACATCTCCGGACTCGAACCGGAGGAAGTGCCGGGCGACGAGGTCTCGGACCTGCTCGAAGAGCCCGAGACCGAAGACGGCGAGCCCGACCTCGAGGCCGGAAGCGAGAGCGAAACCGCCGAAGCCGACTCGCCCGCGGAGGCCGCTGACGCCGCCGAGGAGATCGTCGAGGAGGCCGTCGAGGTCGACACCGGCGAGTCGGCGAGCGCCCCGGACGCCGAGGGCGGCCCCGAAGCGGCCGAACCCGAAGCCGCCGGTAGCGAGAGCGAACCGGTCTCGGAGGACGCCGCCGCCGAAGCCGAGGACCTGATGGCCGAGATGGAAGCCACCGAGGCGGAGATCGAAGCCGAAGAAAGCAACTCGGACGCCGAGAGCGCGGGCGGCGATAGCGAGGAGGGTGAGTAATCGTGGCGATCCTCTATGCCGAGGAGATCCGCGATATGACGCCCGCCGAGCGCTCGGTCGAACTCGAGGAACTCGAGACCGAGTTGCTCAACGTCAAGGCCGTCGAAGCCACCGGCGGTGCGCCGGATAACCCCGGGCGGACGGGTGAGTTGAGCCGCACGATCGCCCGCATCAAGACGATCCAGCGTGAGGAAGGCGATCTGAACGACGAAACTGAGGCAACCGAGGAGGGATCGTCGTGAGCGCGCGTTCGAGTTCCCTCTCCCCGACCCCGACCCCCGAGACGCTCTCTCGACACGAACTCAACGGGCTCTCAGTCCGGGTCGCCGAGGCGGCGAACCCCGATGCGGTCGGCATCGCGGGTCGAGTCGTCGGCGAGACGCAGAACACCCTCGTGATCGAGGAGACTGATGGCACGGAACAGCGGGTTCCGAAAGGAAGTGCGACCTTCGAGTTCGCGCTTCCGGCCAGCGAGGGTAATCGAGGTAGCGAGACGGACGGCGAACAGGAGGCGGACAGCGCGGCACGAACGTACGTGACCGTTGAGGGCGCTCGTATAGCAGCGAACCCCGCTCGACGGACCGAACGCAAGAGGCGATCGAAATGGCGCTAGGATTAGGCATCGACCCACCGGAAGCGACCTGCGACGACGAGAACTGTCCGTTCCACGGCACGCTGTCCGTGCGCGGCGCGACGGTAGACGGCGTGGTCGCATCGACGAACATGCACAGATCGGCGATCGTCGAACGCGAATACGACGTGGCGGTCCCGAAATACGATCGACACATGAAACGACGCTCGCGCGTGCCTGCACACGCGCCCGAGTGTCTCGACATCGAGGAGGGCCGGACGGTCCGGATCGCAGAGACCCGCCCCCTCTCGAAGACGAAATCCCACGTCGTCGTCACGACACTCGAGACGACGCGCCAGTTGGCCTCCGACCAGGTCACCGAGCCGGCGACCGACGCCTCCGAAGCCGCGACCGGCGACGTCAGCGAGAACGCGGCGACCGAGCGTGGGCCCGGCGAGAGCGGACCCGAAACGGCGGGTGAGAACGCATGAAAGCACTCGGCGCGGACGTCACCCAGGGCTTAGAGAAGGGCTCGGTCGTGACGTGTGCGGACAACACCGGCGCGCGCGAACTGCGCGTCATCAGCGTCGCGGGCTATCACGGCACGCACAACCGGCACCCGATAGCGGGACTCGGTGACAAAGTCACCGTCTCGGTGGTGAAAGGCACCCCCGAGATGCGCCGCCAGGTGCTGGAAGCGGTGATCGTCCGCCAGCGCAAGTCCATCCGGCGGCCCAACGGCAAGCGCGTAAAGTTCGAGGACAATGCAGGAGTACTGATCGACGAGAACGGCGACCCCCGCGGCACGGAGATCAGAGGGCCGATCGCCCGCGAGGTCGCCGAACGCTTCGGATCGATCGCGAGTACGGCAACGGTGATCGTCTAATGGGTTCGGAACAACCAGGCAAGCAACGCAAGCGACAGGCAGAGGCACCGCTCCACGAGCGCCACGAGCAGGTCCGTGCGCCCCTCAGCGGGGAGCTTCGCGAGGAGTACGGCCGGCGCAGCGTCCGCGTCAACGCGGGCGATACGGTCGAGGTGACCCGTGGGGATTTCACCGGGGAGACCGGCGAAGTGACTACGGTCGACCTCCGGGACGCGGTCGTCCACGTCGAGGAGATCGTTCTCGAGAGCGCGGACGGCGAAGAAGTGCCCCGTCCCTTGGACGCCAGTAACCTCCGGGTCACCGAACTCGATCTGGACGATTCGGTGCGCGAGGACCGCCTCGAAAGCGACGGTGGAGGTGAGGAGCAGTGAGCCGCGGCGGCCACCAGAAACGGCTTTCCGCACCCGACTCCTGGCCCATCGAGCGCAAGACGGCCGTGTTCACTGTCAAAGCCGGTGCCGGTCCCCATGGCCAGCGGGGCGTTCCCCTGTTAGTCCTGTTGCGGGACGTACTGGGTTACGTCGACTCCCGACGGGAGGCCCGGTACGCGCTCGATCAGGGTTCGGTCCTCGTCAACGGCGAGGCGATCGGCGATGCCGAGCGCCCGATCGGGATGTTCGACATCCTCGCCTTCGCGGAACGCGAGGAGTTCTACCGCGTGTTCCCCGGCGAAGGTGGTCGGCTCGCGCTGACGCCGATCGAAGAAGGGGCAGCGGACTCGAAGCTCGCGAAGATCATCGACAAGCGCCAGGTCCCAGGGGGCGAGACCCAACTCAACCTCCACGACGGGCGTAACCTCCTGATCGAGAACAGCGAGGAGTACAGCCCCGGGGACTCGATCGTCATCGACTACGACGACGAGGTACTCGCCCAGTTCGAACTGGAAGAGGGCGCGCTGGTGACGGCGGTTCGTGGCCAGCACGCCGGCGAGATCGGCGAGTTAGAGGAGTACGTCGCGGCACCGGGCAGTTCGGACAACAGCGTTCGGGTCGCCCAGAACGGCGAGAGCGACGACGCTGGCTTCGAGACGATCGCCGACTACGTCGTCGTGATCGACGAGAACTTCACCGGCGGCCGCGCCGAGGAGACCGTCGCCACGGACGGCGGCCGGGATCTCTCGGCGACCGAAACGGATCGGTCGTCGGCGACACCCGAGGAGAGTGATACCGAATGAGCAGTAGCACGGACAGGAACGATGGCACCGCCAACGAGACCGAAGACGGCGGTGAGGGAGATGAGGAGGTCGACTTCCACCCAATGCGCGAACCCCGCACCGAGAAGTGCGTCGTCCACATGAACGTCGGGGAAGGTGGCCGCACGCTCGCGAGCGCCGAGGAGATCTTAGAGGATATCACCGGCCAGGGCAGCGTCCGGACCACCGCGACGCGCGCGAGCCAGGACTTCGGCACGCGGCCCGGCACGCCCGTAGGTGCGAAGGTCACGCTGCGCAACGAACGCGCTCGGGAGTTCTTGGAAAAAGCCCTGCCGCTAGTCACCCTCTCGCGGAGCCAGTTCGACGAGACCGGCAACGTGAGTTTCGGCATCGCCGAACACACCGAGTTCCCGGACCAGGAGTACGACCCGAACGTCGGCATCTACGGGCTGGACGTGACGGTCTCGCTCGCGCGGCCGGGCTATCGGGTCTCGAAACGCGGCGTCGGGAGCCGCTCGCTGCCTGCGAAACACCGCCTCGATACCGCGGACGCGATTGCCTTCCTCGAGGCGGCCTTCGACGCGGAGGTAGCCTGATGAGCGAGAGTCAGGCCGACGCTGGCGAATCGGAGACGGAGACGGGCGAGCACGTCGCGAAGGACACCGGCCGGCGGGAGGCCTGCCAGCGCTGCGGTCGGCATCAGGGCTTGGTCGGCAAGTACGACATCTGGCTGTGTCGACAGTGTTTCCGCGAGATCGCCCGCGACATGGGATTCAAGAAGTACTGGTGAGATACTAATGGTCAACAACGATCCGCTCAGTAACGCGCTCTCGGGGCTCGATAACGCCGAGAGCGTGGGGCGGCTCCGACAAACGGTATCGCCCGCCTCGAATCAGATCGGCAGCGTACTGGAAGTACTCGGCGAGTTCGGTTACGTCGATACCTTCGAGTTCATAGAGGACGGCAAGTCCGGCACGTTCGAGGTCGAACTACAGGGAGCGATCAACCGCTGTGGCGCGATCAAACCCCGCTACTCGGCGGGGGCCAACGGGTTCGAGAAGTGGGAGAAGCGATTCCTCCCCGCCCGGGATTACGGGACGCTCGTCGTCTCGACGAGCCACGGCGTCATGAGCCACTACGAGGCCCGCGAGGAGGGCATCGGTGGCCAGGTGATCGCATACGTCTACTGAGGTGTGGAGATAGGATAACATTATGGCACGAGCACAACTCGAGATTCCCGACGACGTGACCGTCGAGATCGACCACTTCGACGTCACGGTATCGGGTCCGAAGGGCGACGTTACGCGTCGCCTCTGGTATCCCGACGTGACCGTCTCGGTCGAGGACATCGAGGTCGAACGAACGGACGAGGAGAGCGACGACCCGAACGCCGCCTACACCGAGAGCGTCGATGGTGTGGTGATCGAAAGTAGTACTGAGAAAGCGAAACAGACCGCGACGATCGGTACCTTTGCGAGCCACCTCCGGAACGCCTTTCACGGCGTTACCGAGGGCTGGGAGTACGGCATGGAAGTGTTCTATTCGCACTTCCCGATGCAGGTGAACGTCGAGAGCGAGGAGGTCCTCATCGAGAACTTCCTGGGCGAGAGCGCCCCGCGTCGGACGCCGACTCGTGGGGACACCGAGGTCGACGTCGACGGCGAGAACGTCACGCTCCGCGGTCCGAACAAGGACGACGTCGGTCAGACCGCCGCGGACATCGAACAGCTCACCCGTGTCACCGACAAGGACACGCGGGTGTTCCAGGACGGCGTCTACATCACCGACAAACCAAGCCAACCGGAGGTGAGCGCCGGTGGCGAGTGATCGTCCCCGTCGTACTTCCGACACCGCCGACCTGCGCGCTTCCGAAGTGCGAACTGACGGCGGCGAGGACACCGAGGAGAGCGACCCGGCACTGACCGACGTCTCGGGCGTCGGCGAGGAGAAGGCAGAGACCTTACGCGATGCTGGTTACGAGGGCGTCGCCGATCTCCGTGCGGCGGACCAAGAGGAGCTAGCAGAGGTCGATGGGGTCGGCAACGCACTGGCCGCCCGGATCAAAGCTGAGGTCGACGAGGTGGAAGTCGACGACGACGCCGATGCTGGTACGGATGTCGACGATGAGGCGGCCAGCACCGATACCGACGCGGACGCCGAGAGCAAAGCGAGCGACGCCGAGGAGGCCGACGCTGCCGAAGAACTAGCGTTGACAGACATCTCCGGTGTCGGCGAATCGAAAGCCGAGGCACTGCGCGAGGCGGGCTACGAGGACGTGCCCCATCTCGTGGCGGCGAGCCAGTCGGATCTGGCCGACGTCTCCGGAATCGGCAACGCACTCGCCGCCCGCATCAAAGCCGACGTCGGGGGGCTCGAAGTCGCGGCCGACACCGAAACCGAGATCGAAGAGGAGGGTGCGCCGGAGGAAGACGTCGAGACGACCACCGAGTTGCGCCCGCGCGGGTTGGTCGGGAAGACCCCCGATCTCGACGCGGAGACCAACCGCTTGCTCGCGGAGCGCAACGGTCGATCGAACCCGAACTTCGACCGCCAGGACTACCACAAGAAGAAACGCACTCCTACCTCGTGGCGCCGGCCGCGGGGCCAGCTCTCGAAGCAGCGCCGCCGGATCAAGGGCAAGGGCGCGGTCGTCGATTCGGGCTACCGATCGCCGACGGCAGTCCGGGACCGACATCCCAGTGGCTTCGAGGAGGTCCGGGTGCACAACGTCGACGATCTGGAGGACGTGGACGGTGACTCCCAGGCAGTTCGCATCGCCTCGGGGGTCGGCGGCCGGAAACGCGAACGCATCGAGGACCGCGCCGAGGACAGCTCTATTAGAGTCCTCAACCCCACCTACGAGGAAGTCGAAGTAGAAGTCGGCTCCGAGGAGGCAGCAGAGAACTAACGATGACCGATCTAACCGCACAGAAACGACTCGCCGCGGACGTCTTAGACGTTGGGAAGAACCGCGTCTGGTTCGACCCCGACGCTCAGGGCGAGATCGCCGAAGCGATCACCCGTGAGGACGTCCGCGAGCTCGTTCAAGAGGGAAGTATCGACGCGAAAGGCAAATCGGGGAACTCCCGGGGTCGAGCCCGCGAGCGCGCGGCAAAACGTGCGTATGGCCACCGGAAGGGCCCAGGCAAGCGCAAAGGCGAACACGGAGCGCGAAACCCCCGGAAGGAAGACTGGGAGTCCCGTATCCGTGCCCAGCGCCGCACGCTAAAAGAATTGCGCGAGGAGGGCACGCTCACGCCCACCCAGTACCGCGATCTCTACAACAAAGCCGGCGGTGGCGAGTTCGACAGCGTCGACCGGCTGCTGGCTTTCGCACGGAACAATTACGAGGTCTCGATCGACCGGGGTGAGGCCTGATGGCGACCGGTCCTCGGTACAAGGTACCGATGCGCCGGCGACGGGAGGATCGCACTGATTACCGCCAGCGCCTCCGCTTGCTGAAATCCGGCCGCCCACGACTGGTCGCCCGGTCGTCGAACAGACAGATCACCGCCCAGTTGATGACCGCGGGAGCGGAGGGTGACCGCACGCTCGCGAGCGCGCGGTCGTCCGACCTACGGGAGTTCAGCTGGGAGGCCCCCTTAGGGAATCTTCCGGCGGCCTACTTGACGGGCTATCTCGCGGGGCTGCGGGCGATCGAAGCCGGCACGGAGGAAGCCGTCCTCGACATCGGCCTCGAGTCCGCGACGCCGGGCAACAAGATCTTCGCCGTCCAGGAGGGCGCGATCGACGCCGGTCTCGAGGTACCGCACAACGAGTCGGTCTTCGCGGAATGGGCACGGACGCGGGGCGATCACATCGCCGAGTACGCTGCCGACCGCGAGGACCCCCTCTACTCCGGTGGGTTCGACGCGACCGACCTACCCGATCACTTCCAGCAGGTGCGCGAGCGCCTCGAATCGGAAGCCGGAAACGACCTAGAGACGGAGGGTGAGCTATGAGTCGCGGCTGGGACCCACGCACTCGCCTCGGCAACTTAGTCGCCGACGGCGAGATCGAGACGATGGAGGAAGCGCTGAACTCGGGGCTCCCATTCAAGGAACCCGAGATCACCGATCAGCTACTGGGCGGTATCGAGGACGACGTCCTCGATATCAACATGGTCCAGCGGATGACCGACTCCGGGAGGCGAGTAAAGTTCCGGTGTGTGGTCGCGATCGGCGATCGGAACGGCTTCGTCGGCTTCGCGGAGGGCCGGGACGACCAGGTCGGCTCGGGCATCCAGAAGGCCATCGAGATCGCGAAACTGAACATGATCCACGTCGAGCGCGGCAGTGGTTCCTGGGAGGACCGGCCTGGTGGGAGCCACTCCCTCGCCCGGCGTACCTCGGGGAAGGCCGGCAGCGTCGAGGTCGACGTCATTCCAGCGCCGAAGGGCCTGGGACTCGCCGCGGCCGAGACTCCTCGTAGTGTACTCGAACTCGCGGGTATCGAGGACGCCTGGACCCAGAGTTCGGGCAACACCCGGACGACAGTCAACCTCGCGAAGGCGACGTTCGATGCCCTACGCCAGGCGTCTAACTCCCGAGGTCCGCGGCCGATCCCGGTCGATCGGACGGGGGTCGATCCCGAGGCCGACACCGATACTGGTACCGGGAGCGCGAGCGGGGCCACCGAAGGGGAGGCGAGTGACTGATGCAAGCACTCGTCCAACTACGCGGCGAGGTGAACATGAGTCAGGGAGCGAGCGATACGCTCTCGATGCTCAACGTCCATCAGGTCAACCACTGCGCGCTCGTCCCCGAGACCGATACCTACGATGGGATGGTCGCGAAGGTAAACGACTTCGTCGCCTACGGCGAGCCCAGTTCCGACGTCCTCGCGACGCTTCTCGCCCGACGAGGCGAACCCCTCGAGGGCGAGGGCGAGATCGACAACGAATGGGTGAGCGAGCACACCGATTACGCGGACGTCTCCGCGCTCGCCGAAGCCCTGCTCGCCGAGGAGACCACCCTCCGGGAACAGGGTATCGCGCCGGTGCTTCGCTTGCACCCGCCCCGCGGTGGTCACGACGGCCTCAAACACCCGACGAAGCAGGGTGGCGAACTCGGTCGCCACGACACCGAGGCGATCGACGGACTGCTTCGCTCGATGCGCTGAGAGACGAGAGGAAATCGCTACACTGTACCGACGACGCTGACGGCACCGAGAACACGAAGACCGATTCCATACCACTACGGACCATACACATGACGAGCAAGAAACGACGCCAGCGCGGGTCGCGCACGCACAGCGGCGGCTCCCACAAGAATCGCCGTGGGGCCGGCCACCGTGGCGGCCGCGGCCGCGCCGGGCGCTCCAAACACGAGAAGCACAACTACGAACCGACCGGCAAACACGGCTTCACCCGCCCGCCGAAGGCCCAATCCGAGGTGCGAACGATCGAGCTTCGGGGTCTCGACGAGGACGCCGCGTTGCTGGCTGCCGACGATCTCGCCGAGGAAACCAGTGACGGGTACCGAATCGACGCCCGGGATGTCGTCGAAGACGGCTACGATGCCGACGTCGTGAAGGTACTCGGCGGCGGGCAGGTACGCCAAGCCTTGGAGGTCGTCGCCGATGCCTTCTCGGCGAGTGCCGAGGACCTCCTTACCGAGGCGGGCGGCGAGGCGAGCCTCAGCGAGCGTGGCCAGGAAGCGGCCGAGGCCGAGAGCGAGGAAGCCGAGGGCGGCGCCGAGAGCGGCAACGAAGGGACTATAGCAGACGAGTCCTGACCGACAGCCTAGGACATGGGCTGGAAAGAAACCGCCGAACCGGTACTCACGCGGATGCCGTCGGTCGCCCGGCCGGAAGGCCACGTTCCCTTCCGCCGGAAGCTGAGCTGGACGGCGGGCGTGTTGGTACTGTATTTCTTCCTCACGAACATCTTCCTCTACGGACTAGGCGGAGGTGGGAGCGATCCCTTCGGCCAGTTCCGAGCAATACTCGCCGGCAATCCCGGGACGATCATGCAACTGGGGATCGGGCCGATCGTCACCGCAAGCATCGTCCTCCAGTTGCTCGGCGGCGCGAATCTCTTAGGACTGGATACGAGCGACCCGCGTGACCAGATCCTCTACCAGGGCCTTCAGAAGTTACTGGTACTCGTGATGGTCTGCCTGACGGGGGTTCCTTTAGTGTTCTTCGGGAACTTTCTCCCGCCGAGCCAGCAGCTCGCCCAGGCACTCGGCGTCGGGATCTTCGGCGTCCAGATGTTGCTCTTTGCTCAGATCTTCGTCGGCGGCGTGCTCATCCTCTATATGGACGAGATCATCTCGAAGTGGGGCGTCGGCTCGGGGGTCGGGCTCTTTATCATCGCTGGGGTCTCCCAGCAGCTCCTTCGGGGGCTGTTCGACGTCCAGGCTGTCGGCGGTCGGTCGGGACTCATCCCCACCTGGATCGGTATTCTCACCGGAAGTGCGGACATCTCCGTGCTCACCGCCCAGGGGATCCAGACGCTACTGATCGGCCAGGGGCAACTCGTCGCCGTTTTCACGACCCTGCTGATCTTCGCGATCGTCGTCTACGCCGAGAGCGTCCGCGTCGAGATCCCCCTCTCACACGCCCGCGTGAAGGGTGCTCGCGGGCGCTTCCCGGTGAAACTCATCTACGCGAGCGTCCTGCCGATGATTCTCGTGCGGGCGATCCAGGCGAACATCCAGTTCCTCGGCCAGATCCTCCAGTCCCAACTGGGGAACATGCCCAACTGGCTCGGCGTCTACGCCCAGGGCCAGCCGGTCGGCGGCCTGTTCTATTACTTCGCGCCGATCTACCGGCCCCAAGACTGGATGTGGTGGGCCGGTGGCGTCGCCCAGGAACCCTGGCAGATACTGCTGCGGATCCTCGTCGATCTCACCTTCATGGTGATCGGCGGGGCGATCTTCGCGATCTTCTGGGTCGAGACCGCCGATATGGGCCCGGAGGCGACGGCTAAACAGATTCAAAACTCCGGCATGCAGATCCCCGGTTTCCGGCAGAACCCCGGCGTGATGGAGAAAGTCCTCGAGCGGTACATCCCCCAGGTGACGGTGATCGGCGGGGCCTTGGTCGGCCTCTTGGCTGTGGGTGCGAACATGATGGGGACGATCGGGAACGTCGGGGGCACCGGCTTGCTGCTCACCGTCTCGATCACCTACAAGCTCTACGAGGAGATCGCCGAGGAACAGCTCATGGAGATGCATCCCGTGATGCGCCAGATGTTCGGCTGAGTTCTTTCAGCTCTTCGCTTCCATAGATAACCGAGGGCCGATCGGAGATGTCGTTCATCGTCGAGCAACTGGTCTACGTAGTCTCATTGCCGATCCCAGATAGAGCTATCGTAAAAATCGAGACGGCGAACCAGGCACAGTGGTTCGTCCTACTCGCCGCCGACGGTGACGTTCCGAACCGCGATCCTCGAGTCTTCGATTCGCATCGTGAGATCGTCGATCCCGATCTCAGCGTCGTTTATCCGCACGCTCGCGCCGTCGATCGTCACCGAGCGTTCCTCGACCGTGTAGGTGCGATCCTCGACCTGTACTTCGGGCAGCCCGTCGCCGGTGAGATGGACGTCTTCGATCGCGACGTCGAGACCGTCGATCGTGAGGTCACTGATTGTTCGTTGGTCGGTGCTGTCCTCAACCGCCGACTGCGAGGCGCCGCCGTCGGCCAGGGCGGTCGACGCGCCGGCACTGAGGAGCAACGCGCCGACGAACAACGCGACGGCGCTCCGCGCGAGTACTGTCGTTTGTTTCATGCAGGAACCACGTCGAACTATCGTACCTGTTTGGCTATCAACTTACTGGCCGATCTATACGATCGTCCGTTCGGCACGCCATCTCCGAGCGGTGGATCGACAGCCGACCGACGGTACCTGCCTCTTGTGTTCACATTACACACCACAGCAGTAATGTCTGTCGACCCCTGTAGCGCTCGCATGGAAGAGAGCATCGCCGGGTTCAGAGAGGAGGGCGGCTGGGTCGCCATCGTCGAGCACGGCGAGCGGATCACCGAGGCCCTCGCGGAGGCCGGGGCCGCGGGCGAGGCCTTCGAGGAGTGGAACGAGTGGCGGCCGAAGGCCCACGAGCGCTTCGGTGAGGACGTCAACGCAAAGACCGCTGAACAGATGTCGCTCGAGGAAGGCAAGGGCGAGCGGGCGGGTCGCACGCCCACGGAGGATCTGGGCGCTGCGGGTGGGGAGCTTTCGGACTCCGCCGCCGAACTCGCGGAGGGGAACGCGAACGACGCCATCGGCGAGGGGTCCGATTCGATCGAGTACGTCGCTCGAGCGGTCGATTCCGCCGCCAGAAAGGCTGTCCGTGCGGTCGAGGGCACCGTCTACAAGCACGTGATGACCCAGCTCTCGCCGTGTTACTTCGATAACGAACTCGTTAGCGCGAACGTCGAACGCACGAGCAATGGTGAGGCCGAGATGCGCTATGCCTTCGAGATAAACGTCAACGACGACGATCTCAAGGAGCGGATCTCGACTCGACTCGCCGAGTACGACGAACTCAGCCGCTGGCACGTCGAAACCCCGAAGAACACCGATCGTGCCGAAGCCGTGGAAGGTGCCGATCCGACCGACTCCGAACGAACCCGCGTTCCCCGTCCCCACCGGAACGAGGAGACCGAAACCGGTCCCTGATCGGTTCTCGACTGCTCACCGATAAGGACCCTCCTTCCGCCGCCCTTGACCGGCACTCTCCCGGCTCGCCGTGGATTTCATGCCGTCTTCTCCCGCCGCCGTGTCCCGACCGTCGATCGGGGTCGGCTCCCAAAGGTAGTTACTCCTCGGTGGCTCTTCTCGTAGTATGCCCCTCGGAGAAGCCGACTGGGAGGCCGCGGAACCGACCGAGGACGTCCTGACCCACGTCCGGGAAGTCCTCTCGATGGACCCCGCACACGCTTACCGCGTTCAGGACTTCTTTCGGGATACGGCACCGAGTGCGCCCGACGCCTTCGACCTGCTCAACACACTGCTCGATGCCCTCGAACAGCGCACCTCGCGCGAGCGCTCCGAAGCGGTCGTCGAGGCTGCCCTCGAGACGCTCGTCTACCTCGGCGAGGCCGAAAAGCGGATCGCGAACGTCGAGGACGGCGCAGTCGCGTACTACCGGATCGACGCCGCCTGAGACCGACGGCAGCGCCCCCTTTCTTTCCCGCTGCGGACTGACCGACCGGGAACACCGAGTGCAGCGAACGTCTCGGGTGGCGCTCTCACTCGCGTTCGTCGGGGCCACCACCCGCCGTAAGCGCTCGCCCCGATCGTTCCGCTCGCTCGTCGATGTCGGTGGGAGTGGCCGGCGGTCCCACCGCGTAGTCGCCCGACCCCCGACGGTGCCGCCCGCGACGGCGACCGCGACCGTCCCGACTGCGAGTAAGACGCCCGTCAGAAGCGCCCCGCCCAGCCATCGGCCGGCCGATCGACGCTCTCTTCGACTGTTGATCGACACAGGGGTCACGGGCGTCTCGCTGTCGGTTCTCGAAGCGATGAGCGCGGTCGCGGCGACGCTCGGCAACGTCGGGCCGGGCTTCGGCGTCGTCGGGCCGATGGGCAGCTATCTGTCCCTTCCCGCTGGCTCGAAGCTGTTGTTGATCGGCCTGATATGGCTCGGCCGGCTGGAGATCATCCCCGTCCTCGTACTCTTTACCGGGTCGTACTGGCGTTCGTGACGATGGATCACTGGAAACCGCGACCGATCAGTCGATTTCCGTCTCGATCGTCCCGGGAGTCCTCGAAGACGAAACGCTGAAACGCCGAGACCAGGTACTACAGGTATGGAATTACGGGTCACCGAGCGTCTGGACGAGGAGCTCTCGATCGAGATCGCCGGCGAGAACCACACTTTCATGAACGTCCTCAAGGAGTCACTTCTGAAGACCGAAGGAGTCACTGCCGCGACCTACGATATGAACCCCGAGCAATCGGGCGGTCAGACCGAACCGATCCTCACGATCAAAACCGAGGAAGGTATCGACACGCTCGACGCGCTTGAAGCCGCCGCCGAGGGGATTACCGAGAAGACGACCGCGCTGCGCGAGACCTTCGAGACCGCCGCGGCGGCGTAGGGTTCTAAGCACCAGTGTCGAGACCCGACCGGCCGCTTTCCCGTCGGCTCTCCTAACTATCGCCCTCGCTTAGAGACGCATTGGAATCTCCCGCTCGGCGAGATACGTCTTGATCTCCTCGATGGTGTACTCCCCGAAGTGAAAGATCGAGGCGGCGAGCGCGGCGTCCGCGCCGGCCTCGACGAACGCTTCCTCCATGTCCTCGGGCCCCCCACACCCCGAGGAAGCGATCACCGGCGTTCCGACGTTCGCACAAACCGCTCTCGTGAGCGGGATGTCGTAGCCGTCTTTCGTCCCGTCGGCGTCGATCGAGTTCACGAAGAGTTCGCCTGCCCCGCGTGACTGGGCTTCCCGCGCCCAGGAAACGCAATCCACGCCAGTCCCCTCTCGGCCACCTTTTATTGTGCACTCGAACCAGCAGGACTCGCCCTCGATCTCGGTGTAGTACTCGCCGCCCTCGTCGTACCGGCGGCGGGCGTCGACCGAGATCACCATACATTGGGTGCCGAAGGCCGCCGCACCCTCCGTAATCAACTCCGGGCGATCGAGCGCGGCGGTGTTGATCGAGACCTTATCCGCACCGGCCCGCAGTGTCTCTTTGATGTCCTCGCGGGTCCGGATCCCTCCGCCGACGGTCAGGGGAATGAACACCTCGTCGGCCACCCGCGAGACGGTATCGAGCATCGTTTTCCGCTCGTCCGCGGAGGCGGTGATGTCGAGGAAGACGAACTCGTCGGCCCCGGCCTCGTTGTAGACCTTTGCCATCTCGACGGGGTCGCCGGTATACTCCAAGTTCTCGAAGTTGACGCCAGTATAGACCGCCGGGTTCCCCTCCGCGTCGAGGTCGACGTCGATACAGGGGATGACGCGCTTCGTGAGGGTCATAGCCGGGGCGAGACGCCACGAATCGGTTCGGTGTAGTTCATAGAAAGAGTTGACCGGACCGGCATTAATGTCTGTCTCTCCGCACGCTCGGCTTCAGCTTCGGTGACGTATGGCGGGCAGCGCGCCGGGACGCTTCGTTCGATCGGCACCGACGATCGCTGGATTTCGGCTATCCGAACAGCCCGCCCCCGTCACCGACGGTCTTCGAGACCCAGCCGGTAGCGCCGTTGGGGAAGGGATTGTCCGTCTCCTCGCGGGGCTGCAGAGTTCCAGTACCATCGACCGCACGGACGACGACTTCGTGTTCGCCCTCGGGCGGTTCGTAGGTATAGGCCCACTGTCGCCAGGTGTTCTCGGCGTTCTCTGCGCTCGGCGACGCGGCGGTCCCGGGCGGCAACCGGTCGGAGAGAGTGGCCTGATTCCACGTCCCGCCGCCGTCCGTCGAGACCTCGACGCGCTCGATGCCCCGCGTCCCTGCGTAGGTGTGGCCGGCGACCTGCATTCGCCCGTCGTCGAGGCTGTTGGTAGCGTGTAGTTTCGCGACCGTGTTCACCGGTCCGGTGCCGTGCCAGCCCCGCTCCTCCCAGAACCCCTTCTGGGGACCATCGAGGACTTCGATCTCGTTTAACCACTTGACGCTGATCTCGCCCCAGTGGCCCGGTACGAGTGCCCGGACCGGATAGCCGTGTTTCCGGGGTAGGGGGCCGCCGTTCTTGCCGTAGGCGAGAAAGCTCCCCATGAGCGTCTCGAGCTCGAACTCCTCGTAGTACCCATCCGTCGAGCGGAGCATCACGAACTTCCCCTGGGGGTTTACGTCCTTTAGGAGCCGTGCTACTGGCACGCCGGTCCAGAGGTCGTTGTCCATGTTCGACCCGTTGAGCGTGTCGCTCACGCACCGGAGCGTGCCGAAGCGGAGCTCACTATCCAACCCGGTGATCGCCTCGTAGTCGAACTCGGCCTCGCTCCCGACGGCGCCGGTGACCGAGAGCGACCAGTCGTTGCGGGCTACCTTCGGGTTGACGTTCTGGATGTCGACCTCGTAGAAGTCCTCGCCGCTGACCAGCCCTTCGAGCCCTGCGACGTCGAGTGAGCGCTCCTCGGCGACGGCGAGAAAGTCCTCGACCGTCCGAGCGTTCGCGC
>PXRJ01000007.1:32448-138982 GCA_003021705.1 Halobacteriales archaeon QS_3_64_16
TTGTGGCTCGCCGATCCGCCGGGTGAACGTCCCGACGCTTACGACGAGTGCGCTGCCCGCGCCGGCCCCGAGTGCGGTCAGCGGCGAGCCCGTTAGCACTGTGGCGGCGAGCCAGACCAGCCCGCCGGCCAGCCCGCTTTGGACGAACCTGGTGTCGAGTCGGCGGCCGGTGAGCAGCGCCGCAAGCACGAGGGAGGCGAACAGTCCGGTCGCGAGCGCTATCGCGAGAAGCAGGTTCAGTTGCTGGCCGAGGTGTTCGATCCCCAGTAGCTGGCCGAACTGGGTGACCGGGCCGATGGCGAAGCGGAGCAACGCGGCCGGCATCCGTTCGGTGAGCCAGGCGGTGATCGGCGCGGCGATAAAGGCCTCCGTGTAGCCCGCGAGCGCATAGGAGCCAGCGACGCCGGCGATCCCCGCGAGCAAGGCGGTTAGAAGGGCCGCGCCGGGAAGCTCTTCGAGAACGTTCCGATCCATACTCTCACTCGGTTCCCTGGACGAATGAACGTTGGCCGGACTTCCACCCAAATCGTCCGATAGCCGTTAGAATACCAAATAGACTACAACAATTACACTACGGTTATTCATCGTCGGGTATGCATTGTATCAAGATACTCAGCAACTTTTTGAGTCGCATTAAGTGTCCTCTCGTATTGAGTAACGCCGCCACTAATGTCTATATAGCAGCTGTCATTGGTCTGGTAAAAACGGATTCCAACCTTCTCGTTGTTGACCATGTATGACCTCTCCAATCCAGGAAGAAAGATCCATCCATATCCCTTCATGCCAGCTAACATCAAAAGATTCTTTAAGCCATCAAGAGCGGCTTTCACCGACCCAAGCTTGTCTTCGCCTGCCTGAATTCTACGCTTAGCCTCTCTCCAAGAGTATGTAGAGACATCATCCCATAATTCGTCAACCATTAATTCAAACCTCGACACATCAAAAATATCCTTCTCTATCTCGATTTGAATTCCTAGGCCACGAGGAGTACCGCTTACAATAGGTACCTTTAGCGGTTTTCCAGGTTCATAATCAGCATGCGCAGTTTTCAGGGTTTTTAGGAAGGCTGAGATACTCATAGAGTTGCCTTGGTATATATCACAGAAGTCATCACTCAGCAACGAGCCGCCATACATTCTATCTGTGTAGATGTACCGCGAGTGATCACGTTGAATCGCTTTGCTGACTTGCCCTCTTATTTCGAGAGCTTCTCGTTTGTAAACAGCAGGAGCAGTGGTGGGCGAAGAGTTTTTCTTTGGCACCAGGGTACGATGTACAGATTGGACAATAATATATCTTTTGCCCATTCATTCTATTGAATTAAGAATGATTCAACACTACTAGCAAAAGATTTTAGCTTGACTTGTGTTCGTCACCCGGCTTTTTTCATCGCATGATTTAAGAGTCAACAACTATTAGGGCTGCTTCTGAACACGGAAGCACCATTTATGCTATCAGTATCAATTATAATTAACTATTGGGATGTTATACTGCTACTGGGTATCATTGGGGTATATACCTACGTCTGGTACTGCCGATACGACGAGGATATACACTATGATTTGGAGATATTCGTTCAGTCTACACGGGCAGGTCTCACTGCTACAAGTATCCTATTACCTGGTGCATTCTTAGCAGCCGGCACACTCTCCCAGCAAACGCAGGTCATCTCATTTCAGCTTTATTTTGGATCAGTGTGGTTCGTTATTTCAATTTTATGTGGCATATTTAATCTCTTTAGACTACCAACAATAGTGGGCAGAGAGACCTCAGATAATAACAGGCCAGTGCGACTAAGTAATAAACAGACTATTTTAGTCGGGTTAGTACAACTTAGCTCGATCGTGCTTGGAAGTGTAAGGACTATATTCGCCCTCAATCTGTAACCGCATAGGGTGACTCAATATGGTTAGTCCAGAACGAATACAAAGCCACATATTGGAGAACTACGGTAGTGGAATAGCCGACGAAGAAACGATAGAGGCAATCACAGAGGTTGTTAGAATTGTTAGTCAGGAACGTGCCCGCAAGCTGAGGCATGATGATGAGCCGACAGAAGACGACATAGAGTGGACATTAGGCTGGTTCTGCTGGTTACCTCTGTGGCCTAAACCTGATGACGAGGAACCTGAGACACAGAAAGTCAGGCAGGCTATGCTAAACACAGTATCTGACGATGGCGGACTGCCAGCACTACCTACGATCGGCATCTTTAATCTGAACCATCCAACACTATTACATCTAAGAGTCGGCTTCTCGGAGGGTGAGGAAAATACGTCGTTGCGAAACATGATCGCTCATCAAGGCGCGGAGGAGGTATCTAAGCGTATTAGACAGGAAGCCCTCTGATATAGATTTAAGATATCTATAGCAAATATTATCGAACCTATTAACATATTTTAAAAGTTATATGATCAGAGATTATATATACACTGTTATTCAATCAAATAGCTGATTGTCGTAGAGATTTAGCGAAGCTGGTAGACGCGTGCCTCCCACGGTCGTAGCTCGAAGGACCCGACCGTCTCTCCCTCTTCGTTCGCTTCGGCGTCCTCGTAGTTCGCGATCAGGAGTTCCGGGTCCTCCGAATCGATCTCGGCGGGTAACTCGAAGGTGGGCGTCTCGCCGGAGAAGTTGAGCACTACCAACGCGCGCTCGGCGTCGCTCTCGCCTCCATCCCCGCCTCCGTTCCCACCGTCGGATTCGAGCGTCCGGGTGTAGGCGTAGATCGCCTCGTGGTCGGGATAGAGAAGGTCGTACTCGCCGTAGATCAGTACGTCCTCCCGTTTCCTGAGCGCGATCAGCTCCCGGTAGTACGCATAGATCGAGTCGGGATCGGCTCTGGCTTCCGCGACGTTGATCTCCTCGTAGTTCGAGTTGAGCGAGATCCAGGGCTCGCCCCCGGTGAAGCCGGCGTTCGTAGTACTGTCCCACTGCATCGGTGTCCGGGCGTTATCGCGGCTACGTTCCCTGACGCGCTCTCTGATCTCCCCGAAGCCCTCGATTATCCCTTCGTCGATCGCCGTCCGCACCGGGTTCAGCGTCGCGACGTCCCGGTACTGGCTCAAGGAGTCGAACCCGACGTTCGTCATGCCGATCTCCTCGCCCTGGTAGATAAACGGTGTCCCCCGCAGCGTACAGAGGAAGGTCGCTAGTAGTTTCGCGGATTTTCCCCGGTATTCTTCGCTCCCGAAGCGGGAGACGATCCGGGGCTGGTCGTGATTGCCGAGATAGAGTGCGTTCCAGCCCGTCTCGTACAAACCGTTCTGCCACCGGGTGAACACGTCTTTGAGTTCGAGCAGCGACCAGTCGCCGACGTCCCACCACCGATCGCCCCGATCGAGACCCATGTGCTCGAAGTGGAATATCATATCGACCGCACCGGTAGAGATGTACTGCCGGGCGTCCTCGACGGATGCACCGACCATCTCGCCGACGGTCATTGCGTTGTACTCCGAGAGAGCCTGCTCGTACATCTCGCCCAGATACCCCTCTAGGTTCGGTCCGTTCGCGAAATGCTCCGCGCCCCGCGCCCAGGTGCCCTCCGCGCCGTCGGGTAGACCCCCCCGCTTCGAGACGAGGTTGATGACGTCCATCCGGAAGCCGTCGATCCCCTTCTCGAGCCACCACCGCATCAACTCGAAGACCTCCTCGCGTACCTCGGGATTGTCCCAGTTCAGGTCGGCCTGTTTCTCGTCGAAGAGATGGAGGTACCACTCCTCGGTGTGTTCGTCGTACTCCCAGGCAGAACCCCCGAAGAGGGACTCCCAGTTGTTCGGCGGCGCTTCGCCCGGCGGCCCCGGCGTCTCCGAGGCGTCGTCCTCCGCTCCGGCCCCCGCCCCGTCAGCGCTCCCCTCGCTTTCCTCGCTTTCGGCGACCGGCCGGCCCTCGCGCCAGTAGTAGTACTCGCGATAGTCGCTCTCACGTGATTCGCGCGAGCGAGTGAACCAGGCGTGTTCGTCGGAGGTGTGATTGACGACGAGATCCATCACGAGGCGCATGTCCCGGTCGTGGAGCTCTTTTAGTAACCGTTCCCAGTCGGCTATCTCGCCGAACTCGTCCATGATCGCGCGGTAGTCGGCGATATCGTAGCCATTGTCCGCGTTCGGCGACTCGTAGACCGGACAAAGCCAGACGACGTCGACGCCGAGTTCTTCGAGGTAGTCGACTTTCTCGACGATCCCCGGGATGTCACCGATGCCGTCGCCGTCCGAATCGTTGAAACTGCGGGGATAGATCTGGTAGACGACGGCTTCCTTCCACCAGGCGCGATCCGGCCCCCCCGATCCACTAGTCGCCCTCTCGTCGGTTCGGCCGTCCGTACCGCCAGTCTCGCCGTCAGCGTCGACAGTCGTTCGTTCTTCGTCGTCCGGTCGGTCGCTCATTACTGAGAAGAAATCTCCAGGACCTATTGTAGCTGCGTTTTTCCGTCGCGACCGCATGGGTGGGGTATGAGCGATGCGAACGACACGGGTAACGCCGAGGAGGACCTACCGCCGAGCGAACCGCGCGAGTCCGAGGAAGGACAGCGACAAGCCGACGAGGGCGAGAGCGGTGCCCTCAGCGAGACCGACCGCGAGAACCGCGAGCGTCACCCTGACGCGGACGCCGGGGCGACGGATACCCACGGCGGGACCGAACCCGTCGGCCAGCGCGAAACGGCCCCCCAGAGCGACTTCACGACCCGACAGGTCGGTATCGGGGTCGCCGTCCTCGCCGTTGGCCTGATCATCGCGTTCGCGCTGCCACTACTGTTGGCGTAGGCAGCGACGGTCGTCGGAAGCCCTACTGAACCTCCGATTCCCGCATGAAATCGGCGGGAGCGTCGGTCATCGGTACTCCCGATCGCCGCCGGTCAGTTGAGCTCGTCGGCGATCGTGTCCCGTAGTTCCGCGATCGACGCAGCCGAAACGGACAGTTCCTCCTCGCCGACGACGAGATCCAATCGTCCTCCGTCGGTCGCCCTGCCGATCTCACACACTGGCATACGGCCGGCCGCGATTTCGCACACTCTTTCCGGTTCGGTAGTCTCGATCACCGCACGGCCCGGTGCCTCCTCGAAGAGCAGCGCTGCGGCTTCATCCGTTCCCTCCGTGCTGTCCGCCCCGTTCGCGCCGTCGATCGACGCCGTTAGTCCCGCCCGTTCGCTTACCATCTCCGCGAGCGTCACAGCGAGCCCCCCGTGGCTCACGTCGTGAGCCGCGAGCGTTCCGTCCCGGCCAGCGAGTTCTGCCAGCAGGTCGGTTCGCTCGGCGAGGTCGCTCGGCAGGGCCGGAAAGCGATCGCTGCCGCCGAACCGCGCGAGGTACTCCGAGCCGCCGAGTCGCGGTCCTGCCGACTTCCCGTTATCGACGGGCACTCCGCCGACGACCATCACGACCCCCTCTCCCTGGAACTCTGTGGGCGGGGCGTCCCGGGTCGTCGTGCCGACCATCGCGAGCGTCGGGGTCGGCGGGATCGGACCGGTCGCAGAATCGTTGTAGAGCGAGACGTTGCCCCCGACCACGGGAATCGAGAGTTCCTGACAGCTCTCGGCGAGCCCCGAGACGCTCGCGGCGAACCCGTCGAAGACCTCGGGGTTCTCGGGATTGCCGCCATTGAGACAATCAACCGCCGCAAGCGGCGTCGTGCCCTTTACTGCCAGATTCGTCGCGACTTCGAGCACGATCGCTCGGGCTCCCTCGTAGGGCGCACACCCAGTCCAGTTCGGCTCCGCACCCGCTGCGAACGCGAGGTCGAGTCCCTTCTCGCCTCCCTGGGCTCCGCTCGCCGACCGACCGCTCGCTTCCCGCATAGCCAGTAGCGCCGCGTCGTCGCCCGGCCCCACTCGGGTTCGGAGGCCGACCTCCTGATCGTACTGGCGATAGACCCACTCCTTGCTGGCCGTGTTCGGACTACTGATAACGGTCTCGAAGGCGTCTTCGAGCGCCGTCGCCGGCAGCTCCCGCTCGGGCTCTTCGGGGGTATCGCTGGTGTCTCGCGGCCGGTCGTAGGCTGGTGCGCCTTCCGCGAGGAACTCCGCGGGGAGGGCGACTACCTCTTCGCTCTCGTACGCACAAACGTACCGACCCTCGGTGACCTCCCCGATGACCGAACAGCCGAGTTCGAACCGCTCGGCGAGTTCTCGCACCCGACCGACGTTCTCCGGGGCGACTTCGTAGCACATCCGTTCCTGGGATTCGGCCAGCAGGATCTCGGTTGGGTGCATGTCCGGCTCGCGCTGGTGAACTGCTCCGAGGTCGATTTCCGCACCTAGATCGCCCTTCGCGACCAGTTCGGAAGACGCTCCACCCAGACCCGCCGCCCCGAGGTCGCGGGCGGATTCGATCAATCCTTCCGCACAGAGTGCCTCGTTGGCCTCGATCAGCAGTTTCTCGGTGTAGGGGTCGCCGACCTGGACGGCCGGACGGTCCTCGGTTTCCGCGTCTGCCCCCAGATCCTCGCTCGCGAAACTCGCGCCGCCGAGTCCGTCTCGCCCCGTAGCATTGCCGAGAAGGACGAGGCGGTTGCCTGCCTCCTGGGCAACGGCGGTGAGGAGCCGGTCGGCGGGCAGCAATCCCACGCAGGCGACGTTCACTAATGGATTGCCTTCGAAATCGGGATGAAAGGTGGCGCTGCCGGTGACGGTAGGAACGCCGATGGCGTTCGCGTAATCGGAAATCCCCTCGACGACGCCGTCGAAGAGGTATTTGGAGTGCTCGCGTTCGAACGCGCCGAAGTACAGACAGTCGGCGAGGGCGATTGGGTACGCGCCCATGCTAAGGGTATCGCGCACGATACCGCCGACCCCAGTGGCCGCGCCGTCGTAGGGATCGACGTAGGAGGGATGGTTGTGGCTCTCGATTCCCAGCGTGAGGTACCACTCCGCGTCGTGGCCTCCGTCGCTGGTGTCTTCGCCGTCCCCATCGGTCCCGTCTCCGTCATCCGACGGCAGGGCGACTACCGCCGCGTCGTCGCCCGGACCGAGAACGACCTGCTCGCCGCTGGCATCGAACGCGGACAAAAGGGGTCGCGAGGAGCGATACGCACAGTGTTCGCTCCAGAGGTTTTCGAACAGTGCCGCCTCGGTCGGCGTCGGCTCGCGGTCGAGTTCGGCCTCGACGAGTTCGCGATCGGCGTTCGAGAGAGCCATTCGAGTACTATCGGAGGGTTCGCCCACCCCGAGCAAAGCGCTTTCCATCGCTCGCTCACCGACGGGGATCGGTGGTCCTCGAGCGCCCGTCGGTCGGCCGCTCCCGCGTTCTGAGGACGGTACCGGGGGGCTTTTGCCAGCCGGCGCGAAAAACCGGACGTGCTTTCGGCCGAGCTCCACTGTCACTCCGCGCTCTCACACGACGGCCGCGACGAGATCGAGCTCCTGCTCGAACAGGCCGCCGGTATCGGCCTCGACGCGCTCGCGATCACCGACCACGACGTGCTCGACGCGAGCATCGAAGCCGCTGAGTTGGCTCCTGCCTACGATCTCGTCGGCATCCCCGGCATGGAGGTCACTACCGCCGCGGGCCACGTACTCGCCATCGGCGTTAGCGAGCGCGTTCCGGCCGGCCTGTCCTTCGCGGAGACCCTCGAGCGCATCCGCGAGCAGGGAGCTATCGCGATCGTTCCCCATCCCTTCCAGCGCTCCCGACACGGCGTCGCACCGCATATCTCCCGAAGCGCGCTCGTGAGCGCCGACGCGATCGAGATTTATAACTCCCGGCTGCTCACCGGCCGCTCCAATCGCCAGGCCGAACGCTTCGCGCGCGCCCGGAACCTACCGATGACCGCCGGCAGCGACGCACATATCTCCGAGATGATCGGGCAGGCGGTGACCGAGATCGACGCCACGGAGCGCTCGGCCGAGGGGATCTTGGACGCGATTCGGGAGGGCAGAACGAAAGTCCTCGGCAAGCGTACCCCCTGGCGGATCAGTTTCCGGCAAGCGGGCGGCGGCGTCAAACGCCGGCTGCGACGCCGGGCCGCCGAGTTGCTCTGAACTCTGATTGTTCTTTTCCCGTCCCTGCCTCCCCCGTTTCTCCCTGCCTACCCCAGCCGGCGGTCGCGGTCTCATCGTGGGTCCCGGTAGCTCCGCCGGGTCGTCTCAGGATCGCTTTGATGCTACCAGATCGATCGCGTCGGTGCCCAGTTCGATCACGTCCGGTTCGTATCGATCGGTGTTCTCGCGGAGCTCGGTCGGCCCGACCCACTCCCAGGCCTCGGCGGGCATCTCGCCGGGTTCCGGTTCGATAGCTCCGGTTTCGGCCGCGCCGTAAAAGATCGAATCGACGTGCTGGTGGGCCACCCGGCCGTCTGGGTGGACGTCGATGTCCTCCAAGAGGAGCTGCTGGGGCTCGGGCAGCGGCTCTACTGTCTTGCTCTCGGGACCGTCGGGGTCGGCAGGATCGTCGAGCAGCGAGACCTCCAGTCCGGTCTCCTCTCTCGTCTCGCGCAGCGCCGCCTCGTGCGGGAGTTCGTCGCGATCGACGTGGCCGCCCGGCGGGAGCCATAGTCCCAGTTTCTCGTGCTCGTGTAGTAGCGTCGCTCCCTCGTGGACAATGTAGACCGTCGCGACGAAGTGGCGTGTCGTCTCCATAGCCTAGTCATACCGCCGACCGGTTTCGACTTTCCGAAGAGAGCCAGACGGTCAGAAGCCCGGTCAGCGATCAGTCCTCGCTCTCGCCGGTGAAAAACTCCCACATGAGTCGGCTCGCATCCGGCGCGTCGGGCTCGGTGTAGAAGCTGCCGGGCGCACCGCCGGCCCAGGCATGACCCATCCCCTCGATCGCGTACTTCGCGACGAGCACGTCCCCGCTCTCGTCCGCGAACTCCTGTACAGGAAGTGGTGGCCCGACGACCGCTCCCTCCGGACCGTCTCATGGGTGGTATCGAGACCCTGCTCGTCCGTCCCGTCGGCCGCGAGGTCGTTCGTCCGGATCGCTTGTGCGGCGGCCTGGTCGCCGTTGATCGGATCGATGGTGTAATCCTCCTCGCCGTGGACGACGATCGTTCGGACGACCCCCGCTCGCTCGCCCATCTCTTCGTAGGCTTCTTTGCCCTGTTCCTGTGGGTCGGGACCACCGAAACTCATCGCGGCCGGCGCGCCGAGGGCGCTGTTGGCCGCGTCGTACTCCAGTCCCGAGTGAACGCCGACGACCGCGTAGAGATCGGGGTAAGCCGCCGCCATGATCGGTGCCATCGCGCCGCCGGCCGAAAACCCCGCGAGGTAGACCGCCGAGTCGTCGATCGCAAACTCCGAGCGTACGTCCCTACTCATTCCGGCAATCGCCGCCGGTTCGCCCGCTCCGCGCCGTTGGTTCTCAGGTTCGAACCACTCCCAGCACTGAGCGGGGTTCGCGAGGGCCGTCTGATCGGGGTAGATCACGAGAAAATTTTCGCGCTCGGCGAGGGCCGTTCATCCGCGTTGCGGCCGCGTAAGTAGAGGGAGTCTGTCCACAGCCGTGGAGCATGACTACTAGTGGCACCGGACACCCGTCGTAGCCGCTCGGAACGTATCGTTCGTAGGTTCGAACCCCTAGTACTCGGTCGTGAACGATCCGGATTCGGACTCCTCCGCTGCGAGCGCTTTCCCGGAGAGGAAGCCACTCGCCGCCGTCGCGCTGAGGGTCTTCAGCGCCGACCGTCTGGTAATTCGTGTCATATGCTTGCACTCGGTAAGTCGTGTGAACTGCCGTGATCGAGCCGATATCAATCTAGCTGCGAGAACGGGAGCCGAAACCCAGGGGTTCGATCCCTCTTCGACCCGCTGGTCTCGATAGCGATCGAGCCGGTACGCCCTGAGTCGCGCTCGGTTCGTCGGGAGCAGTTCCTCTTGCCATCGAAACGCTTAGTCCCGATCCGCCACTGTCCCGCCTATGAGCGAGGAACGCACGAACGACGAGACCGTAGCCGGTAGGGACGAAGAAGGCGTCATGACCGCTGACGTTCGCCACGTCGCCGGCCTCGCGCGGGTCGACGTCGCTGAGGACGAAAGCGAGCGCTTCGCCGAGCAGTTCGTGGCGATCCTCGAGTACTTCGAGACCCTAGACGAAGTGCCCGAAACCGACGCCGAGCCCGATCTCACGAACGTCCTGCGAGCCGACGAGGTCCGCGATGGATTGAGCCAGGAGGAAGCGCTCCGAAACGCCCCCGAGACCGAGGACGGCTACTTCAAAGGCCCGCGGGTGTCCTGATGGCGAGCGAGCACTCCAGCGCCGCGGCCGACACCGATGGAGACCACACCGCTGAACCCGACGACGAGTGCGACGCCTTTCTCACCCGCGAGGTGATCGAGAACTCGGCTGACGGTCCGCTGTCGGGCCTCAGCGTCGCCCTAAAGGACAACATCTCGACCGAGGGGGTACGGACGACCTGCGGGTCGGCGATGCTTGCCGACTACGTCCCGCCGTACGACGCGACCGTTGTCGAGCGCTTACAGAACTCGGGTGCGACGATCGTTGGGAAGACCAACATGGACGAGTTCGGGATGGGTGGGACGACCGAGACCTCGCATTTCGGCCCCACGGAGAACCCCCGTGCGCCGGGCCGGGTCGCCGGGGGGTCTTCCGGAGGGTCTGCGGCCGCGGTCGCCGCCGGCTTGGCGGACGTGGCCCTTGGCTCCGATACCGGTGGGTCGATCAGGAACCCAGCGGCCTTTTGTGGCGTCGTCGGCCTCAAACCCACGTATGGACTAGTCTCCCGGTACGGCCTGATCGCGTATGCGAATAGCTTAGAGCAGATCGGCCCGATCGCGCCGACGGTCGAGGGTGTCGGAAGCGTCCTCGACACCATTGCGGGTCCGGACGATCGGGACGCGACCACGCGAGCGGCCGGCGAGTACCGTACTAGTGACGGCGGAGAGAACGGCGACAGCGCCGATGGTGCCGAGGCCGATGGCGAGCACGATCGCTCCTACGCCGCGGCGGCGACCGGCGACGTCGAGGGGACGACGATCGGCGTGCTTACCGACCTCCTCGAGGGAAGCGACGAGCAAGTAATCGCGGCCTTCGAGGACTCGATCGACGTCCTCGAAGCGCAGGGGGCGACGATCGAAGAAGTGCCCTTAGAATCGATCGAACACGCGCTGGCGGCCTACTACGTAATCGCAATGGGCGAGGCCTCTTCTAATCTCGCGCGCTTCGACGGCGTGCGCTACGGCCTCGGTGGGGCAGACATCGACGGAAGTGAGCGTAGCGATGGCGGGGACGACGGCGAGGCCGGCGACTGGAACGAGGCCTACGCCCGCGTGCGCGAGGCGGGCTTCGGCGAGGAGGTAACACGCCGGGTACTCCTCGGGACATACGCGCTCTCGGCTGGCTATCACGACGAGTACTACCAGAAGGCCCAGGACGCCCGCGCGTGGGTGAAACGCGACTTCGACGCCGCCCTCGAGGACGTAGATGTCTTAGCCTCGCCGACGATGCCCGTTCTTCCCCCCGAGATCGGCGAGCGGATCGACGATCCCCTTCAGCTCTATCTCATGGACGCCAATACCGTTCCAGTGAATCTCGCGAACCTGCCAGCGATCTCCGTGCCGGCCGTCGGGACCCCTGGAAGCGACCACAACGGCGACGATACGAGCACCGACGCCGGTAACGAAGAGAAATCCCTGCCGGTCGGCGTGCAGTTCATCGGCGGAGCGTTCGACGAGCGCGCGATCCTCCGGGTCGGGAGCGCGTTGGCCTGACCCGAACCGGTGTCGAGTTCGGCTCAGAGGTCGTTGTACTCCTCGTATGCGAGGTTCATGATCCACTGCGAAAAGGAGTCACTTTGGGGGGTGATGTCGTCGCCGATGAACGGCGAGAGGGAGTTGCCGGCGAGCAACAGCGAGAAATCCCGGTCGCGGGCGGGCGGGGTGATGTAGAAGGTGTTGTGGCCATTATAGACGGTGTCCTCGCGCTCGACGAAACCCTTCTCGACGAGCGACTCGACGATCCGGCTGCCCTTCCTTGAGTTCACGTCGAGTTCCTTCCAGAAGTCGCTCTGGTGGATCCCACCGGACTCCCGGACGAGCGCGAGGCCAGCGCGCTCCTCCTCTGTGAGGTCCTCCTCGGCAAGTGCCGTGCTCATACCCATACGAGGCGTCGCCGCCAGTTTAAAGCTGCCTTTTATCCCCGTTCCCGCTCGCCGTATTGTGGTGTGGCCGTCGGCTTCGACCATTAGCGATAGCCACCGAACCCTCCGCTTCGTTCCCTGCGTAGCCTGCTCCTACGTCGTCGTTCCTACAGCCGGTCTATCGGCGGTTCCGATTATCGGACCCGGCCCGAATCGGTCGCGTAGGCGTCCGCTACCGCGTACGTGTTATCACTCCACCGGCCGCGAACGATAGGCAGTCCCCTTCGACTCGGATGTAGCCCAGGTTCGATCGCCTTCCTTCCGACTCGGTTCTGTCGGGATCAGTCGCCGCCGACCTCTCGAAGCCACTCCCTCAACGCGACCCTATCGACCGTTCCCGAGTCCGTCCGTGGGAGCCTCTCGACGAACGTGATCGTCCGCGGGAGCTTGTAGTTCGCGAGGCGCTCGCGACAGAACGCCTCGATCGCACCTTCCTCGACTGCGTTCGTTGCGTTCTCCGCGATCCCTGTATTTCCCTCGGCGACGAGGGCTGCCCCGACCTCCTGGCCCCACTCCTCGCTCGCCAGTCCCACGACCGCCGCCTCGCGGACGGTCGGATGCTCGCGGAGCACGTCGCTTACCTCCCGGGGATCGACGGTTTGCCCGCCGGTGAGGATCCGGTCGTCGAGCCGTCCCGTGACCCACACCCGACCGTCGCTATCGATGTAGCCGATATCCCCGGTGTGAAAGCCCGCCTCGGAGAACGCCTCTTCGGTCGCTCCGGGGTCGTCGTAGTACCTCGGGGTGACGGTCGGTCCGCTGACCACGAGCTCGCCCCGCTCGCTGGCCGCGAGGGACTTCCCGTTCCCGACGACCCGCACCCGCGTTCCCAGCAGCGGCCGGCCGACAGTTCCGGGTTCCGAGAACGCTTCTTCCGGCCGGGCGGTCGCGACCTGCGAGGCCGTCTCGGTCATGCCGTAGGTCGGGTAGACCGGGACGGCCGCCGCCCGGCAGCGCTCGAGCAACTCCTGGGAGGCGGGCGCTCCCCCCAGGAGCACGCATCGCAGTGCGTCGGGGAACCCTCTCCGTTCCTTGTTCTCCTCGTCGTCCCCGCTCTCGACGATGTCTAACATCCGGGAAAGCATCGTCGGGACGAGCGAGACCAGCGTACACTTCCGTTCGGAAAGCGTTCCGAGGGTCCTCCGGGCGTCGAATTCCTGCTGGAGGACGAGCGCGCTTCCGTACAGTACCGTGCGGTAGATCGGCGCGAGCCCGCCCATCCCGCTCGGCGAGAGCGCTAGCAGCCACCGATCGTCGGGCAGCGTCCCCAGCCGCGAAGCCGAGCCGGCCGCGCTCGCGAGCACGTTACCCGCGGTCAGTACCACGGCCTTCGGACGCCCGGTCGTCCCGGAAGTAAACAACAGTACCAGTGGCTCCTCGAACCCGACCGACTCGCTCTCGACCGACCCGCTTCCGATCGCCTCTCTTCCGGCGCTCGTCGCGCCGTTACCGGTTCGTCCGTCCCTCTCGGTCGGATCGCTCTTCTGGCGCTCGAGCGCGTCCCTTCCCATCCCCTCGAGTCCATCGACCGGGACGACCTGGGTATCATGACTAACTTCCTCGGTCCCGCTCGCGGCTGCTTCGGCGCTGTTGCCGTAGACGAGCACCTCACAGTCGGCTCGCTGTACCCGCGTTTCGATTTCGCCCGCGGTCAGCCGGGGCGAGAGGGGAACCAGTACTCCCCCGCGGCGCATAACTGCGTGGACGAGCGCGACGGTTCTCGGCTCGACCCCGAGAACGATTCCGACGTGATCGCCCCGGCCGATCCCGACTCTCGCCAGTCCCGCCGCCAGAGTCTCCGCATGCTCGTCGAGATCGGCGTAGCTCAGGCGCTCGCCCGAGTCCGCCTCGATCAGTGCCGTCGCCTCGGGCGAGACACGAACGCGATCGGCCAGCCAATCAGCCATTGCTCGCCGAAAGTCCTCGAAGTCATTGACCGTTTCTACGCCCTCCCTTTTCCCGGTCAATCCCTCCGTAGCCGAGCGAAGCGCCCGCCTGGACGCGACGCAGACGGCCCTCGACACGCGCTCGCCGCAATAGTCCCTCCCGCATCGCTCCCGAACGGAGGACGTCCATCCCGTCGAGAGCGGCACGTGCCTACTTTGATACTTGGGATTATAGAGTGTATATAACTAATCGCCGATACTACGATGGTCGGGTAGATGCCCGTATGATAGCCGACACAGGACACAGCACCCTAGCACCGTGGCGGGAGGGGGCCTCTCGATGCGATCGGATACGGGACCAAAGGGGACACACGCTGGCGGCACGCTTGAGATGGCGGCGACGAATCGACACCCGATCACGACTGTACGGCGCGCGAGCCCCGTGCGGGGCTGCCGGTCGAGTCTCTGAGAAGACGGCGGCGGGTCCGTGGCGCTCGTCGGGAGTGCCGGCGCGATGAACGAGACCAACCCCCAGGAGCGGGCCGGGGCCGGTCGCGAGATCCACCGCGCACACCACGATATCGACGGCCGGGAGCCGATCACGGTCACGATCATCAAGGCGATCGCCTGTGCGACCGATCAGGATCCGCTCGAACTACCGCCGCTCCGTGAGGCCGTCCGTCTCGATCTCGACGCGCTCGACGATCTGTTCGTCCACGGCCCCGAGGGCCATCCGTCCCCCGAGACCCGCCTGCGCTTCCAGTACGTCGGCCACGTCGTGTTGATCTACGGTGACGGCCGCGTGAGCGTTCGTCGGCCACCTGGCCAGGAGTAGCCCTGTCCGGTCGCCGAGGAACTGATCAGTCAGTAGGTCCGTCGAGTGCTTCTCGCGTGAGTTCTGTCTCGATCGTTCCGGGCGACTGGGGAACCCGGGCGTAACCGTTCGTTATCGGCGCTGGGTCGCTCCCTACTAGATCCGAATCGAGCAGCGAGGCGGTCGCGAGCCCGGATGGAGAAATCGGCGCGAGGCTCGCGGCGAGATGGGTCGCGCCCGCCCGCGCGATCGCCCCGTCGATCGTCGTCGTCACTACTGGCTCGACGCCCAGATCAGGACATCGGTCGCCCCCGCTTCGAGTACCGTCTCGGGGGCGTACTCCGCGAGCGACTCGTCGAGGGCGATCCCTACGGTACTACCACCATCATTACCACTACCCTTTCTCTCGCGGAGCGCGGCGTGACCCGCGAGATCGTTCGCCGACAGCGGTTGTTCGACGTACGCGAGCCGATCGCCGAGGATCTCTTCGAAGGCCGTGAGCGCCCGTCGTGCCTCCTCCTGTGACCACGCCCCGTTCGCGTCCGCACGGATCTCGATGTCGTCTCCTTCCCCTACTTCCTCGCCGATCGCCCGTAGCCGCGCGACGTCCGCCTCGACCGTCCGGGCTCCGACCTTTACTTTGAGGCAACGAAACCCCTCGGCGAGCGCGCTCGCGGCCGCGCTTTCGGCCTCCTTGGGCGACCCGTCGCCGATCGTCGTGTTGACCGGCACGCGATCGATCTCTCGATCCCCGCCGAGATATCGGTAGAGCGGCTGCCCTGCTTCTCGTGCCCCGAGATCCGCGAGCGCGGCCGTGAGTCCGTGGCGGGCGGCGGGCGTCTCGATGGCGTCGAGCGTGTCGAGCGCTGCCCGCTTCCCTGCTCGCCGATCGGCATTCGTCGCTTCGTCTCGATACGCGTCGATCGCTTCCTCCAGTGCTCGTTCACACGTTTCGAGCGATTCCGTCCAACCGGGCAGCGGTGTCGCTTCCCCGATGCCGAGCGTGTTCTCACCTTCGATGGCAACGAGAAATCCCTCGCGCGCCTCGATCGTTCCGCGGGCTGTTTCGAGGGGGCGAGCGAGCGCCAGCGAGAACGGGGTGATTTCGATCGACATAGTTTACACCGCCAGTCCAACGGAGAACAGTACGGCATAGCCCGCGAGCAGCTTGCCAACCCGTTCGAGCGCCGGATTGAGCGCTTCGCCGCTCGTCTCGGTCAGAACGGTTCGGGAGACACCAATCGCGTAGGGAAGCGTGACAGTCGGGAAAAGTACCCCGATCCCGAAGCGCGGATCGGCGAGCAGGACGACGGGGATCACGTAGGCCATCCCGACCAGCGCCAGGAACTCGATACGGCTCCAGGTATAGCCCACGAGCACCGCGAGCGTGCGCTTGCCTGCCTGTCGGTCGGTCCCTAAGTCCCGTACGTTGTTCACGACGAGGATGCAGGTACTCAGCCCCGCGATCGGGAGGCTCGCGACGATCGCTGCGAGCGGCAACGTTCCGGGCGGGAGCCAGAGCGGGACCGCCCCGGCGTTTGCGAGCGCCGCCGCCTGTACGTAGTAGGTCCCGCTCACGGCGACCAGGCCGAAAAAGACGAAGACGAAGAGATCGCCTAACCCGTAGTAACCGAAGGGATAGGGCCCGCCGGTATACGCAAGACCGCTGAGAACGCTCGCGAGCCCTACCAGGAGGATCGGGACGCCGCCGACGGACACCAGATAGGTTCCGATACCGATCGCGAGCGCGAAAGTAGCGTACATCGCCCGCTTGACTGCCTCAGGGGCGATCAGCCCGCCGGCGGTCACCCGGGTGAACCCCTCGCGCTTCTCGGTGTCGGTCCCTCGGACGGCGTCGTAGTAGTCGTTCGCGAAGTTCGTCCCGATCTGGATGCACAAGGCTCCCAGTAGCGCTGCGAGCGCCGGCAGGGGCGCGAGTGCGTCGAAGCCGATCGCGAGGCCGACGCCGACGATCACCGGCGCGCCACCGGCCGGTAAGGTCTGGGGCCGGGCGGCCATCACCCAGGCCCGCCGGCGCGAGACCTCTTGTGTACTCATTGTCGGGTAGTAGAGGTCCGGTAGCGTCAACCTTCGGATACGAGCCCGGACCGGATGATCCTGGGGGGTTCCGGTTGTGAGGACGACTGCTTACCAGTCGATGACTTCTCGGTCGCGCCAGAACCGACCGCCGGGGCTCCCGGGTGCGAAGCGAGCGAGCCAGATCGGCGTGTCCGCTCCCTCGGCGGGGCTTCTGGGTGCTTCCGTGCCGCCCATGTCGGTGCTGACCCACCCCGGCGACGCGGCGTTGGCGACCAGCCCTCGATCGCCGTACTCACCCTGCAAATAGACGGTCAGCCCGTTGAGACCGGCCTTCGAGATCCGGTAGGCCGGTGACCCACCGCCCATTGCCTCGGTCAGCGCGCCCATCCCGCTCGATACGTTCACCACGCGGCCCCCCTCTCGTTCTAATAGCAAAGGCAGGGCGGCTCTCGCCAGTAGCACCGATCCCCGGAGGTTCGTCTCGAGCGTCGCGTCGATACTCTCGACCGACGCCTCGTCGAGCGAATCGCTCGGTCCACCGATGCCGGCGTTATTGACCAGCACGTCGAGCCGACCGGTTTCCTCCCTAATGCGGTCGATCGCCGCTTCGATACCCTCCTGGTCGGTCACGTCGAGTTCGATCGGCCGCCACTCCTCGGCCGCGAGGTCGCTCCTATCGCGAGCGCCGGCGTACACGGTCGCGCCGCGGTCGGCGAGCCCGCTCGCGATCTCCCGCCCGATACCGAGGGTCGCGCCCGTCACGAGCGCGACCTGTCCGGCGAGGTCGTCGTAGAGGTCCGGGTCCATGCATTCGAGAGGGTAGCCAGTGACAAAAGGCGTCGTATAAGAGCTAATCGGTAGCGCGTGTCGCGATGGTGGCTACGACGGGTCGTCGGTATGGTCCCGCCGCATCGCGATCTCGAACCACGGGCAGAGTCGCAGTTGCCGGTAGCGTTTCGGGTGTTCGTACAGATCCTCGTAGGAGACCCACAACAGCCCGGCGACCTCCGCGGGATCGGGATCCGTACTGATATCAGACAACGTGAGTTCGAGCACCGTACAGACCTCGTACTCGAGACCTTCGTCGAGATAGAAGCGCTTGTACTCGAAGACGTCCGTCTCACGCAGGTCGTCGTACTGATCAGGCGTGATGCCGAGTTCCTCTTCCAGTCGTTGGCGCGTGGCGTCCACCTGGCTCTGACCGGGTGCGGGATGGGAGGCGACGGTGCCGTCCCAATGGGTGTCCCACAGTCGCTTCTCGGGGCTGCGGCGGGCGAGTAGGATTCGTCCCTCCTCGTCGTAGACGAGGACGGTAAAGGCCCGATGGCGAACCCCCTCGCCGGTGTGGGCGTCGAGGCGATCGACGAGTCCCTGCTCTCGGTCCTCGCTATCGACGGCGACGACCTGCTCGCGGCTCCCTTCGGGTTCCGTCCCGCCGGTCACCGTCCCCTCGACGTCCTCGGAGCTGTCCCTCCCTGTGTCCGGTGTGCTCATGGGCGGTACTCGTAGAGCCCGGTGAAACCCCCTTCGACTCTCGGCGAGGCACACCGCTCGATATCAGTACGTGGATCAGGCGAGTTAAAGACCCGACGACAGCCGGGCGAATCGGACACCTATAGCCGGTCGCTGAGGCCGGCGTACACCCCGGCCAGCACGACCCCATACACCAGGTGTCCGACGAGGCTGCTCATCCCGACGTTCGGAAGCGGCGGGGCTTGGGGAAAGCCGACGACGCGCAACCAGATCGGCAGCAGCACCCACGCCAATGCGACCGTCGTGACGACGCCGGCTCCGAGCGTCGCACCGATTCCGTCGACGTATCCTCCGAGTGGCGGTCGGGAGACGAGCGCGGCGAAGACGACCCCGAGTACCGCGCCGTGAAACAGGTGGACCGCCCACCCGATCGCGAGCGACGGGCCGAGCGTATAGAGCGCCGGGAACGCACCCGCGATGGTTTCCGCGCTCCCCAGCGCCATCTGGAGGCCGCCGAGCGCGATCGTCCCGACGATCCCGGCGATCGCCGCGGCGACCCAGTTTTCCTGACTCGTCGTAGCGCCCGTACGGGCAGTCGATTCGGTCGACACGAACCACCGTAGCGTCGATCGGCGTAAATAGACACTGCGGCCGTGTACCTGCCGCGCCAAGCGTTGCGGCCCGTTCGAAACCGGCTCGCTCCCGCGTGCTCGGGGCGCTCGAAGCGACCGGTACAGTTCGTGCGAGACGACGATCGCCGACCGGGTTCCGGCGAATCGGACCGGCTCGTCGAGTCGACCTCCCATGTTTACCCCAGCTGCTCGTCTAAGATCAGCCGGGTCTCGGTGCTTACGATCTCTTCCATCTCCCGGGCCTGGCTGATGAGGTCGTTCACCCCTTGAGTGTCGGCGGCGTCGACCACGAGCACGACGTCCTTACGGCCCGAGACCTGCCAGACGAAATCGACCTCGGGCCACTCTGCCATCCGCTCGGCGACCGCCGAGGTATCGACCGCGACGTCGACGCTCGCCTCGATCATCGCCTTGATATTGCCTGTCCGAGTGGCGATCGTAAAGCGCTCGATGACGCCGTCCTCGCTCATGCGATCGACCCGATTACGAACGGTGCCCTCCGAGGTCCCGACCCGGTCGGCGATCTCGGTGTAGGGGGTCCGGGCGTCCCGACGGAGCGCGTCCAAGATAGCGCGATCGAGGTCGTCCATAGGAACCCGAGTACACTTCTCGCGCACTTGTCGGTTGCGGGCTGGCTACGAAATTCGTAATCTCGCTTCGAAAGCAACGTTTATAATGGGTGCAGCTGTACGGTCTTCGTAATGACAGAGGCCTACGTGGCCATCGAGGGCGAACGGGTGATCGAGGGGCGGACGCGCGCGCCGGGGCGTACCCGGGGGGAAGCCGTGTTCACAACCGCGTATACCGGCTACGAGGAGAGCCTCACCGACCCCTCCTATGCCGAGCAGGCTCTTACCTTCTCCTACCCGCTGATCGGGAACTATGGGGTGCGATCCGAACGTTTCGAGTCCGATCGGATCCAGCCCCGGGCGGCGATCGCCCGCGAACTCACTGACGACGTCGCCGACTGGCTCGCGAGCGAGGCGGTGCCCGCCGTCGATCGCCTCGATACCCGCGATCTGGTGACCGCCATCAGGGAAGAGGGCGCAATGGGCTGTGGCATCGCCGCCGGGCCCGAGGCCACCCCCGAGACCGCACTGGAGGAACTCGATCAGTGTGAACCCATGAGCGCCCACACCGATATCGGCGCGCGGGTCTCGGTCGCCGATCCCTACACTCTGAATGCCGATGGTTCCGGCCCTCGCGTTGCCCTGCTCGATTGTGGTGCGAAAGCGTCGATCCTCGACTCGCTTCTCGCTCGGAACGCGGTCGTAGAGGTCTTACCCTACGACGCGACGCCCGCGGCGGTCTCGGCGACCGATCCCGACGTGCTGTTCGTCTCGAACGGGCCGGGCGATCCCGAGACCTATGGAGCCGCGAAAAGAGTCATCGGGGAGCTCTGTGGGGAGCTACCGATCGCGGGGATCTGTCTCGGTCAGCAGATCGTCGCGAGCGCGCTCGGCGGAAGTACCGAGAAGATGCGCTTCGGCCACCGCGGGGTTAACCAGCCGGTGCGCGATCTCGATAGCGGCCGCGTCGTGATGACGACCCAGAACCACGGCTATAGCGTCGCCGATCCCGGCGATCTGGCCGTTACCCAGCGCAATGTCAACGACGACACCGCCGAGGGCCTCGCCAGCGCCGAGCTCTCGGTTCTCACCCGCCAGTACCATCCCGAGGCCCACCCCGGGCCGCATGACTCGCTATCCTTCTTCGACGACGTGCTCGCGATGAGCGCGGCGAAAGCGGTCCCGACGGCTGACTGAGATCGTCCCTGCGGCCGACCTTCCGGTCGAACCGGTGCTCGTCACGACAGCACGGACACGCAACCGAAACCGGTTCGGAACCTATCGATATATCCCCAAGCGTTTTGACTCGCTTCGGTGTAGTTCGATCATGAGCGTCATCGCCGAGATCGACCTCGACACCGATCGGCTGGCGTGTGCCGGGGCGATCGAGGCGGTTCCCGAGGTCGAGCTCGATCTCGAGCGGGAGTTCACGACCGGTTCGGAGACCGCCGTCGTGTTCATGTGGGCGCGAGCGACTGCCGAGGAACTCGACCGCTTCGAGGACGGGCTCGCGGCCGACGGGACCGTCTCGGACGCGAAGCGACTGGGCGATCACGGCGGCGAGCGCCTCTACCGGATGACTCTCACCGGCGCGGCACCGGTCGTCACCGCGCCGGTCTGGGTCGAGTTGGGGGCTGCTCGCCTCGCGATGCGGTATTTCGACGGGCACTGGCGCGCGCGGATGCGCTTTCCCGATCGGGAGACCTTGAGCGCGTTCCGGGATTTCTGTGAGACCGAGAACCTCGGCTTCAGGCTCCATCGGCTCTGTGATGCGGAGGGCCGGGAGGAAGCCGTCGGCGACGGCCTCACCGACTGCCAGCGCGAAGCCCTGCGTCTGGCCGTCGATCGAGGCTATTTCGACCTGCCCCGACGGACGAGCCTCGCGGACCTCGCCGCCGACCTCGAAATCTCCGATCAGGCGGTCTCCGAACGCCTCCGACGCGGCTGTGCCCGCCTCATCCGCCAGCACGTCGACTAACGAGTTTTCGCGGTCCTTCGTTTTCCCGCCCGCGTTTCTACGCTACTCAACCCTCCTTTTCTCTGGGAGACATCGATCTAACCACTCATAGCCTACAAACTTCGACCTCCGAGTTCTGGTGTGAGGTCGAACTGACAGCCACCGTACTTACAAGGGAAGTTCTCTGAGCAGGATTGCAGGCCCATCGTGCTGGCAACCTCACTACCGAGGACCTGACCAACGCATACTTCCTACTTTGTGAAACTAATTTTTGCCCGTTTAGTATTACTGTACCGGAAAACAGAACGGTTGTCTTATGTGTTATCGGCTATTCCGTGTTCTATAAACGATCCGTTTCAGAACAGCGGATCCTCCGCGCTGTTCGATCCGGACGAATCGTCGCCGACGTGTGTGAGGGAGCCAGTGACCGTGAGGTCAACGCCAACGGAGGCGAAATGACGACGGACGCGACACTCACCGAGTGCGTGCTCGTGCCGGTCGCGAGCGATACGGACGCTCGGACGACCTGTCGAGTGCTCAGATCGTATTCTCCCGACCGAGTGATCACCGTCCACGTCATCGAAAAGGCCGGTAGTGCTCCTGATAAGGCCGGCGTTGAACAGCGCCGGTGCAATGCGTGAAGTATCTTCGCTGCCGTAGACGAAACGTTCGAAACTACGTCGTGAGCGTCACGCCGACGGGCGATGGCGGTACCGAAGAGGGCGTCGAGCACACGATGGCCGGGCTCTCAGGAACCGAGCGCGTCGAAGTGCACAACGTCAGCGCGGCGAGCGTCGCCGAGGGGTTGGTCTCGGCGGCCGCGGAGAACGGCGGCGTGCTCCTGATCGGCGCGACCCGCACCCGGCGACTCCGCCAGTGGGTGTTCGGTAGCACGCCCGACCGGGTGATCGCCCTCGCGGCGGACGCCAGTGTCCCGGTGTTCGTCTACGCCGGACCGACGAGCGTCACTGGTAGCATCGAGGACTACCTCTTCCCGCTCTATCGCTACTACCAGCGACTACAGCGCCGCCGTCGGCCGCTCGAAGAGCCCTCCGAATCCTGATCGCCACCTCCGGTGCTCCCGGAACTCACTCCGACCGTCGCCCGGCGTGACCGGGGTAATCGCGCTCGAAGCGATCGTTTATCTCCTCGCTGCCGAACTCGATCATGACCGGCCGGCCGTGCGGACAGGCGTAGGGGTTCTCACACGCGTCGAGCGCGTTGAGCAGATCCACGATCGAGCCCGTCGACAGCGAGGTATTGCCCGTGATCGATGGGTAACACGCCAGATCGGCGAGCAGGGCGTCGGCCGCGGCCTCTACCGTCTTTCCGGGCCGTTCGGCCGCGACGAACGCCCCAAGGACGTCCCGTAACAGGGCTGGATCACAGCCGGCGATCGCCGCCGGCACCGTCCGTACTGCTACCGTCCGCTGGCCGCCTTCGCCTGCCTCGTTGTCGCCGCTCACGGTATCGCCGTCGCCGTTCTTCCCGTTCCCTTTTCCTGTTCGGTCCTCGTTCTCTTCGCGGTCCTCACCCTCGCTTTCGGTCAAGGAGGCATAGAAGCCGAGACCTGCGAGGGTATCGATAGCCGACTCGAAGAGGGCGGCCTCGCCTGCGGTGAGTTCGATTTCGACCGGTTCGGCGAGCGTTTGTGCCTCGCCACGGGGCAGCCGCTCGCGCAGGCGCTCGTAGGTGACCCGCTCGTCGGCGGCGTGCTGATCGATCAGTACCAGGCCCTCACTTGTTTCGGCGACGACGTAGGTCTCATCGAACTGCCCGAGTACGCGCAGTTCAGGCAAGCGCTCGAACTCGTGGCGGCGATCGACTCGCTCCCCCGAGAGCGCTCGCTGCTCGCCCGCCGAAAACCGATTCGTCGTCTCCTCCGATGACCGGGCTGCCGTCTCCTCGATGTGGGCGTGTAGGTCTCTCGTCCCCTCGAGATCGACCGCCGGGCACCTCTCACTTGCCGGCGGCTCGGACGTGTCGTGCTCGTCGGTCGGGTCTCCGCTCCCGTCTGGCCCGTGGCCGTCCCCTTCGTTCCCATCGAGCGCTCGCGTTCCACGATCGCTCGAGCTACCCTCGCTCTCGCCCGGCGTTTGATCGATGTCCCCTCCGGTCGGTCTGCCTCGTTCCTGCCTGTCTCGCCCATCTGCCTCGTCGCTGGGTCCGTCCACTCCCTCGGCCCCGCGTTCGTTCTCGGCGTCTCCTCCGATCGACTCGCCGGTGGCTGCCGTCTCTGCCCTCGACGTCTTCTCTTCCTGGGCTGCCGGTGCCGCACTCCGCTCTCGGCCCGTGTTCGCCGAGGGCTCCTCGCTCGCGTTCTCGGCTCCGCTGTCGCCCTCGCGCGTTCCGGGTTCTTTCTCCTTACCGTCGCTCGCCTCGGGTTCGATCCGGGTCTGTGTCGGGGCCGATCGCCCGCGCGGCGCTCCCGATCGAACCAGGCCCGCATCCAGCAATGCCTGCTCGACGCGCGCTTCGATCGCTTCCCTAACTGTCTGCTCGTTCTCGAATCGCACTTCGAGTTTTCGGGGGTGGACGTTCGCGTCCACCGCTTCGGCGGGCACCTCGACGTCGAGAACGGCGAAGGGATACCGATCGGGCGCGAGCTGGCCGCCGTAGGCCGCCACGATCGCCTCCCGGAGCGCCCCGGCGGTGACGTAGCGGCCGTTTACGATCGTCGTCACGTACGCCGGGTTCGCCCGCGTCGTCTCCGGATCGGAAACCAACCCCCTGATCGCCGCGATCGGGCTCCTCTCCTCGTCGATCCCTCCATTCTCGTCTCCACCGTCGCTATCGCCATCGCTCCCCGCGTCGAGGGGGATCATCGCCCCCGCGACCTCCCGGCCGTAGGTCGCGAGCACCGCCTCGCGGCGATCGCCGCTCCCGCTCGTCGCGAAGGTCTCCCGGGAGCCGTGTTCGAGCGAAATAGCGACTCCGGGGTTCGCCAGCGCGTAGCCGGTGAGGATCCGGTTGACGTGGGCGAACTCCGTCGATTCCCGTTTGAGATACTTCTTCCTGGCCGGCACGTTGTAAAAGAGGTCGCGCACTTCGATCGTCGTCCCGGCCGGACAGCCAACGGGCGAGACGGACTCGATTTCCCCGCCCCGCACCACGAGCTCCGTGCCCCGCGCCCCGCCGCGGGGCTTCGTTCGGATCGTGAGCTGTGCGACCGCGCCGATCGCCGCGAGTGCCTCCCCGCGAAAGCCAAGGCTCGAAACCCCGCTTTCCAGATCCTCGATAGCGGCGATCTTGCTGGTGGTGTGTTTCTCGATCGCTTTCCGCACGTCCGCTTCGCTCATGCCGATCCCGTTATCCGCGACGGTGATCCCCTCGATGCCGCCGCTTTCGACGCTTACGCTCACCCGCGAAGCCTCGGCGTCGATGGCGTTCTCGACCAGCTCCTTCACCGCCGAGGCGGGCCGCTCGACGACCTCGCCCGCGGCGATCCGGTCGATGGTCGCGTTATCGAGCCGCTCGATCCGCCCGCTCTCGTCCGCCTCGCTCGTCCCAGCGTCGTCAGTCACGATTCCTCCAGGCGTTCCTGCCAGGCGCGGATCTCGCCGAGGAGATCGATCGGTGCGGTCCCTTCCAGATCCGCGTCCCGGAGTTCCTCTAGCACCCTTTCCTCGGCGGGATCGATGCTCTCGGTCGCCGGTTCGGTCGCCGCTTCCGTCGATACCCCGTCAGTTCGCTCCCCGGCTCCGTCCTCGTTGCCTCCACCGGCCGGTTCGCCCCGTTCGAACCCGCCTGTCCCGAGATCGAAGACGACCTGCTGGGACCCGCTTTCAGTGTGGGTCCCGTCTTCACTACCCCCTCCACCGGGGTCGCCGCCGCGGGCTTCGATGGCGTTTTCTTCGCGTAAGTTCCTGAGCACGTCGTTCGAACGCGAAACCACGGGATCGGGCACGCCAGCGAGTTCGGCCACGTGCACGCCGTACGAACGGTCGGCCGCGCCCTCCTGGATCGCGTGCAGGAACGTTACCTCCCCCTCCCGCTCTTCGGCCGCGACGTGGACGTTTGTCGCCTGTCCCAATCGCTCGACGAGTTCGGTCAGTTCGTGATAGTGGGTCGCGAAGAGCGTGCGTGCCTTGATCCGGTTGTGTAAGTACTCCGTAGCCGCCCAGGCGATCGAGATGCCGTCGTAAGTCGCGGTACCCCGCCCCACCTCGTCGAGGACGACGAGGGACTCGGCGGTCGCTGAGTGCAGGATGTTCGAGAGTTCCGCCATCTCGACCATGAAGGTCGAACGGCCCTGGGCGAGTTCGTCGAGTGCCCCGACCCTGGTGAAGATCCCATCGACCGGCTCGATCTCGGCCGCTCGCGCCGGCACGAAACTGCCGATCTGCGCCAGAAGGACGATCAGAGCCGTTTGGCGCATGTAGGTCGATTTCCCCGACATGTTCGGGCCGGTCACCAACAGCAACGAACGCTCATCGTCGAGGCGGGTGTCGTTCGGGACGAACTCGGTGGTGTTCTCGACCACCGGATGCCGACCGGCCTCGACGTCGATGCCTCCCCCCCCGAACTCGGGGCGAGTCCAGTCCTGTCGTACCGCATGCACCGCGAGCGCCCCCGCAACGTCGATCCGAGCCAGCGCCCGGCCCGCGTCCTGGAGAACCTCAGCCGCCGCTGCGACCGTCTCGCGGAGCTGCTCGAACGCTTTGCTTTCGAGGTCGGCGCGGCGCTCTTCGAGCCGGAGGAGTTCGCCCTCCCGTTCGCCTAAGTCCTCGGTCGTGTACCGCCGGGAGTTCTTCAGCGTCTTCACTTCCTCGTACTCTTTGGGGGTCTTGCCGGTCTCGGAGTTGCCGACTTGGATGTAGTAGCCGTCCGTTTTGTTCCGGTCGATCTGGAGGTGAGTGATACCGTGGCGGCGCTTCTCACGGGCTTCGAACGCTTCGAGCCACTCGATCACCGCCTCGTACTCGCTTACTACTTCGTCGATCGCCGCGTCGTAGCCCTCTTTTATTACCCCGCCCTCGCTCGCCGTTCTCGGTGGATCCTCGGCCAGTGCCGCGTCGAGTTCGCGTTCGAGCTCATCTATGGCCGCGCGATCCGGTTCGTCGAGCACCGCGGCGACCGGCGATTCGGCGAGCCGGGAGTCGGTTATCGCCGCGTCGAGCGCCGGGAACAGCGCCAGGGTCTCGCGCACGCGAAGCAGATCCCTCGGCCCGACTGTCCCCGAGACCGAGCGGCTCGCCAGCCGTTCGAGGTCGTACGCTTCCCCCAAAATCCCCCGTAGTTCCTCGCGGGCGAGGGCCGCTCCACAGAGGGTCTCGACGCTCTCCTGGCGCGCTTCGAGTTCCTTGCTGTCCCGCAGCGGTCGCGTGAGCCGTTCGCGTAGCAATCGCCCGCCCGCACTCGTCTGCGTGTGATCGATCGTCCCGAGCAACGATCCTTCCCGACTGCCCTGCATCGTCTCGGCGAGTTCGAGGTTGCGTTGGGTCGTCGCATCGAGCGAGACGTCCTCCTCGTAGGCCCCCAGGCGCGTCATCGAGGCGAGCACGCCGGCTCCGGTCTCCTCGACGTACGCGAGGATCGCTCCGGCGGCCCGCTCTGCTGCGTCCTCCAAGCCGGCGCTCGCCCCCGCTCGCTCGCCGAAGTGGTCGGCGAGTCGACGGCGCGCCCGCCCGGGGGCGAACGCCTCCGCGTCGTAGTCGGTCAGGGTGGTCTCGATCCGGCCCGCGACGTCCTCGAGCAGTGCTCTACTCGCGTTCGGACCACCGAGGATCTCGGCCGGCGAGAAGCGATGGAGTTCGGTGCGTGCGGCCGCCCCGCCCTTGACCGTCGTCGCGTGAAACCGGCCGGTCGTGACGTCCGCGAACGCGAGGCCGTAGGTCCCTCCGTCTTCGCTGATCTCTTTCGGGCCGTCGCCCTCGTCGTTCCTGCTCTCCCCGCTCGTGTGATTTCCGTCGTCGTTTCGCGCCCGGTCGCGCTCGCTCGCGGTCTCACTTCCTTCCTCATTTTCATCACCGCCCTCGCGGACGACCGCGGCGAGATACTGGGCGTCGGCATCGGTCGTCTCGAGCAAGGTCCCAGGGGTCGCGACGCGGCTGATCTTCCGTTGGAACCCGCTATCGGTCTCGCGCTGGTCGGCGACGGCCACCCGGTAGCCTCGCTCGACCAGCGCCGTCAGGTAGGGCGTGAGATCGGCGAGCGGGACGCCGGCCATCGGATAGCTCCGGTCGCCCGCGCCCTTCTGTGAGACCGTCAGGTCGAGTTCGTCTTCGACCAGTTCGGCATCGTCGCCGAAGAACTCGTAGAAATCCCCACACTGCATCGCCAGTACGTCGGCGTCGGTCTCGCGCTTGAGCGCGAGGAACTGACTCACGATCCCGTCGTCGTTCCCGGCCGCAGCCATGTCCACCCACACTCGGCGCGGGAACTAAAGCCCTGCCGGAAGCACAGTGAAACTGAATCCTTTAGTAGTGAGCCGTTCTCGGCGTGTTCCGACCGATCCCGCGAAGCCGGCATCCGGACCCGATAACCCCGGTCACGCCCGATCGGCGACGCCGACAGTCACTTGCTCGCTCCGGTACTGGTCTACCCATGCCGACGATCGAGTTCCGCGATCGGGAGATCGACTGCGAGCAGGGCGACGTTCTCCGAGACGTGTTACTGGATGCCGATCTATCACCTCACAACGGCCGTGCCGACGCGCTCAACTGCCGAGGGCACAGTAGCTGTGGGACCTGTGCAGTCGAGGTCGAAGGACCAGTGAGCGAGATGGGTGAGGCGGAACGGCGACGACTGGCCTTCCCGCCGCACGACCTCGATTCCGGGCTGCGCCTCGCTTGCCAGATTCGGGTCGAGGGCGATCTCACGGTCGAGAAACACCCTGGGTTCTGGGGCCAGCACGCCGAGGAGTAACTGGTAACTACTGGCGGATGCGATGAGGAGATCACGGCTCCCCCAATCGACTCGCCGTTACTGCCGACTGAGCGCCGCCCTCGAAGCCAACACGGAAGGCAACCCACGCCGAAGATCGGTCGTGTCCGCTCTCATACTCCTCTCGGTTTTCTCGGGGGACTTCACCGAGGCGGCGATGGCCTTTTTCTCCCAGTATGGCTACCTCGCGCTTCTGTTGTTCGTCTTCGCCGAGACCTCGATGCTCTTTCCGTTTCTGCCCAGTGAACTGGTCGTCCCGGCTGCCGCCGCGTTGCTCGTAACCGGCCCGCTATCGGCGCTCGCATTCGTCGGTGTCAACGTGGTCGGGACGGTCGCCGGGAGCCTCCTCGCGTACTACGCCTTCGGTGGCGGGAGTTCCCGACTGTTCGATCGACTCAGTTCTCGCATGTCCGTCTCCGAGCGCCAGGTCGAGCGCTCGAAACGATGGTTTCGACGCTGGGGCGAATCGTCGGTGTTCTGGGGCCGGTTGCTCCCCGGCCTTCGCTCGATCATCTCGATCCCCGCCGGGTTCGCGGAGATGAGTGTGGGGAAGTTCGCTCTCTACTCGGGGGCCGGCGGCGGGCTGTTCGCCGCCGGCGTCGCCGCGCTCGTCCTCGCGGGCGCGGACGGTCGTCTCTCTCACGCGTTCGTCGTGTTCGCCCGCCCACACTTCTTCGCTGCTCTCGCACTCGCCCGCTCGCGACCCGTCCTCGCGGTCGCTACCGTCCTGCTCGCGCTCTTCGCTGCGCTGCTCGCCCGAAACGCCTACGTGATTCGTTCTAACTCGTGGTAGCTCCGCCTCGTGTCCACTTCGTCCGACTCACGCGCCGCGTCGGTCGTGGGCGTGACTATTAGTATGAGCTTCGTACACGCCGCCGAATCCAACCCCGGTCGTCCTCCCCTCGACCGTCACTTACGACGACTACCGATCGTACCGACGCCTCTCGACTCAGCCCGCGTTCTCGCCGTCGAGCGCGTCGAGCACGCCGAGCGTTCGCTCGACCAGCGTCCCCGAATTGGGGGCGACGATCCACGCCAGCGCTTCCCTATCGACCGGGTCGCGGTCGATGGCGGCCACAGGGGCCCCCTCGCTCCTGCCGTCACTGTCAGTCCCGCGCGTGCCGTTGAAGGCCTCTCGGATGGCTCGCTCTCTCGCGTCGTCCGTCGGTCCTTCCGCCTGGCCCGCCTCCAGTTCGACGACCGGTCCGTCGAGCTCCGCGAGTGTCGTCTCGATTTCCTCGTCGAACCGACAGTTCAGTGCGAACCGGAGTTCGGGTGCGCCCTCCCGGGCAGCGAGCAGGAATCGTGCGACGTGCCTGGAAGCGCCGAACGCGACGCCGCGAGTGGGCTTCGCGCCAGTCGGCGTGTTCGTGATCCGGCCCTCGACGGCCGCGATCTCCGCTGGCTTCTCGGCGTAGGGGGTCGCCCCGACGACGTTCGTGCCGACTTCCGGTATCAATGGAGCTACGTCCCGCGCGACCAAGCTATCGACGGCCTCGCGCACGGCACTCGTGGTCGCCTCCCGGGCAGCCCGCTCGTGTATCCCGACGAGGTGATGCACGGCTCCAGGACCTTCACCAATGTCCAATGGGTAGCGCACTGCTCGCGAGAGAAGCGATATACCCTCGCCGACGGCTTGCTCGATGGCCGCGCCGCGAGCGAGGTGGGCCGTGATCGCGCTCGCGAGCGTACAGCCCGACCCATGCGTCGCGTCGGTCTCGACGCGAGGATGGGTGAACGTTCTCGCTCCCTCGCTTCCCACGAGGACGTCCCCTACCCTCTCGCCGGGGACGTGTCCGCCTTTTATTAGGGCAGCCGCCGCACCCATCCCACAGATCGCTTCGCCGGCTTCGATCGCCGCCTCTTTACCGTCGATCTCGACGTCGGTCAGGACGGTCGCCTCCTCGGCGTTCGGCGTCACCAGCGTCGCCTCGGCGATCAGGTCCTCGTAGGCCGCCTCGCCCGCGGATTCGAGCAGCCGGTCGCCCGAGGTCGCGACCATCACCGGATCGACCACGAGCGGGAAGGAAAATTCCCGCGCGCGCTCGGCGACGAACTCCACCACCTCGGCGGTCGCGAGCATCCCGGTTTTGGCTGCTCCCAGCTCGAAGTCCCCACACACCGCCTCGAGCTGTGCGCCGATCTCTTCGGTCGGTAGGACGTGGACGCTCTCGACTCCCTGCGTGTTCTGGGCCGTCGTCGCACAGAGCACGCTCGTCCCGAAGGTCCCACAGGCCTCCATCGTCTTGAGATCGGCCTGGATGCCCGCTCCTCCTCCCGAGTCACTTGTCGCGATCGTGAGCGCCGTCGGAAGTCTCACGGGGGCGGCGGTGCGACTCATCGGTCCATCCCTCCGCCCTCTACGTCCTCACTTCCCCCGTCCTCGCTCTCCTCGTTCGCATCTCGCTGCTGTGCTTTCCCCGCGAACTCCTCGAAGGTGCCCCAGAAGGGATCGCGCTTGGGGTGGGCTCGCTGTTCGCCGTCGACCGTCAGGCCCGATCCGTCCACTACCTCGCCGGCGTCCTCGGCCGGAATCCCCTCCGCTTCGAGCGCCTCTAGGACCTCTTCGACGCCCTCGGGCGCGACGCTCAACAACAGGGTCCCCTCGCTGATCGAGATCCAGGGATCGATGTCGAAGTACTCACACGCCCGTTCGACGCCCGGCGCTACGGGGATCGGGTCGGTCTCGATGTCTAGGCCGACGCCGCCGGCCCGGGCCATCTCGAAGAGCCCGCCGATCACCCCGCCCTCGGTCGCGTCGTGCATCGCACTTACCGGCCCGGCCGCACTCGCGGTCAGGGCGTCTCGGACAGGGCTCATGTCGTAGAAGCGATCGGTCGCGTGCTCGATTTCTCCCTCCGAGACTTCCTCGCGCATGAGCGACTCGAACTGGATGGCGAGCAGTCCCGTCGCCTCGATCGCCGGGCCTTTCGTCACTACGACCCGGTCGCCCGGTCGGGCACCGTCCGGGCGAACGACCTCCTCGTGATTTCCGACCGCGAGGCTCGTCCCGCCGCCGACCATCGGGTAGGTACAGCCCGCATAGCGGCCGGTGTGACCGGTGGCGATCGAGACGTCCAACTCTCGAGCCTCGCGGTCGATCGTCTCCCAGAACGTTCGAAAGTCCTCCTCTGCCATCTCGGGCGGCAAGTTCAGATCGATCGCCAGATGGGTCGGCGAGAGCCCCGAGACTGCGACGTCACTCAGTAGAACGTGGAAGGCGAACCACGCCGCCCGCTCGAAGCCCAGTGATGGCATGACGAACACCGGATCCGTGGCGAGGGCAATCGCCGTACCCCGAGCGTCGATCACGCCGAAGTCGACGCCGTGTCGTGGTCCCAGTGTGACGTCCTCGCGGTCAGCGCCTAAGTTCGGATAGACGTACTCGTCAAAAAACTCCCGGTCGACTTTACCCAGATCGGCCATGACCGGCTGGTACAAGCGGGTAGCGTTTAGGCGTAGTGGTGGTCGTGTTCGTCGTGAGTCCGATCAGTCCCGCTCGCCGGCCCCGACCGCGCTCTCGCCGACCGGCTCGTGGCCCTCGATTACCTCCTGGCCGCCCATGTAGGGCCGAAGCGCTTCGGGAACGTTGACCGTGCCGTCCGGGTTCTGGTAGTATTCGAGGATCGCGACGAGCACGCGTGGAACGGCAACCCCGGAGGCGTTGAGTGTGTGGAGATAGTCGGCCGATTCGTGGCGCTCCGGTCGGTAGCGAAGCCCGGCTCGACGTGCTTGATAGTCCGCGAAGTTCGACGCCGAGGAGACCTCGAGCCACCGACCGCCCTCCTCGGGACCGTCGTCCATGTCGTCGCCCGGTGCCCACAGCTCGATGTCGTACTGCTTGGCGTGTTTCAGGCCCATGTCGCCGGTGCAGATCTCGATGACGCGGTAGGGGAGATCGAGCCGTCGCAACACCTCCTCGGCTTCGTCTAGTAATTCCTCGAGGCGTTCGTAGCTCTCCTCCGGACGCACGAAGTTCACCAATTCTACTTTATTGAACTGGTGTACCCGGACGATCCCCCGTGTCTCGGTACCGTGCTCGCCGGCTTCCCGCCTGAAATTAGGAGTGTAAGCCTGGTGCTTGAGGGGGAGGTCGTCGTCGAGCAGGACCTCCTCGGCGTACATATTGGTGACTGGGACCTCCGCAGTCGGACAGAGCCAGAGGTCGGCGTCGTCGTAGTCGGTAAACTCGTCGCCGCCGATCCGATAGGCGTCCTCGTTGAACTCGGGGAGTTGACCCGTTCCGCGCATCGAGCGGCTGTTCACCGGGATCGGCGGGAACAGATCGACATAGCTCTGTTCGCGATGGACCGAGAGCATGAACTGGATCAGGGCGTGTTCGAGACGAGCACCGTCGCCCTTCGTGAAGTAAAACCCCCCGCCAGCGACCTTCGCGCCGCGCTGGGAATCGAGTATATCGAGGTCCTCGCCGAGATCGTAGTGGGGAATCACGGGCTCGGGAAGTTCTCGCAGATCGTCGAACCCGACGCGGTACTCCTCGACGTTGTCCGCCTCGTCCTCGCCGATGGGCACTGACTCGTGGGCCGGCTGTGGAAGGCGAAGCAACCACTCTTCTAACTCCCCCTCTAGTTCGTTCGCTCTTTGTTCGAGCTCTCCGAGCTCGGTTTTGAGCTCCTGGGACCGGGAAATCGCTTCTTCGGCTTCTTCCTCTTCGCCCGCCGCTTTTAGCTCGCCGATCCGGCTCGAGATCTCGTTTCGCTCGTGGCGCAGCTCGTCGCCACGGGCCTTCAGCTCGCGCCAGTGCTCGTCGACGTCGAGCACTCGATCGAGGTCTACTCCCTCGACGCCCTTCCGATCGATAGCCTCCCGCACCTCCTCGGGATGCTCGCGGAGGAACTGCCTGCTGATCATTTCTCGGGAGCTACCGAAGGCCGAAGTAAAACCGTGTCGTTCCAGTCGGTCGGTAGAGAGGCGCTCTCGGGTCCGCCCTCACGTCGCGGTGCTATCGACGGTAGCAACTCCCTCTCAAGGGAGAGTTCAAGTACGACGACGGTCGGACTCCCCTACTAACTGTGCCGGGCCGAGAACGACCGCCGAGGAGCCGGGGCGCACGACGATGAATCGACGAGGAGCGATGCGACGGCTCTGTGGCTCGGTTCTCGTCCTCGGGTCGGGAATCGGATTCTCACTCATCCACACCGTCCACTGGCTCTCGGAAGGCGAGGACCTCTCGACGGCGCTATTTGGAATCGTCGTTCCGGGTCTGCTCGCGCTAACGCTCGTCGGCTGTGGATACTGGCTGCTCCGAAGCGAGTTCGCTCCAGGGAAGATCTGTCGGGTCGGGATCTGGTGTCTGGTCGGTACCGGGGCGATGGGTGCGGCGGGAGCCCTGATCGTGCTCTACCAGCAGGCCGAAGGGGTCGCAATGAGCGATGGCTTCTTCGTCATCGCCAACGAGGCGACTATCGGCGCACTCGTCGGGTTCGTCGTCGGTGTCTACGATAGCCGACAGCGGGCGACGAACCAACAGTTACTCGCCGAACGCGACCGGATCGCAGAGCTCAACCAGCGACTCACGGTGCTCAACCGAGTACTCAGACACGACGTCAGAACCCACGTGAACGTCATCGAGGGCCACGTCGCTCTCTTGGCCGACCGAATCGAACACGCTGGGAACGGGGAGCCTGAGGACCGGAGCCTGCGGGTCGTCGAACGACGCCTGAACGAGATCGCCCGGCTGAGCGAGGACGCCCGCCGGGTCGAACGGCTGTTAGAGGGGGAGGCTCACGCCGCCCCGATCGATCTCGTCGCCGCCGTCGAGAGGGGAGTGAGACGGGCCTGCCGGGAGGACCGTACAGCGGGAAGCGTCGACCTCGAATTCGATTGCCCCGATCAGGAGTACGTCGCGGCCAACGACCTCTTCGACGTGGCGCTACGCAGCGTTCTCGAAGGGGTAATCGAGCGCGAGGAGAGCGGAACCGCCCGGGTCGCGCTGTCGGTCTCACGGGTATCGATCGGCGAGGAAGGCGAGTATGCCGAGGTCCTGATCGAGTGTGGGGGCGGGGCCACTCGTCGGGACCTCGATGCGCTCGGCCGGACCGACGGCGAGACGCCTCTCGATCACGCCGATGGACTCGGGCTGTGGCTGGCGCGGTGGATAATCGAGCAATCAGGCGGCCAGATCACGCTCGAACGCGGCGAGAACGGCGGGACCGTCGTCTCGATCAGGCTCCGACTGGCCGATCCCGAGCCGGGCTCCGGAGCCGGTTCCGAGGCACGAACCCCCGCTCCGCCGCGGTGAGAGGCGTGTCGGGGTCGACGAGGCGCGGCGGGACGGGGCTACTCGGCGTCACAGGGGAACCCCGACTGTCGGCGGCCGGTCGGTGGCTCGCTTCGGCGGGCGGTTGCCGATCGAGTACCTTGGACAGTAACGGGGCACATCGATGCCGGCGTAGCCTCCTCCTACCGACCGGGCAGTCCGATCGATGGATCTGGACGATCGATGAAATTAAGTCCGGTCGGTAGCACGTACGGACGAATCATGGTCTCGAACCGATCGCGCGGCCCGGTCGCCGCGGTGGCGATCGCCATCGTGCTCGCGAGCCTGTTCGCCCCGGGCGTACTGGCCCAGCAAGCCCAACAGAGCGGACAGTCCGAATCCGAACCGAACGACAGCCCCCGAAACGCGACGTTCATCCAGCCGGGCGCGACGACAACCGGCGAGATAACGGCGAGCGAGAACGCCACGAACGCCGATGCGGACTGGTTCGCCCTCCCGGTCCAGGAAGGACAGAACGTCAGCGTTGCCTTCGAGAGCGGGGGCGAGAGCGAGCGTCTGCTCGTCTTTCTCGCTAGCCCGTCGGCCTCCGGGAACGTCTCGGCAGTCAACGACACGCTCGCTGACGCCACCATCGCTCCGAGCGGGAGCACCGTCCAGTTGAACGCTACCGCCAACGGGTCGCGGCTCTACTTCATCGGCGTGACCGGTCGAAGCGGGGAGTACCAGTTCACCGCCGAGACGAGCGGCAACGGGACGACGATGGCAAACGGCACGAACATGACGAACGCGACGATGGCCAACGGCACGATGACGGCCAATGGAACCAACATGACGATGGCGAACGACACCGGCATGGCGAACGCGACGACCTCGACCCAAGCCACGAGCACTACCAACACTCCGACGACGACCGAAGCGACAACCACGACTTCGACGGCGGCCGGCACCACAGGTAGCGGCGGCGAGGGTGGTGGCGGCGAGGAGACGAGTACCACTGGGCCCGGCTTCGGGCTTCTCGCGGCACTGGTCGCACTGCTCGCCGCGGCGCTGCTCGCCACGCGACGCCGGTAGCGCTCGAGTACTGCGGTCCGTTCTCCGTCTTTCCCTGCTTCATTTTTCTCCCCGCTGCGTTCGAGCGAGAGCGATCGTCGAAATCGTCGAGATCGTCGAACCCGAGGGACTTTGACCCGTTGCCCGCGTGGGTAGCGATATGGCTATCGGCGACCACACCCAGGTACGAACCGGCGAGTGTACCGATCTGTCCTACGTCGACGTCGGGCTGTACGACACCCCTGGCTACGGCTCGGTCTACGTGCTCGACGCCGAACGGCCGGCGATAATCGACACCGGCCTCGGCACGAGCTACGAACTGATACTCGACGCGCTCGATGACCTCGATATCGCGCGCGAGGACGTCGCGGTGATCGCGCCCACCCACGTCCACCTCGATCACGCGGGCGGGGCGGGCTATCTCGCCGCAGCCTGTCCGAACGCCCGCGTCGTGACCCACGGGATCGGCGCGCCCCACCTGGTCGATCCCTCGCGGCTCGTCGACGGCACGAAGAAAGCGGTCGGCTCGCGCTGGCAGTACTACGCCGAGCCGAAACCCATTCCCGAAGACCGGATCACCGAACTGGAAGGCGGCGACGAAATCGATCTCGGCGACCACTCTCTGGAAGTGCATCACGCCCCGGGGCATGCCCCCCACCACGCGATCTATCACGACCCGGCGAACGACGCGATCTTCACCGCCGACGCTGCGGGCATCTACGTCCCGGCCCGCGAGGAGATCCGCCCGACGACCCCGCCAGCCGACTTCCATCTCGGGAACTCCCTCGCCGATATCGAGACCATGCAGGGGATCGATCCCTCTACCTTATTGTTCGGTCACTTCGGCCCCCGCGAGACCGGCGATGCCCTCTCGACCTACGCGGAGACCCTCCCCGAGTGGGTCAGGGCGGTCGCGAACGCGCGCGAGGAACTCCCGGACGACGAGTCCGTGGTCGAACACTTCGTCGAGCGCGCCGAAACGGCCGAAATGGCTGAGGTCTGGGGCGAGGAGCAAGCCGCCGCCGAGACCGCGATCAATGTCAGAGGGGTACTCATTTCGCTCGATCGCTACGGCGAGGACGCCCGGCCGTAACCGACTCCGCCTTACTGTACTCTACCACGCCACAGCCTGTCGTATCGTCCCTGTCCTACCATACTTCATTCGGCCCCCGAGCGTCGCCCCCGCTCGTCGATTCGATCGAGACGATCGGCTGCTTTTAATCGGACGTTACCAGTCGCGAGTCCGTCCCCACTTCGAGCGTCGGGGGCCGATCGACCGACTACCGGAACCTCTCTTTTTCCCCTCGAAAGCTTGGATTTGCAAGCTGGGGTATTATGTGCGTGTGAATCACACCATCATACAACCTCACATCGCGGCGGAGGCTTCACGTGAGGCCTCCGGGGGGACCAGGAGGGAGAAATATGACACTCCACGGGGAAAGCGGGCGAGGAGTACCGAACGAACGACCGATCCAACAGTGTGCGTACTGTCGTCGGGAGGCGTCGGGAGGCGAGGGGTGTACGACCGATACGATCACCTTTCCCGATGGGACGGTCGAAGCGGCGATCGCTTACGGAGAGGAATCGACCGCCCGGCTCGCCGAGCGGTGTCCGGGCTGTGGCGTCGAACCGGAGGGCTATCACCACCCGTTCTGTCCGAACGAGGAGTGTCCCCGGTGTGGTGGTGGGCTCATGCACTGTGGCTGTCTCGATACGGACTGTGTCTCCCGGCGCTGGCCGGAGTGACTCAGCGGGATAGTAGGGCAGTAGGGTAGCAGGACGGCGGGACAGTGGTGTGGCGGCCGGGGATCGGGGCGTCGGGTAGAAAGCGGACCGTCAATGGCGATCAGGGAGCGGGTCTCGCGTCACCGACCGCCTGCGATCCGGCCGCGTCGAGCGCTACGACGGCGTATCGCCCCGCGTCGTTCGGGACGTGGAGGTCGATCGCGACGTCGCGTTTCTCGCCCGCACCCAGTTCGTAGGGCCGGCTCTCTACGGTCCGGAGCGGGTTCCCCGCGTCGTCCTCGAAGGCACACATCGCGACGACGCCGCGCTCCCCGCCGCCGTTGACGAGCGTCCCCTGGAGTCTCGCGGAACCGCCATCGCCGGCGGCGAGATCGATTGCTTCGCCCGTGCCATCGACCAGCTCGACTCCCGAGAAGGACAGCTCGGCTGCGGCCTCGCCCTCGCTCTCGCGGTAGGCATCGATCTGATTGCGGATCCCCTCTGCGCGGCGTGCGGCCCGTCCCGAGACCTGAGTCTCGAGATCGACCGTTAGCCGATCGATGTCCGAGAGCAGCGACTCGCGGCCGGCCCGATCACCCTCGGCGAATGCCGCGAGCCGATTTCTGATAGTATCGGTCTCCTCCTCGACGTCGCTCTCGGACCGCGCTTCGATCTCGTCGAGTGCGTCCCGGAAATCGAGCGTTGGCGGGAGATCCGCGCCTCCGGTCCCGATCTCCGCGCCGCGTGCCTTCAGCCCCTCGTGTGAGGGCGACTGCGAGACTTCTACGATCTCGCCCGTCTCCTCCAGTTCCGCGAGGCGCTCGCGTGCGCTCTCAGGATCGAGGCCGCCGACGGCGCTCGCGAGCGCGATCAGCCGCTCGGGGCTTACCTTCCCGGTTCCGGCCTCGGCGTCCTGACGGAACGGCTCGATTTCCCGGAGGAACGCGAAGAGTTCCCCGAGATCGGTCTCGCCGCCGACTCCCTCGTGCCAGGCGGCGGGGAAGGCACTCAGGCGGTTCTCGCTCGCGTCGAGCACGTAGATGCCTTCTCCCTCCCATTCCGTGGCGTCGGTGCGTCGCGTCCGGAGCTCCTGGATCAGGAGGCCATCGGAGATCGCGTGTGTCTCCTGGTCGGTCAGTCCCTCCGCCTGCGTGTCGAGCGCGACGTCGGCCTCATGGTCGTCGAGCGCGCGGGCGTAGGCCACAAGCGTCTCCCGGGTGAGACCCGGCTCGTCGTCGGTGCTGTATCCCTCACAGAGCACGAGGAGTTCCTCGGCCCGAAGCGTTCCGCGGTCGGTCGCTTCGTCGATAATACGGTCGTCGAGATCGGTGTCAGTCATCGCGCGCGTTTCGGCCGGCAGGTACCTAAACCGCCCGACAGCCTGACACCCAGGGGCGGTGACCGACCGAAAGGAGGGCGCAGACGCGCGGTTTCGGGACGAATCGGCCGAGTCGGCCGGGAGGTCGGGGCGAGAGCCATCACCTGAGGACGGGTTAGATTTACGCCGTTTCGGCCTCGGAGTGCCTACTATGTACGATCGCATTCTCGTTCCGACGGATGGCAGCGATCCGGCGACCGAGGCGGCCGATCACGCCTTCGACCTCGCCGACGAACGTGGGGCGAGCGTCCATCTGCTCTATATCGTCGAGGCCGACTACCAGGGCACCGTCGAGGCCTATGGCGAGCCCGGCGGGATGAGCGCGTTCACCGAGTCGATCCTCCCTGCCCTCGAAGCCGAAGGCGAGGAAGCTGCCGAGAACTTGGAAGCGCGGGCGGCCGAACGGGATATCGATACGGTTACCGAAGTCCGCTCCGGGCGTGCCCGCGAGGACATCGTCCGCTACACTGAGGAGGAAACCATCGATCTGATCGTCATGGGCACACATGGTCGCAGCGGCGTCGAACGCCTCCTCCTGGGAAGTGTCACCGAGCGCGTGCTCCGGGAGTCGGATGTCCCAGTGCTGGTCGTTCGCGCCTCCGAGGACGGTAGTAGTGAGTCCGACGAACCGGCGGACGGACGCAAAGGGAACGACGCGGACGATAGCTGACCTTCGCGGGACTCTCCCTACCGTCGTCAGCGGTTCGTTCGCCGGCCGTCGGGTACCGGGAACTCCCCTCCTCTCTGTTCAGTTGAGGAAGTCGATCGCGTCATTCAGATCCAGTCCGATGGTTCCCTTCCGGTAGCCCTCGACGTGGCCGTCCGGCCGGGCACGGTAGATAACGGCCGGGCGGTGGTGTACGTCCGGCGTGGCCTCCCGGATCGGGGTCCAGTTCTCCTCGGCAAAACTCGAGCAGTCGACGAACAGCGTCGCCCCTCCGCCGTGGGCGGCCAGTTGGCCCGACGTTTTGGTTTCTGCGGTATCACGGATCGCGGCGATAGGTCCGGATGCGGCGCGACGCCGGGGGATCTCTGGTCGGGTCACCTCGACGAGCACGTTCGTCGAGCCCCGCTCCGCGCGGTAATCGAGCGAGTGGCCGGTACTCACCTCGATCTCGGGGGTGATCGCATACCCCGCCTCGACGAGGATCTTTCCGGCGACGAACTCGCTTATCGCGGCGCTCATGCGGACCCGATCGACCTGCTGGGCAGTGCCCAGTTTGCCCGCCATCGTGTGGCGATAGACGTCGAGCGCGCCGGTATGCAGGAAGTCTTCGAGAAAGCGGGTCGCCGCCCGCCGGTCGGCGTCGGGAAAGCCCGCGGCGTGCTCCCGGAAGAACGCGCGCGTCGAGTGACGACCGTCTTTGGACATGAACACCGGCAGAAAGAACCACGAGACATGCGGGAAGTCGGCGAGCCAGGATTCTTCCTCCTGCAGCGTATCCAGTAGTTCCCGCTGGGCCCAGCGCGCGACCGGGTAGGGTACGTCGGGCCAGCCGAACTTCTCGGTGCGCCAGAGCGACTTGGGGGTTTCCGTGTTGCCCATCCAGTAGCCTTCCTCGTCCCGCCGGGCGAACAGGGCCAGATCGCCGTTGTCCATCTCGAAGCGGTGTGTCTCCCAACCGCCAACGGTATCGAAGCGCGGGGTTGCCGACTGCGCACCGAGGTTTCCCTGGAGTGGCTGGTAGATCTCGCGATGGACGCGCTCCCCGCTCCAGGCCTCGGGCGAGTAGCGGAATCGAAGCGGTTTCGCCACGGTTCTAGACGTAGGGAGGGGCGAGGGTGGCATACATCTTGGCTTCGAGCCGTCGGCTCGAACGCCCGCCGAGGCGAGCGGCGCGGAACGAATCGGTTTACACGGAGGGGAGATTAGGGCCGGTCAATGGAGGGACGCGCATGGCTGAACTGATCGGGCTCGTCGCGGTGATCATCGGGCTCGGGGTCGGCGCTCAACTGCTCGCCGACCGGACCCGGGTGCCCAGTATCGTCTTTCTCATCGCGGCGGGGATCTTCCTCGGTCCCGAGGGCATCGGCTACATCACGCGGGATACATTCGGGACGGCGCTGCCGACGATCGTCGGCCTCTCGGTCGCGATCATCGTCTTCGAGGGGGCTTTTCACCTCCGTCTCTCCCGCCTGCGGGAAGCCCCCACCGCGACGATCCGGCTGGTGACACTCGGGGCCGCAATCTCCTTTCTCGCGACGAGCGTCGTCGTCCGGTATGCGATCCCGACGCGGTGGTCGGTGGCATTTCTGATCGGGGCATTGCTCATCGCGACCGGCCCGACGGTGATCACGCCCATATTACAAGTGGTGCCGGTCAGGGATCGGGTCGCAACTGCCCTCGAGACCGAAGGCATCGTCAACGACGTCACCGCGGCGATCCTCGCGGTCGTGATCTTCGAGCTGATCGTCGCCGAGAGCGACGCTCCCGGCGTCGCGCTTAGCTTGTTCGCCGAGCGGCTTGGCATCGGCCTGTTCGTCGGCCTGATCGTCGCGCTCACGGTCTGGTATCTGCTTCGCTTCGTCGATCTTTCGCCGGGCAACGCCCCTCGCAATGCCCGGCTGCTCGTGCTCGCGGGCGCGCTGGTCGCCTATGCCGGGGCCGATACGCTCGTGAGCGAGGGTGGGGTCGCCGCCGCCGCGACCGCGGGCATCGTCTTAGGGAACTTAGATGTCCCCTACGAGCGCGACGTCACCCAGTTCAAGGGCGACATCACGCTGCTCGTGCTTTCGTTCGTCTTCATCGCACTCGCTGCCCTGCTACGCTTCTCGGATCTGGTCGCACTCGGTCTGGGGGGGATAATCGTCGTGCTCGCGGTGGCACTTCTCATTCGGCCAGCGGGCGTTCTGCTTGCGACGGCCGGCGATCGCTTTACAACCGGGGAGAAACTCTTCATGAGCTTCGTCGGCCCGCGAGGGATCATCCCGGCGTCGGTTGCGACGCTGTTCGCCGTTGAGCTCGCTGCCCAAGGGCTGAACCGAGCCTCGACCGTCCTAGTCGGGACGGTCTTTCTGGTGATCATCACAACCGCGGTCTTCGAGGGCGGGTTCGCACGATATATTGCGGAGTACCTCGACGTGATCCCCATGCGCGTGATCGTCGTCGGCGGCGGCCAGGTGGGAAGAGCCCTCGCTGCCCGGCTCGAGGATCGGGGCGAGAACATCGTGGTGATCGACGACGACGAGCGGACGATCGAGCGCGTCCGTGAGGCCGGCTATACCGTCCACATCGGCGATGGGACGAGTACGGAAGTACTGCGGGCTGCCGGCGCGGAGAACACTAAAACCCTCGTGGCCGCGACCGGCGATGACGACGCGAACCTGCTCGCCGCCCAGCTCGCCCGTTCGACCTTCGACGTCGAGCGGATCATCTCGCGGGTGAACACCGCCGAGAACGTCCCCGCCTTCGAGAATTTGGGCGTCGAGACGATCTCCTCGACGCTCGCGACCGCCTGGGCGATCGACAACGCGATCGAACGTCCCGCGCTGTCGAACTGGATGACCGAACTCGAACGCTCCGGTGACGTCCAGGAGATCGAGATCACCGCCGATTCGGTCGTTGGCCTCACCATCAGGGAGCTAGACGATGTCCTGCCGGATGGCTGTCTGATCGCACTGGTCGGTCGCGACGGCGACAGCCAGGTCCCCGAACGGGCCTTCGAACTCGAGTACGGCGATCACCTCACAGTTCTCGGGCGCAAGGAGGCAGTCAAGCAAGCATTAGAGCGCTTCCATCCCCACGACTGAGACCCGACAGTGCCAGTCTCAGGGCGTCGATCTCGACGGACCGCTCGGCTGCTCGTATCGATCGGCTGGGGGTAGTGAGTCGACACTAGAGGCTATGGACGCAGCGTTCCCGGGAGCTACATGTACATCCGGTCGTCGTAGCGGTCGTCCTCGCGGGTATCCTGGACGTGTTCGGCGAGGCGCTCGTAGTATGCGCCGACACTGGCGGCGAATTCCTCGATCGGGCCGGTATCGATGTCGAGATCGTAGACGTCCTCGACCGTCTCGAGCAATCGGAGCGCGGCGTCGATGTCGGGGCTGCGTGGGTGGACCGGCGTAGTATACACACAGACCGCGAGCAAGGGTTCGAGCCCGTGAGTCACCAAGCTCCCGTTGATACCGCTGAGGTAGCCGTTTTCCATCGGTTGGGGGGACGTCTCGCTATCGAGATCAGCGAGATGCTTCTCGCGATAGTCCTCGGTCGCGATGTAGAAGCTCCGGTGGGCCTCGGGGTCGTGGTCGAGCGGTACGCCCGAGAGAACGGCGATCTCCTCGACGCTATTCCGTTCGGTCCACTCGACGATCGCGCTCCCGAAGGGATCGGCCGCTCCCAGCGGGACGAACAGCTCGCCCATGAGCACGGTGATGTCCAGATCGGGGCGCGAGAACAGCCGGGTGTGATGGTGGGCCAGTCCACCCGAAAACGGTGCGATCGAAGGCAGGTTCTCGGCGGCGATGTGGCCGGTCTCCTCCAAGTCGAGCTGGTCGATGAGGTAATCGACGGCGGTAAGTCCAGCCAAACCGAACTCCGAGAAACCAGCGAGCAGTGTCTCTGCGGGCTCACTGTTGTGAACGATGTCGAAGGTCGAAGCAGCGTCGTGAGGATCACTCGACATACCTCGGCTCCGAGCGATCGACCGTCAACCGTTTCGCGTGCGTCGTCGTATTTCTTGCTTGGATCGAAGCACCGAAACGGCGAGGCGGTGCGGAACGTCGCATCCGCGAGCGCTAGCGAGCGGTTCCCCGCGAACGAGCCGAAGGCCAGTGAGCGTTTTTGATCCCCGGTCGTTCTTGTTCGCTCCCGTTAGTCGCTCACGAAAACAGATTCTTGCCGGGCCCATAGTGAGCGACCGCAGGGAGTCGTTCGAAAGGCGCTTCGTGCCTTTCGAACCATGAGTGAGTGAGCGAGGATCCCAGCGAAAAAGTGGGTGTTAGTCGTCGGCGTTGCCGGCAGCCTCGACTGCGGAATCGCCGACCAACGGGCGCTCTACCTCTCGATCGCTTTCTTCGCCGTCGATGTCGTAGGGGTATTTTCCCGTCACGCAGCCCAGACAGAGGTCCGCGCGCTCGCGGTCGAGGGTCTCTGCGATCGCGTCGATCGAGAGATAGGCGAGGCTGTCGGCCTCGAGCACGTCTCGTACCTCCTCGGTCGTTCTGTCCGACGCGATGAGTTCCTCGCGGCTCGCCATGTCGATGCCCATGTAACAGGGCGCGACGATCGGCGGCGCGCCGATCCGGACGTGAACTTCCTCCGCACCGGCGTCCTGGAGTAGTTCGACGAGTTGGGTCGAGGTCGTCCCGCGGACGATCGAGTCGTCGATCAACGTCACCGACCGTCCCACGACGGTACTCTTGATCGGGTTGAGCTTCAGGCGGACGGCGCGTTCGCGCTCGTCTTGGCTTGGCATGATAAATGTCCGGCCGACGTAGCGGTTTTTCATCAGCCCCTCGGCGAACTCGACGTTCGGTTCTCCCTCCTCCGCCGAGTTCTCGGCGTTCTCGCGGCCCTCATTCGCGGCTTCGGCATACCCGGTGGCAAACGCTCTCCCGGAGTCAGGCACCGGCATCACGACGTCGGTCTCGACGGGATTTTCCTTCCAGAGCCGATGGCCGAGTTCCCGGCGAACGTCGTAGACCAGTTCTTCGTCGATCACGCTGTCGGGCCGGGCGAAGTAGACGTACTCGAAGAAGCAGTTCGCCGACTGGGGCGGTGAGGCGAGCTGGTAGGAGTCGAAGCCCGACCCGTCCTCCTCGAGCACGACGAGTTCGCCGGGCCTGACCTCGCGAATGAGTTCGCCATCCAGAGTATCGACCGCCGCGGACTCGCTCGCTAAAACGTAGCCATCGCCCAGATCGCCGATACACAGCGGTCGGTTCCCCTGGGGGTCACGCAAGCCCATCACCGTGTCGTCGTGGGTGATCGTCAGCGAGTAGGAGCCATGAATCCGGCTCATCGTCCGCTTGACCGCACGGACGAGATCGGATTCGAGCAGGTTGTGCGCGAGGTCGTGGGCGATGACCTCGGTGTCCCCGCGGGTCGTGAAGGCGTGGCCCCGCTCTTCGAGATCGGCGCGTATGTCGGCGGCGTTTACGAGGTTGCCGTTGTGTGCGAGGCCGAGCGACCCACTTTTGAACGAGACCGAGAAGGGCTGAGCACAGCAGGCGTCTACCCCTCCGGAGGTGGGATAGCGGACGTGGCCGGCCCCGACCGATCCCCGGAGGTCATCTAAGTCTTCGGCGGCAAAGACGTCGCCGACCAGGCCGGTCTCGACGTGGTCGTACTGCTGGAACCCGTCGTGGGTGACGATCCCCGCGGACTCCTGGCCGCGGTGCTGGAGAGCATACAGCGAGTAATACAATGGACGTGCGGCGGCGCGATCGGCGAGTGAAATGCCGACGACGCCGCATTTCTCGTGCATCGAGCTAGTAAACTCTCGTTCCCGCTTTTGCGTTCGTGGCGTGGTGATTGGCGGTCACGTGGTATGGGCGATCATTACGCGGCGGCGGTCGCCTGCAACGGCGGAAATCCGATCGGGCGAGCGCTTCTCAGTCCGGCGGTCGAAGTTCTTACTCGCCTGTCTTCTCCTGCCAGGCGTAGTCGCGGCGCTTGGCGGATTTCCCGAACCCACAGGACGCACAGACGCCCTTTCGCTTGTGGTAGGACTTGTTCCCACACCGACGACACCGTACGTGGGTCGTCTTGTTCTTCTTCCCTTGGGCGGGCGTTCCGTCGGTCATGTCGTGATCGAGACGAGGTTATCGCCGCGTATAATGATTGTGTCTTCGACCGCCTCGCTTCCTCTATCCCCGGCTTCGATCGGTTCCTCGCTGCCACCCACAGCCCCTTCCTCGCTTTCGGTCGGATCAAGTACGAGGTTCATGTGCTGGTCGTAGCCCGCCAGTTCCCCGCGGTGTGTCTCGCCGCCTTTCAGCCGGACGGCGACCTGATCCCCGATGGACGCTTCGAGTACGTCAAGCGGTCGGCCACTCATACCGAGGGGCCTGCCCTTTGGCTATTAAGCGTACCGACTGAACTCGAAGGACGGGCCGGGATCGACGACGTGGAAGGACGAAAGGGAGAGGGGGAGGACAGGGGACCGTGTTCTACGGCGAGTCCGGGGGTAGTTCGGAGGCGTTCGCTCCGCTTTCGGCGGCCAGTTCGTCGATCCGTTTCGCGATGTCTAACGCACACAGGCCGTCGGCGGCGCTCACCTCGGGTTCCCGGCCGCTTCGCACGCACTCGACGAAGGAAGCGAGTTCGCGCTTGAGGGGCTCTGCGCTCTCGACCATCGGTCGCTCGACGATCCCTTCGTGGCGGTAGCGTAGCTCCCCTTGCTGTTCGATGTATTCGGGTAGGGAGTGACGATGCATCTCGATCGACTGGTTGAGGTAATCGACGACGATCCAGGACTCGGCGGTCGTGATCGAGAGCCTGCGAACTTTCTCCTGAGTGAGCCGGCTCGCGGTGAGGCTCGCAACGACGCCGCTCTCGAAGCCCAGTTGAGCGTCGATGTAGCGATTCCCACGAGTACCCAGGGCGTTGAGCGCGGTGAGGTCGCTGCCGACGAGCGAGAAGAGTACATCTATATCGTGGATCATCAGATCGAAGGCAGCGCTGTCCTCGATGTCCCGGTCGAGAGGCGGGCTCAGCCGCTGGGCGTCGACCGCGATGAGGTCGTGCTCGTCGAGCACCTCGCGGACGGCCGCGACCGCGGGGTTGAACCGCTCGATGTGGCCGACCTGGATGCGAACGTCGTGCTCGTCGGCCAAGGCGGCGAGGCGTTCGCCTTCTTCGCGCTCGGCGACGAAGGGCTTCTCGACGAGGACGTGGACGCCGCGCTCGATACACTCGCGGGCGAGTTCGTAGTGGTACTCGGTCGGGACCGCGATCGAGACGAGATCGACCGCATCGAGCAGGGCATCCCGGGAGAGCGATCGGGTTGCGTTGTGATCGGCGACGCTCGCTGCTCGGTCGGCGTCGGCATCACAGATCCCGACGAGATCGACTTCCGCGAGCTCGCCGTAGACCCGGGCGTGGTGCTGGCCCATCGTGCCGACGCCGATCACGCCGGCTTTCGGACGACCGTTTTCCATCATCGGTATCGGCCCTCCGATTGCCGTCCCGAAACGTGAGGGGACCCTTCGCTCGTCCGAGCTACCCACGAATGAACTCCCGGTGTGATCGGTCTTCCCCCGGCGACCCCGGCTTCGCCATCGCTTTCCACCCTCATCACCCACTCCTCCATTGCTCTATGTGAGTCACATATTGCTCTCGGATAAAAGTCTGCTGGCCGGCGAACTTCCTGCGACCGCGGGCTCGCTTCGGGATGCCGACCGGCGGCCTCGCTTCTCGGCCTATCGCGCTCCGGACGCCGAAACGGGCGGTCATATCCCGACGTCGAAGCTCTCTCGATTGCTCGCGAGGGCGGCGGCCGAGCCGAGCAGTTCGGCGACGGCGGTCAGGTCCTCGGTGTCGATCGCTTCGACGGGCGTGTGCATATACCGGTTCGGAAGCCCGACCGACAGCGCCGGGATCGCGCCACGAGCCGTGTAGAAGGCGTCGGCGTCCGTCCCGGTGTAACTGCCCGATGCCTGTAGTTGCACGTCGATTCCCTCCTCGGCGGCCGCCTCGCGCACGAGATCGACGAGCGCCGGATGGTTCGTACTCCCCCTGGCGATCACGGGTCCCTCGCCGAGGGAGATCGTGCCGGCTTTCTTCGATCCGCTATCGGGGTGGTCGGTGGCGTGGGTGACGTCGATCGCAACGACGGCGTCGGGCGCCAGATCGAAGCCGACCATCCGTGCGCCCTTCAGGCCGACTTCCTCCTGGATCGTACTCACCGCATGTATCGTCGTATCGACCTCTCGCTCGGCGGCGATCCCGAGCGTTTCGGCGGCCGCCCAGATCCCGATCCGGTTGTCCATCCCCCGGGCGGCCAGACGGGTGCCCGCGAGGTCTTCGGTCTCGGTCGCGAACGTGATCGGGTCGCCGACCTCGGTTAACTCCTTCGCTTCCTCGCGGTCCGCCGCTCCGATGTCGACGTACTGCTCCTCGATGTCGGTGAGCGAGTCCTCGGCGCGCTCGCGGAGGTGGATCGCGGTCTGGCCGATCACACCGGCAATCGGATCGACCGATCCATCCGAACTCCCCGAGCCATCCGGGTTATCCGACCCACTCGAGGCGTGGATTCGGACGCGCTGGCCCTGGGAGACCGAGCGATCGGCACCGCCGATCGAGCCCAGCCGGAGAAATCCCTCCTCGTCGATGTCCCGAACGATGAGTCCGATCTCGTCGGCGTGGCCAGCGAAGGCGATCTCCGGGCCCTCCTCGGAGCCCCGATAGGTCGCGACGGCGTTGCCGTAGGCGTCGGTCGTCACCTCCTCGGCGAACTGATTTACATGATCGATCCAGACCCGCTGACAACGCGACTCGAACCCGGAGGGGCTCGGTGTGTCGAGCAAGCTATCGAGAAAGTCCCGCTGACGGTCGTTCACGTCCGGCGTTGCCGACCGAGGGGCATCAACGCCTCGAAATCGAGCGGTGCTGACACCCTATGGGGAAGTGTCTTCGCCGCGACGGCTCCGCGCTCGATCGAGGGCGTTACCGGGAACTCGCCGAGAACTGCTGGCCTGAAAGCCAAACGGATAAGTCACTCCTGGGAGAACGGGTGAGCATGGCAGAGAAGATAACGCTGTTCGAGATCCACGCACACACCGACGGCAGTAGCCTCAACCTCGAACCCTCAGTCGGCTCCGGGGTCGGCCGATTGGTACGGAATGCCCTCAGTAGCGGCGAGGAGGAAGGCGAGAGCGGGAGCGTCGTCGAGTCCCTCGAGGCCGACGAGGAGGAAGCTGACGGCGAGGACGACGGCGATCTCGACGAGATCGAGTTCGAGAGCGACGAGGACGAAGCGGACAACGAGGAGGACAACGGTGCCGGGAAGGGCACTGGTCTGGCCGGTCTACTCGCACTTATCGCGTTCGTGTTCCTCGCCCGGAACTTCCTCGGCGAGGACGACGAGGAAGACCCCTTCGAGGAAGAGTTCGGTCAGTAGACCACAGTTCACGGCGTTTTACCGGACACAACCCCTTTGGGTCGCGAGTTCTGATAATCGGTCGTGAGTATTTACCACAGCGTTAGGGCTCTCACCGAGGCGTCGGGCGATGGCCCGATCGACTGGGGGGCCGTCACGGAAGCGGCGAAGGCCTCGACCGAGCCCGGCGCGCTCGACCTCACGACGGGCGAGCAACGGGGCTACTCGGACGACGTCCGTGATGCCCGGGCTCGAATACGGGAGGTCGGCGGCGTCGAGTTCGACCTCCCCGACCAGATCGAGGTTCAGGACCGCCACCACTGGATCGACGCGAACGTCGCGACCTTCGAGCGGGTCATGCGCCCGATCGAGGACTACGCTCAAGGACTGTTCCCCGGGGTCGCCCGGATGGCCAACACCGGTTCGATGGCACTCGCACTCTCCTTTCTCGGCGGCAACGTTTTGGGGCAGTACGATCCCCTCCTGCTCGCCGATCCGGAAGCGGAGGGCCAGGATCACGCGCTCTACTTCGTCCATCCGAACATCGGCCGGGTAGCCGAGGAGTTAGACGTCGACGAGGAGCGATTCCGCCGCTGGATCGCCTTCCACGAGGTAACCCACGCCGCGGAGTTCGGCACAGCGCCGTGGCTCTCCGAGCACCTAGAAACCCGTATGCAGCGGGGTATCGAGGCCTTGGCGAAGGGCGACCTCGATCGGGAGGCTTTCGAGGAGTTGAACGTCGCGATGACCGCCGTCGAGGGCTATGCGGAACTGCTCATGGACGAGGCCTTCGACGAGGAGTACGCCGATCTCCGGGAGAAGTTAGACGAGCGCCGCCGGGGACGGGGCCCGCTCACGCGGCTCATCGGGCGGCTGCTCGGTCTCGGAATGAAACGCCGCCAGTACGTCCGCGGGAAGGCCTTTTTCACCGAGGTCGTCGCGGATCGGGGCATCGAGGGTGCGAGTGCGGTGTGGCGCTCGCCCGAGCACCTGCCGACCGACGAGGAACTCGACGAACCTCGGCGGTGGCTCGCGCGCGTGGTCGGCTAGAGAGGGGATCGGACGACGATCGAGCGGACGCCGAGACGAGCGCATGGCTCGTGGCAGGAACACATACTCACTCACGCACCGCCGGGAGCGCTACGAGAGGGACGATGCCGCGGCTGATCGATCGAACTATTATTCGATCTATTTCAATCAGAAACGATCACCTTATGGACCTAAACAGTTAACTTTGGGACCCGACCAAACGGAAACGGACGCCACGGCATGTTACCGGATTCACGACGGCGGGAGATTGTCGAGCAGGTGCGCGAACACGACGGCCGTAGCGTGACGGAGTTGGCCGACCGACTCGGGTTCTCGAAGGCGACGATCAGGCGCGACCTGCGCGACCTCGACGCGGAGGGACTGATCGAACGCTCGCATGGCGGGGCAGTACCGACGAAGACGATCGGCCGCGAGCGATCCTACGATCAGCGCGAGATCAGGAATCTAGAGGCGAAAACCGCGATCGGCGAACGCGCTGCCGGGGAGATCGACGCGGGCGAGATCGTGTTCTTCGATGCGGGAACGACGACGATGGAAGCCGCGAAGGCGATCTCGGAAGAGCAAAACTTTCTTGCCGTGACGAACTCGCCGCTCTGTGCGCTGGGGCTCGCCGAGGACGACCGGGAAGTAAAGCTCACCGGCGGGACGCTCAGACCACGGACGCGGGCGCTCGTCGGGCCGAGCGCCGAGGAGTTCATGGAGCGGATCCACGTCGATCTCCTCTTCCTCGGGACGAACGCGATCGACGCCGAGCGAGGACTCATGACGCCGAACGAGGACGAAGCGCGGGTGAAGCAACTCATGGTCGAACACGCCGAACGGGTAGTCCTACTCGCCGACGCCTCGAAACTCGGCGAGCGGAGTTTCGTCGGGTTCGCCGATCTCGCCGATATCGACTTCGTTTGCACCGACGCGGATCTCGACGGGGAAGAAGGGACCCACACCCAGTACCGGGAGGCGTTCGCCGAAAGCGGGGTCGAGGTAGTTAGCGTGGGAGGGAAGACGTGATCGCGACCGTGACGCTCAACCCGGCGATCGATCACACCGTTCGCCTCGATGAACCCCTCGAAGGCGGGGCTGTCCAGCGAACGCGCGAAGCACGGTTCGACGCTGGCGGAAAGGGCATCAACGTCTCGAAGTATCTCGGCGGTCTGGGGATCGAGACGCTCGCGACCGGCGTCTCGGGCGGCTTTCTCGGCGAATTCGTCGCCGAGCGGCTCGAAAGCGAGGGGATCGCTCACGAGTTCGTGTCGATCGACGATCACGTCCGGCTCAACACCACGATTCTGGCCGATGGCGAGTACAAGATCAACCACGCCGGACCGAATCTCGATGTGGCGACGGTCGGGGAGATAATCGCCGTTCTCGACACTCACGACCCCGATCGGGTCGTCGTTGCGGGCAGCCTCCCGCCGGGACTCGGCCCCGAGTCGATCGACCGGATCGCCCGTGGGGGAGCTTGGGGGACGGTCGTCGATCTCGGTGGCGAACTCCTGTGTGAGTTGAACGCCGAATACGCGCTCTGTGCACCCAATCAGGCGGAGCTGACGGCCACGACGGGGACGGACACCGGAACGATCGAGGAGTGTCGGGCGGCCACGCTGGCACTCCGCGAGTCGGGGTTCGAGCGCGTGCTCACCTCTCTGGGTGCCGACGGCGCGTTGCTCGCGGCTGGCGGGGAGACCTACCACGCGTCGGCACTCGACACCGAGGTAGTCGACACCGTAGGAGCGGGCGACTCGCTGCTCGCGGGCGTGTTGGCGGCCCGAGAACGAGAAGCGAGCGACGAGCGGGCGCTCGCGGCGGGCATCGCCGTCGCCTCCCGGGCCGTCTCGGTTCCCGGAACGACGATACCGCTTCTCGGCGACGTCAAGGACGACGCGGAGAAGGTGTCCGTATCGGTCGTCTGAACGCGCTAGCCACCCGCTGCGTTCGATCGTCGCTCGCAATGAATCAGCGATCGCTACGATTCCGTCGTCCCGTCGACGAACAGCGGGCGAGGCGAGCACGCACCTTGCCGTGAACGCTCGACGACCGTTTCGATAAGAAACGATCAAAATCGTGCATACTCGAAAGGTTTTTCGATAGGCAGGGCGACGATCATGACAGACAATCCATGGCATCGAAAGACGCAACCGAACGGGCGCTTCGGGAGTACCTCACGTCGGTGAAGGAGGACATGATGACCGGGGTCTCGTTTATGATTCCCTTCGTGACGATCGGGGGGATCTTCCTGGCGCTGGGCTACGCCGCAGCGTCAGTCTTCGGCGACGTGGAGACGGTCTTCGAGGCGACAGGTACTCTGGGATGGTTCCTCGCCCAGATCGGCGTCGCGGGACTGACGATCATGGTTCCCATCCTAGGGGCGTACATCGCCTATGCGATCGCCGATCGACCGGGGCTCGCGCCGGGATTCCTCTTGTCGTACATTATCCAGCAGGGCGATGTCCTCGTCGCCGCGGGGAACGTGATCGGTCTGTCGGGCGGTGAGGCCGGCGCGGGCTATCTCGGCGCGCTCGCTGCGGGCCTGCTCGCGGGTTACGTCGCGCGCTGGTTCAAACATCGTAGCGTGCCGGGGGTCATCAAGCCGATGATGCCGGTGTTGATCGTCCCCGTGCTCACGATGGCGGTGCTCTCACCGCTGGTGATCTTCGTGCTCGGAGTGCCGGTGGCGATCGCGAACGCCGGCCTGACGAGTTTCTTGACGAGCTTGCAGGGTGGTCAGGCGCTTCTAGTCGGGGCGATCCTTGGCGGGATGATGGCCTTCGACATGGGTGGGCCGATCAACAAGGTCGCGTACGTCTTCGCGGTCGGATTGATTACCGAGGGGATCTACGAGCCGATGGCCGCGGTGATGATCGGGGGGATGATCCCGCCGCTCGGCCTCGCGCTGTCGAACTTCGTCTCACCCCAGAAATACACCGCCGAGATGTACGAGAACGGCAAAAGCGCCGTGCCGCTCGGACTATCCTTTATCACCGAGGGCGCGATCCCCTACGGCGCGGCCGACCCCCTACGGGTGATCCCGGCGATCATCGCGGGTAGTGCGGCCGGCGGCGCGGCCTCAATGGCGCTTGGGGTCTCGATGCCCGCCCCCCACGGTGGGATCTTCGTCGTTCCGCTGTCGAACCAGCCCGTCGGATTCCTCGGAGCAATCGCGCTCGGGACGCTCGTGACCGCGGTACTCGCAACGTTACTAAAACCGGACTTCGACGTGACGGTCGCCGATCTCGAACGGTCGGAGACGAGTACCCAAGGGACACCGGGCGACTGAGACGGGCACGAAGCGACCGGGGGACGGAACCATGGGGGAACCGAACGACGAACACCGGAGCCGGGATAGCTTTAGGAGCCGTCCCGGTGGATGAGACAATACCATACAGCATGGACTACGACATCGACCGACTGCTACCGACCGAACAGATCTCGCTCGCCGAGCCACCAGCGAAAAAAGACGACGCGATTTCGTTCCTGCTCGATCTCGTCGTTGAGAACGACCGCGTAGACGATCGCGAGCGTGCACTAGAAGCACTCAGGGAGCGCGAGCGCGAGACCACCACCGGCGTCGGGAAGGGGATCGCGATCCCACACGCCCAGACCGGCGCGGTGAGCGAACCCTCCGTAGCCTTCTGTCGCTCGGAGGCGGGGCTGGACTTCGATTCTATGGACGAACAGCCCGCTCACCTGATCTTCGAGATCCTCGTCCCCGAGGGCGGCAGCGACGATCACCTCGAAATCCTGAGTTCGCTCTCGCGCTCGCTGATGCACGACGATGTACGTGAAGGGTTGTACGACGCCGAGAGTCCAGAGGAGGTTCAAGGAGTGCTCCGGGAGGCGATTTCCTGATGACAGAACGCGTGGTCGAAGTGGTCCCCGAAGCGGGGCTGCACGCCCGTCCGGCATCCAAATTCGTCCAGACGGCGAACGAATACGACTGTGAGGTGCAGGTCGTCGCTCCGGATGGCGAGGGAAATCAGGAGGGCGAACCAGTAGACGCGAGCAGCATGCTCGGGGTCACGAGCCTCGGCGTCGGCCACGGCGAGCGGGTGAAGGTGATTGCCGACGGCGAGAACGCCGTGGACGCACTCGACGCTTTAGAAGAGGTACTCTCGACACCGGAAGCAGGCGACGAGGACAGTGAGAACGGCGAGGAAAGCGGTGGTGACGGGCCCGACGGGGAGGGATAGTTCGTGGGGGAACGTGAACTGGCGGGCGTCGGCGCGACGCCGCTTATGGGAATCGGCACGGCGAGGTGGTATCGCCCGGACGCCGACCTCGAACTCCTCGGCTTGGAGGACGAAAGCGGGTCCGATTCGGAACACGACCCCGGAGCCGAACGCGAGCGCTTCGAGCGTGCCCGTGAGCAAGCCCGTGAGGACTTAGAGGGCGAACGTGATCGGGCGCGCGAGCGGATCGGTGAGGAGGAATCCGAGATCCTCGGGGCTCACATCCAGTTCCTCGGCGACCCACAGATCGAGTCGGGCATAAGCGAGGGAATCAAGGAGGGCCATGGGGCCGAACATGCCGTGCAGCGAGCGTTCGAAGATCCCATTTCGCAGTTCGAGGGGATGGACGGCCGGATGGCCGAACGCGCCGACGACCTCCGTGACGTTCGCGACCGCTTGCTGCGAGTCCTGCTCAACCGGGAGCGAACCGACCTTGGAAGCCTGCCGGAGGGAACGGTACTACTCGCCGACCGGCTGACACCGAGCGACACCGTACAACTCGACCCGGAGCAGGTGCGAGGTTTCGTGACCGCAACCGGGGGCCGGACCTCCCATGCGGCGATCTTCGCCCGGTCGCTCGCGATCCCAGCGGTGGTCGGGGTCGGAGACGCGCTCGCCGAGATCGAGGCGGGCGAGGAGATCGCAGTCGACGGCGAGGGCGAGCGGATAGTCGTCTCGCCGGAGGCGGCGACAAGAGAGCGAGTGGAGGGACGCGAGGCAGTCGAGATCCGCTCCGAACGCGCAAAGACCGCCGATGGGGAGGAAATCGAAATCGTGGCGAACGTCGGCCGGCCGACCGAGGTCGGGGGAGCCCTCGATCGGGGCGCGGACGGGATCGGTCTCTATCGAACGGAGTTCCTCTTTCTCGATCGGGACGCACCACCTGGGGAAGACGAACAGCGCGAGACCTATGCGGACGCGCTCGATGCCTTCCCCGAGGGGCGGGTCGTGGTCCGAACGCTCGACGTCGGCGGGGACAAGCCGATCCCTTATCTCGACCTCCCCGAGGAGGAAAACCCCTTCTTAGGCGAGCGGGGGATCAGGCGATCGCTCGACCCCGATTCCCAGTTGTTCGAAACACAACTCCGCGCGCTGTGCCGGGCCGCCGGGAGCGACAAGGGTGAGCTGTGTGTGATGGTGCCCCTCGTCGCCGCGATCGAGGAGTTCGAGGACGCGAGAAAGCGATTCGAAGCCGTGCTCGCCGACCTCGATAGAAAGGGCGTCGAGCACGCCCGCCCGGCGTTCGGCGTCATGATCGAGACGCCCGCCGCGGCACTGATGGCCGAGGAGTTGGCCGACCGGGCGGATTTCCTCTCGATCGGGACGAACGACCTGACACAGTACGTGATGGCCGCCGACCGCGGTAACGGACGGGTAGCGGGCCTGCACGACTCTCAGTATCCCGCCGTGTTGCGCGCGATTCGCCACACCGTTGAGGGAGCACGGGGCACCGATGCCTGGGTCGGGATGTGTGGCGAGATGGCCGGCGATCCCGCACTCACCGAACTCTTAGTAGGACTGGGACTGGACGAACTGAGCACGAGCGCCGTGACGATCCCCGAAGTGAAAGCCGAAGTGGAAGAAATCGATCGCGAGCGGGCGAGAGACCTCGCCGAGCGCGCGCTCGGTGCGAGCACGAGAGCGGAAGTAAGCGATATAGTAACCCGAAGCGAGGTACAGAACACATGAAACTCGTCGCCGTGACAGCCTGCCCGACCGGGATCGCCCACAGCCAGATGGCCGCCGAGAGCTTGGAGCAAACGGCCGAGAAAGAGGGCCACGAGATCACCGTCGAGATCCAGGGCGCGATGGGCGCGGAGAACGAACTGAGCAGTGAGGAAATCGCTGCGGCCGATGCGGCGATCGTCGCCGCGGATACGTCGGTGAACCGGGATCGATTCGCGGACCTGCCGGTGGTGAAAGGCACTGTCAAAGACGGTATCAACGACCCCGAGAGTCTCTTCGAGCGCGCGCGGGAGGCCGCCAGCGAGGGAAGCGAGAGTACCGACGGCGAACGCGGGGCCGATGCGACGGACGCGGCGAGCGACGTCGATGCCGGCGGTGAGGCCGACGCCGCGAGTACCCGGGAACGATCCGGGGATGGTATCGACGCCGACGCCGCCTCGTCCACGCCAGAGAACGGCGAGACGAAACGCGACCTCGAAGCAAGCGCACCCAGCGGCGACGTCGATCCCGACCAGGTCGGCGGCGACCCCCGAAAGGGACTGTTCGCGCGACTGCGACGGCTGCTCTCCTAAGTCTTCGAGCGGCGAACAGCAACGTCCTCACTGAACGGAGGACTGCCGATTCTCGAGACGACGACCGAGTGACGTCCGTTCTCACCGATAGAGCACGTCGTGGCGTGCAATCGCTCCATCGCCCTCGGGCGGTTCGACCTCGGTCCTCGGCCAGTCGCCGGTCGCGGTGAGGATCTCGATGCCGCCCTCGGTCACCAAGGCCGTGTCCTCGCTTTTCGCACCTTCTACCGTGGGGTTCCAGGCGTACGCCATCGGCAGTGCCACCGACTTCTCGCTCTCGGGCGTCGCGATCCACTCCCGGCCGGCATAGCCCGCCGCGCCGCCCTGGTGGTGGTGTTCCCATTCCCCGGGCCAGCCGACCGCGTCGTAGGCCTCCCGAATGGCTTCGAAGACCTCGCCCGCGGCGCCCGCTCGGTTCTCTCGGCTGGCGACGGTGCGGGTAGCGTCGAGCGCTGTGGCGTCGACGGTCCTCGCCGCGTCGTGGCGATCGGGAAGCCAATCGGGTGAGTCGAACGCGACAGTACGAGTACAACTGGCGTGCAGGCCCTCGCGTTCTGCGGTCACCGAGACCAGGGCGTAGTCGCCCAGCACGGCGTCGGTCGGCGGGAAGTGGCGATACTTCGGCGCACGCTCGGCCCCACCGACGAGCATGACCGGGGCTGTGATGTCCCGTCGCGCGAACTCGCCCCGGAGCGAGGCGGCGAGTGCTCGCTCGGTCGTCGTCTCCCGGCAGTCCCGACAGGCCGCTTCGAGTACCGCCGCGGTGTCGGTGCCCAGATCGCGATACCGGCCGATATCGGCGTCGGTGAGGGGTTGGCGGAGCGCTCCGGGATCGACTCCCTCGAAGCCCGGCACCTCGACGTCGGCGGCGGCCGGCTGTGGACTCCGGTCGGCAAGGGCCGCCGCGAGGGAACTTTCGTACCACGGGAAGGTCGAAATCTCGATCTCGGCCGGGAGCTGTTCGTCGCCCAATCGGTCGGCTTCGATCGAGTTCGTGAGAACCGAGATCGACTCGCCGTCGTAGCCCGCCGCAGCTATGCCCACGCTTGCCTCGCGGTCGACGACGTTACTCCCGCCCGTGAGCCAGGTGAATGAGTTCGGCCGGGCGAACCACACCGCTTCGAGATCCCGCGTCGCGAGCAGCGAGTCGAGTCGGTCCCGTCGGTTCATATCGCGGCTCCGGCGTCCAGCCACATAGTCCTCGGCCTCGACGGAGCCCATCAATCTCCTTACTCGGGGTGGACCGTACGTCGGAAGGGGAGCCGGAGTACGACGGCCGGCTATCGGGTTCCGATCGGACCGAGATCGTCGAGCGATCGGTACTCGGATCGAAGTACTCATTGAACGGGCGGTCGTCGATCGGGCGATGAGTTCCGACGATCCGCGCGCGGCGCTCGCGCGCGTCGGCGAGCGGTTCGATCTCAACGAGTACGAGATCAGCGCCTATCTCGCGGTGCTCGAAGCCGGCCAGCTCAGCGCCTCGGAGATCGCCGACCGAACGGAGATCCCCCAGCCCCGGGTCTACGATACGGTTCGCAGCCTCGCCGAGCGCGGCCTCCTCACCCTACAGGAGTCCCGGCCGATCCAGGTGCTCGCAGTCGACCCGGAGGAAGCCTTCGCCGACGCACATGACTCCCTCGAGGCACTGATTTCCGATCTCGAAGCGCGCTACACCGAACCAGCACGCGAGACGGGCGCGGTCTCGCTGATCAAATCCCGCTCGAGTATCCTCCGGTACGTCGAGGCGGTGATCGAGGCCGCCGACTACGAACTCGTGCTCTCGCTGACGCCCGCTCTCCTCAAGCGCTACGAGTCAGAACTCGCCGCCCGACGCGAGGCCGGCGTCACGATCGAGTTGCTCGTAACCCCCGCCGCCGAGGCACCGAGTACAGAGGAGTTCGAGTACCGCTCGGTCGCGACCCGGGCCCGGGCCCGCCGGGGGATCACAACGCCCGTGCTCGCGGTCGCCGACGGCAGTTATTCCACCTACGCCACCCAGGACGCCATCGCCTGGGACGGCGATCGCTACGGCGTCGTGTTCAATCGCTCGGCACTCGGCTTTCTCCTCTCGGGGTTTTTCAATACGGTGCTCTGGACGACCGCCCAGCCCCTCGCCGAGAACGGTTTCGAAGAGCACTTTCCGCGGCGATACGCCTCGATCCGCCGGTGTGTCAAGGACCTCGCGCAGCACGACGCTCTGACCGAAGGTAATGGTAGCCTCACCGCGACAATCGAAGGGCGGGACATCCTGAGCGGCGAGTATCTGACCGTGAGCGGCAGGGTCGTCGGCGTGTCGCTCGCCTCGGACGAGCAGTCCGCCGCGCTCGAAATCGAGACCGACGAAGGAGAAAGAGACGGAGAGACCGTCAGCGTCGGCGGCCGGGTCGCCGCCCTAGAGGACGTCGAGGCCCACGAGATCTACCTCGATCACGAGCCTACAGCCGACGGGAACTAACGAACCCGAGCCGGCCCGACCACCGAACGACGGTGACGAAACGGGGTACCCGAATGGAACCGGACGCTGCCGAGTCCCGACTCTACCCTTCTCCTGGCCAATGTGCGCTCCAGCCAGTCGAGCAGCCGACTCGGTCCGTGTCTCGTGTTCTCACGTGTGTTTATTTGGTTTCGAGTAAACTTCTTGTGCGTGGGACTCGTAGAGTAGGACATGGCTACAGCATCGCTACGGTTCGAGGGGAAGCCGTACGTCGGGGGGGAGTGGGTCGACTCCGAGAGCGTCATCGAAGTCGCGGATCTCGCTGAAGGGGGCGAGGTCTTCGCACGCGTCGACGCCGCGAGCGAACAGCAGGCCGAAGACGCGCTTCGAGCCGCGAGCGAGGTCCAGCGGACCATGCGCGAGACGACGATCCCCGAGCGGGTCGCCTGGCTCGAGGCGATCGCTACGGAGCTCGAAGACCGTAGAGAGGAGATCGCCCGGACGATCGTTAGGGAGGCCGGCAAGCCGATCTCCAGTGCACGAAGCGAGGTCGATTCGGGCGTCGAGCGGTTCCGCCGGGCGATCGAGGAGGCCCGGGATCTGGGCGGGGAGTACATCGAGGGGACGACGAGCGGCCACGAGGGCTGGGAGGCGTTCGTCGAGCGCGAACCAGTGGGGACAGTCCTCTCGATCGCGCCTTACAACTACCCGCTGATGACGACGGCGCTGCACGTCGCGCCCGCGCTCGCGGCCGGCAATTGTGTACTCCTCAAACCCGCGAGCGCGACCCCGGCGACCGCCGCGATCCTCGCGGAAGTCATCGCCGAGACCGACGTGCCCGACGGCGCGTTCAACTTCGTGCCCGGCCACGCGAGCGAGATCGGCGACCTGCTGTCGGGCTCGGATCTCGTGGACGCGATCGTGATGACCGGTTCATCCGGCGCGGGCAAACACGTCGCCCGTGAGAGCGGGATGGTGAACCTGCTCATGGAGCTGGGCGGGAACGCTCCCGCAGTGATCTTTCCCGACGCCGACCTGGAGAGCGCGGCGGCGGCCTGTGCCAAGGGGAGCCTGAAGTACGCCGGCCAGCGGTGTTCGGCGGTAAGCCGGGTACTCGCTCACGAGGCGGTCCACAACGAGGTAGTCGAGCGGATCGACGGCGAGATGGACGACTGGCAGCTCGGCGAGCTGTTCGACGAGAACACTGCAGTAGGGCCGCTCATCTCCGAGGACCAAGCCGACTGGGTCGAGGAACTCATCGAGGACGCCTTGGGGAAGGGAGCGGATCTCGTGCGCGGCGGCGAGCGCGATGGTCGGGCCATCGAGCCGACGCTGCTCGCGAACGTCCCACGAGACGCCCGGATCGTCCACGAGGAGCAGTTCGGCCCGGTCGTCGCGGTGAGTACGATCACCGGCGCCGAGGACGCCATCGAGCTCGCCAACGCGAGCGATCTGGCGCTCGACGGCGCGGTCTTTACCGCCGATCACGATCGAGCGATGGCAGTCGCCGAGCGGATCGACGCGGGCGCGGTGCGGATCAACGGCGCACCCTCCCACGGGCTGGGTGACATCCCCTTCGGCGGGAACAAAGAGTCAGGTATCGGCCGCGAAGGACTGAGGTATAGCATCGAGCGCTTCGTCCGCGAGAAGAGCATCGTCCTCTGAGGCGGCCTGGGGTTCGACGACCGGTCGCTACCGGCTCCCGATCGACGGGAGGACGACCGAATCGGTCGCGCGAACGTTCTTGTAACGCTGTGGTGAGATAACAAGCATCAGTTATGAACGAAACGCACAATGCGAAGATCGTCTGTACGCTGGGGCCGGCCTCCGACGATCGGGAGACGATAGAAGAACTGGCCGAGGCCGGCATGGTCGTTGCCCGGCTCAACGCCTCGCATGGTACGCCCGAGGACCGCGCGGCGATCATCGAGCGGGTCAAGGCAGTCGATGCGAGTCAGGACGCCCCGCTGGCGACGATGCTCGATCTCCCGGGGCCGGAGGTCCGCACCGCTGCGATCGACAGCCCAGTGCGGATCGATGAGGGGTCGGAGATCGACTTCCTCGTCGGCGAAGAGGCGAGCAGTAGTGAAGTGGGGCTTTCGGTGCCGATCACCGCGACGGCAGTCGGCGATCGAGTGTTGCTCGACGACGGCCGGATCGAGACCGAAGTCCTCGAGATCGACGGCGATCGGGTACGCGCACGGGTCGATACGGGCGGGGAACTCGGCAGCCGGAAGGGAGTGAACGTCCCCGGCGTGGATCTCGGCTTGGAGATCGTCACCGAGAGCGATCGCCGGGAGTTAGAGATGGCCGCCGATCGCGGCGTCGATTTCGTCGCGTCGAGTTTCGTCGGTTCGGCCGCGGACGTCTATGCGGTCGGCAGCGTCTTAGAGGACCTCGGCATGGACGTCCCGATAATCGCGAAGATCGAGCGCGCCGACGCCGTTTCGCACTTGGAGGAGATCATCGAGGCGGCCTATGGCGTGATGATCGCGCGGGGCGATCTGGGCGTCGAGTGCCCGATGCAGGCAGTGCCGATGATTCAAAAGCGGATCGTCGGGCTCTGTCGCGACGAGGGGACACCGGTGATAACAGCTACAGAAATGCTCGATTCGATGACGACCGAACGGCGGCCCACCCGCGCGGAGGCTTCGGACGTCGCGAACGCGGTGCTTGATGGGACCGACGCAGTGATGCTCTCGGGGGAGACGGCGATCGGTTCCCACCCTCCCCGAGTCGTCGAGACGATGGGCGAGATCGTCGGCGAGGCCGAAGCCTCGGAGGAGTACGCCACCCTCCGGGAGGACCGAGTCCCCGACCCGGGCGAGTCACGGACGGACGTCCTCGCGCGCTCCGCACGGTATCTCGCGCGGGACTTAGGGGCGAGTGCGGTTGTCGCCGCGACCGAGTCAGGGTATACGGCGCTCAAAGCCGCCAAATACCGGCCGGACGTCCCCGTGATCGCGACGACGCCCGACGAAGGGGTACGGCGGCGACTGGTGCTGTCCTGGGGGACGACCGCGCGCCACGCGCCCTTCACCGGGCCCGGCGAGGGGGCCGACAGAGTGATCCACAACGCCGTCCAGGCCGCGGTCGACGCCGGCGTGGTCGAGGGAGGCGATACCGTCGTGGTACTCGCCGGGCTGATGACCGAACTCGAACGCGCTAACACGACGAACATGCTCAAGATCCACGTCGCCGCCGAGATCGTCGCGAGCGGTCGCTCGGTCGTTGCCGGCCAGGCGACCGGCCCGGTCTATCGGGTTCGGAGCGGGGATCTCGGCGACGTCCCCGAGGGAACGATCGTCTCGCTCGACCGCGGGTTCGACGAGGAATTTACTGGGGATGTCGGGAAGATCGAGGGGATCATCGACGCCCACGAGGGGATGACCGGCTACGCGGCGATGATCGCACGCGAACTCGACGTGCCCCTCGTCGGCGACACTCCCCTCCCCGAGAGAGTCGAGAACGGGATCGTCCTCACGATCGACGGCGAACGGGGCGTGGTCTACGAGGGCGACCTCACGGCTGGCCCCGCCGAACGCTGAGCGGTACGAACAGCCGCATTGACACTGCGAACCAGTATGCGTTCGCTACTAGCTCCGCTGGGTAGTCTCGATCGACGCAGGTGGGCAGGACGAGCAGCCACGCTCGGTTTCCCCAACAGGGGAGCCATCGAGTCCGAACCCCGGTCTCGTGTGTCCTGCCCGTCTACCACCGAGGGTAATGAGGTGTTAATCCTTGTGGCCGTTCTCCGGTATCGAGCGCCGCCGATCGACGGGAGTGCGGTAGGTGGCGACAGCGGGGAGACCAGGACGCGAGCGACGACTGTGGGAAAGAGACGGTAAGAGCGAGAAGGAGTGGAGCAGCGGAGAGTACCGAAATCGGGGAGATAGCCGTGGCCCGCTTTTCAGCATCCCTCGGAGCGCCGGAAAACGGCGGACAGAGCGTCATGACCCCAGTCGATGACGACAGTGCGTGTCGCGAGCGTGCTGGTTCGCCCTGTCCGCTTTTTTCGATCGACTATCGAGTAATAACTATGGGCTCGGTACCCGGCGGCTGAGCGAGCGAAGGCACCGATTACGGCGGCCCGATTCCGACGGAACTAAACAGGCCATCGGGATCGGCGGTTCAGTCCACCCGGGGGAAGGTGAACAGCCGTTCGTTACACCCGGTGCAGGCGAGCACGTCCTGTGGGCCCTGTCGCGGGCTGGCGAGCCCGCCACAGCAGGTCGCGGTCGTGCTTGCCTCGACTCGTCCGCCGCAGTCCGGGCAGGTACTCAGGAACATCCGTAGCGGGCGGGCGGCAGCGAGTCGTGTCTCCAAAGGGAGGTCGAACGCCTCGAGTGCACGGATCGCGGCGAGTTCGCCGATCGCGATCGGTCGGGAGAGCCAGGACTCGCTTGCGATCCCGCCCCCGTCGCCGAATGCGATCCAGCGCCCCTCCCTTTCGGCGCGCTCGTCGTCGATTACTCTGGTCTCGGTGATCGTCGGTAGGCTCGCTTCGAGTTCGGCCCCGAGAGCCGGGCTCGCAAGCGAGTTCAGCGAATCGATCTCGGCCCGCCAGTCCTCGCGAACCTCGGGGGCCAGCGAGAGGTCCTCGCCGTCGGGACGGACGATTCCGCTCTCGAGGAGCATAGTGAGGACCGCGTCGCCGTCCGGTTCGGTGTCTCTCTCGCCGTCGTCCGGACTCCTTCCGAGGGCGTCTTGGGGGTCGTAGCTATCGCCGATCGAGCCCGGACCGCCGGGCGTTTCGTACGCGTCGCGTTCGTCGCGAGCGTGAAAGAACTCCTCGACCCCAAGCGCGGCGACGAGCCGGGGGGCGAACCGGGGCGTGTAGGGAACGAAATACCCCCGGAACCAAATCGCACTCGCCCCGCTTGCCGCTAGCGCCAGCGCGGTGAAACGGCGCTTCCGGTAGGCGAGTGCCGCGACGCCGGCCGCGAGCACGCCGAGATTGAGGGCCGTACAGGGCAGACAGCGATTCGCGCCGGTCGAGGCCGGCCGGCGGAGTTTGTCGAGAACGTCGGCGATCGCGCTCATACACGCCGGTTCTCGACGGTGGGAATTGAACGTTTGCGATCGGCGTTCGATCGCGTTCCTCGGAGAAGCTCCGGAGAGACGAGCGACGGCAAAAGAGATAGGACGGCTACGCCTGTAGCCAGCCCATGGAAGGTACCGAGGAGTCGATACCGGACGTCATCGCCGACCTCGAAACGGGCGAGGCGCTCTATGATCGCCACCGGAAAGACTGTTTCGTCGTGCAAGAGGTCGAGGAGCGCGGCACGCGGATCGAACGGGACGACGAGGACTTCTTCGTTCCGCACTCGCTGTTCGCGCCCTGGGTCGACTCACGGCTCTTTCCGGTCGAAGAGGCCGACAGCGAGGACCTGCCAGACTGGCTTCAGGCCGAGTAGTAGCGACCGACGCGGGGCGGTCGACCGTGTCGTGCTACGTCGGTGAACACAGTTCGGCAGGGATCGACGGATCGGAAGTCGCGCTTCCTCGAACGCGACGAGTCGAAGACTCGCTGGCTCACCTTCGCTGCGCTCAGTCGAACAGACTCTCGCCCGCGACCATGTGTTCCTCGACGGCGTCCATATCGAGCGTCAGGCCCAGCCCCGGCTCTTCAGGGATCTCGATGTGACCGTCCTCGATGATCGGTGTGCCCTCGTAGAGGTCGTCCCACCACTCGAGTTCATACGAGTGGAACTCGACGGCCAAGGAGTTGGGGATCGCCGTCGCGACGTGTGCGGAGGCCATCGTCCCCACCGGCGAGGAGACGTTGTGCATCGCGACGGGGACGTAGTAGGTGTCTGCCATATCGGCGATCTTTCTGGTCTCGCGCATCCCGCCCACTTTTGGGAGGTCGGGCGCGATGACGTCGACGGCCTGTTCTTCGAGCAGGCGGCGGGGGCCGTGCTTGCGGTAGACGTTCTCGCCCGCCGCGACCGGCGTCGTCGTGTGCTGGGTCACCTCGCGCTGGACGTCGTGGTTTTCGGGGGGCACGGGGTCCTCGAGCCACCAGACGTCCAGGTCCTCGATCTCGCGGGCGAGTCGTTTCGCGCTCCCCGCGGAGAAGGTCCAATGACAGTCGAAGGCCGCGTCGGCCCGGTCGCCGATCCGGTCGGTGACCGCCCGGACGATCTCCGCTTTGTGTTTGACCTCCGGGCCGCGCAGATGGCGGTTGGCGCGGTCCTTCTCATGGCCGCTCGGAACGTCGAGATCGAATTTCAGGGCGTCGTAGCCCAGCTCTTCGATCACGCGTTCGGCTTCGGCGGCGTTCGACTCGGGTTCAGACTCCTCGCCCGCGTGACAGTCACAGTAGACCCGGACCCGGTCGCGATACTTCCCGCCCAAGAGCTGGTAGGCCGGTACTTCGAGGATCTTGCCCGCCAGATCGTGCAAGGCGACCTCGATCCCGGCGATCGCAGAGACGGTGACGCCCTCGATCGAGCCCTCGCCCGAGGTCTTCTGGACGAGGTGTTCGAACAGCCGATCGATGTCGAGGGGATTCTCCCCGACGATGAAGGGGGTCATCCGCTCGATTATCTCGGGCACGCCAGCCCCCCAGTAGGCCTCGCCGGTACCGACGATGCCCGCGTCGGTGTACACTCGAACGAGGGTCCAGGGGAAGTTACCGTCTAGCATCGTCGTCTGGACGTCGGTGATTTCGACGTCCCGGCCACCGCCCCGCTTGGCTTGCACGCCCATCGTCTCGGCGGAGAGCTCCCGCATCGTGTACTCGGCGTTCGGGTCCCGGAGCGTCGTGTAATCCTTGGCCATGGCACGAGAATTTACTCACCAGCCACTAAACCCTTGAGGTAGACTGGATCGAAGGAGGGTAACACTAAGGCTAGAGCAGGGTCAGTTGTTGGTCAGAGACTCACACAGCCCCGCCGAGCGCCGACCAGACCGCGACCGCGCCGAGTAGTATCGCGGGCAGCAGCGGAAGGATCAGGAAGGCCACCTCGAAGGGCAGTGCCGCGGGCGGGACGAACAAGATGATCGTGGGGACGACGAGAAAAGCTAATAGAAGAATGCCGACGAGCACCCACCCTCGGAGGCCGAAGGACTCGCGCTCGGGTACCGTAAGCCTCCCCTCGCTTGGCCGCGGGTCGTTGCGCGGGACGGACCGACCCGAGCTGGCGGTGTCGGGGCCGGCGTCCCGACTCTCACCTCCTTCGCGAAAGGCCTCGGGGTCGTGGACGTAGCCCCCCGAGTCGTCGCTCGCGTGCTGGCCATCGTCCATTTCCTCGTCGTTAGGGTTCGACGAATAGGACGCTTCCGATCGAGCGGTTACACCGGTGAGCGATGATGCCGAAACGGAAAACTAGAGCGAGCCGACCGGAAACGAAACTCGACTCGCTACTGTTCGCTGTCTGGAATCACGACCACCTTGCCGAAGCCCTCCCGCTCTTCTAGCATCTCGTGGGCGCGAGTGATCTCGCTCATCGGCAGGGTCTCACGGACGCGGGGGCTGAAGGTTCCCTCCCAGACCTTCGAAAGGACGTCGTCGACCTCACCCAGCGAGGCCATCGTCGAGCCGATGATCTCTAATTGATTCCAGAAGACGCGATTGATGTTGGTCTCGGCTACCGGCCCGGTCGTCGCCCCGCAGGTCACGACCCGGCCGCCCTTCGCCAAGCTCTTGAGCGAGTCGTCCCAGGTCGCCGGCCCGACGTGATCGACGACCATGTCGACCCCGCGGCCGTCGGTCGCCTCGTAGATCTCGCTCCCGAAGTCCTTTTCGGCGTAGTCGATGACGTGATCGGCCCCACACTCCCGGGCGTACTCCAACTTCTCCTCGGAACTCGCGGTGGCATAGACCTCCGCACCGGCATGATCGGCGATCTGGACCGCCGCGTGACCCACACCCCCTGAAGCACCGAGGACGAGGACTTTCTCGCCGGCAGTCAGTCGGCCCTTACTCATCAACATCCGCCAGGCGGTCTGGAAGACCAGCGGCGAGGCCGCTGCGGTCACCCAATCGACGTCGTCGGGCACCGGCACCAGATTCTGTTCGGGAACCACCGCTCGTTCGGCGTGGACGCCACGAACGTGCTCGCCGAGCAGGTGATAGCGCTCGCACTGGGAGTGTTCGCCGTGGCGACAGAACTCACACTCCCCACAGGAAAGCCCCGCGGTGACCGCGACGCGATCGCCCGACTCGTGTCGTGAGACGTCTTCGCCTACCTCCTCGACGACGCCCGCGGCGTCGCTGCCGGGGATGTGGGGCATCTCCAACTCGACGCCCGGGAGACCGCCCCGGGTGAAGATATCGAGGTGATTGAGTGCGGCGGCTTTGACGTCTACCAGTACCTCCCCGCGATCCGGTTCGGGATCGGGAAAGTCGCCGTAGTCGAGGACGTCGGTCTCGCCGTGTTCTTCGAACTGGACGGCTTGCATGGAATGGCCCTCACGCGGTGAGTGCAAAACCCTGGCGATGCCGGACGGACCCGAGGGACGCGTACTGTGCTACTCGCCGTCGAGGCCGGCTCCACAGTCCGGACACGTCTCGTCGACGACGGTGACCGGCCCGTCACAGACCGGACAGAACGCCCGGTAACAGGCACGTTCGCCCATGGACGATCTGAAGGCGTCAGCCTTCAAACGAGTTTCGGCGCCCCGGACCGGTAGCGAGAATCGAGAATCGGAGATCGGGGATCGGGGAGGCCCGAACTTTAGTGGCGAGCGCGCGAACGGCGAGCATGGACGAAGAGCAGAATCCGGCAAGCGAGCACGCGAACGACGGTGATCACGAGAACGGCGCGCAGCACGATCAGGGAGGCCACGGGGAGCACGGGGATCCGGGCCACGACCACCACGCGAGCGACATCGAGACGGTGAGCGCGGCGATTCTCACGATATCCTCCTCCCGATCGCTCGAGGAAGACCCGGCGGGCGAGGCCATCGGCGAGGCCTTCGAGCGCGCCGGTCACGAGGTGAGTACCCGAGCGCTGATCACCGACGATCACGACGACGTCCAGGCTGCCATCGACGAACTCGTCGATCGCGAGGACACCGATGTCGTGGTAACCACCGGCGGGACGGGCATTACGCCCGACGACGTAACGATCGAGGCGGCAGAAGTCCTCTTCACGAAGGAGCTGCCGGGGTTTGGAGAACTCTTCCGCCGGCGCTCCTACGGCGAGGTCGGCGCTCGAATCGTCGCCACGCGGGCGATCGCCGGCGTCGCCGGCGAGACCCCCGTCTTCTGTCTGCCGGGCAGCGAGAACGCCGCACGGCTCGGCAGCGAGATCGCCACGGAGGTCTGTGGCCATCTCGCGGGACTGGCGCGACAGGACGCCGAACAGCACTGATGGGGAACGAAGGGGATGTGACCACGGAACGTTCACACGCTGAATCGACAGTACTGAGAGTGTAGCCACAGAGAGCGACCGTGCCGATCGAACGCGCCGAGAGCGACCCGGAGATCGAGCCATCCGGTAGCGACGGCTACGACGTCGTGATCGTCGGCGGGGGCGTGTCCGGTCCCAGCGCCGGGATCTTCACCGCTCGGGCAGGGATGGATACCTGTATCCTGGATCGCGGCCCCTCCTCGCTCGCGCGGTGTGCGTACCTCGCGAACTACCTCGGGTTCCCCGGCGGGATTGACGTCTCGACGTTTCGGGCGCTCTGTCGTGCACACGCCGACGCGGCCGGCTGTCGGTACATTTCCGACATGGTACTCGAAGTTCGGCAGGTGGATGCCGGGGATGGACTGGACAGCACCGTCGAGCGCGAGACGAGCAGCGATGGGGGGGGAGACGACGGCGACGAGGGTGAGGAGCGAGCCGAGGACCGAGCAGGCGAGAGTTTCGTCGTCGAAACCCAGGACGGCCGGACGATCGAGACCTCGCGAGTCCTGGTCGCGACGAAAGACGACACGACCTACCTCGAAGCCCTCGAGGAGAGTGCGATGTTCACCGAGGCGAGCCACGGCGGGGAAACTCATCGATATTTCGACCGAGAGTACGTCGATCGGGAGGGACGAACGCCGATACCGGGACTGTACGTCGCCGGTCCACTCGCGGGCTGTCCCGACCAGGCGATCGTGAGCGCCGGCCACGGAGCGAGAGTCGGGTTTGCGGTGATCGCCGACTGGCTCGAGAACCGAGGTTACCCGCCGGCTCTCGCACGCGGATACTGGGACTGGCTCTCGAAAGAGAAGTCCCGAGACGAGAACTGGAAGGCACACGCCCGCGCGTTCGTCGAGCGGACGCTACCCGAAGAGGCGAGCGAGGAGCGTGTCGAAGAACTGAGTAGCGAACTGCAGGCCCACACCGACGCACTATTTGTGACAAGCGAGGAGGCCGAGCGGCGCAGGCGAGCCGGCCACCGCTGCCTGCTCGATCACGTCGACGATCGGGTCATCGAGGCGTATCTCGAGGAGCGAGAGTAGCGGATGAGTTGCGGGTCGGGCCTCGATGGCCCCCGGCCACCCGGTAGGCGCTTCGACGTGCTGGAAGGTCGAGCACTCAGGTCGCCGTCCGTGGCGGGAGGACGGCGAAGACACCGACCGCGAGCGCCGTGAGCGCGGCGAGAACGAAAAACGCCTCGTCGAAAAATCCTCGATCCGCGAGCGTGCCGACGAACGTCGAGCCGGTCGCGCCGACCAGGAAAAACGCTGTCCGGAGCGTTCCCCATGCCGTGCCCTGAACCTCGCTCGGGAGCACGTCGAGCACGTAGGCGTTCGTGATCGGTGCGCTCGCGTACCGAGCCCCGAGCAGGACGACGGCAGCGAGGAGCACCGGCCCCGAGACGAACGGCAGCAGTACCAGGGGCACGATGCTCGCGGTCGTCAGTGTGAGCAACACCGTGCGATCGCCGAACCGATCGGCCGCCGCACCAGCGGCCAACTGGAAGGCAGCGCCACAGACGAACAGCAGCGCGAACAGGCCGGTCGCACTCGCTTGCCCCAGTCCCTTGGCGACGACGAGATACGTGGGTAGAAAGGCCGTCAACCCCTGGAAGACGAACAGCATCAGCGTCGCCCCGATCACGATGATAACGACCGAGCGGCGCGCGATCCCATCGAGGACGGCCCGGGCACGATCGGAGCGACTTCGATCGCTTGCTCCGCTCCCAGTCGTCGTTGCGTTCGCGGCGAGGGAGTGTACCGGGAGCGAGCGCCAGAGGGCGATGCCCGCGAGCCCCAACAGTGGTGCGGCGAGCGCGAGCGCGGGCTGCCAGCCGACCCGCCCGATTAGCGCGCTCGCGGCGAGTGGCACCGTTGCCGCGCCGATGCTGCCCGCCCCTAAGAGGACGCCGAAGGCCGCTCCGTCGTGCTCGGGGTAGATATTCGAGAGCACCGTTGCCCGCGTCGGTCCATAGAGGCCGGTCGCGAAGCCAAAGAGGCCACAGACCACCAGGAAGACGCCGAAGACGGGCGCGAGCCCGAACCCGAGCGCGCTCAGGCCGGTCAGCAGAGCACTGCCGGCCAATAGCCGGCGCTCGCCAACGCGCTCGATCAGCATGCCGGCGGGCAGTTGCATTGCCGCGTAGGTCGCCCAGACGACCGTGATCGCGATCCCGGCGGTCGCGTTGTCGATCCCGAAGGTCGTCTTGAGCTGGGGGACGAGCGCCGGGAGGGTGAATCGGAGGCCCAGGATCAGTAGCCAGCCGACTGCCACCGAGCCGATGACCCACCCGCCGCCCTCCCGGCGGAGCCCGGACAGCGTCGGCACCGACCGAGAGATCGTCCGCCGGATCGTCTTCGAACGTGTCAAATCCGCTCGAAACGAGGTCTTCGGTACTGTAAGCCCTGTCGAATCGTCCCCGAATCGAGCCCGAGTCAGCGACGAGCCGACCTCGGACCGACCGCCGAGGTAGCCACGAATCGGCCGGTGTGATCGCCCTAACCGGTGTCGTCCCGAGACGCTCGACGAGCGCCGACAAACGAAACAGTAGCCGCGAGTCCCTGAGACGGTCTTTCGCTAGCTGCTCGCGCTACCGGTGGCGAGTTTCTCCAGAGCGCCGGCGATCTTCGCCAGGATCTCGTCTTCGTCCTCGATGCCGTGGCGAGCGGCGAGGTACTGAGGATCGTTGTAGCTCACCATGACCTCGCCCTCTTCCTTCCAGACGAGCATCTTCTGGGGGAGGTCGATCGCAACCGAGCGGCTGGCACCCATTAGCGGCGTCCCGAGCTTCGGATTGCCGAAGATCAAAAGCGTCGTCGGCGGGAGTTCCATGTCGGCCGACTGGGCGTTCGCCGCGTGATCGACTGTCCCGATAAGTGTGAGCGCGTCGTTGCCCTCGATGGCACTACTGATGCGGGAGACGGTCGCGTCGAAGGAGTCGTCGCTCTCGACGGTTACGAGCCCGATGCCTTCCTCGATGTCGAAGGGCTCCTCACTGTCGCCGGAGTCGGTCGTCTCCGTGGCGCCCTCCTCTCCAGGGGTTACTTCGTCGTTCTTTCCGGCTTCGTCGGCCATCTCCTGTGCTTGCTGGAGTTCCTCCTGCGTGCAGCCGGCGAGCATACTCGCACCGACCGCGCTGCCAAGCAGGAATCGTCGTCGATCCATAACGACCATTTTCGATGGCGGCCGGGCGCAAAAGCGTTGGCACGGAATCGACAGTAGTGTTTCGTTTAGCAGTTTTGTGCGAAAAGCACCGCTGGAACCGTTTTGGAAGCTCCCGGGCGCGTGGCGGCTTCGCCGTGGTTCGAAAGAGGTCGAAGGTCTTGCTTGCAGCAGGAACGCGGAGCGTTCCTGCCACATCACGAGAGAGCGGAGCCCTCTCGAACGACAGCGAGTCGCAGCCGTCGAGCGCCCGGGCGATCGACGAGCACCGTACCGACATCTACCTCCCGCCGAAATTCACCTTCGTCTTCATGCTGCTATTCGTGCTCGGCTTCGGCGTCTTCTGGGAGGTCCTCGAGTTCGCTGTCGGCGGGCTCGGCACTGCTCTGGGCGCGACGGTTCTCACTCAGTACGGCCTGGAGGACACCATGCTCGATCTCGTTTTCGATCTCATTGGAGCGGTGATCGTCGCGACCTGGGGCGGGGCCCGTCTGAGCGGCGTCGTCGAGGCACTCGCCGCGCGGCTCGACGTTCGAGTGCAGCGCTCGGGAGAAGAGTGACTCGACGGGGGCGATCCCGTAGAACGACGAAGCCATCGGACTCGAGGGAGTGGTAGGCGACATTCGGAAGCGCGGAAGCGGCGACGGCCAAGACAAGGCCCACATTTAAACGCTCGCCGATCGAACGGCGTGACGCAATGGTATACAAGAAGATCACGCTCATCGGATCGAGCACGGAGGGGTTCGAGCAGGCAGTCGACGACGCCATCGCCCGCGCGGAAGACACCCTCGATAACGTCCACTGGGTCGAAGTGAAGAGCCGCGGCGTCGAACTCGCGAGCGTCGAGGATCGGGAGTACCAAGCGACCGTTGAGGTCGCGTTCAAACTCGATTAGTAGCGAGAACCGACGGCCGTTCTCGTTGACGACTAACGATCGTCGGGCGACTATCGACGAACGAAACGTGATCGTCGCTCTTCCTTTGCTTTGGTACCGGAAGCGATGACTACATTAGGCTCTCGGGTGGGTTCGGTAGTTCCTCGAAGTGCTCGCGGTCGTGAGCGAGGTAGACAGCCGCGTCCTCAGCGCGTTCGAGGTTTCGAACGTCCCTGTTCGATCGCAGCGCTTCCCGGGTGTCCCACGCGAAGGGTGGCTGGAGTTCCTGCTCGTAGGCTTCCTGGGTGAACGCGAGATCTGCGCCGAGGATGACCGTGCCCGCTTCCTCCAGTTCGACCTGGAGTGCCTGGTGGCCTGCAGAGTGGCCCGGCGTCGGGAGACACCTAATGGTGCCATCGCCGAAGACGTCGTAACTACCCTCGATCTCACGTACGTCGAATGCCCCGGAGCGCAAGGGACCGAAATCACCCTCCAAGTAGAGGCTTCGCTGGATGGGGTCGGCCGGCCACCAGGCGTACTCGAGTTCGGCCTGCTGGACGACGATCGTCGACTCGGAGAAGGCATCGATGTCGCCCGCGTGATCGAGATGGAGGTGTGAGAGGACGACCTGATCGACGTCCTCGGGCTCGTAGCCCAGATCGGCGATCTGTTCGCTCGCCGACCCGCCTTCAGTGGGTTCGATCTCCTTGCCGGCCGACTCTTCCATGTGGGACGCGCCGTAGGCCCCGTAGTTCGCGGGATCGGCGAGCATCTCGGCGCTCGTACCGGTGTCGAAGAGGACGACGCCTTCGGGGTGATCGATCAGATAGAACGGTGTGAGCGACGGATAGGTCTCGCCCGGGCGCTGCAGGCGCATCATCGCGCTGTACTCGTACTCCCAGTCGGCGGTGTTCATTGCGAAGAGTTCGATCTCGGCCATCGTTCGGGGTTCGATCCTGACCCGGATACGTGAGACGCCTGAGAGCGCAAGCGGTATCGATGGTCCGGTCGCCACCGAAGCAGCACTTAGCTACGAACGCCGACCGTTCTCTCCGAGCGAGTCCCAGTGCTCACTACAGATACGACCCGTCGTAGGCTTCCTCCGAGCGTGGTGCATGTGAGTTCCCACACTCGGTACACTCGATGCGCTCGGACTCGTCGAGAGCCGTATCGAGCGACCCGCAGTTCGCACAGTAGTAGCCATAGCGGTCGGTGAACTCGGCGTCGGCGTAGGCGACGACGAAGGGAGCCTCGGTCCCCGATTCGGTTTCCTCGCGGTCGAGATAGACCTCAGTGTCGCTACCGTCGTCGGTTCTCGCGACGGTACCTCCCTCTCGTGTCTCGGTTTCCGGGAGGTCGGCGTCGGTGAGGTCCGTGGCGTCCGGGTCGGGTTGGTCGGATGCCGCCGACTCGTCGATCGCCGACGGTTCGGCGTAGACGTACTCGACGAAGGACTGTTCGCCGATCTCGACCTGTCGTTCGTCGGCTTCCTCGAGGCCGACCCGCTCGAAGAAGGTCCCGCCCTGGGTGTTCGCTTCGAGTACGCTCGCGGTAACGTAACCGGTACCGCTCTCGCCCAGCGCTTCGCTGCCAGCCTCGTACAGTTCGGTGCCGACTCCTTTGCCTCGGTGTTCGGGATCGACGAACAGCCAACGAAGCTCGCTTCCTTCCTCGCGGTGCTCGCCGAGCACGAACCCGACGATCACCGGCTCCTCGTCGGCCTCGCTCTCGTCGTCTTCGGCGACCAGCAGTACCCAATCCTCGTTCTCGATCGCATCGGTCAGTGATTCTTCCTCGAAGCGTTCCTCGACGATCGCCTCGAGCTGTTGAGGGCTAAGCGCGTAGGCGGCGGTCATCGTGCTGTGAGTGAGTTCGGATAGTCGCCCTACGTCAGCGCTGTTGGCCTCGCGTAGTTCCATACTTCGGCTCGGAGCGCGATCGGCATAAACGAGCGCCATTCATGTCCCGACCAGGATCTTAGCCTCACTCATTACCGATGAACAGCCGACGATACTGCTCCTACTCTCCCGGCGTCGTTCTAGAGGGCGAACGTCGTGGCGGCCGTCTTTCCTTACCCGCTATCGGGGTTAGGGAGCGCCTTTCGTGTTCGACACGCTCGAGCCCGTTCTACGATTCGCCGTAGCGAGGATCGTTTCACCACGCGAAACGCTTAGGCCGATCGACGGGCGTGGACTCGGTATGGCTAGTGAAGGAACGATTCGGGCGATCGAGCGTATGTTCCGAATCGCTGAGTTTCTCGGCACACGTGGCCCCGTCGGTCTCTCGGCGATCGCAAGTAGCTTGCAGCTACCGAAGAGCACGGTGTATCGACATCTACGGACCCTCGAGGGGCAAGGGTACGTCGTCGAAAACGAGGAAAAATACACGCTGAGTCTCCGCTTTCTCGATCTCGGCGAGCGGGCCCGCGGACAGCACTCCGAACATCAACTAGCTGCCGAGAAGGTCGGCGAACTGGCTGACAGAACCGCTGAACGGGCGCAATTCATGATCGAGGAACACGGTCGGGCAGTGTATGTCCACCAACAGATGGGAGCGAACGCTGTCAGGGCCGACACGTACCCCGGCAAGCGGGTTCCAATACATACGAGCGCGGCCGGATTGGCGATTCTCTCTCACTACCCTCCTCACCGCATTGATGCGATCATTGACCGACATGGGCTAGAGGCGATGACGTCCCGGAGCATTACTGATCCGGAGACCCTACATGATCGACTACAACGAACCCGGGAGCGAGGGTACAGCATTAACGATCAAGGCGTCATCGAAGGGCTCCGAGCGATCGGTGCCCCGGTGGTCGGCCCGGAGGATACCGTCGTCGGTGGGCTCAGCATCTCCGGGCCGATCAACCGGATGGCGGGGCAGCGCCTCGGCGAGGAGCTACCCTCCCTGCTCCTCGGCGCGACGAACGAACTCGAACTGAACATTACCTATCAGTAAAACTGACTACTGCTTTCCATAGAGCGGAACACCGATACTTCACTCCGGACGGCTCTTTCCGACGCTGAGGGGGGCGTGCTGGACGCTTCCGTTCGGTGAGGCTGGTCCACGTAGCGGATCGATACTTGAAGAATTTGAAATGAAAAAGTATATACGACCCCCCGACCAGATCCGTCTGTCATGGCAAAGCGTGCCAGTAACAACGGGATCGAGGGGGATCGCCCCGATAGACGCCAATTCCTGCGTCGAACGGCCGGTATAGGTGCGACCGCGGGGGTGTTCTCCCTCGCTGGGTGTCTGAATCAAAGCCTCGGCGAAGGCGGCGGTGGCGGCGGTAGTGGTGGTGGCGGAAACGGCAGCGGCGGAGGTGGTGGTAATGGCGGCGGTCCGACGAACATCGTCCTTGGAACCTCCTCGGAGGGGTCGTCCTCGTTTCGGGTGGGATCGACGTTCGCACAGTACGTCACGCAAAACGACCTCGCGGATACGTTTACGATCGAGGCGGTTGTCACCGAAGGGACCTCCGCGACCTACCGACGGGTCGCCGACGGGAACCTATTGTTAGGCGGGACGACCACCCAACTGCTCGAAAACTCGCCGAACGAGGGTTCCTTCGAGGACACTCAGTTGCCGAACTTCGATACGATCCGCCAGATTCGAGGGTACATGAGTTTCTACAATTTCGGGGTAGCCAACGCCGAGGCGGGCATACAGAACTGGGAGGATCTCCAGGGACGTCCGATCGCCGTCTCCTCGGCCGGTTCGGGGACCCGCGCGCCCGTCGAGCGGATCATCGACGAGGAGATCGGTCTCGGAAACGTCCAACCCCGGTACATGGCCTTTGCGGACATTCCCTCCGCGCTTCGGGGCGGACGTGTCGATGCGGCCTTTACCTGGGCGACGAACGGCACTATCCCCCAGGGGTGGTTCCAGGAGATCGACTCGACGGTCAACTGGGCACCGCTACCGCTCTCCGAAAGCACACAGTCGATCCTCGCCGACGAGTTGGGGTTCAGTTCCTACGTACAGATCGACGGGAGCGCGATCTCGGAGAACGTCTCCCAGAGCATCGACGCCTTTACGCTCACGTACCTCTGGAACGCCCGAGCGGACATGCTGAGCCAGGAGGTGGTCTACGAGCTGACGAAGCTCTCCTACGAACGCGCCGAAGAACTTGTCGAACAGGACGAGGTCATGGGCTTTTTCCCGGACCCACAGGAGTTCCTCGGCACGCTTCATCCCGACATCCCGATCCACGCGGGCGCGTACCAGTACTACCAGGAAGAAGGGCTCTGGAGCGAGTACTCCGATAGTCTCACTGCCCCACCACAAGCGGAGATGAGCGGGTCCAACGCGACCAACAGTACGAACTCCTCGTAGTCGAACACCCTACTAGACGATCTCTCACTATACGACCCACACAAGATGTCAGAATCTACGTCCGAATCGAACGCTCCCCGCAGCTTCGAGGATCTACAGCGCCAGATCGACGAGCGCTTCGCGACGTCCTACGAGGAGTCCGTCTGGGAGAATGGATGGCTGGAGCTGTTAGTATACGCTCTCTCAGCGGCGTTCTTTGCCTATCACCTCTGGTATGGCTTTACCGCACAGATACCCCGAAGCCAACACGGGGTTATCCACCTAGCACTGGTACTCGTCGCGTGGGCCTGGTTGGGCCTGCTCGGGGCGGATCGAACGAACACTCGCGGGAAACTGAAGAGCGTAGGGTACGTGATCTACAGCGTCCTCGCAGTCGTGCCTCTCTATTACCTGGCCAGTACCTACCAGGAGATCGTTCTCCGATCCGGTTCCTACACCTCGACGGACCTGCTCATGGGGACGTTGTTACTTGCGCTCATCCTCACCGCGCTGTACTCGGTATCGAAACTGATAACGGGTATTGCCGTTCTCGGGCTCGTTTATTCGTACTTCGGGCCACTGATGCCGGGAATACTCAATCACAGAGGGCTCTCACCGGTACGGATCGTTTCGGCGAATACCGTCGAGTTCCAGGGGGTTCTCGGCCAGTTACTCCAGATATCGGCTACCTGGGTCGTCATCTTCCTGATGCTGGCTGGGTTACTCGAGAAGTACGGCGGGATGGCGACGTTCATCAAGGGTATGTCGCGGTTAGCACTGAAACACCGGCGAATCGAGATCGGACAGGTGGCGGTCGCCGCGAGCGCCGCTCTGGGATCGATCAATGGCTCTACGGCGGCGAACACGGCGACGACGGGAACCTTCACGATCCCGCTGATGAAGGAAAACGGCTACCCGCCCCGGGTTGCGGCCGCTATCGAGTCGGTAGCATCCTGTGGCGGCCAGGTCCTACCGCCGATCATGGGTGCCGGTGCCTTCCTGATGGCCGAGTTGATCGACCCGACCTACTCCGAGATCATCGTCGCCGCGACGCTGCCCGCGGCTCTTTTCTTCCTGACGGTCGCCGTCGGCGTCTCGCTGAACACGCCGACCTCGGACATCGAATCGAACGTCGACGACGGTCACACCGTCTTCGATCAGCTTCTGAACGCACTCCGGAGCATCGAGTACATCAGTATGTTCGCCGTGTTGCTGTACTTCCTGGTCGTCATCCAGTCCGACCCGATGCTCGCGGGCTTCTGGAGCATCGTGACGCTCTCGGGTGTTCGGCTCCTCCGTAATGTCTATGAGGGGGTGACCGATTCGAGTAGTACTATCGACTCGAAGGTTCGGGTCTTCGCGCGCGATACGCTCGAAGGGATGCGCCGCGGCGTCGATGCGACCGTCGACATCACGATCATCCTCGCGAGCCTGGGGATCGTCGTCCGGGCACTGATCGTCACCGGCTTCGCCCAGCAGCTATCGACGCAGATGATACTGTTCGCGAGCGGGGAGGTGTTGGTGCTGTTGGTCCTGGCGATGGCCGCCTCGATCGTCTTCGGCATGGGCATGTCGACGACGGCAGCCTACACTCTCGTCGCAACGCTCGTCGCACCGGCACTGATAAGCGTCGGGTTCGAGCCCCTCGTCGGCCATTTCTTCGTGTTCTACTTCGCGATCGTCTCGAACATCACCCCACCGATCGCGCTCTCGATCGTGATCGCACAGGGAATCGCCGACTCGGGGTTCATGGAGACGACGGTGAGTGCGATGCAGATCGGCTTCCCGATGCTGCTGTTGCCCTACGCGTTCGTGTTCAACCCCTCGTTGCTCGATCCGAGCGTGGCGAGCCTGCTCGCCTTTGCGGTCGTCCTCGTCGGGTTCGTCGCGATCGCCGCGGGCGCTGCGGGTCGCGTCTCGGAAGCGTTGTCTCTGCCGATCCGGGTCGGTTTCGTCGCTCTCGGTCTCGCGACGGTGTTCGCGCCGATGCTACTCGCACAGGTGGCACTGGCGGCCGCCGCTCTCGGTGGCCTACTTTATTTCACGGCGAACGTCGAGGGGTTGTTCGCCGCGACGGCCTCCCGGTTCTCCTGATCTACCGGATGGGACTCGACGAGAACGAACAGCGCGAACGACTAACGACCGACTCACCGAGCGACCGATCGTAGACCACTGACAAACCCATCACGAACCAATGACGAGCCGACATCGACGAGCGAACCTGACCGACCTCGAAACGAACGCACAGAAACCGGGGCGGCGCTACGAAGTCTCCCCACAATTAGATCTCGAAGCGTACAACTACAACGTCGCGACCCTCGATGCGGGGACGCGGCTCTCTCAGAACGCCTATCACTACCACGAAAATCAGACGGAGTTCTTCCACGTTCTCGAGGGCCGCTGTCGGGTCGAGGTCGAGGATGACGCGTTCGTCCTCGGAGCCGATGACCTCGTCGCCTTCGAGCCGGGCATCGCTCATCTCCTTCACAACCCCTACGACCAGCCCTGCCGGGTGATCGCGGTCGGGAGCCCGCCGGACGGTCGCTATCCTGTCGAGCAAGTGCAGTCCTACGAGGACCTGATCGACGAGCGATACGGCGGCGACGTCCCTACCGAGGAGCGCAACGGAGCGAAGCGTAACAACGAAACGGAGGCTGACGAGGAAATGATCGCAAACAGCGAGACGACGAGCGATACGGAGAGACGATGACCGACGGAGATATCAGAGCGGTCAGGTATCACGAGTACGGCGACGAGAACGTCCTCCAGGTGGATCAGGTCGACCGACCGACCCCTGGGACCGGCGAGGTCCTCCTCACTGTGCACGCAGCGAGCATCAATCCGATCGACACCTACGTCCGGGCGGGAGCGGCCGGCGTCGGCGACCTCCCGCGGACGATCGGCTCGGACGTCGCGGGTGTCGTCACCGAGACCGGTAGTGACATCACCGACTTCGAACCCGGGGATCGCGTCTACGGGACCTGCCGTGGGGTCCTCGACGAGGGGGCGATCGCGGAAGCGATTACGGCACCGGCGTCGGTTCTCGCGGGCCTCCCGGAGGAGGTGTCCTTCGAGGCAGGCGCGGCGGCGGCGATGACCTTCGCGACGGCCTGGCGCGCGCTCGTTACCCGCGGCGGACTCGGTCTCGGCGATCGCTGTCTCGTCTCCGGGGCGGCGGGCGGCGTCGGACACGCGGGCGTACAGATCGCAAGCGCCGCTGGGGCGACCGTTGTCGGTCTCGCACGGCCGTCCTCCGAGGCGTTCGTGACCGGCCTCGGTGCGGAGGGGGCCGTCGACTATCGTGCGACGGATCTCGCAAGCGAGATCGAGGCTGCGGCCGGCGGATCGATCGATGTCGCACTCGAATCACACGCCGGGACGAACCTCGCCGCGGTTCTCGAGGCACTGGCACGCGGGGGCTCGATCGTCGTCATCGGTGAGGACGAACCCATCTCGCTCGATAGTGACCTTTCGATGGACGCCAAGCAGGCGGACGCGAACCTCCGATTCATGTCACTCGTCGCTTCGAGCGCGGACCAGCGCCCGCTGTTGGAAGCGATCGCGCCCCGTCTCGCGGATGGCCGGTTCGAACCCCGAATCGACTCGCGATTCGACCTCGCGGAGACGGCGAGTGCCTACCGGCGCCTCGCCGAGACCGGCGTCGAAGGCTCGATCGTCGTCCAGGTTCGATGAGCGCCGTGCCACCGAACTTCGGATGCGGAGTACCGCCACATCGCTCGACATCACGACAGCATGACTGACGGCACGACTGACGAGGAGACGAAACGCATCGGACTCGATCCCACTACGAGAGCAGGGAAGCAGGTGCTGTACGATCCCGCCGTCCTCACATGGATCGGCTACACCGACGCCGAACTCGACGACCTTGCCGAGGGAGGTGTTTTCGACCGTGAGTGAGCGAGTCCCATCGATCGCGGGGGTCGGAACGACGCGCTTCGCCGCCGAACACCCCGACGATCTCCTCATGCTCACAACGCGTGCAGCGACTCGCGCACTGGCGGATGCCGATCGGTCGAGAACCGACGTAACGAGCGTTCACGTAGGTTCGATGCTCGGTGGAGCCTCCGGCGATCGGCCCGGGCTCGCGAACGCGGTCTGTGGCGCGCTCGGGCTCACCGGCGTCGCCGCTGATACGATCGACAACACGAGCGCGAGCGGTGCGAGCAGCGTTCTCAGGGCCGTCGAGGCCGTGAAGAGTGGGCAATCATCGACCGCACTCGTTATCGGTGCAGAGGTGATGTCCGGATCGACGGCAGCAGTCACCGAGGCGATCAGTCGCCTCACCCACGACCGGGAGTACCAACAGGGGGTTACCCTGCCGAGCTTTGGCGGGCTCGCAGCGGCGGCATACTTCGATCGGCATGGGGGCGACCGGGAGGCGCTCGCCCGCGTGGGCGTCAAGAACCATCACAACGCGATCGCGAACGAGATCGCCCAGTTCCGCCGCGAAATCACGGTCGCCGACGTTCTCGATTCTCCGATGGTCGCCTCGCCGCTTCGCCTCTACGACTGCTGTCCGACGACCGATGGCGCGGCCGCGATCGTCCTCACCGCTGCCGACGGGCCGGTCGCGATCCGAGGAACGGCGGGGGCGACCGGCACACACGCCGTGGCCGAGCGACCGGACCCACTCGCCATCGAGAGCGTCGGCACGGCCGGGGAATATGCCTTTTCCCGCGCCGGACGAGCACCAGCGGACGTAGACGTCGCCTGCATCCACGACGCCTTCTCGATTCTCGAGTGGCTGGAACTCGAAGAACTGGGTTTTTACGACCCGGGGACGGCCTGGGAGGCGACTATCGCAGGGAAGACCGAACGGGACGGTTCGCTTCCGGTGAACCCCGGCGGCGGGCTGAAGGCCCGGGGCCACCCGCTGGGCGCGACCGGCATTGCCCAACTAGTAGAGTTGTACTGGCAGCTCACGGGGACCGCCGACGGTCGCCAGGTCGTAAGCGCGGAGACGGGACTCGCGCTCAACGTCGCCGGCTTCGGGAACAACGCGGTGTGTACGCTGCTGGAGGCACGATGACCTCACGGGTCGACCGACCCAACCGCGCCGACCATGCATACCAGTGTATTGAGTGCGACTGTCGGTGGTATTACACGAGACCGACCTGCTTAGAGTGTGGGTCGGATACCATCGAGACGTACGATCTCGATGTCGGTACCGTAGCGTCGGTGACGATTGTACACGCTACCCCCGAGGGCGTTCGATCGCCCAACCGGCTCGCACTCGCGCGCTTCGATGGCGTCGGCGTCCTCGCACAGGTCGCCGATTCCGTCGACGAGCTTGTTGCCGGGAACGAGGTTCGGTTCGCCGGCGATCACGTGCTTCGAGAGACCGATGCCGACGTAATCACTGGACCGCGCCTCGTAACGGCTCGAGGGTAATCGAACGTCGAAACACGACGACCACTGATCGCTCTCCCAGAGATACAGTCCCGAGATAGAAACGTTCTGTCGGCCGCTCTCGGCGAGTGAGAGATTACGTTCGGAAGCTCTCGCCACAGCCACACTCCGAGACGACGTTCGGGTTCTCGACGTGAAAGCCCGCGCCCTGCAGCCCCCCTTCGTAGTCGAGGACGCTGTCCTCGATGTAGCGCATGCTCGCGGGATCGACGAACACCCGCAACCCGTTGTGCTCGTAGACCCGGTCGTCGTCTTCGGGCTCGACGTCGAAACGCATGCCGTAGGACAGGCCCGCACAGCCGCCCTGCTGGACGAACAAGCGCAGGCCAGCGATATCCGTATCGTAGTCCTCGCCGTCGAGCAGCGAGGTGGCCTCCTCGGCGGCGCTTTCGCTGACGTCGATCTCCGGGATCGACTCGGTCGGCTCGGTGGGGGCTTCGGTGCTCATATTATTTCTATTCGCGCCGAGGCTGTTAACGCTGACGCCGCTGTCGGGCTCTCGGAATCGAGGTCGGTGATCCGGGAAGCGGGGCCGGAACGACCGGCGACGGCCGCTTACGACGCGCTGTCGTGGCCGTCGTCAGACTGGACACCCGCGTCGGTCGTCGTGCTCGGGTCGTTGTTCGCCTCCGTGTCCGAACTCGAGCCCTCACGGAGACGGGCGGCGACGCTCTCGGCGTGGGCCTCCAGCCCTTCGGCGCGTGCGAGTGTATCGATCGTCTCGCCGAGATCCGAGAGGGCCTCGGACGAGAGGCGCTGGACGGTCGTCGCCCGCAAGAAGGTATCGACCGAGAGGCCCCCGCTCACGCGGGCACCGCCGCCGGTGGGCAGGACGTGATTCGTCCCGCTGGCGTAATCGCCCGCCGCTACTGGCGTATATGGTCCTAAAAAGACACTGCCTGCACTACTGATCCGTTCCAAGAGGGCTTCGTCCCCGGCGGCCTGGATCGAGAGGTGCTCGGCGGCGTACTGCTGAGCGATGGCGACGGCCTCGCTCATCGACCTGGCGTGAAGCACCCCGCTCGCGTCGTTCGCGAGCGCGTCTCGAATCGTCCCCGCCCGCTCGTGTTCGTCGATCTTCCCTTCCAGTTCCGTGACGATCCCTTCGGCGAGGTCGGCGCTATCGGTAATGGCGAGGACCGACGCGGCGGGGTCGTGCTCGGCTTGAGCGAGCAGATCGGTAGCGACGAAGCGCGGGTCGGCGCTTTCATCACAGAGGACGAGGACTTCCGAGGGCCCTGCTAAGAAGTCGATCGCGACGTCGTTTCGTACCTCGGCTTTCCCCGCGGTGACCCAGGCGTTGCCCGGGCCGACGATCTTCTCGACTCCCGGGACGCTCTCGGTGCCATAGGCCAGCGCGGCGATCGCCTGGGCACCACCGGCCTGGAAGACTCGATCGGCTCCAGCTAAAGAGATCGCGGCGAGCGTCGCGGGGTTCGGCGGGTCGCCGGGCGGGGTCGTTACGATAACCTGTTCGACCCCGGCGACCGTCGCGGGCACGACGGTCATGATCGCACTGGAGGGGTAGGCCGCCTCGCCCCCGGGGACGTACGCGCCCACCCGGGCGATCGGTCGGAAGCGCCGGCCCAACTCTCGTCCACCGGAATCCGCGCGCCAGTCTTCGGGTAGCTGGCGCTCGTGGAACTCACGAACGTTCGCGATGGCGGTCTCGATCGCTGCCCGGAGATCGCTATCGATCGTCTCGGCGGCGCGTTCGGCCTCATCGGTGATCTCGATGTTGGCAACTTCGCAGTCGTCTAGCTCGCGGGCGTACTCCCGGAGTGCGGCGTCGCCCTCTTCGCGAACGCGCGCGACGATCTCCCGAACGTCCTCGCGTACCGCGTCGATCCCGGCCTCGCGGGAGAACAGGGCCTCGCGTTCGGCCGGCGAGAGGTCCGCGACGGTCCGTACCTGCATACCGAGGCTTTCTCGGCGGGAGGCAAAACGGTTCGTTCTCTTGTCGATGATGCGCCCTCTAAAGCAAACTGTATTTCGTGCGCATAGACATGAGACTACTTAATGTTTACAAATCAAAACGCTGCGCATACAATTTCTCATCAAGTAGTTTATATAAACTTTTCCCATCCAAAATACTGTAAAGATCTCGTGAAGTTAGGATAAGGAGAAGAGGATCATCTAGTGAAGATTGACTAGCCGCTCTCTCACCGTGTCTTTCAGATTTCTCGCCTGTTACACCGTTCCAAGATATCAGTAGCCCTAAGTCCACATTAGAGTCACGTAGTTTGCTTCGAAAGTACCCTACCTCCTTCGCGGGAACAGGATCTGCAGTGTTCTTACATTCTACTAAGATAAATCTAGAATAATAATCAAAGAAGTTCAGGCCATCAAACCCGTTGTATTCTAAGATTATATCGATTTCCCCTGTCTTAGTCTGAAGATTCTGATCCCGAACAGACATCATCGTTAATCCTTCGAATAGTAGAGAAGCTACGTATTCCAATTCATTTCCTTTTTGATTGCTAGTATTTGCCATGTAAGCTTCGTACAGATGTTCGCTGTAGTTGCTAAATTTCCATCTCAAAATAAGGCGTATTAATTTCGACCCGATACTCCGGTACTATACCTGAATCAGCAAACAACCAGCGTGTGAGCTTTGTTTGGTCCGGATGATAGCCGGCAGGGAAGCGAGTATTTCGACCCGAAGGGAACTTTTCAGGCGGAGAAATAGCGTCCAATAGGTCTTCTGCGATGTTTTGGCTGAACTCTGAGAGAGGTATTATTTGCTCTCCATTCTGTGTATCGAATATAGCTATATACGCGTTAGTTAATAACACAGTACAATGAGCACGACTTGTACGGATGCAGGCGTTAAAAAATTCAGAATCTGTATGTTTCAGCGAGATGTTCTGAGAGGATGGGTCTCGGTGTAGAGCTGCTTCAGAGCTAACGTACGTTACAATAGCGAGATACAGAGGAGAAGAGATCGTACGAGCCGCAGCTGCGTCAATGCGTAGAATGCCCAATCCGATTGATTCACCAACTCTTGACGGTGTTTCAAACGTGAGATCTGAAAAGATGTGCTGGCGGTCGTATCCAACAATCGGCAGGAGATCTACTGCGGCATCAGATAGCACAGTCCGTATTTGGGTCGGATCACTCCCACTGTCAAAGGGAGCAGGTTCGTAGACCTCCAACAGTCGATCTTCCAGCTCTTGAGCGGACACGTAGGGTCGTGTTCACCAATCATATATGAGAATGTCGCTGAAACAGTCAGCGACTGGGGTTCATCGTCACAAGGTGCTATACTGACGAGGAAACTTTTGTTCTCAACCCAGGCCGTCACGGGACCCCTCACTCCTCGTCGATCGGGCTAACCCCGAGCATCGAAAGTGTAGCGCGGACGAATAGATAACAGACGAGTAGGAAGGCCGCGGACGTCGTTGGTGCGGCGAGGACTCGGGCTACTCGATAGGGAAGGACGATCCGGCTCACGCCGAGGATCACGAAGCTCAGTAGTATTAACCCGAAGGCGAGTAGCGCGAGAGAGATGAACCGATTCTTATGCATTCGGTGGCCTGTCGGGAGAGCCATGGCTACTTACTGAGGATGTCGCCCGAGACACTAACGACCGGCCTCATCCCTGCCAGTTTGGCGCGTCGGCCGGGAAACCCTCGTGTCGGGCGGGTCTCTGTGGCGACCACCCCGGAACCGGCGTACACCGGTTCCACACCGAACCGCCTGTCGTCGGCTAACGCCGACTCCACAGTCAGTCACGCGTAGCGCGACTCATGTCGCGTACCCGGGTTTTCCGCGCGGTCATCGCGTCCTGGTAGATGTGCTCGGGCGGGGACTGAGGTACGCATCACGCGGTACGTTCGGTTAGCAGGTAAGTCCTTCGTAGGCGTGGGTGGGTAGCTCGCTTCGTAAGAACGACCATACCGAAAGCGGCGCGGTTAGAGCAAGCATGCTCAGCGCGAACGAGGACCGTAGGTCCGAGTGAGCGTTTTTGGTGCAGGTTTTTGCTGGCCCCGCAGCGAGTGACCGTAGGGAACGAGCGAGGACGCCAGGAAGAAGGTGCGAGTGGAAGGGTGCGATCGGAACCCAAAAGCCGAGCGGCCGGCTTGATTCGACATGGAATTGCTCGCAGTCGAGGGCATCGGCGAAGTGCAAGCCGGCGCGGACGTCGCCGCGCTGCTCGCCGAGAGCGAGGATATCGGGAGCGAGGACGTAATCTGTGTTGCGAGCACGATCGTCTCGAAAGCTGAAGGCAGGGGCGCGAATCTCGCCGACTTCCCGGCGGGACCCCGGGCCGAAGAGATCGCCGACCGTCTGGAGGGCGTGGCTGGCGAAGGGAAAGACCCCCGCTTCGCCCAGGCCGTCCTCGAGGAGAGCACCGAGGTACTCATCGAAGCGCCGTTTCTACTCACCGAGACCCGCTTCGGGCATATTACCGTGAACGCGGGCATCGATCGCTCGAACACTCCCGAGAGCGATCTCCTCTTGCTCCCAGAACGTCCCGCGGAGAGCGCCGCTCGTATCCGATCGAACCTGCCCGGCAGTCCCCCGGTAGTCCTCACCGATACCTCCGGACGGCCCTTCCGACACGGCCAACGCGGCGTGGCGATCGGCTGGGACGGAATGGCGGCGAGCCGGGACTGGCGCGGCGAGCCCGACCGAACAGGCCGGGAACTGGGCGTCACCGTCCAGTCGGTCGTCGACGAACTCGCCGGGGCAGCCAATCTCGTAATGGGCGAGGGAAACGGCGGGACGCCCGCAGCACTCGTCCGCGAGTGGGCCTTTGGCGAGCACGGGGGCAGTGAGGAACTGTTTCGACCGGTCGAGAGCGACTACGTCCGCCAGGCGCTGCGGGGGTGGTCGCTGTGATCGGTATCGAACTCACGCCCGATCGACCGATCGCCGAGATCGCGGAGTACGCCACCCGGGCTGAAGAGGTGGGCTTCGATACGGTACTCGCGAGCTCTCACTACAATAATCGCGATCCCTTCCTCGCGCTCAGCGCGATCGCACGGGCGACCGAGGAAGTGAGCATCGGGCCGGCCGCGGCGAACCCCTACACGACCCACCCCGTGAAACTCGCCTCCCAGACCGCGACCCTCCAAGAGGCGAGCGACGGCCGGGCGCTACTCGGGATCGGCGCGGGGGATCGCTCGACGCTTTCGAACCTCGGTATCGAGTTCGACCGGCCGCTGCGCCGCGTGCTCGAGAGCTTCCGGGTCGCGAGGGAGCTCTGGGCCGGCGAAACGGTCGATCACCAGGGCACTTTCGAGGCCAGGGACGCATCGCTCAGCTACGCGGTCGACTCTTTACCAGTGTACGTCGGCGCACAGGGCCCCCAGATGCTCCGGATGAGCGGGAAACACGCCGATGGCGCGCTGGTGAACGCCTCCCATCCCGCGGATCTCGAATGGTCGGCCGAGCGCATCGCGGAGGGTCTCGACGATCGGCCCGACGAATACGGCGGTCCCGACGAGTTCGACGCGGCGGCCTTCGCGAGTGTAAGTATCGCCGACGACGGCGAGCGCGCGCGTGAGGCCGCCCGCCCACCGGTGGCCTTTATCGTCGGCGGTGCGGCCGAACCGGTACTCGACCGTCACGACATCGATCCCGAGCGCGCGAGCGGGATCGGCGAGCACCTCGCATCCGGCGAATTCACCGAGGCCTTCGAGGCCGTGACCCCGGAGATGATCGAGGCCTTCGCGATCGCGGGCACACCTGAAATCGTCGAAGGAAAACTCAACGCGGTACTCGAACACGCTGATAGCGTAGTGTGTGGCTCGCCGCTTGGGCCCGACAAAGAGGCGGCTATTTCGCTTCTGGGGGCGGTGACCGACCGATGCCGCCGGCCGAACCACCGATAGCGCTGAGTGCTGCCCCGGCGACCAAGTAGGCGAGCAAACCGGTCGAAAAGAGGGTGATCCCGGCCCCGAAGAGCAGCAAAATCGCCGAGAGCGGATCGCCCAGTGCGACCTCGCTGAAGACCCCGACGAGCCTGATGAGATTACCGAACACCTGCGCGGCGATGAGTTGCATGGGCGGTCTTCCCGCCGGCGGTACTTGTGCGTGTCTCCTCGTGTGACTCGATCTCCTCGATTCGACTGCCGATCGCTGGCCCCGCCACGGCTAAACGCTCGGCGGCCGACCAGTCGGTATGAACGAGGATAGCTCCCTCGAGGAGTTCGCAGCCGGGACCGTGGCTGAGGGTGAGAGAGCCGAGAGTACCGAGGAGAACGGGGGATCGACGCAGAACACCGACGCTAAGACCGACTCCGAGAGTTCGACGAGCGGCGGGGACGACTCCGCAGTCGAGGACAGCCCCGAAGAAGCGGTCACGCCGACGCCGAGTACCTACGGCTATTCGCCGGGAAAAGCCGCCTGTGGAGCCTGTGGGACGCGGGTCAGGCGGCGATGGCGCGACGAAGACGATATGATCTGTAGCGACTGTAAGGAGTGGTGAGTGGGACTTTCGGATGATCTACTCTTTTATGTCCGATGGCCGGTGGGGCGAACACTCGACGGTGATCGTCGTGCCCCACGACGAAATAGGGACGCGGGGCGAATGTCGGTTCGGAGCCGGTACGGCGGCGAGGTTGACCTGGGTGAAACATAGGGGTTAGGCTACGTTGTAGCCTTTCTCCCGCAGGAAGTCCTCGATCCGCCCTCGGTGGTTGCCCTGGAGTTCGATGGTGTCGTCCTCGACGGTGCCTCCACAGGCGAACTTCGATTTGAGGTCCGAGGACAGACTGGACATGTCGACGTCCCGCGGGTCGAACCCTTCGACGATCGTTACCTCTTTGCCGTATCGGCGCTCGTCGATGCGGATGTTGATCTGCTGGGACTCTTTCGCGACGTCTTCACAGACGCAGAGTTCCTGGGGCAGCCCGCACGTCGAGCAGACTTCCGACATTACGCCAGGCACTACGGGGGTGAGCTATTAAACACTATCGGGGAATCCGACGGCCGTCGGCCTTTTTTTCAGAACGCTCGCCCGAACACGTTGGGCAGCCGGGAGCGCTCGGCCACCAAGTCCGCGACGATGCCGGTCGCTTCTGTGGCCTCGGCCTCGTTGACCTCCCCGGCGTACCGGGCTTGCTCGTAGATCGTTCCCACCCGACGCGCGCGCTCCCCGGCGTCGACCGCCGCGAGATACTTGCGGGGAGTTTCGCCGGGTCGCCGGGTGCGGTGTTCCCGGGCGAGTAGGTACTCCAGGCGCGCAAAGGCCCCCTCGACGTCCGAGACGGAATCGCGCGAGCGCTGGCGTCGAAGCCACAGCGCTCGGTAGACCTGTTTCGAGACGTCGCTTCGATGGACGCTCGCGAGCACTCCTCCCAGAACGATCACGCCGAGCAATAATCCCTCCCGGGAGGGCGTCGGCAGCGACGGGAGCCCCCCGCTCTCGCCCGTGCTTCCGGTGGCGCTTCCGTTTGTGCCGGCACTGGCAGACGGTCCCGCACCGCTCTCGGCGACCCCACCGACTCCGGCGGGCGTCCCCTCCTCGCCCGCGCTTGCACCGCCGACGTCACCGCCGGGATCGCCACCCGCGACGTTTTCGGCGGGTTCCTCGGGGCTGGTGGACTCGGGAGTACCGTTCTCCTCGCTCTCGTCGTTTTCGGCGCTCGAGGGCTCGGGGGTCGGCGTCTCAGCCGCGTTGGTTATCTCGCTATCGACGTTCGGTTGGCTCGCGGCCCGGGCGTCCTCCAAGCTCTGTTGCTCGGCGTTCTCGCGGGGTCCGGCGGGCGTGGGATCGAAGCGAACCCATCCTTCCTCGGGGAAGTAGACCTCGACCCAGGCGTGTGAGTCGAACCCTCTGACGACCCATTCGTTCTCGCTCACCTGCTCGCCGGGGGTGTAGCCGACGACGAACCGCGCCGGCACTCCCTGGGAGCGTAACATCGTCGTCATCGCCGTCGCGTAGTACACACAGTAGCCCCGATCCATCTCGAAGAGGAAGCCGTCCGTGACGTCACCCTCGGGGCGCTCGACATCCAAGGAATACTCCTTGTTGTTCTCGAGCCAGCGCTCGATCACTCGGGCCTTCTGGTAGGGGCTATCCGCGTTCGCGGTAAGCTGCGTCGTGAACGCCTCGACCCGGTCGGGCGTGCTCGCGGGCAACTGGGTGTAGCGCTCCTCGATCGGCCCGGGGTACTCACGGCCGGCGTTCCGGAGCTCGGCGGCACTGGTATCGGGCACCTCGCTTCTGACGGTGTAGCTCGATCCCTCGGCCAGCGCGCTCGCCGGCCGGAGCGCCCCGGTCGAGGTCACACGCGTCCGGCCGGCGGGCGGTCCTTCGACGCCGGTAGGTTGCCAGGCGGCGGGCATCACACCCAGTTCGGTCTCCAGGCGATAGGTCTGCCCGATCGTCCGGGTCTCGCCCGGCGGCCCGGAAAGGGACCCATCGAGCTGCTGGACTCCGCCAGTGCGATACCAGTCGTTGCCGGTATACCGATCGTAGGCTCCGACACGCCAGTAGGCCGGCTGTTCGCTTTGGACGCTGAAGCGGACCTCCGGCGAGAGGCTTATGCCCCCGAGTACCTGGACCCGCTCGCCGGCGTTCAACAGGTTCGCCTCCAGGGTCTCCCCGCTCGACCCACCCGGTAGTATCGGATCGCTCGCCCCGCCGGGAACGACGCTTACGAGCAACGAGACGACGATCATCGCCGCGAGCACGGTCGCGACGCTCTCCGCTCCCCGCAGTCCACCCCCGCGGCGCTCCAGGTCGCCAAAGCCCACTAATCCAACGGCACCCACCATCCCCAGGAGGGTCAACGGCGCGCCCGCGTCGCCGGTAAGCACGAACAGTCCGAGCGCACTCCCCCCGGAAAGCGTGGCCAGTGCGTACCGGCGCCCGATCGCGAAGTACCACAACAGGAAGGTCGGGGCCGGGACGAAGGCGATCGCCCAGACGCCGGCGTTCACGACCTGTAGTACCGATAGCCCGGTAAGCAGGGCAACGATGTCGGCGGCGAACCGATTGATACTCACCAGCAGCGCGAACCCCTCGGGGATCGAACGTGCGTACCAGAAGCCCCCGAGCGCGAGTAATACAGTCCCGAAGACGAGTGCGACTCGAGGTCCAAGGTACCGACCACAGAGGACACCGGCGAGCATGGCTCCCCCGAAGACGAGCGCGAACCGTTCGCTCACACCCACGACGTCACTCACCCGGTAGAGAACGGTCGCGTAGGCAAAGGTCAGCAACCCGGCAGCCCCGATCGCGAGGACGCGTCCCGGATCGAGATCGGCGGGCCGCTGTTCGTCTCGGGGGTCGCGTCGGCCTGTGGCGCTCCGATCGAGATGTCTCCCGGCGTCGAACCTGACCGGACGAGCCGATCGAAGGGGATCGTCCTCTCGCTCGTGGTGACGGTGGGGCCGTCGGCCTCGGCCCTAACGAGGACGTCGGCCGCGTTCCGGCGAGCACTCCCTACTCGGCCACCACCGGCCCGTGCGAGAAGTGCCAGCACTTCCTCATCCTCCCCGGGACTCACGTCCGACAGCCGACCACCTGGCGTCGCGAGATCGATCTCGACACCGCTCTCGAGCAGCCACAGGGCGACGCTCGCCGTGGCGGTCGCCATCGCGTCAGCCTGCCCTGGAGCTGCCCCCGCGACGATCGAGATCCCGTCTTTTTCCTCGCGAGCGGCGAACTCGCTGACGACGAGTTCCTCGCGCTTGGCGCTCGCCTTCCAGTCGACGTCCCGCAGGGGATCGCCCGGCACGTATTCCCGAAGCGAGTCGAACTCCCCGCGATCGTCCACGAGCGGGTCCTCGCCGGTGAGGAAGGTCAACCGGGCGCGATCGGAGAGCCGGCGGACGGGCGGGTAGACGAGCACCTCGGTACTCCCCGCCGCGCGGAACTCGCGTTCGAAGAGTCCAAGCGCGTCCGTGAGGGTGAGGAGGGCGGGACCGAGCGTCCCCTCGCCGCGCTCGGTGAACTGGCAGTCGTACTCGATGTCCCCCGGCAGGTCCGTCCCGATCGCCCTAGTCGGGACCGAGAGCCCCTCGCTGGCTCGGTCGCGTACCGTCGCGGAACTCGCCCGCTCGGCCTCGATCGTCAGCGAGATCGTTCGGCTCTCCCCGGGAAACCCCGGGGCGGGCTGGCTCCGGGTCACCGTCGGCGGAGTCGTTCGGTAGATCGCGACCCAGCCGACGGCGAGCGCGACGAGGCCGGGCACGACGACTGCGTTGAGTGCCCGTGCGCCGAAGAGGGTACCGAGCGCGAACGCGAGCAGACAGATCCCCCCGACCGCATAGCCCCGTCTCGTGAGACTCATTCGACGGGGACTCCCTCGATCGCGGCCCGAATCACCTCGATGCCGGTGCTATCGCGTCCGTCCTCGACACGGATCCGATGAGCGAGAACGGGTTCGGCTTCCGCTTGCACGTCGTCGGGGAGTACGTAATCACGTTCTTCCAGTACCGCCCGCGCCTGGGCGGCCCGGAGCAGCGCGATCGAGCCCCGGGGACTGACCCCTAGCGTCGCGTGCTCGCGGGTGTAGCGTGCGAGCCGAGTCACGTACTCCCGGATCGGTTCGGTGGCACTTACCGCCGCGACGGTCGCTCGCCCGCGTCGGAGCCGGTCTCTGGTCGCGACCGGCTCGAGCGTCTCGATCGGATGGGTCCCGGTGGTGCGATCTAACATCGCCGTCTCGGACGCCTCGGAGGGATAGCCTAGCTCGAGTTTCTTCATGAAACGATCGAGTTCCGCGAGCGGGAGCTCGTAGGTCCGGCTCGTATCGACGGTGTTCTGGGTCGCGATCACGGTAAAGGGCTGGGGCAGAGAGCGGGTCTCGCCGTCGACGGTCACCTGGTGTTCTTCCATCGCTTCTAAGAGGGCGGATTGGGTCTTGGGCGGGGCGCGATTTATCTCGTCGCCCAACACGACGTTCGCGAACACGGGACCAGGTCGGAAGTCGAACTCGCCGGTCTTCCGGTTGAAGACGTTGACGCCGGTGACGTCGGAAGGAAGCAAGTCGGGCGTGAACTGGACGCGCTTGAACGAGGCATCGACTGACCGAGCGACCGCCCGGGCGAGCATCGTCTTCCCGACGCCGGGAACGTCGTCGAGCAGGACGTGCCCGCGGGCGAGCATCGCGGTGACGAGGTGGGTGATGGTCTCCTCGTTACCGACGATCACCTCCTGGGTGTTCGCGATCATCTCGCTCGCGAGGCCGGCGGCGTCCTCGACCGGGAGCGCCCGGTCGACGTCGGCGTAACTAGTGGATACGGATCCTGTGTCGGGGTTGGTGTTCGCGTCCGTCATAGTGGTTCGATTCGACCGGACCGATCGCCGTGAGCGGCCACGCACGATGGTCCTCTCCGGTGGTGGCCGTTCCCTCCAACTACGAGAGCCAGTGGCTCCTCCCGGCCGCGACTCCGTCTTCGAGTACATCTACTGTGGGGTCCCGGGGCTTGTAACATTGGTGTTTGCACACGGGTGAGCCGGTAGAGACAATCACACTTTCCCGGACGGCTCTCTAGGGTTGATTCTCCCTCACCGGCTCCTCGTTGACGTCTCATCTCCTCCAGGGATCTCATTCAAAGGTCTCGCGTAGCTCGCCGAGAGCCTCACTGACGTACGATCGCATCGACGCCGCCTGACGTTCGGTCCCGCTCTCGTCGTGTCGGTCCTGGAGGAACAGAGAGTGTAGATACGAGACGGTATTCAGGGCTCGATAGCACTCCGCTCGGCGGTCGAATCCGTCAGGAAGCGACCGGACCGACTCGTAGCCGTCTCGAAACGCGCGTTCGAGATCGTGTCGCTCGCGAACCGCGAAGGTCGGCAGTACAGTGCGCCAGTAGTCGTACTCGGCAGGACCGAAAAGAGCGTGCTCGAAGTCGATGACACAACTCACCTCGCCGTTCGCCGTGCCGACGTGCGCCGGTAGCCAGTTACCGTGACAGAGAACGGGCACGTCAGGTGCCATGAACGCCTCCAGGTGATCCCGAACGAACGCGAGCATCGCCGTCGCCACGTCGGCGTAGCCGGTTCCGAGGAGAAACTCTCGGCGGGAGTCGAGAAGTGTTTCGACGGTCTTCGCCCACGAGTTCCGACTGCGGAGCGCGAGTCCGTCGTCGTCGGCACAGAAGATCCCAGTGTGCTCGAACGCGGCTTTCGTTTCGGCGTGCAGTGTCGCCATCCCAGCGCCGGCAGCGCGTGCCCACGCCTCGAGTTTCGCTTCGTCCTCGCCATCGGTCGGCTCGGGCACTCCCTCGTGGTACGCCGCGACGAAGTGATCCGAACCGACCGCGAGGACCTCCGGGACCGACACGTGGGTCTCGCGGCCGACGAACTCGACGATTCGATCTTCGGTGGCGGGGTCGCCCTCGGGGTCGGTAGCGAGTTTGCAGACCGCCCGTCGGCCGCCGAACGCGATCTCGTAGATGGCGTGTGGCGGAACGCGATGGAGTTCGCGACGAACGGTGTAGTCGGTCGCGTGCTGTGCGAGCGCAGCGTGGACATCTCGTGTCATGATGGTATCGTCGTATCACGGGCGACAACCGGCTGAAGGGTGCTGTAGCTTCAGCCGGAGAGAACAGAATAACGGGACGTTACAGGCCAGGTAATATACTTCATTCGAAAGGAACACACCTCTACTATGATGCTCCGGCCTCGCATCCGTGAGCGCGGCCGCTCCCGTTCGCTCGCTTGTGCTCGCTCACCTCCCACTCCCTGATCACGCTCACTCGCTGCGCTCGTTCCCGTGACTGAGCGAGCATGACGAGCGAAGGAGCGGTAACGCGCACGGACGGGAGACACGAACGACCGAAGGGAGTGAGTGTCGGAGGGAGTACGCGGAATCCCGGTTAGGTCGTGGCCGACGATTAGGCCGTGGATGTCATGGGTTCCTTCGTAGGTGTAGACGGTCTCGATGTTCGCGAGGTGACGCATCGGGGAGTAGTCGGTCGTGATGCCATTACCGCCGAGCATCTCCCTGGCAGTGCGGGCGACCTCACGGGCCATTTCGACGTTGTTGCGCTTGGCCATCGAGACCTGTGCGGGGGTGAGATCGCCGCGTTCTTTGAGATCGGCGAGCCGGTAGACCAGCAGTTGCCCGAGCGTGATCTTCGTCGCCATCGTCGCGAGTTTCTCCTGCTGGAGCTGGAAGCGAGCGATCGGGCCGCCGAACTGCTCGCGATCGAGGGCGTACTCCCGAGCGACCTCGAAACAATCGCGTGCCGCTCCGACAGCACCCCACGCGATGCCATACCGGGCTTGGGTGAGACAGGACAGTGGCCCTTTCATGCCTGTGACGCCGGGCAGGACGTTCTCCTCGGGGATCCGGACGTTCGACAGGCCGATCTCGCCGGTGATAGAGGCCCGCATCGAGAGCTTCTCGTCGATCTTCCCGGTCGAAACCCCATCCCGATCGGTCTCGACGAGGAACCCCTTGACCGGGGACTCTTCGGCCGAGGTGTCCCGCGCCCAGACGAGCGCTACGTCAGCGATCGGGGAGTTGGTGATCCAGGTCTTCGAGCCCTGCAGGACGTACTCCTCCCCATCTCTCTCCGCCCGCGTTTCCATGCTCGATGGATCGGAGCCCTGGCCCGGTTCGGTGAGGCCGAAACAGCCGACCGCCTCGCCCGTTCCGAGCGCCGGCAGCCACTGGTCTTTCTGGCTCTCCGATCCGTAGGCGTGGATCGGGTACATGACCAGTGCGCCTTGGACCGACGCCATCGATCGCACACCCGAGTCCCCGGCCTCGAGTTCCTGCATCAACAGACCATAGGCCCGCTCGCCGACCTCGGGTAGCTCATACCCCGATAGATTCGGAGCGTAAAAGCCCAGCTCACCCATCTCGCCGATCAGCTCCTCGGGGAAGGTTCCCTCGACGAAGTGATCGGCGATGTCGGGAGCGACCTGCTCGGCAACGAAGTCCCGAGCGGTATCGCGGATCATCCGCTCTTCGGTGTCGAGGTCGGCTTCGAGCCCCAAGTAGTCGAGCATATATTGCCTACTCCCCCCACCGACAAAAACGCTCGCCACAGTCACTCACGCTTTGCCTCCATTCGGTCGGCATGCAAATGTAGGCTTACGCTGTAAAGCTTCGATTTGAATGCGTATCCGGCAACTAGTCGTTCGTATGCCACCCGCTACGGCCGATAGTGCCGATACAGCCGATAACGCCACCTCTGGCGGGGCGATCCGCGAGGAGCACTGTTCGACCTGTGAGGCCATCGTCCCCCATCGCGTGACCGTCGAGATCCGCGAGGGAAGGTCCGAGGAAGTGATCCGTCGGGGTACCGGGAAGTACTCCCGTGGTCCCTACCGAGCCACCGAGTGTTGCCGGTGCGAGCGCTCGACGGCGGCGCGGATCGACAACCGGTGATCGTGACGAATTCGATGCTCTCCCGATGGATCGGCAGCGAGGGGATCGGTGAGCGATCGTAGCGATCAGCGAGCGTTCGCGCTCTCGGGGCGCTCGGCTTCCCGCGCGCCGACCTCCCCCCGTTCGGCCTGGAGATCAGCAGCGTACTGCCGGAAGTTCTCGAAGATCACCTTCGCTTCGCAGGCTGCGTCGTAGGCGTCCTCGTTGACGCCCGCTACGACTCGATCGACCCGCTCGTCGGTGAGGTGCTCACGTTTCCCGTTCGCCACTCGCTCGGCTGTCTCCATATCGTACTCGGGGTGGGCCTGGACGCCGAAGACGTGACCGAGCCGGAAGCCATGAATCCCGCGGTCGTTCTCGGCGGTGCGGGTCGCCTCGGCCGGGAGTTCAGTTACGGCATCGGAGTGGGTCGTGAAGACGGTAAAATCAGGGTCGATACCCTCGAAGAGCCGGCCGCCGTCGTGGGAGACCGTCCGGTAACCCAGTTCGTAGTCCTCCATCCCCTCGACGGTGCCGCCGATCACGTCCGCGAGCAGCTGGTGGCCATAACAGATCCCGAGGCAGGGCATCTCCCGGTCGATCGCCGCGCCGACCCACTCTTTTAGGGGGGCGATCCAGGGTTCGTCCCAATAGACCGACGCACGCGAGCCGGTGACTACACAGGCGTCGTACGCGAACGTCTCGGGGAGTTCACCTCCCGAAACGTCGAACTCGATTAGATCACAGTCGAGCTCCCGGCGGAAGTTCCGTGCGGTGTCCGCGTCGCCTTGAGAGGCATCGAGTAAGGCCATCCGCAGTTGCATTGCCGACTGACTACCCGCTACGGATTAAAATGTATTGTGTTCGGGCCTCCCTCGTTTCCGCGAACGGCCGAAAGTATACCTCCCGTCCGATCGCACAACCGGGGGATGACAGCACCGACCGTGGGAATCGATCGGCTCCGCGAAGTCTTCGATACCCACCTCGAGGCCGGCTTGCACCACGGCGCACAACTGGCGATCTACCGCGAGGGGGAACTCCTCGTCGACTTCGCCGGTGGAATCACTGGTCCCGACGGCGAAGCCGAGACCGCCGAGCAGCGTCACCTGCTCTTTTCCTGCACCAAACCCTTCGCGGGGGCCTGTCTACACCATCTCGCCGACCGCGGCGAACTGGAATACGACGACCGCGTGGTCGAGCACTGGCCCGAGTTCGCCGATGGGGACGGCCGAAAGGAAGCGGTGACGATCCGCCACGTCCTCTCCCATCAGGGTGGCTTTCCGACGAGCGATTTCGACGGGAAACCCGAGCAGTGGGGCGACTGGGAGGCGGCCGTCGCGGCGATGGAAGGGGTAGAACTGGACCTCGAACCGGGATCGAGTGCCGCCTACCACGCGCTCACCTACGGGTGGGTCGTCGGCGAACTCGTCCGCCGGATTTCGGGGACCCCGATCGACGCCTACGCCCGCGAGCACGTCTTCGAGCCCCTGGGGATGGACCATACCTCGATCGGCCTCGCGGACGACGCGAGCGGCGAGGACGTCGCTACATTGGTCGGCTTCGAGGACTTCGATCGGTGTCGAGCGCCCGACGCGGGTCTCGGGACGCTCTCGAACGCCGAGGCCGCGGCACTGTTCAACGGGGAAGCGATCCAGCGCGCGGTGGTCCCGGCGGCGACGGGCATCGGCACCGCCCGGGAGATGGCCCGCTTTTGCGCCTGTCTCGCGGGCGGCGGGGCGTTCGACGGGACGCGAGTGCTCTCGGCGGAAACAATCGAGCGAGCGAGAGGTCTCCAGGCCGCGGTCGAGCGCGATCGGACCCTCGGCGTGCCCCGCCGGTATGCGATGGGCTTCGAGCGCGCGGGTAGCGCCTGGGACAAGTACGGGACGGTGAGCCCCCAGAGAGTCTTCGGCCACAGCGGACTGGGCTCGATCGTCGCCTGGGCCGACCCCGATACCGAGACGGCGATGGCCTACGTGACTAACGGGATCCGCGAGGAGTACGAACACGCCGCGCGGGCGAGCGCGATGGCCGATGCGGTCCGGACGGTACTGGAGTGAGCGACCATCGAGGAACGAGAGCCGATCGACGGGAACCGGGCGGCGGCTCGTCGGTCGCTGTCACCGACCGACGAGCCGTGGCGTTCGAGGGACGATCCCGATGGGCGGATACGACCGATCTCGGATTCGGTTCGAAGGTCGAGGCGGCCACGAAGCTTATCCCGGCGACCAAGAGTCAACGAATCGAGGAGAAAGGACATGACTACCGAACGCTCGCCCGACACGCCATCGACTTCCGGCCCCGGAGGCGCGCTCGCAGAACTCGCTCTCGCCGACCGTCCCGCAGCCGACGACCCGATTCACCTGCCGCTCGATACCGTCTGTCGGCTACTCAGCAACAGCCGCCGTCGCCTCGTCGTCGGCGAGGTCGCCGCGCTCGACGCGAAAAAGGGGACGGCACTCAGCAATCTGGCCGAGCGCATCGCCGCGATCGAAAACGGGATCGAGCAGTGCCGCGTCGCCGCCGGCCAGCGAAAGAGCGTCTACGTCTCGTTACTACAGTGTCACCTACCCAAACTCGACGACGCCGATGTTGTCGACTGGGATCGGCGCAGCGGGGCCGTTTCCCGAGGACGGTCGGTCGACGAACTGGCAGCCCTGATCGACGCCATTGAAGCGGTCTGTCCGACCTGAGGAGGGTTCTCGACTGACCGAACGACCCGAAGACCGGCCTCCTTGACGAATCAAACGCCTCACTTCTTCGCTATGGTATCGATCCCGCTACCGTTCTCGACGACCCGTTCTCGCCGCCCGGTCGGGTGACGTTCGTCGACTCCCGGATCGCGACCCTGCGGCCGTTGTTCGCGAGCTGGTTGCCGGCGATGCGATTGTTATCGCTCGAGAGCAGCAAGATCGCTTCCGCGCGCGAGCGTGCGATGCGGTTGCGCTCGATCAGATTACGCTGGCTCTCGACGAGACGGACGCCGACGGCGTTCGAGACGACTCGGTTGCTCGCGAGGCGATTGCGCGTCGAGCGATCGGCGAGGTAGATCCCGTAGAATCGATTCGAGACGTAGTTGTCGATCACCTCGTTGCGATCGGACGCCGAGAGCCAGATCCCGGCGATCCGATTGAGGCTCGCGTTGTTCCGCACGAGATCGTTGCGGTCGGCGTCGATCAGTGCGATGCCGTACTCGTTGGCAACCGCTCGATTCCCTCTGAGGGTGTTGCCCCCTGTCCCGACCATGTGGATGCCGAAGAGCGTGTTCGCACGGGCAGTGTTGTCGACCAGTAGCGTGCGGCGGCTGTCCCTGGTCACCGAGATCCCATAGACGGTGTTCGCCGCGGCGGTAGTGTTCGATACCGTTACTCCCGACCCGTTGAGCACGGCTAGACCAACTCGGTTGTTCGCGCTCGTCGCGTTCGCGAGCCGCCCGCGGGTGACGTTGAGATAGCGGACCCCGTCGTCCCAGTCGGTTACGGTGGTATTCGAGACGCTGACGTTCTCGGTACGGCTATCGAGCGAGCCAACGATCACGCCCCCGGAGCCAAACGAACCGATCCCGTCGATCCGGTGGCTGTTCCCATCGAAGGTGACGTTACTCGCCGTGATCCGGATGCAGGTCCCGGTATTCCGGTTCTCGAGGTTCTGCGTTAGCTCGTAGGCGCCCGAGTTCGAGATCACGGTACAGGAATCGATCGGCGTCGGTCCCCCATCTCGAGGTGGGGGCCCGCCCATCTGGAGCCCCGCGAAGGCGCCCGCGACGACCACGACGACCAGTACGGCGACGATCACGCCGACACGCAAGGCGCTCGTGCCGACGTCCCTCAGGGCCATACGCCGCCCACGGGCGAGGGGAACTTAGCTCTGTTACTCCGAGGCGACTAAACTGTGGCTTACTTCCCCTCGCCACACGAACGTTTATAATGACGAGCCGTGATGCGATCACCAGTGTCCGACAGTGAATGTCTTGCAAGTCCTCACGATAACGACGATAGCGTTCCTCGGGTTCGTTACGATCTGGATCACGCGACTGGAGGACTACCTCGAAGCCAGAACGACCGAGCGCCACGCGAGCGACGACCGACCGGCAACGGAGCGTGAGTGATGGCGGTCAACGAGACCGTCGTCACTTGGGGGTGGGGATTCCTCGCCGCGTACGTTATCCTGATCGCCGGACTGGGCTACGTCGGCTACCGGCGGACGAACTCCCAGGACGACTATGCGACGGCCAGAGGTGGCTTTGGCTTTCTCGCACTGGCGCTCGCCTACGCCGCGACGGTCGCGAGCGGCTCGACATTTTTAGGGATCCCCGCACTGGGCTATGCGGTCGGGTTCAAGGCCGGCTACTACGCCATGATCTACCCGATCGGGATCTACATCGGTGTCCTGCTCGTCGCCCGGATCACCAAGAAAGTCGGCGACCGCTTCGGCTCCCAGTCGGTGCCCGATTTCCTCGGTGATCGCTTCCAGAGCCCGGTGATCCGCGTGCTCGCCGCGACGATCGGGCTCTTTCTGGTCTTTTATATTATGGCCCAAATCACCGCGGCGGGCTTCGTCTTCGAGGCGATCTTGGGGGTCGATTACGGAATCGGCATCTGGGTTGCCGGCGGTCTTCTCCTATTGTACCTGACGGCCGGGGGCTCCTATGCGGACATCCTCACCGACGCCGTTCAGGGCGCGATCATGATCCTCATCACTATCCTTATCGTCGTCATGTTCGCGACCGGGTGGGGACTGGAGGGAGGAGCCGGGGCGGTCAACGCCGCGCTCGAACCGGGTATGCAGTGGGACGTTCACACCAGTTCGAGCAACGCGACCTTCGCGAACTGGTGGGTGATATTCCTGCTTTTCATCGCTCACATCGGCTTCACCGCCCAGCCTCACCTCGGGAACAAATTCTTCGCGATCAAGGGCAACCAGTACATGAAGAAGTTCCTCACTATCTCAGCGGTTATCGGCATCACTCTGCCGCTCATGTTTCTCGGGGGCATTCTCGCCGCCGCTCAGGACATCCAACTCCAGAACCCCGATGCCGTGATCCCGACGCTGTTCGTTCAGAATCTCCCGCCGGTCATCGCGGCCTTCCTGGGGGTCGCGATCCTGAGTGCGATCATCTCGACCGCGGATGGGATCATCATCGCGATGAGCCAGATCTTCGCGAACGATCTCTACCGGAAGACGTACGTCCCCTGGACGGGCGGCGATCCCGAGAGCGACCGGGTCGGCCAGCGGGCGCTGTGGATCTCGCGGATTTCTACGGTGATCATCACCGTCGTCGCGGTCGCCGCAGTTATCACCCCACCCGAGTTCCTCGCGATACTGCTGTGGGTCGGGATCGGCGGGATCATCGCCTCGACGGGTGGCCCCTACCTGATCGGTACGTTCTGGGAGGACACCTCCAAGACCGCCGCAATCGTGGCGATGGCCGTCGCCTTCGCGGTGTATTTCATCATTCACCTCGGTCCTCAAGCCGGCTTGTACGAGGGCTGGTACCCTTACAACGAGAACCCCTTTGCCTCCTCAGGGATCGGCTTCATTGTCTCCTGTGTGGTCACCGTCGTCGTGAGCCGTTTTACCGAACCGCTTCCCGCCGGCCACCTGAAGGATGTCTTCGGCCCCGAGCGCGGGACGCGGGCCGACGGCGGCCGCCCCGTATCCGAAGCCGTGAGCGAGGTTGGGTCGGGGGCCGAACCCGGTATCGGGACCGAGACCGAAACCGGGGCTGGAGCCGGGGCCGAATCCGACGCCGCGACCGAAACCGAAACGGGGACCGGCGAGGACTGAGCATCGATGGCTACTTCTAAGGCGGATCGACGGACGATCGAGGTTCGGACGGTAGCGCCACGCCTCTCGGCGACCGAGGCCGTCGCGCGGACGAAGCGGATGACCCTCGGCCGTCTCTTTCGTACGCGGGTCGCCGGGCTGTTCGGCCGCGAGCGCTCGCCCGAGATCTACCCGGCGTACTACCCCGATTACGTCGCTTACACGAGCGTTACCCTGCACCGCTACGTGGGCGGTGATCGAGACCTCAAATTCCTCGCCGGGGTCGATGCCATCACCGGCCGCGTCGGCGAGGTCGACGTCGAGTTACCCGACCGTCGTGTCGAAAGCGTCGATCCCGCCGCAGTGCTCGAACCGACCCTTGAGGAGCGCGAGGTAGCAACCGCCTGGCGCGAGTGGCTCTGGAAGTACCTCGATCGGAAGTACCGCCCAGTGAAACGCCCCGAGAGTTCGCTCGACGACATCGAACTACTCTATATTCCCTACTGGATCGTCGACTACGGGACGAAAGGGAGCAGCTTCGCCGTAAGCGGACTCACGAAACAGGCCGAATACGTCGAGGACGTCGGCCCGCTCGCGGCGTACTACGACGACGCGCTGTCCTGATCGTCGGACGAACCTGTCCCCGTTCCCCACTATCGATTCCGAATCGCCGATAGAGTTAGGCATCGGGCCACACAGCCCGCTCCATGCACCGCAGCGACGTTCCCGACGGGACGGCACTCGACGCGCACATGGTCAGATTCCGGTTCGGCGACGGCGTCCTCGCCGACCTTCCTGACGTCTTAGACGAGTTCGGCGTCGAGCGACCGGTCGTCATCACCGACGAGGGAATCGAGGCTGCCGGGATTCTCGATAGGGTGCTCGACGAACTCGATCGCCCGGTCGAGATCCACTACGCGACGACCGAACCCTCGACGGCCGACTTCGAGGATATTCCAGCCGACGCGGATGGGTTCTTCGCCGTCGGTGGCGGCTCGTGTATCGACACTGCGAAACTCGCCGCCGCGCTCGCTGCCCACGGCGGCAGTGCCCGCGAATATCTCGGCGTCGACCGAGTTCCGGGCCCGATCACGCCGCTTCTCGCGGTGCCGACGACGAGTGGCACCGGCTCGCAGGCGACCCAGACTGCGGTGCTGACCCACGAAGGCGTGAAACGCGGCGCGAGCGATGAGTCCCTCCGGCCCGATATCGCCCTCGTCGACCCGACGCTCACCTTCGACCTACCCCCCGAACAGACCGCTCGGTCGGGCTTCGACGCGTTCGTCCACGCGCTTGAATCGCTGCTGGCCCGGGACTACCGGACGGTTCCCGAGCGGCCGATCACCTACCAGGGGGCAAATCCTATCTCCCGATCGCTCGCAAAGCGGGCGCTCGCGCTGGTGCATGGCAGCCTCGAAGCGGCGGTCGCGAGCGGCGACCCGGCGGCCCGCCGGGAGCTTTCCCTTGGCTCGCACCTCGCGGGCGCGGCTTTCTCGCTCTCGGGCCTCGGGGCCGTCCACGCGCTCGCGAGCACTCTCGGAGGATTGACCGACCGACCACACGGCGCGTGTCTCGCCGCCTCGGTCGGGGTGGGATTAGCGTACAACCGGCCCGACCGGGAAGCGGAGTACGCCGAAATCGCCCGCTCGTTCGGGGTGAACGAACAGGACGGTCGCGATAACGGTAGCGACCCGGCGACCAGCGCGGAGGACCTCCTCGCCGAGTGCGATCGCTTGCGGAGTGCGATCGGCCTCCCTGGCTCGTTTACAGCGGTCGGACTCGACCGGTCGGGTACCGACGAGATCGTCGCGAACACCCTGCTTCAGGAGCGACGGTTAGCGACGAACCCGCGGACGGTGAGCGAAGCCGACCTCCGGGAGACGGTGCTGGCGGCGTTCGAATAGTCCATCGAGACGGTGGACCTCGTGATAGTGAGGTTACCCGGTATCGAGCGCGAATGGATCGCCGACTTCCCCGGTCTGGTCGATCCAGATGCTCTTGGTCTGGCAGTACTCCTCTAGGCCCTCGGGGCCGTTCTCGCGGCCGAGTCCACTATCTTTGAACCCGCCGAAGGGTGACTGGGGCGCAACCATCCGGTACTCGTTGATCCAGACGGTACCGGCCTCGATGCCCTCGGCCAGCCGCTGGGCGCGGCGGGTGTTTTCCGTCCAGACGCCCGCGGCAAGCCCGTAGTCGACGTCGTTCGCGAGTTCGAGGGCCTCGGATTCGTCCGCGAAGCCCATGACGCTCGCGACCGGGCCGAAGATCTCTTCTTGAGCCACTTGCATGCCGCTCTCGACGTCTACCAGCACTGTGGGCTGGATGAAACACTCCCCGGGGAGGTCGCCGGGCTGCTCGCCGCCGAAGGCCAGTGTCGCGCCTTCCTGCGTGCCGATATCGACGTACTCGCGCACCTTCTCCCACTGATTGCGGAAGGCGACCGGTCCCATCTCGGTGTCGGGCTCCAAGGGATCGCCGAGGGAAATCTCGCCGGCCCGATCGGTGAGCCTATCGATGAATTCCTCTCTGACGTCCTCGTGGACGAGCACCCGCGAGCCGGCGAGACAGGTCTGGCCGGTCGCAGCGAAGATGCCTTTCATCACGCCGTTGACAGCGTTGTCGAGGTTCGCGTCCGGGAAGACGATCGTGGGGCTCTTCCCGCCGAGCTCGAGCGAGACGGCCGCGAGGTTCTCGCCGGCGTTGGCGGCGACCTCCCGGCCCACGGCCGACGAACCGGTGAAGGTGAGCTTATCGACGTCGGCGTGGGCGGTGAGTGCCGCGCCGGCCTCCTCGCCGTAGCCCGGGACGACATTGTAAGCGCCCGCCGGCAGGTCGGTGCGTTGGTACACTAGTTCGGCGAAGCGCAGCGCGCTGACGGTCGTCTCCTCGCTCGGTTTTTGAATGACCGTGTTCCCCGCCGCGAGCGCCGGGGCGAGCTTCCAGGCGGTAAGCATGAGCGGGGAGTTCCAGGGCGTGATCGCACCGACCACGCCGTAGGGCTCCTTCCGGACGTAGTTGAACATCCCGCCGTCCTTGTTCTCGACGGGTGCCGTCCGTCCCTCCGCGAGGTCCTCACAGAGCCGGCCGTAGTACCGATACCACTCACCGATGCTCTCGACTTGGGCTCCATCTCCCGGAGGAGCTTGCCATTTTGGCGGGTTTCGAGCCGACCGAGTTCCTCGCTGTGCTCGTCGGCGACGGCGGCGATGTCGTAGAGTAGCTCCCGCCGGTCGCTCGCGGACAGCCCGCTCCACTCGTCGCTCTCGAAGGTCCGGCGGGCCGCGGCGACCGCCCGGTCGATATCGGATTCCTTCCCGCGAGGGACGCTCGCCCACACCTCGCCGTCGTAGGGGTAGACGACCTCGATGCGCTCGCCGCTTTCGGCCTCGTGGAACTCGCCGTCGACGAACGAGTCGTACTCGGCGACCGCTCCCGACCCACCTGGGTCGTCTGAACCCCTGGGATCGCTATGGCTCATGTGCGCTAGCGCGTGTCATTTCGAGGGGACATATAGGTTCGCGCTTCGAGGCTACCCGGAACGTTCGAGATACGTTAGTCCCGCGGAGACACGACGAGCGAGCGTCGGGAGGTCGGTCATGCGTTCGGCAGCAGCGTCGCACGGGTCACTTCCCGACTATCGGATTTCGCGAGGGCTTCCTCCACGTCCTTCAAGGCGAACTCGGCGTCGATCAGCTCGTCGTAGGGGTACTTCTCCGAGTTCGTATCGAGGAACTCGAGCGCGCGATGCAGATACCAGGGGTTGTATCGCACTGCTGAGGTGATGTCGATTGACTTCCGAGTAAGTGCCCCGGGGTCGAAATCAGTGGTTTGGCCGGGGCTGACGTTGCCCATCTCCAGGTATCGGCCGCCGTCACGAAGCAAGGAAATCCCTTCGGCGAAGGCCTCGGGCACGCCCGCGACCTCGACGCCGACGTCCGCACCCGTCCCGTCAGTCAGTTCGCGCACGTGCTCGGCCCGGGCCTCGCTCGTCTCGAACTCCCGGAAGTCGATCACGTGATCCGCGCCGAACTGTTTCGCCCGTTCGATCCGTCCGTCGACACCCTCGATGACGATCGTCTCCGCGCCCCGCTCGTTCGCGACCGCAAGCGAATTGAGCCCGAGCCCGCCCGCGCCCTGGACGACGACCGTATCGCCGTACTCGATACCCGTCTGATCGAGCCCGAACATGACCTGGGAGAGCGCGCAGTTCGCCCCCGCCGCGATGCCTGGATCGAGGCCCTCGGGCACCTTGTAGAAGTACTGATCCGGGTGAATATAATAGTGGGTCGCAAAGGTGCCGTGGAAATGAGGCGATTCCTCGGGGGATTTCGACCAGTAGCGATAGGCGTTCTGACAGAGGTGGAAGTCGCCGACGAGACAGGACGAACAGGTCCGGCAGGTGAGGTAGTAGACCGGCGCGAGGAGATCGCCCTCCGAAATCGGTTCGCCCGCGTAGTCGGTCTCGACACCCTCACCCAATTCGACGGCTCGACAGAGCACCTCGTGGCCGAGCACGCCCTCCTTGACCTCGGGATGGTGCCCGCGCCAGATGTGGAGTTCCGACCCACAGACGTTCGCGCGCTCGAC
>PXRJ01000008.1 GCA_003021705.1 Halobacteriales archaeon QS_3_64_16
TCGTCTCAGCGAGGAACCCGCGGGCGGCGGCGGCGACCTTCGAGGCGGGCGCGAACCCGTGGGCAAGACAGAGCTGGAATAGCGGCGCGATCTCGGTGGCCTGGATCTCGCGGGCACGCTCGTACTCGTCGGCGCGGGCGGCCTCGCTTGCAGCGACGAACGATTCGGGGATCGCGTTCGTCAACGCGTTGATCCCGCCGGCCGAACCGGCGGCGAGGCCAGGCACGAAATAGCTGTCGTACCCCTGGCACAAAGCGAACTCCGCGGGTGTGTGGCGATCGATCTCCAGGAAGTACTCGAAATCCCCCGAGGAATCCTTACAGCCCACGATCGGCTCCTCCTCGGCGACGGCGGCGATCGTTTCGAGGGGGATCTCGCGTCCGACACAGCTCGGAATGTTGTAGAGGTAGACCGGCAGTGGGGTCTCGGCGGCGATCGCCCGGAAGAAACGCGTCTCGCCTTCGGGGGCGTTCGCACCGTGGAAGTAGGGCAGTGTCACCAGGCCGGCGTCCGCGCCGCTCTCGGCGGCCACTGCCAGTCGATCGAGGGTGGTCTCTACTGTGGTCGTCGCCACACCGGCCATCACGGGGGCTCGATCGCTCGCCGCGTCAGCGGTCGTCTCGATAACGGTGCGGTACTCCTCCTCGGTGAGGCTCGCGAACTCGCCGGTCGTCCCGCAGGGCACGAGCCCATCGAGCCCGCGATCGAGGAGCGCCTCGACGAGCCCGGCGAGCGCGTCGGTGTCGATGCTGTTCTCCCTTCTGTCGCCGTTTTCTCCTGTGTCCTCGAAGGGAGTGATCAGCGGACAGTTCGTCACGCCGAATTCGGTGGTTGGGTTCGTAGCCATACCAGGATGGACTCACGACGGCTACATAAGTCATCCTCCGGGAATGAGGGATCGAGGTCTCTCGATCCCCAAACTACTACCCTGTCGGCGACGGGCGGGCGTACATGTACAGCGAGAAACTGGCTAAGACTAGAGAGGACTGCGACGCCTGTGGACCGTGCGGACCCGGAGGCCGGCGATGAGCGACCTCGGCGAGGACGGGGCGGACGTCGTCGTGCTCAGGGAGGACATGCACGGGACCCCGATCGGAGTCTATGCGAACGCGCTCCGCGAGCGCCTGCCGGACTTCGAGATCGCACACGCACGCACTCCCGAGGAAGAACGCGAACTAGTCGGGAACACGCCGATCGCGACCGGCGTTCGCTTCGAGGAGCGACTGCTCGAGGATACCGGTGCTCTCCGATTGTTCGCCTGTGCGGCGGCGGGCGTCGGGCACCTCCCCATAGAGTCGCTCGCCGAAGGGGACGTCGCGGTGACGAACGCCTCGGGGGTACACGGCCCGAACATGGCCGAGTACGCTCTCGGCGCGATCCTCCATTTCGTCCGCGGGTTCGGGGAAGCACGGACGAGAAAGGAGCGCCACGAGTGGCGTCACTTTCAGGCGCGTGAACTCACAGGCAGTACCGTCACGGTCGTCGGCCTCGGCGCGATCGGGGAGGCGATCGTCGATCGTCTGGAGTCCTTCGATGTCGAGACGATCGGGATGCGGTATAGCCCCGAGAAGGGCGGGCCGACCGACGAGGTCTGTGGGTTCGGTGAGGCCGAGTTCCACGACGCACTCGCCCGCACCGAGTACTTGGTGCTCGCGACGCCGCTTACCGACACCACCGAGGGACTACTGGGTAGCGAGGAGTTCGTGACCCTGCCTCCCGAAGCGATCGTTACCAATGTCGGCCGGGGTCCACTGATCGACACCGATTCACTCGTCTCGGCGCTCCAGCGGAATCAGATCGACGGCGCGGCACTCGATGTGACCGACCCCGAACCCCTCCCCCAGGATCACGCGCTCTGGCACATGGACAACGTCTTGCTCACTCCCCACAACGCGGGCCACACTCCCGAGTACTACCATCGGCTCGCGGACATCGTCGCCGGAAACGTAAAGCAGATCACTGAGACCGGCTCCTACGAGGATCTCGACAACCAGGTTCAACAGATCAAATAAGTAGGTTGGGGCTGGATCGCTCGGCGCGACCGTTACTCGCTTACTCGAACCCGGTCGACCGTTCGCCCTCGACGTTTCGCTCCCGCACCCGCACACCCTTCGCCGAGAGGTGATGCATCTGCCGTTGAGCGAACTCCTCTTCGGTTGTGCCCCGGGTCGCGAGCACGTACATCGTCGCCGTGCCGGCGGGTCGCATCGTCCGACCGGCCCGCTGGGTGCCCTGGCGCCGGGAGCCCCCGAGCCCGGAGGCGACGATCGCCAACTCGGCGTTCGGCAGGTCGATGCCCTCGTCGCCGACTCGCGAGATCACGAGGGTATTTCGCTTCCCGTCCCGGAACTCCTCGAACAGTGCTCGGCGGCGGTGATGAGCAGTACCGCCGCTCACGAAGGGCGCGTCGAGCGCCTCGGCCAGCGCCTCGCCGTGATCTATGTACTCACAGAAGACCAGTGCCTTCGCGTCGGGATGGCCCGTTCTGAGCCCGCGGACGTCGTCGAGTTTGGCGGGGTTCATGGCGGCGAGCTTTCGCTTCTCGTGACCGGCCGCGGCGCTCGCGTGTTCGTTGCGAGCCGTGGGCGAGTCCCAGGGCACGTAGCGGATCTCGACCTCGGGCTCGGCGACGAAACCCGCTTCGAAAAGTGACTCCCAGTCCGCGCCGATCGGCGGGCCGATCAGCGTGTAGATCTCCTCTTCCATCTCGTCCTCGCGGATCGGGGTCGCCGACAGGCCCAAGCGGTGGCGCGCCTGGAGATCCGCGCTCCGACGATAGATCGAACTTGGTATGTGTTGGCATTCGTCATACACGATCAACCCCCACCGACGCTGATCGAACAGCTGGCGGTGACGATCCATGCCGGCGGTCTGGTAGGTCGCGATCGTCACCGGCCGGACCTCTTTCTCGCCGCCGTGGTACTCCCCCACTTGCTCCGGCGACAGCGAGGTGTGGGTCAGGATCTGCTCGTGCCACTGGGCGGCGAGTTCGCGGCTCGGAACCAGCATCAAGGACTCGCCCTCGATATCGGCGAGCACGCCCAGGGCGGCGATCGTCTTGCCGCTGCCCGGCGGGCCGACGAACACCCCAGCTTTCTTTTCGGCGAACTCCCGGACCCAGTGAGCCTGGTACTCTCTGAGGGAAACGTCGAGCGCGATCGCAAGCGGCTCTCCCTCCTCGAGATCGCGTTCGTCTCGGACGGGATAGCCCGCTTCGTACAAGCTGCGTTTGATCCCGGCGGTGGCTTCCTCGGCGGCCCAACTCTCGGTGTCCGAAAGCGTCGCGCGCAATTGTCCCTCCGTGAGTTTCTGGCGGGCGACGTTGCCCATGAGGTCGGCGCTCTTCGCTTCGAGGACGGTATAGCCTTCGGGGTGAGTCCGCAAGACGAACTGGTTCGCGCGCGTCCACTGGGTGGTGATCCACTCCTCGAGGGGCTCCGATCGCTTTCGGAGGACGCTACGAACGGTATCGAGCAGCGCTTCTAGGGTATCGTAGGGCGCGTGCCAGACGTCCTCGCGGCGGAGTTCGTACAGGTAGCTCTCGAAACCGGTCGTGGTAACGAGGTGAGCAAAGGTCGAGAGGCGAGCGCGGGTGAACTGCGTTGGTCTATCGACGACTATCTCCCGGCGGTCGGGGAAGAGGACCACGCGCTCGCGATCGACGGCCCGGGTCCAGTCGGTCGGGTACCAGACGACCGGATCGCGATCGACGGCCGCGCGCTCGACGCTCCCCTCCTCGGCGAGCGTTCCGAGGACTCGGCTGGCCTCTTCTTGGGTAATCGAAAGCGCGCGGGCGAGGCCGCTCGCGGTGGTTAGCGGTCGGCCGAGGTCCTCGAGCGCGTCGTAGAAGTCCTCGATTCCGACCGGATCCCCGTCGTCGGTTTCGATGGTCGTGTCCTCAGTGTCGTCCCTAGCGGTATCGCCCGTGTTGCCGGTATCGGTGTCGTCGGCAGCAGCGTCGTCCGCAGGTTCGCGATCGGCATCCGGTGAATCAGTCACTAGGCGGAACTACGGCTGGCATTCCGAAACGGCTTGTGCCTTCGTCGTCGTTACCCCGGTAGAAAACGAATGTTGCATCGAACCGATACGAATGGCGACCGCGGACAGTCGATGCGACTCACTCCTCGGCGTAGACGATCCGTTCGACGACGCGCCGCGAGCGGCTATCGGCGTCCTCCTCGGCACCGGCATCGGTCCCCTCACCACTGCCACCGCTATCGTCGTAGTCGTTTTCCTCATAGCGATAGAGCACTTCCTCGTCAGGTTCCTCGTCGCGGGCCGCTCGGTGCGAGCCATCACAGAAAGGGTAGGAGTCGGCAAGCCCGCAGCGACAGATCGCGATATCGCCCTTTTCCTCGTCGATGTCCGCGGCGTCTATCCCGAGCGGCGAGCGATCGTCGTGGGAAACGAGTCGTGCCATGCCGGGAGTATCGTCGCCGAGGACAAGAGGACCACGGCAGCTCGATAGCCAACCCCGAGCAATATTGCCGTAGTTCGATGGGCTCGATAGCCGAAGAAGGCCGGGAGAACGCCAGTGCTTCAGAAGTGCTCGAACTTGTCTCGTCGATACAGATCGATCTCGCTGGTCGTGTTCGGCGGGCGCTGGCTCGCGGCGAAAGCCACAGCGTCGGCGATCTCCTTGGGACTGGTCACCTCGCCCTTCTCGAAGCGTTCCTCCATGCTGGTCCCGCCCTCGGAGCCGAACTCGGTGGTGACTTCCGTCGGGTTGATGACGGTGACCGCGACGTCCTCTTCGCCGATCGAACCCTCGAGGCTGTGGGCGAAGCCACGAACCCACCACTTGGTCGCAGCGTAGACCGCCGCGTTCGGTCGAGGGTACTGCCCGGCGAAACTGCCCATGAAGATCAGATTGCCGACCGATTCCTTCAGATGGGGGATCGCCGCCCGCGCGGTGAAGAAAGCGCCGTCGACGTTGACGCCGATCATGGTTCGATAGCTCTCGGTGGGCATCTCCGCGACCGGCTCCGTGGTACCCATCCCGGCGTTCGCGAGCACGACGTCGAGCCCACCGAAGCGCTCGACGGTCTCCTCGACCAGGCTCTCGACCTCCCCTTCCTCTGCGACGTCCGTCGGGACGATCAACGCTTCTCGGTCGTACTCCGATTCGATAGCCTGGGCGATGTCGTCTAGCTCTCCCTTCCGACGCGCGGCGAGTACGACGTTCGCGCCCTTCTCGGCCAGTGCGCCCGCGCTCGCCTCGCCGATACCGGAAGAAGCGCCGGTGATCAGTGCAGTCTTGCCCTCGAGTTCGTTCGCAGCCATGCGCGATACCCACGGGCCGAGGCCCTCAAACTATCGCTTGAGGAATCGCGGCTGGATGGTGTCGAGCTCGACGAAGCCCTTCTCGTCTTCCCGGGAGCGCCCGTTTTCGCCCGTCGGTCGGGGATCGTGGCCGATCAGGCTCGGTCGGCGGCTTCCTCGGGGGTGTAGGTCTTCAGTTCGAGCGCGTGGATGTCGGTCGTCATGTGCTCGCCGAGCGCGTCATAGACGAGCTGGTGTTGGGCAACGAGCGACTGGCCCTCGAACTCGGGGGAGACGACCGTCGCGGCGAGGTGGTCCTCGTCGTCGACCCCGCGGGGCTGGGCGACCGTCACCTGGGCCTCGGCGAGTTCGGACGCGATGAGTTTTTCGACGTCTTCGGTGTTCATGTGGCCGCGTAGAACGCCGAGGCTAAAAACGGTTTCACGAGTCAGGTCCAGCGATCGAGCCCGGTCTGAGTCACGGACTCCTCGATCCGCTCGAACCCGCGGGCGACCTCTTCCTCGGGGACCTCCCACTTCTCGATCACGTAGGTTCGTGCGGCCGCGATATCGGGGTCGGTATCGGTATCGAGGCCGTCGCTTTCGACGTCCCTGACGTCGGGATCGAGGAACAGTCCCCGTACGAGGTCGGCGTTCTCGACGTAGGCGTCCTCGGCTTCGAGCACGCCCCAGAGGTCGCCGTGTTCCTGTACGAGTTCCACCGCTGTCTTCGGCCCGATACCAGAAACTCCCTCGTTGAAATCGGTGCCACAGAGGATCCCGACGTCGACTACCCCCTCCCAGGACAGGTCGTGTTCGGCGAGCGTCGCTTCGAAGTCCATGCGTTCGGGGTCGCCGCTGCTCGTCAGTCCCCGGAGCGTGTGTGGAGCACCGAAGAGTAAGGTATCGTAGTCCTCGCTGCCGGCGTACTCC
>PXRJ01000009.1 GCA_003021705.1 Halobacteriales archaeon QS_3_64_16
GTCGCATAGTCCGCGACTCGCCCCCGCGGACTCGACTCGCCGGCGGTCACCCTCTCAGACCCACCCGCCGTCTTCGAGGTAGGTCATCGCGTCGCGGGCGGTTGCGGCCGCGGTCTCCTCGTAGGGGTAGAGCTCGACCGTGACGAACCCCTCGTAGTTCCGGTCGTCGAGCGCGCCGAGGAATTCGTTGATGGGCATTGCGCCGTCGCCGAGCTGGGTGTGCTCGTGACTCCGGTCTTCGGGAATGTCTTCGAGGTGGACGTGATCCACGAACGGTTCGAGCGCGCCGAAGGCCTTGACGGGGTCCTCGTCCACACAGAACAGGTGGCCGGCGTCGAAGTTACACCGGATCCGGGGATGGTCGACCCGGTCGGCGAACGCCTGGAACTCGGCGGCGGTCTCGATCAGGAGGTCGGGTTCGGGTTCGACGTGAAGATCCACGCCTACCTCCTCGGCGACCGGGAGCACCTCGCGGAGGCTCTCGACGAACGTATCAAGCGCCCACTCGCGGGACTTCTCGTCGGGGATCGGTCCGCCAGGTTCGATCGAGATGTAGTCGTGATCGAGCGACCACTCCTGGATTTTCCTGTAATGGCTCCGAGCGCGGTGCCGATCGCCACCGCGAACGACACGTCCCAGAGAAGCGACTGGAGCACCCACTGGCTCAACGCCTCCCCGAAGGGCTACTCGATCATGAAAATCGAGAGAAAGACCAAGGGGTATGCACCGCCGTCGTTGGCCCCCGACTCGGCCGAGAGCATGTGTCTGATGCGTCCCGGGATGTTGTCTTTGGCCCTCTCGCCGGTGACGATGGTACTCGCGAGTACCGGATCGGTCGGCGTGAGGATCGCCCCGACGAGCATCGCAACCCAGAACGGGACTCCCAACAGGAAACACGCAAGCAGCCCGCTAACGCTGGCCATGATCACCTGCCCGGGACCGAGAAGCGTTCCCATTGCTTTGATCTGATCGCTGAAATACGTCCTCGGAATCCGTAGTGCAGCTCCCAGAACCGAGAAGGTGATCGTCAGTCGAGCTACCTGTTCTAAGATCGTCATCGGATCCCCCCAGTTCGCGACCCGGAGCACGTCGAGGACTGTGGGCCCGGATCAGCACACCGACCAGTACGGCTATGAGAGGCTGTGTGGGGAGGTAGGATTTACTCTTAAGCAGACCGACAACGAGGCTCAACCCGAAATCAAGCCCCCGATTACCGAGAGGGCGACGTTCAGATCACTCATCGTTACCGCGAGGAAAGCCCACTGGAGTATAACCTGCCAGGTTGAGCGATAAAGCCGGTATGAACGGCTGGGTACTCATGCCGTCCAGCGCCTACACGGTGAGCGGTACCGGGAGGTCGAGCGACCTTATCGATCCCCGCCACTCGTCGGCTCGATCGGCCGCTTTCCGTGGCGGCGAGTCGCCGATCGACCGCTTTCGGTCCCGGTCTCCGGGGCAACTCGACTCGACAGTGAAATCTGAAGCGATTTCCTCTCAGGACGTTCGCTCACTCTGTGGACTGGAGGGAACGGCTCGCAGCGAACCTGAGGACCGAGTCGGTGGCGTACGGTTGTGCGCTTAGCATCTTGGGGGGCAGGGGCGATACTCATCGATCAGTACTCGACGCCCACTATCGTCCGGATCTTCTCGTATATCGGCGGCGGTCTCCTCGGATTCGGTGTGCTCGCGCTTCTCGCGTTCGGCCGCCTGTTCGCCCAGCAGGACCCGAGCGGGACCAGCCAACTGCTCGTCGCGTCCACGATCCACCTTCTCGCGACCGGCGGCAATCTGCTGGTAGCGTACCTGCCGATCGTAGCGGTCCGCACCTACACTTCCTTGCCCGAGGCAGCGGGCTTTCTGCTGTTAGGGTTTCAGGCGACGGTAGCGTACGACCTCCTCTTGCTGGGCGAGACGTTCGTCGTGAGGCTCGTTCCCACTGCCGAGGAGGAAACGGCGGAGTGAGGGGGCGCTCGTGCTCGCGAGCGGTCACTCGCCGTTCACGGGGGAAGATACTTTGAGATCGGCGGAGTACCACGGCCTATCATGGAATCGCTAGGCGAGTTCGACGAGGCTGTCCACGAACCCTCGCAGGAGTTCGTCGAGTCGACGAACGTCAAGGCCTTCATGGACGAGTATGGGATAGACGACTACGAGGAACTGATCGCCCGCACGACCGGCGACGTCGAGGGCGTCGAGCAGTCGGGTATCGACTGGTTCTGGAATACGATGCCCGAATACCTCGATCTGGAGTTCTACGAGGAGTACGAGGCGGTGCGGGACGATAGCGATGGCCCGCAGTTCGCAGAGTGGTATCCCGGCGGGAAACTCAATATCGCACACAACACGCTCGATCGCCACGCTACCGACGAGGAGACCCGAGACGAGATCGCTTGCATCTGGGAGGGCGAACCGGGCGAAGTGAGAGAACTCACCTACGAGGACCTCTACCGCCAGGCCAACCGGGTCGCGAACGCCCTCGAAGAACGGGGTATCGAGGCGGGTGATACTGTTGGTCTCTATATGGCGATGGTCCCGGAGGTGATCTCGATTCTCTATGGCTGTTTCAAGGTCGGCGCGATCGCAGTACCCATATTCTCGGGCTTCGGCGTCGACGCCACCGCCACGAGAATCGCCGACGCCGAACCCACAGTTCTGTTTACCGGCGATGGGTTCTACCGGCGGGGAGTGAGGTCCGGCTGAAGGAAGCCGCTGACGACGCGATCGAGCAAGCCGGCCACGTCGAGCACACGATCGTCTACGAGCGCTTCGATGGCGAGGCAACCGAGATGCCGATGGGCGAGAACGACGCGACCTGGGCCGAGGCGATCGAAACGGCGAGCCCGGAGTTCGAAACCAAAGAACTCGACTCGAGCGCCGAGTCGATGTTGCTCTACTCCTCGGGGACGACCGGCGAGCCCAAAGGAATCGTCCACACCCACGCGGGCGTTCTGACCCAGTGTGCGAAGGAAGTCTACTTCGGGTTCGACCACCAGCCCGAGGATCGGTTCTTCTGGGTGTCGGATATCGGGTGGATGATGGGGCCCTGGAGCCTGATCGGCAATCACGCCTTCGGGGGCATGGTGATGATGTACGAGGGCGCACCCGACGAACCGAATCCCGATCGCTTCTGGGAGATGATCGACCGCCACGATATAACCATGTTCGGCATCTCGCCGACGGCGATCCGCGCGCTCCGCAAACAGGGCGACGACTGGGTTTCCGGCCACGATCTGTCCAGTCTCCGTCTGTTGGGGTCGACCGGCGAGCCCTGGGATCCCGAATCCTGGCTCTGGTTCTACGAGCAGGTCGGCGGAGGCGAAGCGCCCATTATGAACATCTCGGGGGGTACAGAGATCTGTGGCTGTTTCCTGATGCCGATGCCGATCCAATCGCTCAAGCCCTGCACGCTCGGTGGTCCCGGACTCGGGATGGCCGTCGACATCGTCGATTCGGCGGGCAATAGCGTCGCCGACGAAGGCGAACGGGGATTTCTGGTCTGTCGGGATTCCTGTCCCTCGATGAGCAAGTCGCTCTGGTCGGGCGACGAGCGCTATCTCGAGGAGTACTGGTCGACGTTCACCGAGCCGCCGATGTGGGATCACGGCGACTGGGCTCAGAAGGACGAGGACGGCTTCTGGTTCCTGCATGGCCGGGCGGACGACACCCTCAACGTCGCCGGTCGAAAGGTCGGGCCCGCCGAAGTCGAGGGGGCGCTCATCGAACACGAGGCGGTGAACCAGGCCGCCGCGGTCGGCGTGCCCGACGACACTACTGGTACGGCAGTGGTGACCTACGTCGTCTTGGAGGACGACGAAGAGCCCGCCGACGCCTTACGAGAGAACCTTCGAGAGCAAGTCGGCGCGGAACTCGGCAAGCCCTTCCGTCCCCGGGAGGTGCTGTTCGTCGATGAGTTCCCGAAGACCCAAAGCGGGAAGATCGTCCGCCGGGTGATCTCCGCGACCTACCAGGGCGAGGACCTCGGTGATCTGGATTCGATCGAGAATCCCGGGGCGCTGGAGGGCATCGAGGCGGCCAGGTAGCGGCGCGGAATCATCGGGGGAAGCGCGAAACGATGAACGAAGATGAGTGATTCGAGGAATGAACGATCGAGTGATCCGACGAGCGTGCGAGGCTATCGATGACATCGCCGCGAGACACGCTCTCGCGATCGAGCGAATCGTCGTCTTCGGGTCGTACACTCGCGAGGACGACGACGAGACGAGCGACCTCGACGTCGTCGTTGTCAGTCCGGACTGGGCCGACGAAACGGATCGATACGCGCGTCCGATCCCGCTGTTGCTCAAGTGGCCCCGCGAGGAGCTTCCGGTCCCGGACATCGTTCCTCTCACTCCCGAGGAGTTCGAGCGCCGATCGAACGAGGAACACGACATCGTCCGTACCGCGGTCCGAACCGGGCTCACCGTCGAACCGTGAGTCCCTTCCTCTTCTCGACCTCTCTCAGGCGGTCCGGCGGCGACGTGACCGCGAAGCGGTAGCGGAACCCCGGTCGTCGAGCACTCTACGGATCCCCTGATCGACTGGCACTTTCCCTCCTTACCGAGGTCCGGACGTTGATCCGATGCCGGTGTCGAGCGTCGGGGGGTCCGTCGACGAGGCCACGACCTGTTTTAGAACCCTCCCTTCAGCGCGATGCAACACCTCGCTCAGTGTCGACTTCGCGACGTCCAGTTCGGTCGCCAGCTCGGTAAGCGTACACTCCCGGGGCGTATCGTAGTAGCCTCGATCGACGGCAGTCCTCAGGACGCGACGCTGGCGGTCGGTGAGCAGCGTCTCGGGATCGACGTCCTCGGAGATGTGCTCGACCGTATAGTGTAGGCCGAACTCCTCTAGGGCCTCCCCCAGTGCCGAGAGCCGGTTGCGGGGCGCGGTGAGTTCGAGCGTCGCCTCGCCGTCTTCGATCCACACTGGCGGTTCGATCGGCAGGCCGGCCTCCTGCGCGGAGAACAGAATCAGCGGCTCGGTCGTGTCGAACTGGACCAATGCTTCGTCCTCGTTCGTCCGGAGTACTGCGAGAGACGTGATACCCTCGTGGTGTGCCATCGCGTCCCGGACGCCTCCCGTGTCGCCCGCGACCCGGATCAGGGCACTGCCCGTCTCGCCGGTCGGCATGGCCGCAAGCACTGTCATACCCGTCTCGGGGTAGGTCCTCGATACGGCTCCCACCCAGGTTTCCTCGGGCACGGTAATCGAGAGCCGGGCTCTGGTCATCGAACCCGTGTTCGGCAGCGAGTTTACATAACTGTGGCGCGTTTCGGTCGCTCCGAACCCTTAGCCGGTAGATCACCCCCGTGTCCCGAATCGCCCGCGAGACGTCGATCGGAGCGATCACCGACGAAACTGGCGAGGGTTTCGACCGTCGGGATCGGGAACTCCTCCCGCTCGAGGAACCACGCCAGGAAAGCCCTTCGAAGGGTGATCATGGAAAACTACGAGGTGGGAACTGGGGCCACGGCGCTCGACGAGAGGAGGACGACATCAGTCTCTGTTGTCACCGATGGGGGAGGGGGCCGTAGAAAACACCTCAACACGACCGAACGCCGCCGAATGGATAATTACGCCACACATGCAAGCCGAAGCTGCTAATCCGGAACGGTTTCGTGTAGAGCGTAATGGAGCCCTATCGACCGCGGTATGAGTGATCCCGAGGAGCACTCCGGGGCGACGCTGGACTCCGAGGAAATCCTCGAGCGGACGTTAGAGGACGCTCTCAAGGAGATGAGTCGGCCCTGGGAAGGCATGGTCCTCTCCGGGTTCGCAGCCGGCCTCAATCTGAGTTTCGGCGCGCTGTTCATGATCGCGACCTTAAGGCTCTCCGGCGGGTTCGAGTCGGACCTGATCAAACAGACCGCACTCGCTATGGTCTCGGCACTGCCGTTTCTGTTCGTTATGATCGGCCAGTCGGAACTCTTTACAGTACATACTACGATGGCGATTCTCCCGGTACTCGACGGTCGCGCTTCCCTCGGCGGTCTCGGGCGGGTCTGGACGCTCATCTACACCTCGAACCTGCTCGGGTGTGTCGTCTTCGCGGGCCTCGTCGCCACCGTCGCGGGGCCGCTATCGTCGGTCGGCCCGAGAACGTTCAGCACGCTCGCCGAACCCCTGCTTACCGTCCCGTGGTGGACCGTGCTGCTCAGTGGCACCATTGCCGGATGGCTCATGGGATTGGCGACGTGGTTACTGGCCGCCAGCCGCGATACAGTGAGTCGGATCGTGTTGGTGCTGTTGATCACGGCGATGATCGGCTTCGGTCCGTTCCATCACTCCATTCTCGGCACGACCGAGGTGCTCATCGGACTGTTTGCCGGTCGCGGTGTCAGCGTGGCCGATCTCGGTTACTTCGTCTTCTGGACTACAGCCGGGAACGTTATCGGCGGTGTGTTCTTCGTCGGCCTCCTCCAGTACGGCCACACCAGGATGCGGGTGAGGACCAGAACGTCGACTTCCAGGCCCGGACCGAGAGGTCCTGAGCGCCGAGACGTGGATACCGGCTTGATCGCCGCTCACGACCGCTCCTCGCCGCTCATAAGCGGTTCTCGTCGCTCCCGCTCGTTCCCAACGCGGCCGATCGGCCGATAGAGGACAGGAAGAGCGCCTGTGCGGCGAGCAACACGGCGACGGAGGCGACGATCACCGCGCCGCCGGTTACGGTCGAGAGAAGTCCCAGCGCGACGATCAGCGTCGTCGCACACGCCGGCGGATGGGAGCAGTCGAACGAAAGCATGCCAGCGACGGTGAGCACGATCGAGACGACGCCGCTGGCTGCGAGCAGCAGACTCGTCGCGGAGAACGGCGGTACCGATCTCGTGACGACCAACCCCGACGCGAAGGCCTGATACGCGAGTAAGCCGGCGACAACGCCGATCGCGTGTGCCCCGAGCACTCGGCGCGGGTTGCTGGCCTCGCCGTCGGGAAACAGCGCGAGGACGAACGCGGAGGGACCGAGGCTCGGGAACACCATCGGCAAGCCGGTCGCCCACGCTAACGACCCGACGACGGCGATGAGCAAGCCCGTATGGAGGCTCGTCTCGATCCGCTCGTCCATGCTATCGGTCTGGGCACTCGGCCCTAAAACGACGCTGATACCACCCGTTGGCTCTCGACCGGCGGGGTTTCGAGGGACGTGCCGGTTCGTTGCTCGCGTGGCTCACTTGACGATCGTAACCGAGACAGGGGATCGCTTGGCGACCGTCTCGGCGACGCTACCCAGGAGTACCCGTGAGATGCCCGAATGGTCCTGAATGCCGACGACGATCTGATCGACGGCTGCTCGCTCGGCGACCTCGACGATCGTCCTTGCGGGCCGGCCTTCCGCTACCGTCGTCTCGATCGTCACTCCTTGCTCCTCGGCTCGGTCGATAGCCTCCTCGAACAGGCGGTCGACCCCGGCGTCGGCGCTGGTCGGCGTGCCGTCCTTTCCCTCCTCGGAGCGTTGGCCGTAGCCCGCGCCCGCGGGATCGACCACGGTGAGTACCGTGATAGTAGCGTCCGGAAAGAACTCCAGTGCATGCTCGAGCGCGGGCCAGGCGTGCTCGGAGTCGGTCAGGGGTACCAGCAGTCGTCTGGTCATAGTTGGACGCTCCGTCATCCTCGATCGGTAACCGTGTACGGCTGGGCGATCAGTCGCTCCGGGAGCACGCTTGGGGGTCGAGCCTCCTTCTTAGCTCGATGGCGAGATGTTTGCTAGTACGGTTCGACCGTTCTGTCTCGCCAGTCCCAGCGTCGCCGCGATCGATATCGCCGCGAGCACGACATAGATCACGAACCCGTAGGCGTACCCTTCCGCGCCGAACCGCCCGACGAACGCGCCGAGAACCGGCGGCACGACGAAGCCGCCGAACGCGCCCAATCCGCCGATCAAACCCGACACGCTGCCAACCGCATCGGAGACGTACTCGGGCACCATCCCGAAGACGGCGGCGTTCGCTACGCCCATGCCGGCGGCGAGCAGTATCGTCGCGACCAACGCGAGTACGAACCCGTTCGCGAGAACGACGAGTCCCGCGCCGCCCAGGATGACGGCGAAACTCACTAATGCAGTCGTCTCGCCGCCGATCCGATCGCTCACCGATCCACCGGGGATCCTGATGAACGTCGCGAGCAACACGAACGCAACGGCTGTCACTACGCCCGCGGTACGGACGTCGAGCCCGTGAAACGCCGACCAGTAGGTCGGCAGCCAGGTCGTCAGCGCGAGAAAGCCCCCGAAGGACGTGAAATACAGCGCCACGAGGAGCCACGTCGACCCGGTCGTGGCCGCGCTCTTGAACCCCTCGATGGTGTTTCCTGACGGGAAGACCTCCTGGCCCAGCTCCCCGGCTTGCTCCCGGGCCGGCTCCTGTGAGGTACCCTCCTCTCGCAACTGGAAGTAGTACGCGTCCGAGGCGGTGAAAGCGTATATGATAGTGCCGACGAGCAACAACGCGAACCACACGAGGTACGCCCCGGTGAGCCCGAGCGCGACGAGCGCCACCGGGAGGATCAACGTCGAGAAGCCCGGCGAACTGTTACCCAGCCCGGCGTAGACGGCCTGAGCGAAGCCCTGTCTGTCCTCGGGAAACCAGTAGGACACCTGGGTGGTGCCGACCGAGAAGGTCGCTACGCCACAGCCACTCAGCGTGGCGAAGAGAAAGACCACCGGATAGAGTTCCATCGTGAGCCCGTCGGGATAGAAGAACAGGAGAACGCCGACTAATCCGGCCATCCCGACGAGCGAGAGTCCCAGTAGGACGAGAAACGGTTTCTTCCCCCGCCCTGATCGACCCACGCGCCGAAGGGGATCCTGAGCAACGAGCCGGCTAATTGCGGGGCGGCGACGAGCAGCCCCACGAGCAGCCCCGACAGTCCCATCGCCCCCTCGAAGCGTGCGGAAACGGGGCCGATGAGCGCAACGCCGGCGAACCCGACGAAGAACCCGAAGGTCGCGGCCGCTAATCCGGTGTGTGAGTTCCCCTCGAACCGGTCGTCCGCTAAGGGTGGGTCTCGATCGAACATGATTGTCAGATGTCAGCACTGGACGGGAAGTAATCGAGCACGTCGTCGCGCCATCCGCCCTGGCCCTGCCCGACGTGCTCGACGTCCTCGACGAACTCGATCCGGGTGACCCATTTCGCCATCTTGTAGCCCAACTGGCTCCGGATTCGCAGGCGAAGGGGCGCGCCGAAGGCGATCGGCAGCTCCTCGCCGTTCATCTCGTCGGCGATGATCGTCCCCGGCTCGGTCGCTTTGTCCATCGCGATCGCTTCGTAGTAGTAACCGTTCTCGACGGGTTCTTGGGGCCCTTCTTCGGAGTACTCCCACTTCTCGTCGAGCGTGTGGAAGACGACCCACTCCACGTCCGCGGCGGGCTCGCACCGATCGACGATTTCTGCGATCGGCACGCCGCCCCACTGGGCGAAGTAGGTCCAGCCCTGGATGCAGTCATGCCGGGTCGTCTGGGATCGACGGGGCAGCTCCTGGAGCTCTTCTATCGAGAGCTCGAGTTCGTTCTCGACGAGGCCATCGACGGCCAGCGTCCAGTTCGCGAAGTTCTCCGCGGCGTGCTCTCTGTACTCCTCATTCCGGGGCGGTTTACCGTTCACCCGGGCGAACGCCGAGGGTTCTGCCCCGTCGCTCTCGGCGTCGACCGTCTCGACGCTCTCGTTGTGGTGATGGAAGAGGGCCTTGAGCAGGGGATCGACGCCGACCTCTAAGATCCTCTTCGTCACTCTCGGCCGGTTGAGCGACGCCCAGTTCCCGACCGCGTGGATCGCGATCACGCCGCCGATCCAGGCAGCCGTCAGCCACAGCGCGAGCGCTTCCGACGCCTCGGGACTCCCCAGCAGTACTTTCGCCATCTCCTCGGCGAACCCGTGGGCGACGACGAGACCCACGTGGACGAGGATGAAGGCGACGAAGACGATCGTCCCGAGGAAGTGGACGCTTCGCACCCGCTGGCGGAGGTGCCCGAAGCGCTCGGGGAAGTGGGCCCGCACCGCGGGCGCTTGCAGCACGCCGGTAACGATCATCAGCGGTGAGAGGACGAACACCATCGCGAAATACGAGAGCTTCTGCAGAGCGTTGTAGCCCGCCGCTCCCGGGATATCGAGCGTGAGGTAGGTCACGAACGCGTCCCAAGCCTGAGGGAAAATCCCCCAGGAGGTCGGGACGAGCCGGTCCCACTGACCGGTGCCAAAGAGCAAGACGACGTAGATGAGCCCCGTCAGCAGCCATCCCGCGGCCCCCCAAAAATGCCAGTGGCGAGCCAGCCCGAGGGAATCCCGCCCCGGGAGCGCGATCCAGGGGGAGTAGGGCTCGGCTTCGTCCTCAGCCGTCCAGAGATCGCCAGTGTCCGCCTCGCTCTCGGTAACGGTGCCAGTACTGGTCTCAGCGCTCACACTGGTCTCGGCACCGGCAGCACTGTTGCCGGTCGCGCCGGCAGGGGTGGCGCTCTCGGTGCCGAGCCCGCCGTCGGTGACGCCCTTCCCACTCGCTTCGGCGTCGGCCACCACGCCCTCGTCGCGACCGGCCCTTTCCTCGGTATCATCGGCGTCGATCCGTTCGAGATCGACGTCGGTCGATCGGGTCTCGTCACCAGCCCGGAGCCACTCGGTGCCCGGGATCGCGTCGTCGTTCCAGTAGAACCGGGGGTGAGCGCCGACGATCCCGAGCCCGCTTCTGATCAGCAGCGTCGTAAATAGCAGGTTGAACACGTGGGCCAGCCGGAGCCACAGCGGGAACTCGAGCGCCACTATCGAGTCCCCTCCGTCTCGAGTACTCGAGGCTCGACCCACGACTTCTCACGGTCGCTCGGTCCCCCTCCCAGCCGATAGACATAGCTCGAGTCAGTCATCACGATCACGTCTAACCGTCGGTGCTCGACCCGCGTAGCTCGCCGACCACCGTATTGGGGGATCTTAAGTCCCCTCGGCTATCGGTCCCCGCGACCGCTCACGTCGTCGATGTGGCTCCACGGGGATCCCGACTGTGGACTCATCGCTACCTCTCCCCGGGGGTCGCCGATCGATGGTCGCGAGCCGACCGCCGACGCGGTGGAGGCCGACCGGACGATGCTATCTTCTCCCTTCGTGACCCCTAATGCTGTGGGTATGTCCCGACGGTTGCGGGGAGAGTGTTCCCGATAGAATGGCGACGATCGCACGCCGTGCTCGACAGACGGGGACTCGTTCCGTGGTGAAGACGGCGCTGTATCGCGTTCTCATGTTCCTGGTAACGGGTGCGGTCGCCTTCGTCATGACCGGGGACCTCGGAACGGCACTCGACATCGGTATCGCAACGAACCTCATCAAGACACTCACGTACTACGGCTACGAGCGCCTCTGGGCACGTATCGAGTGGGAAACCGCGGTCGTGAACTGAGATACTTCCCGTTCGACTCCCGAACGTTCGTGCCCCCGAGCGGTTCGCTCCGCTGTGTCGCCTCGCTTTCCGTCTCGACCGATCAACAACAGAACATGAACGGATAGAGGAGTCCGATCCGATCGCCCTCCTCCAGCTCCGTATCGAGCCCGTTCAGGTTCTCGTTGAACCGGCCATTGATCGTCACTCTGGCGTACGCGCGGGTCTGCTCGCCCTCGGGGTTCTTACTCCAGGTGCCAGGCAGCTCCTCGGGCGGGGTAGCCCAGCCGTGTGCCGTCGCTTCGGCTTCGGTCTCGGCAATGAGTAGCTCCCGCACGTCGTATTCGGTGAAGAGGGCATCGAGGAAGTCCCCGAGAGTACTCCCTTCGAAACTGAACTCCAGACGTGGCTCGCCGATCGCCTTGCGTACGCGCCCGGTCGGTCTCACCTCGACCGTCGTCTCAGTCCCTTCCGTCTCGGGTTCTCCTCTCTCGGCCCGTCTCGCCGTTCGATCCGCCCCGCTCGCCTCTTCGATGTCTTTCGTTTCCATGGCTTGGAACACGTGTTCGGCTCCCCAGAAATCGACCCCGAACCTGTTCGGGCACACTGCTGAGAGACGGAGACGACCTCAGGCCGGAGTCGCTCGCGAGTCGGCTTCGTCGCTTTCTACCGCCCGGAGGTGGGAAATCGCGGCGGCAGTGAAGGAAAGCGCTCCGCAGATCACTAACCCGTCGCCCGGCAGTCGTGCCCAGGAGAACGTCTGGACGAGGGGCCGCTCGTGGAAGTCGAGATCCCGACCGGCGGCGAAGCCCTCCTCGTAGACGGTCTCGAGCTGGAGGAAGCCAACCGGCAATAGGGAGCCAACGACCATGACCGTGAGCCCGACGTTCGACAGCCGAAACGAGCGCCGGAACCAGGTCGGGTCCCAGGCCGCCTCGGGGGTCACCACCCGGAGGATATAGACCCCGAGGCCGAGCGCGAGCAGGCCAAAGGCCCCGAACGTTGCGGCGTGGGAATGGGCCAGCGTGAGATAGGTGCCGTGCTCGTAGTAGTTGAGCACCGGGAGGTTCAGGAAAAATCCCAGTACCCCAGCGCCGACGAAGTTCCAGACGGTCGCCCCGAGGATAAAGAGGAAGGGCAGCGCGTAGGGGAACTCCTCGCCGCACGGACGCGATCCGACAGGCTCTCGATGGTCCTACTGGCTCTCCCGGCACCCTCCGGGGGGTCGGTTCCGGGGCGATCGCTCCGATCACCGACGGGATCGGAGCCGCCCGTGGCTCGGGAGAGAAGTCCCCTGATCGATGGCATAGGTACGTCGGTGTTGTGACGGCCGGCTCCTAAGGATGGGGCCGAACACGTTCCCCTCTGCTCGCGATCGTTCGCCAAAGGAGCCGAATGGAGCCGGGAAACGCCATTGGACCGAGTGAGCGAACACGTTCGGGATCAACTATACGCACCCCGACGGAGAACGCTCGCGCATGGGTGAGAGTATCTTCGCCGAGCTACAGGTCAGGGGCCCCGCCTCCTGTCGGCTCCTGACGGCCAGTGAGGGCATGGAGCCGGACGCGACGATCGGTACCGTCACCCGGAGCACGATCCCTGACGGGAAAGGGGCAGTGGCCGAGGAGTTCACCGTTGAGCCCGCGAACGGGAGGGGAGATGGGGAGGCTTGCGACGGTGATGCTGAGGACCCGATAGCGGACGTCGGGGGGATCGACGCTATCGAGGACGCGACCCGGGTGTTCGATTCCGGATCGGGAACGGTCTACCGCTTCGACCGCGAGCAACGCGGCTGTGCCTGCGATCGGATCGAGGCGCTGGGCTGTCCGATTCGAGACGTGAACGTCCGCGGCGATCAGGTCGTCCTCACCTTCTTCGCGGCGGACGTCGGGACGCTTCGAGAGGTAATCACGGACCTCAAGGACCAGTTCGAGTCCGTGAGCGTCGAGCGACTGCTTCGCTCCGAGCCCGCTGATGTTGACCGGTGGGAAAGTGACCTCGCGTTCGTCGATCGGCGCACTCACCGACCGCCAGCGCGAGGTACTGACCGTCGCCCACGAGATGGGCTACTTCGAACACCCGCGGGACGCCAATGCCGAAGCGGTCGCGGCGGACCTCGACATCACCCCGTCGACCTTCGCCGAACCCCTCGCGGCCGCCCAGTCGAAGCTCGTCGACTCGATCCCCGATCATCGAGCGTGATGTCGATTCCCTCGTTATCGTGGGTGACCCTTTCTCCTCGCCCGGTCGCTGGTAGCGACCATGAGAGGTCGGCGTTCGACGCGGCGCTATGCGTTCCGGTGCCCGGGCTGTGGCGAAGGTTTTCGGGTGGACCCCGCGATTCGTGAGTCGTTGCTCGCGTCAAGGAGGGCAAGGACCTCGGCGACTGGACTCGATCGAGAACCCTGGTGCGTTGGTGGGAATTGAGACGGCGCGCCGACTCCAGAGTTCATCTTTACACTGTTTGATCGAATATGGGAGAACGTTTGGCTCCCGCCGACTGTAATGCTGGTCTCGTCGCGACTCTCAAGCACTGGTTGTCCTTACACAAACGTGCGGTGCGGGAACTAACGATGCCTCATCAATCGAATTGTTATTATTGAGAGCGTTATAGATCCGATCACCCCCAAAACCTGAATCCAGTCTGGAAACGAACCTTGGTAGTTGCCAGACAAATATAAAGAAATGGGAATAATCAATAATATTGTGATAATCAAAGATGCTACGATGTCTTTTCTAAGCCTTGAACAATCAAATATCGAAGATTCTCCCCTTTCTGCAGTCTGTTCTCGTGCTTCCGGTGCAAAATCATCGTTCTCAAATCCGTCATTGGACCTTTTAGACAGGTTGTCCCAGTCTTCGAGGCCGGTACAGTCGTGGTTCTCCGGTAAGCGGTGTTCCGCGCAGTAGGTGTTCCTACAGCGTCGACAGGTGTACGGTAGATTCTCGTACTCGCCGCACTCAGTACATTCGGGCATCACCTGGTGATCGTTGATGAGAGATGTTGATAAAAATATTGTACAGGACGACCATTATTCAGCAAACTAGTGCTGAGTAGTGCTCCGGTCTCAGCACCTCTTTGCTAACTCTGTTGTTCTCGATTACCCCGATCGATAGAACTCAGCGTTTCCCACGGAGTTCATAACCGGTGCCCTGGTAGGAACCGATTATGGATACTACAAAGCAACTCTACGAGACCGAGGCCTCGGGTTGGCAGCGCGGTCTGTACGACGACATCCAGCATACCTTCCGCGCGCCGACCGTCAACTGGATCTTCCGGACGACGATGGCGAACTACCCCGACTTTCTCCGGTACGCCTGGGGACAGCTGAAACCCCTCTATACCACGCGTGCGTTCGCTCGGTTCTCGACGGCCTATCGCGACGCCGTGCTCTCGACGATCGAGGACGCCACTCCCCTCCCGACCTACCGCCGCGCGGCGCTGGGGATCGCACCTGCCGAGTACCGCGAGCTCCGCGGGCAGGTCGGAACCTTCGACGTCGTCGCCCCCCGGCTCGCGCTGCTGTTCGAAGTGTGTGACCGGGCGCTCCGGGGCGAGCCCATCGGCACCGAGCCCGAGGAGGACTACGCCGCGACCGCGCCCTTCCCCGCCGGTCTCGATCGCGATCGCGGCCGCTTGCCGACGATGATCGACGCCGATAGCGTGCCCGACGGTCTCGTGGGGACGGTCGACTCGATCCAGGACTTTCACGGTCTGGACGATGGCCTGCCGAGCATCTATCGGTGTCTCTGCCAGTGGCCGGCCTATCTCGACCGAGCCTGGGCGGACCTCGAACCGGTGGTCAGAGGCGAGGGGTTCGAACAAGCCTGTGCGGAAGCGAGCGATCGTACCGACGCATTCGTCGACGCGACGCCCTACCAGCCCCGGCTCGATCCCGATTCCCTGCGAGCGGCCGGCTTCGACGACGACGTGATCTCCGATCTACAGGGACTCTTCGAGGAGTTCAACGGGGGCGCTATCGAGACGGTGATCCCCGCGCTGCCGGTCTACGCCGCGACACTCGACGCGAGCGGTCGGCGGGCGTTTCGCTGAGTCGGGTAGTTCTGAGCCGTCGACCGCGGATCTCTCGCTCGACTCGGCGCCTCGTGCCCCGATGTAGGCGGACGATCACGCGGGTTCGAAGACGTGCAGCGGCCACTCCTCCTCGTGATCGAGCGCGAACTCCTTTTCCTGGTCGGTGAGTTCCCGGACGGTCAGCTCAACGGGTGTTCCGATCTCGACCTCTTCGTAGTCGGCCGCGACCCGCCCGGTGAGCCGCACACCCGAATCGAGTTCGACGATCGCGATCGTGAGCGGGGCGTCGGCCGCGAAGGCAGGGGCCGGCCGGGCGACCTCGGTGTTGGTGAGGATCGTTCCCTCTCTCGGCTGTTCTTCGACCGCGATCTCGCGGCTCCCACACGCGTAACACGCCGGTCGCGGCGGGACGAACGCCTGCTCACACTCGTCGCATCGACCGCCGAGCAGCCGTCCGTCCGACAGCGCCGCGAAGAAGCCGGGCAGCGTGAAGGGGCTCTCGGCGGTGAGGTCCTCGGGCTTCACTCTCCTCGGTGACTCACCGTCGCCTCTCTCACGTCCCGTCATCTCAGGTCGCCTCCAGGACATGGGCGACGGTCACGGCGTCGGCGACACCGCCCTCGTTCACGCACAGTGCTCGTTTGGCCCCTTCCACCTGGCGATCGCCAGCCCGACCGGTGAGCTGTTCGTAGGCCTCGATCGCTTGGTAGAGTCCCGTCGCCCCGATCGGGTGACCCCGCGCTTTGAGCCCGCCGCTCGTACTCAACTCGACGTCGCTCCAGCCATCCGAGCGCTCGCCGGGCTCGAGCGCACACTCGACGCCCGCTCTCCGCGGTGCGAACCCGACGGCTTCGGCGAGCAGCGGCTCACAGACAGTAAAGGCGTCGTGGACCTCCGCGACGTCGATCTCGCTGGCTTCGACCCCGGCTTCCTCGTAGGCCCCCCTCGCCGCTCGGTGGGCACCCTCGACGAACGTGAGGTCACGCTCGGCCACCGCGAGATTATTGCTCCCCGCGCCGACACCACTCGCCCGCACCGTCTCCTCGCTATCAACGAGCGTCGCGGCGACTTCCTCGCTCGCAATGACGACGGCCGCGGCCCCGTCGCTCACGGGCGCACAGTCGAAGAGCTTGAGCGGGCGGGCAACGTAGGGAGATTCGAGGACGGTCTCGGCGTCGATTTCGGACTGATACTGTGCTCGGGGGTTCCTCGCGGCGTTCGAGTGGTTCTTGACGGCGACGCGAGCTAGCTCTTCCTCGGTCGCGCCCGTCTCGTGGCAGTAGCGCTCCGCGAGCAGTGCGTACTGGCTCGGGGCGGTGATCCCCGAGCGCTGCTCGAGCGCCCGGTCGAAGGCCGCCGAGAGCGCCTCGGTGGCTCCGGCAGTGCCGCCGGCGGTCATCTTCTCGACCCCACAGGCGAGCACGACGTCGCACTGCCCCGACCGGACGTCACGCACCGCGTGGCGCAAGGCGAGCGCCCCGGCGGCCGCACAGCCCTCGACCCGTTCTGCAGGGACGTGTCGGAGGCCGGCCCACTCCGCGAGGAGGGTGCCGTACATGATCTGGTGCTCGTAGGACTCGGATTGATTCCCGACGTACAGCGCGTCGACGATCCCCGCGGGGTCGGGCAAGTTCTCGAATGCCTCGGCGAGCGCGACCGAAAAGAGGTCCCGACCGGTCAGCTCGCTATCGCCGACCGGCGAGGCACCGACCGAGAGGATCACTGGATCTGGCATACGATCACCACTCACATGAACGCGCTTAAGCGTTCACCGTTGCGCGCCGAGTCGCGTTGTTCTGTTCGTCGGTGAGCCGGATTGTCCGCTATCGACCGGAAAACCGAAGCGCGAGGCCGACAACGATGAGGAGAATACCGGCGATCGTTGCAAACGGCGGAATCGGGACCGGTAGCAGGAGGACGCCAGCGAGGATCACCCAGGTCGATTTCCGAACCATAGACCCGTCTTCGCCGTCCAACGCATAGACGTTGTGCCTGCTCGTGCGTCGTAGCGACCGGCGGGTGGCGGACGGTTCATGCGCCGCCAGCCCCGCCATCCGGTATGGTTCGAAACCACCGCGACGAGGCCATCGTCGCGTTGATCGATCGCGACGTCGAACGCGCGACGGACACCTACACGCGCGCCGCCTACGGGACCCTCGCCGGCCTGGAGAACGAAGGCGAGAACCGGGACCTCCTCGGCGCAGACGCGCGTTGGGCGGGCCATGCCCTCTCGTATCTGTTACTTTCGGCGGCCTGTTACCGTGTAGCCGGTGCCCCGGACCGCGGGGCCGCCCGGTGTCGGGAGGGTATCGCCCTCGCCGGTGACCTGCGCGATGCGGTCCTCACCGACCCCTTCGATCGGGCCTGCTGTGTGGAGTTCGTTGCCGATTTCGGGGTCGTCGGGGGTCTCGAAGGCGGCTCCACCCGCGGCGGTGTGGACGCTACGGCCAGTGGAACCGAGGAGGGGAACGACGACAGGACCGGAGACGCGAACGGGGACGACTACGATCGCGCGATCGCGGCCTACGAGGCGGTGGGCAATGGCTCCGCAGACCCAATGTCCTGGGCGACCTCGCCGATGGCCGAGGCCGCCCGCCGGGGCTCCCAGCAGATCGCTCGGAACACCCCACATGCCTTCGCCTGGGACGACCTGCATGGCTCGAACCCCGATTCGATCGCCTATCTCACCCACCGCCCTCGATGCAAGCGCTCGCAGCTCCCTCCGGCCATCGAGCACGCCACGAACGAGGGGTATGTCCACCCGCCGCGGGGCACGACCGAGCACAACAACGCGGCGTGGCGCTGTCCGAACTGTGGCCACAGCGAAGTGAACCGGATCGCCGGTGAGGTGATCTGTCTCGACTGTAGCGTCCGCCTGGAGCGAGCGTAGCGACAGGACCGACGGTTCGGCCGGCACACGACGACCGACCGCCAATTACGTCTCCGATCGTCGGACCATCCCTGTCGACGGAACCGGTAGCGGCCGGATTATGGGGAATTACGCGCTTTCGACTGGGACGTCCGCCACGTCGATCGTCGCCGGTTCTGGAGTCCTGCTATCGCCCGTGACGACCGCCAGGTCCCCCCTCGTCTCGCTATCGGGAAACACGATCGTCCCGCCAGAAGCGAGCGGTGCGAGAACTCCAGCGACGACGGCACGAACGTCGGCCAGGGGCGCGCGCACCACGATTTCGGTGCCCGACTCGAGGCTCCGCTCGTCGGCGATTCGCTCCGCCGCGGCCATTACCTCGCGATGTGTGTAGTTCCTCTCCTCCGTCTCGATCGCGACAGCCCCTTCCTCCGCGTCGCTCGGCGGGAACGTCGGGTTCTCGCTCCAGACTTCGCGCTCGAAGTACGCGGTTTCGGGGTCCCCGGGAGCCCGCCCGTAGCCGAGGCGTTTCGTCGCTGCGCTCGTCGAAGCCTCCTCGAGACGGTCAGTCGGCCCGATCAGTACTCGAGCGTCGATCTCAGCCGGTGCTTCGCTATCGGAACTATCGAAGGGAACGTATCGGACGCGTCCCCCCAAGAGCGCCGTGCCGAACAGCGAGAGGATCGATTCGGGTGTCGGACGGTCGGCGATCGCGATCGTGCGGCCGGGGCCGACGCCGAGCTGTCGGAGGAAATTGCCTGTCCTCTGTGCGTCGGCGAGCAGGCGGGCGGCGTCGTACCGTCGTTCGGGATCGCCCGGCGCGCGGAGCGCGTCCACCGGGTCGCCTAAGTCCTCGTCGGCTGCTGCCCGGTGTTCGAGAAGGTCGCCGAGAGTGTGCACTTCCATGCCGGTCGTGGCGGCTGCGCGAGCAAAAACGCGCCGCTGCCTGCTGTATCGAGCCGCCAGCAGGCTCCCGCGGATCCAATCACCTCGCTGTCACTGGGTTTTATGTCCCTCCCCATCGCCGGATGCTGTGATACGATAGATTATGGCAGTCACACGACCCATACAACGGCTCGGCGAGAAGTTCGCCGACCTCGCGCTCAAGTACATTCCCGATCCGTACGTGCTGGTCGTCATCCTCACGGTTCTCGCGTCTCTCGGCGCTCTCGGCGTCGGTTCGGGCCCCCAGGAAGTGATGAACGCCTGGTACGGTGGCGTCTGGACCTTCCTCGAGTTCATGGCACAGTTCGCGATCATCCTCATGACCGGTGATGCGATCGCGAAATCGCCCGCCGTTACCAAGTTGTTACAACGGATCTCGAGTGTCCCCTCCTCACAGAGCCAGGCCGTCGCGTTCGTCGCCGTCGTCTCGATGATCGCCGGGCTGATCTCCTGGGGGCTCGGGCTGATCGTCGGTGCGGTCATGGCCCGGCAGGTCGCCTATCAGGGCAGGGAAAACGGTCTGAAACTGCACTATCCCCTCCTGGCGGCAGCCGGCTACACCTCGTTGATGATCTGGCACTCCGGGTTGACGACCTCCTCGGGGCTCATCATGGCGACTCCCTCCAGTCTCCCCGAGGCCTTCCAGCAGTACACGCCCCAGGGCATCCCGCTCTCCCAGACCATCGGGTCGACGGTCAACATCGTGACGGTCGTCCTGTTGTTGCTCGTCGTCCCACCCGTGATGGCGGCACTACACCCCGACGAGGACGGAAAGATCCGCGAACTCCCCCAGCGGATCGTCAGCGAGATGTCGCCCGATTCGGACTCCTCGGATCCCGCGGCGAGCGAGCGCGCGGCCACGGACGGTGGCACCGAATCGAGCAGGGACGTCGAATCCGACGGCGGCACCGAGACCGTTGACGATCGGGCGGGATCGGCCGGAACGGTTGAGGACGAACCCGATCCCGTCGATCCGAGCGCCACGAAGCAGGCGACGCCGGCCGACCGGCTGAACAAGTCGGTGATCTTCACGATCCTGATCGCGGTCTTCCCCGCCTACTACTTCGTGAACGCCTGGGTCCTCGAAGGCAGCGGTATCGCGAGCCTCTCGCTCAACAGCATCAACGCCTTCTTCCTTTTCTTCGCGATCGTGCTCTGGCGCACTCCCGAAGGCATCGTCGCCCAGATGGAAGAGTCGGTCGAGAACGTCGCGGGCATCATTTTCCAGTTTCCCTTCTACGCGGGGATCTCGGGCATCCTCACTGCGACGGCGCTCGGCACCACCATCGCGAACGCCTTCGCGAGCGTCGCGACCCCGCTCACCTGGCCGGTCCTCGGACTTATCAGTGCCGGCATTGTCAACGTCTTCGTCCCGTCCGGGGGTGGCCAGTGGGTCGCCCAGGGCCCGATCCTCTTAGAGACCACCCAGCAGCTGGGAATGCCGCTGTACACCGCCGTCGTCATCGAGATGATGGGTGATCAGCTCACCAACATGATCCAGCCGTTCTGGGCGTTGCCGTTGCTCGCGCTTGCGGACCTCAGAGCACGTGACATCATCGGCTACGCTGCGGTCGCGATGGTCGCGGCGTTCGTCGTGATGGCGATCACGATGACGCTCTTTCTGGGAGTCGGCATCTGATCGGCTAGAATAGGTCTTTGTCCTATCTCGGTCGGGGCGTTCCCGATCGGGTTCGACGACAGGTTTATTGAATCAAGGCGTGGGACTCTACTATCGTGACTGCGGGCGACCCGTCCTCCGGAGCCGATAGGAGTAGCGCTGATCCAGCGGGCCGGATCGACCCGGCCCCGACCGACCGATCGGCGACGGAGGGTGAGGTCGCTCCCCCTGCCGAACCGATGGGCGACGAACGGGCGGTCAGTCCCACGGGGATCGGCGAGTTCGTCCGCCTCAATGGCTGTCCCCAGTACCACGACTACGAGTTCACCCCCGGTGCTAAGGAAGCCGAACGTGAACGCAAGGACTGGAAGGAGGCCTTCGAGCCGCTGTCCCCGCTACTCGCCGTCGAGGGTGAAGTCTTCGAACGCGATCGCCAGGAACGCCTCGCCCGGGGCGCGAGCGACCTGTTCGATCACGAGGATTGTGAGGATCACAATGGGACGGTCGCCGCGCTGGCAGCGGTTCTCGATCGCGTCCGTTCTCGACTGCCGGGCACCGACCCGATCGTCACCGCCCAGACGTATCTCGACGGCGAGATCGGCGCGTGGGCGGTCGCCGGCAACGCCGACTTCCTGCTCTTTTGGCCCACTCCCGAGGGCGTGCACGTCCGGGTTCTCGACGCGAAAGCCGCTCACGAACAGAAGACCTACCAGCAGGTCCAGGTCGCGACCTATACACTCCTGCTTCGGGACCTCCTCGAGGAGATCGGCCTTCCCTGTGAGGTGGACGTGTCGGGTGGTGTCCTCACCAGAGAGGACGACATCGATAGTGTAGAACCGGACGCGCTGCCGGCCTTCGACCTCGCGCCGCGGGAGACCGATGTCCGGCGTCTGCTGGTCGAGGATGGGGTCTTCGATCGGCTCGGCGAGCGCGAACCGGACTACCAGTTGGGGCCGAAGTGCCAGGGCTGTACGTACAAGGAAGCCTGCTACACGAACGCGATCGAAGGCCAGGACGTCGCGCTGCTCGGACTCACCCGCGGCGAGCAGGCGACGCTGGCCGCCGAGGGGATCGAGACCCTCGCCGGCCTCGCTGCACTCTGTCACCCGCCCGACGATCCCCGCCCCTTCGAGTACGATCGACTCGAACCGGCCCCCGAGCGCCGCGAGACCTATCGCCGCCTCGTCGAGGAGCCGGGTCTCGGCGAGCGCCTTCCGGGATACGTCCAGCGCGCCCAGGCGATGCTCGGCCGCTTCGATCCCGATCACCTCTACGGGCGCGCGGAGCGTGAAGCGCCCTGGCTGCTGGGCGCGGGCGAGGGCACCCTGCCGGCGGACGACCCGCCCTTCGAGCCCGACGACGGCATGCCGATCCCCCGTCGGTCGCTCTGTCGGATCTACATCCACGTCGTCTACGACCACCGCCGCGACCGAATCGCGATGGCGAGTGCCTACCTCGCGAGTTCGCGCCACGCCGATCGGGGCTACGACCCGATCCGGGTCGCCGAACTCTCCGAAAGCGTCCCCGACGATCCCGAAGCGGCCGACGCCGCCGAAGCCGCGCTGCTCGAATCGTTTCTCGATGGGGTCTTCGAGGGGGTTCGTACCGTCGCCGCCCGTACTGACCTGTTCGATCGAGCGCCGCTGCACTGCTATTTCTACAGCGAGCGCGAGCGCGAAGCCCTGATCGAAGCCACGAAGCGCCACCCCGAAGCAGGGGGCGTCCCCGCGCTACGGGACCTGCTCGGCCTTCGGGGTGCGATCGCCGACGATCCGGACGACGGCGAGAACGAAACTGGAGGCGGGGTCAGAGGTGGCGTGCCCGGCACCGACGCCGGGCGGACCGGGAGCGTCGCCGACCAGCCGATGGTCTCGATCGTCGGCAGCGAGTTCACGGCTCGGAAAGCTCCGAAAGTGCCCAACTCCGGGCTCGTCGCGGCGATTTCCCAGCTCACCCCGGAGGAAGACACCCTCCGTCTACAGGATTGGACCTACACGCGCGCGGACGGCACCGAGGTAGACCTACGCGAGGCCTTTCGCCACCGGCTGTTCGACTTCGAGGTGCCCTATCGCGACCGGGAGAGCGGAGACGGGGATGGAGCCGAAACCGGAGCCGAGGGAGGGCCGGAGCTACTCTGTGATCCCGCCGAGGCCGAGGACTACTACCCCTCCCGCGTTCGCCAGGGGGCGACGGTTCCCCTGGAGTACGTCTGGGCGGCGACCGGCCGGCTCACCGACGAGGTGGTCGAGACGATTACGAGCGGCGAGGGCCACGGTCCGGTCGAACCCTTCCGGTGGGTCGACGCCGACCAAAGGATCCGTATCACACGGGAGGACTTAGAGGAACTCGGAAAAACTCTCGCCGCGGGCGTCGCCCACGTCGAACGCGGCCTTGAGTATCGTAGCACCGACCTCACCGAGCGAAAACGACCGATCGACCTCACCTCTTTAGAGCACTTTTCACTGGGCGACGCGGACGTTGCCCGCACGGCCCGTGAGTTCCTCGATCTCGAATATGCCACCGGCCGGCGCGAGACGCTTTCCCACTACTCGCTGCCGGTCGTCCAGCGCGTGCGGACCGGCGAGTCGGTCCCGGTCGTCCTCACCCGAGTCGACGACGTCGACGGCGAATTGCGGGCCGAGGGCCGCCTGCCCTACGACGGCCTCTTCGACGATAGCGGTCGGGTCGCCCGCTCGTGTCGCGCGAAGGGGGCCGACGACTCGGGCGGCGGGAGCTGGATGGTGGCGAACGAACTCGACCGGACCGGCGAGCCCGTCGGTTCGACGAGTCCCAACGCCATCGAAGCGGGCGTGCCGGTGACGATCGAGCATATAGATACCGACGCTCGCGAGATCGCCTTCAGCGCGAGCAGCAGGTTCAGCCACCCCAGCCGATACGAGAGCTGGCATCGCGGCTGGACGACCGACCCTGCGGAGGTCGACGATTACACAGTCCTCATCGAGGAGGAGACCGTCTTCGTCCTCGATCCCCAGACCGACGACGTCAATGGCCAACGCGCCTTCGACGCGCTCTCGGGTCCGGGTCGCGAGGCGAACGCGCTTCGGGGGCTGCTCGACGACCTGGCTACTGGGGTAGTCCGAAAACCGACAGTCGACACACCGAATCCGGACGCGATCGAGGCCTATCTCGACTGGCTCGATAGCTCTCCGGGACTGTCGCCGAACGCCGAACAGCGGGCCTTCGTTCGCGAGACCGACGGGCAGATCAGCCTGCTGCAAGGGCCCCCGGGCACCGGTAAGACCGGCGGTGCGCTCGCGCCCGCGATACTCTCCCGGGTACTCGCCTTCGGGGCCGCCGACCGACCCGTCGCGGGTCTGGTCGTCGGCGAGTCACACAAGGCCGTCGACGAGGTGGCCGAAGACGTCGCGAGCGCCGCCGAGCGCCATCGGGCCGATTCCGACGCGCCCGGCTCGTTGGGTGACCTCGATATCGTTCGCCTCCGGGAGGCCGCCCCCGACGAGGGCGACTCGGCGATCGAGTACCTCGATTACCACGCTAATCCCGACCGGGTCGAAGAGCTCGCGAGCCGTCTCTTGAGCGCCCAGCAGGGGCCCCAGCGGACCTTCGGCAATCTCGGCGGGGCGTCGAACGCAGCCGACGCCGATCCCCTGCTCGTCTTCGCGACGCCAGGTCGGTTGTATGGATTGATGGGAGCGATCGGCCGGGCTACACGCGACGCCTCGGGGACGACGATCCTCGAGGAAGGCCGATCCTTTTTCGATCTGCTTGCCGTCGACGAGGCGAGCATGATGCGCCTGCCGAGCTTCCTGTTGTGTGGGGCATTTATCCACGAGAGTGCTCAAATTCTCGTCGCAGGCGATCACCGCCAGATGCCCCCTGTTCGCCTCCACGACTGGGATCGGGAGGACCGACGGACGGTCGAGGAGTTCGCCCCCTACTGCTCGGCGCTCGATTTCTGTCGATTGCTGCGGGGCGAGGCGGTCGCCGGCGTCGAGCGCGAGGACCTCACGATTTCCTGTGGAGCGGACCTACCGGTGACACGACTCGAGGAAACCTACCGGTGTCACGCTACCGTTGCGGACTTCCTCTCGCGACATATCTACCGTCACGATAGGATCGACTACCGCTCGGAAATCGACGACACGCTTGATGGAGTGGCGGAAGCGAGTGGCACCGACGGCCTCACCCAACCCCTCGATAGTGCGCCGCTGACCCTCGTGCTCCACGAGGAAAGCGAAAGCCAGCAGGCGAACCCGACCGAAGCCGAACTGACTGCCGCGATCGCCGCCGAACTCGATGAAGTGGGGGTCGTCACCCCGCACAACGCCCAGAAGGGACTGCTTGGCTCGCGCCTCGAGGAGGGAGCCGAGGTCGATACGGTCGAACGATTCCAGGGGGGCGAGCGCGAGTCGATCGTGGTCTCGGCGACTGCGAGCGATCCCGACTTCCTAGAAGTCGAGCGCGATTTCATTCTCAATCCCAACCGACTGACCGTGGCGATGAGCCGGATGGAAAAGAAGTTAGTCGTGGTCGCGAGCGAGTCGGTCTTCGAGGTCGTCCCGCCCGACACCGAGGGCTACGAGCGCGCCCGCCTCTGGAAAGGCCTGTACGAGGATCTGGACGTACTCGATCGCGACCCGGAGTGGCATGGGACGGTCGGAGAGTTCACCGACGACGCCGACGCCGATACCGACACCGACGCCACTCCGGCTGAGGCCACAACCGGCGTCGACAGCGAGACTAGCGTCGAGGTCTACTCGCTCGGCCCGTCCTCGGCCGACGATAGCGGGTAACTCAGCGCGAGCGAGTTCGGCCAGTGTGGTGCGATATGCTGTGCGGTGCGGTCTCACTGGTGTCGTGATTCGCGTTTCCGCACGAAGCTGCGTGGGCCAAACCCTCGGCAACGAGGCTTTCGAGACGACCGCTAAGTGAGCCGAACGGCTTTCGTTCCCTCTGTGCTACGTCGGGCGCATGGGACTCTCGATCGCCCTCCGTGATAACCTGTTAGCCGGGCTGGTGCTCGTCGTCGCCGCCCTCGCGCTCCGGATCCTCTTCGGGTGGGTGAGCGCGGCGATCGATCCGATCGTCACGGGCACGCGGCTCGCGACCTACACCGCGAACATCGAGATCGCCGCTCAACTACTGGCGATCGTCGTGATCCTCGCCTTCCTCGTCCTCCTGGGGGCGGTCGCGCGCTGGGGCGTCGGCGAGCGCGTCTTCGGAGGATCAGTCGGCTGGTGAACTTCCTGCCGTTAGTGCGAACGATCTATTCGAGTACCCGCCAGGTCGCAAACGCCCTCGTCGAACGCAACAACCGCTACGAGAGCGTCGTGCTCGTCGAGTACCGTGAGGGATACTCGGTCTTTGCCTTCGTCACCGGGGACGTGCCCGAGGCAGTACAGGACACCCTCGACGAACCGGCGTGTGCGGTTTTCGTTCCTAATAGCCCGAACCCGACCGGGGGTCGATTGCTGTTGGCCCCCGAGTCACAGGTCCAAGAGGTGAATATGAGCGTCCGCCGGGGGATCAGGACTCTCGTCACGACCGGCATCGCCACCGAAGAGGAGGCACTCGCCCGCGAGACCGGAGAGGGGGTAGCACAGTAGATGACGATGTCGATCAGCCGCCGACTGCTCTCCGAGCGCGGTTTCCTGTTTCCTCTTCCTTCCTGCTCCCGCCTGCCTCGTCGCTTCGAGGCGGTGATTCGACGCGCTTAACAGCGTTCGTCGGAGTATGTTTACTGGACTCGCTGGAGACGGGCACCGGCGGGCACCCGTTCGCGTCCTGCCATCACTGGGCGCTCACGGGCCGGTATGTGGCCCCGAGAACCGGAGGCTGAACCACCAACGCCCGAAGGACAACTATGGCACGAAGCGCGTACTCGCACATCAAGGAAGCGTGGCAGGGCGACGATAACGACATGCACGCCGAACTCCAGTGGCAGCGCACCCAGGAGTGGCGTCGCCAGGGCGCGATCGAGCGCATCGATCGCCCGACGAGACTCGATAAGGCCCGGTCGCTCGGCTACAAGGCAAAACAGGGCGTCGTCGTCGCCCGCGTCAGCGTTCGAAAGGGCTCGGCCAGGAAGGTCCGCTTCGACAAGGGCCGCCGGTCGAAACGCCAGGGCGTCAACCGGATCACCCGCCGGAAGAACCTCCAACGGATCGGTGAGGAACGGGCCTCCCGGAAGTACCGGAACCTCCGGGCCCTCAATAGCTACCTGGCGGGCGAGGACGGCACCCAGAAGTGGTTCGAGGTGATCCTGCTCGATCCCGAACACCCCGCGATCGAGAACGACGACGACCTTTCCTGGATCTGTGCGGACGCCCAGAAGGGCCGTGCGTTCCGCGGGCTGACGAGCGCCGGCAAGAAGGGTCGTGGCCTCGGGAAGCGCGGGAAAGGCACCGAACACACCCGGCCGAGCGTCGGTAGCGACCGAGGTCGCGGGAAGTAACCCCTCGCTAGCGACTCGCCGTTTTCCGACCGACCGCCGGAGCCAACCCCCTCCTCGCGAGCGCTCACGGTCGTGATCGTTTAGCACTACACTCTCACACCGGGACAGCCGCTTCGCTCTCCCCTCCCAGCGTTGAGATGCTCCACGGTACTGGGTTCCGAAGGCTCGGTACGCGATCGTGTCACTCGGTAGTACGCCGGTAGTGTGCTGGGCGGACAGCACCGCGAGCGGGCTTAAAGTCCGCAGGCCGAAGGGAGAGCGATGGCAGCGGATCCATTGTTCGAACCCTTCGAGTTGAACGGTCTATCGCTCGACAATCGCGTTGGTCTCGCGCCGATGACGCGGACGAGTGCAACCGAGGACGGTCACCCGACCGACCGGATGGCACGCTACTACCGCTCGTTCGCTCGGGGTGGCTTTTCGTTTCTCGTTACCGAGGGGACCTACACCGACGAGACCCACAGTCAGGGCTACCCCGGCCAACCCGGGCTCGCGACCGACGCCCAGGCCGAGGCCTGGCAACCGGTCGTCGAGGCGGTACACGAGGAGGAGCGGCCGATCTTCGCCCAGCTCATGCACGCCGGCGCACAGGCCCAACACGAGGCTCGCACCGCGGGCACCGTTGCGCCCTCGGCCTACCAACCCCCCGGCGAGATGGCCGAGGTCTACGGCGGCTCCGGGAAGTTCCCCGAGGCCGAGGCACTCGACGCGGAGGGTCTGGCCGCGGTGAAATCGAGTTTCGTCGACGCCGCGACGCGCGCGCTCGATGCCGGGTTCGACGGCATCGAGGTGCACGCCGCGAACGGCTACCTGCTCCACGAGTTCCTCGACCCGCTGGTGAACGAGCGCACGGACCAGTACGGCGGCACGCCCGAAAATCGCGCCCGTTTCCCCGCCGAGGTCGTCGCCGCGATCGACGAGGCCACCCCCGACAAATTCGTCGTCGGCGTCCGGGTTTCCCAGGGCGCGGTTACCGACGAGGACCGAACCTGGCCGGACGAGAGGGCCACTGCGAGAGCCGTCTTCGAGGCACTCACCGAGGCCGGGGCCGGGTATCTCCACGTGACCGAACCGGCGATCGCCGAACCCGCCTTCGGCAGTGAGGGACCGACGCTAACCCAATTGGCGGCCGACCACGGCGATACGGTCGTGATCGCGAACGGCGGGATCGGCACCCCCGAGAAGGCACGCGGGGCACTCGCCGCGGGGGCGGATCTCCTGACGCAAGCCACCGCCGCCCTCGCGAACCACGACTGGCCAAAGCGGGTCCGAGAGGGCCAGGAACTCGACGATCTCGATCCGAGTGTGATCTTCCAGCCGGACGCCTCGATCAGCGACGCCGAGATCCCGAGCGACGACTGAACTCGGAAGAAGAGTCGAGCCGTTGTAGAGAACGTCCGTACCCTGACCGGCGACCGGACGTATCGGTGAATCGGACCATCGGCACGGTTAGGTTCTTGGACACGAATCGGGGGACGTGCCTTTGTCCCACGACTATCACATTCACTCGAACTACTCCGACGGCCGGCCCCTTCCCTTCATGATCGCCGCGGCCGAGGAGAGTGGCCTCGAGGCGATCGGCTTTTCGGATCACTGTAACGTCTCCGAGCGCGAGGCGATGATCGAGGCGAAACACGAGTACGGCTTCGCGCTGGATCTGACCTACGAGCGCCGCTGGCAGGCCATTCGCTCGCTCTCGGAGCGAACCGATCTCGAGATCTACGACGCGGTCGAGATGGATTACGACCCGGCCGAGGAAGCACGGATCCGGGACTTTCTCGCCGAGGCGGCCTTCGACTATGCGATCGGCAGCGTCCACGCTATCGACGGGCACAACGTACAGGTTTCCGCGAACTTCGCCGAGAAATCCGACGCCGAGTGCCGCGAACTCGTCGATCGCTACTACGAGACCCTCGTTTCGCTGATCGATTCGGAACTCTTCGCGATCGCTGCTCACCTCGATCTGCCCGAACGCACCCCCGAACTACGGGGGTATGCCACCGAGGAGCACTACGCGATGGTCGCGGATGCCTTCGACCGCTCCTCGACTCTCCCCGAGATCAACGCCGGGCGCGTGCTCGACGATTACGGCGACTTTCACCCAGCACGCCCCTTTTTCGAGCACCTCCGCGAACGCGGGATACCCTTCGTGCCCGGTACCGACTCCCATCGGCCGGCGGAACTCCGCGATCGACTTCCGGTCCTCGCTGAAGAGTTCGACGATCATGCCCTCGAAGCGATACGGCTACCCGATCTTTGAAACTTCGTCCGTTTCGGTTCTATAGCTCCTCGCGCAGGCGGACCTCCTCGTCAGTGGTTTCGCCGACGGCGTCCGCGTGGACGGTGTATTCGTCGTCCTCGGCATCTCCCCATCCAAGACGTGCCGCGATCGATTCAGCCAGGCCGGGGTTCGGCTCGACGTAGGCGATGTCCTCTCCGACCGTCGTGATCAGCCCGAGGGGTTCGCCGCTCGCGTCGACGACCGTTTTTCCTTCCGCCTCGTCGGTCAGTGTCGATGCCATACTCTCCACTCCGGGGCTCCGTTCCCTATATCTACCGCTCGTCTCTGTCGGTGGATTCTCGCGGCGCGGTGACGATCTTTCCGGCGTCAGCATCGTCCATTGTCACTGGCGCAATCGCGCCCGGACGCGGTCGGTCCGTTTACGTAGGCTCGGCTCGTCGGCCTGATCTCGAAGTCGGTCGGCCGATCCGACCAATACGTCCGTGCTTTCGAGAGCGGCTCGCCCGACGGTCGGCTCGAAGTCACCGATCAGACTCACGTCGATCTCATCGCGATCGAGAACACTCATCAGGTCGGTCACTAGCCGAAGAACGGTTTCGACTCGTCTGGTTCGTGCGACCGCTCGCTCGAACTCGATCCCGACGTCGACATCGCTCTCCTGTCCGGCCGTTCCGTCCGCGTGCGAGCCGAACAACGTGGCGAGACGAATCGGGTACTCCTCTAGTACCGACTCGAGCGCGGCGCGTTCGTCCGGACCTATCGTCTCCCCGGTGGCCCGTTCGGACATACTCGAACTTGCGTGGTTGGCGGCATAACAGTTCGCGCTAGTTAAACTGTTAGACAACTCACACCAATTCGGACGATATGGGAAGTTCTCACAGCCGTTTCGAGACGTAGGGACGCACCTTTTTCTCGCTCGGATCCGCTTCGCGGATCGCTCGCGCAAAAATCTGCACCAAAAGCCAGCGAGCCAGTCTCAGAGACGTTTCGAGACGTAGGGACCGTCCTGATAGCACCCCAATTTCTCTCGATAGTACTCTCGGGCTCCGATCCCGCTGATCACGCTCAGTTTTCCATAGCCCGCCTCGCTTGCCATGGTTTCTGCTTTCGCGAGCAGTTTCCGACCGTAACCCTGATGTTGGAACTCGCCACTCTCGCCGTCGTCGCTGTCGCTCTCGATACCGACGCCGACCTCGTTGCCATAGACGTGCAGTTCCCGCACCAGCGCGGCGCCCTCTAATCCGCGTCGAGCCACCTCGCCAGGGTAGCGCAGCCGACAGAACCCGACCAGCAGATCGTTCGCGGTGTCCTCGTAGCTCAGGAAGTGCTCGGTCCCCCCACAGGCCTCGTAGGAAAGCACGTCGAGTTCGATGTCCGCCGGGTCGGGGATCGCGTCGTTCATACCGACCTCCCGACACCGGATACAGTCGCACTCCCAGCCGTGTTTGATCATCTCCCGGCGTGCGAGCTGGCGGAGATTGGACTTCCAGACTCCGGCGTCGATGAAGTCGGCGGGAATGTCCCGCTGTACGCGCTGGAGCCGGACGTACTTCGGAATGATCGATTTGATCTCGGCGATCAGTTCGGCAGCTTCCTCGTTCCGAAGCGGTTCGTAATCGCCCCGTTTCCAGGCGTCATACACTCGGGTGCCGCGCACGACCAGCGTCGGGTAGATCTTGAGGTAATCGGGCTTCCACTCGCTGTCCGCGAAGAGCCGCCGGAAGTCCTCCAGGCACATCTCGCGGCTCATGCCGGGCTGGCCGGGCATCATGTGAAAACCTACTTTGAATCCAGAGTCGCGCAGCCGGCGGTTGGCGTCGACCGACGCCTGGGTGCCGTGCCCGCGGTGCATCGCCCGATTGATCTCCTCGTAGGTCGTCTGGACGCCGACTTCGACCTTCGTGCCTCCCAACTGCAGCATACGCTCGATCTGTTCGGGGTCACACCAGTCGGGTTTGGTCTCGAAGGTCGTGCCGATATTGCGAAGCTCGCCGGTCTCGTTGTCGGCGATCACGTCCTCAAGGTAGCGAAACTCGTAGTTCTCGGGGTCCTGCGCGAAGCTCACGCCCTCTTCCGGTTCGGGCGTGCCTTCGGGCTCGTAGTCGTTCATCGCCTGCAACGCACGTTTGACGAACCACTCCTGGTAGTCGTGCGATCGGGCGCTCATCGTCCCGCCCATGAGGATGAGCTCGATCTTATCGACCGGGTGGCCGATCTTCCGGAGCTGTTCGAGCCGCAGCGTGACCTGTCCGTAGGGGTCGTAGTCATTTTGTACCCCACGGGCCGCGGCGGGCTCGTGGCCGGTGTAGGACTGGGCCGAAGAGAAGTCCGAAGCCGGCCCCCCGGGACAGTACAGACATTTCCCGTGGGGACACATCCGCGGGGAGGTCATGATCGCCACCGGCGAGACGCCCGACGCTGTTCGAACGGGCTTTCGTCGAAGGACTCGTGCGGCTTCCTCCCGGCGACCATCAGGGGCGAAATCGAGGATCTCGGCGTTGGTCGGTACCTTCGGCGCGGAGGTGTCCTTACAGACGTCGCGTTTCGCGCCCTCCAAGTCCTCGCGCTCGAGGTCGCCGTCGAGAATCGCCTCGATTAACCGCTCGCAGGCGCGCTCGAACGCCGCAGTCTCGGTCAGCTCCTCGGTAGCGGTGTCGGTACTCATACGGTCAGTACTGACCTATGTTCGCCGTCTCGCGCGAATAAGGATGTCGTTCGATCGGGTAGTTTATCCGAGGGGCTCGACATCACCTCGCCACGTCCAGTTCGGCTGTGGGGCCTCCCAATCGTCGTTAGCTCTCGTCTCGGCGACTCCACTCTCGAAACAGCAGTAGCGTCCGGACAGGGCATCGAAAAACCGTGCCTACGCTCCGAGAGGTGGCGCACGGTAGTATCGGGAACGCTTCGCACGATAGCACTGGCGAATAGAAGACACGCCGCTGGTCATCTCGTGTTTGCTGCGAGAAACCGACCCGGAGGACCTCCCGAACTATTCAGCTACTCGTTCAACTCGCTCGCAAGCTCCTCGTAGAGCGCCTCCGCGACCGCCTCGCGCTCGCCCAAGAGGAACTCGAAGCGACTGTCCGCTCCCCCTCGTGCTGAAAGCCCTGCTTCGGGGACCTCCTCGCGGGCCGCCGCTGCGACCGCACGATCGTCGACTGGCTCGCTGCTCCGGTAGCGCAGTTCGTCCTCGCCGAGTCCGACCGTCACCGTCGGGCCCTCAGCCTCGCGTTCCGCTCCCTCCGAGCCGTCGGCGACGCCCCGGCGGTGCAGTTCGTCGAGCAACACGCCGACCGGCGGGAAGTCATAGCCGTGCGTGAAGGCCGCGGTATCGAGTATCGTAAGCTCGATGCCCCCGATCGACCGCCGCTCGACGTTCGCTGCCGCGGTGTCGAGTTCGGTACTCAGTTCCTCGCGGTAGCGCTCAGCGATCGGCTCGGCCAACTCCGCCCGGTCGAACAGGAGATCGGAAACCAGTTCGCGCTTGTCCTCGTAGGACTGGTAGTACGCGAGCAGCGCCAAGGCCTCGTGGATCTCCCGGACTGCCCGTTCGTCGTAGCCCGCCGCACTCGCGCGCTCGGCGTAGGCTTCGGACACACCGTCGCTGTTCGATCGCCGGTAGCTCACCGCCGGGATATGGCCGAGGTCGCCTTCGATCTCGGGATTGACTGCCAGCGCGACTGCGGCGGCCAACGTGCCTGACGTCGGCGTCTCCTCGCCCCCGCTTTCGGCGTCCGAGCGAGCACCGAGAAGTGCGTCGACGCTGTCTTCGACCTCGGGGTCGGCCCCGCTATCGATCACGGCGGTCGAAACGTCGTAGATCGAGAGCAGATCGAACCCGTCCCGTGACGCGCGGGTCCCGCCGGTGTCGGCGAACACGAGCAAGGGGAGTTTCTCGCCGTGGCGCTCGCGATTGGTGAGCATTCGGGTGACGTCGCCGGTCGCCTCGTTCATGTCGTACTCCTCGGCGAGGGGTCGGCGATCCAGGTAGTGATAGACTGCGTCGCTTTCCCCGTGTTCGGCCCGGACGAGCGGGAGAAGCGCCCGTTCGATCGCCGCCCCCGCGGCGTACCCTTCGGCGCTCGCGCTGTGTTTGAGAATCACCGGCCGCGCGTCGAAGACGGCCCGCCGGATCGCCGTCGCGACCGCACCGATCTCCGCTTCGTGGTCCTCGAGGCCGGCTCCCTCGATGAGGGGTGGGACCTCGCCGACCTCCGCGCGGGCGTCGAGCGCGTCGTCGAGTCGCCCTTCGACCGCTTCGCGCTCGCTTTCGTCGAGAACCGCGAGTGCCTCGGTTTCGACTTGGAGGTCGCCGTTTCGCTGCTCGACGGTACCATCGAGGCCGACGACATTCCCGATTTCGACGGAGGGGTAGGCCCTGACGCCGGCTTCCTCGAAGGCCGCACACTCGACGGTGCCGGTCTCGTCGCCGATCTCGAAGATCGTCGGGCCGCCGGTCTGGTACAGGTCGACGACCTCGCCTTCGACTCGGACGGCGTCGCCCACCCGCTCGTCGAGCCTCTCGATCGCGGCCCGCTCGCGGGCCGGCTCCGATCCCGCCTCACGCGAGATGGTCGTGGCGCTCGTTTCCGTCGTTGTCGTCGTTCCACTCGTGCCCGTGTCCGCTTCCCTGTCCGCGTCGGAGCTCGTACTCGATTCGGTCGTCGCCGCCGTGTCGTCGCTGGTGTTCGTGAGTGGTTCGTCCGTCGCCGTGGTGTTCGCCGTCGCGGCCGAGGTGCCATCGGAGTCGGCGTTGCCGGGGTCGGCGATCCCGGTCCCGGTCTCAGTACCGCTACCGGCTCCGATGCTTTCCGTTCGATCCTCAGCCGCGCGACGCCCGTTTCCCGCTTCGTCCTCCCGTACGACGCCGGTCTCTCCCTCGTCGTTTTCGGCTACTCGATCGCCATCGGGGTTATCGACGAGCTGACCCCGGAACTCCTCGCCGGCCTGGCGGATCGACCAGGCGAGATCGACGTTCCCGTTGTCGTGCACGCCAGTCACCTGGACGTAGACCGTATCGCCCGACTCCCAATCGAGACTTTCGAGCCGACGGTCGAGTTCGCTTCGATGCAGCAGTCCGGTGACGCTGTCGCCGATGTCGACGAACACGCCGAAATCGGCGAAGCCATCGACCGAGCCCCGGTAGAACCGGCCGGGGGGGAGCTGGCCGGCCCGCGTCCCTTCGAACTCGAAGACGGCGTCTTCCTCGTGGATGTCACAGATGTGGCCCTCGGTCGAGGTGCCACAGATGATACAACTACCCATTAGCCCGGGAGAGGGCATCCGGCCTAAAACGGTTGTCGAAGTCCCGCCGCAACGATCGCCGTCTTCATTCCGATAGCTCCGTTTTCACTCCCTTACTCGAAGACCTCGCTGTCGCCTTCGAGATCTTCGATCCCCGCTCTCAGTTCGCGGGCGGCTTCGGGGAACAGCGCGACCTGGACCTCGTTGCCGTCCGCGTCCTCGAAGACACACTTGACCCGCTTGTCCCCGAAGGCCCGGACCTCACTCGACGAGACGTCGAAGAGCTTCGCGCTTGCTTGCTTCGTACTCGGGCCGACGGTCTTGATCGCGCCGTCCTGCAGTTCGATCAGGAAGTCCTCGATCTCCAGTGCGAGCATATCTTGTGACTTTGCCGCTTCGGGATAACCGTACGGGTCAGGTAGCCCTCGTCCGAACCGACCAAACCGGTCGTCCCCCCTCGACCAGCCTCTCGGTCGCCCGTGTGGGCGACGGATGCTATACGAGGACCTACCGCTCGCTCGGTGCTTCCATTGGCCCCTCTTCGTGGGTCGTCTTCCAGCGGATTTCGGCGTCCCGCGGCGCGAGCCTCAAGTTCCGATCAGTGCGACCGACGCGCCCGCTCCGCCGAGCAGTTCGGCGGCGGCTCGGAAGCCCCGGAAGCCGTAGCCGAAGACGATCGCCGCCGGAATCGCGCCCAGAACCGCTGCTCGTGGAAGCGAGGTGTCGTGGACGACCGCGAGGCCGATCGCGAGCAGCGCCGCCCCGTAGAGGCCACACGCCAGACGGAGAAGTGGGATCGGCGGGCCGGCGAGCACACAGGGCGCGCTCGCGTACGCGATCACTTGTACCGTCTCGCTGATTCCCGCCCGATCGGCGACGAGCGGTATCAGAAGCAGTGTCTGGATCGCGGCGACGAGATGTAAGGTCAGCGGAGCGATCAGCACGACTGCGAGTGCGAGGACGAGCGCGCGGGAGATGAGGGGCTGGCCGGCGACGGTCGGGACCGCCCCCGGAACCACCGACAGCCGGATCGCCTCCTCGATCAGCACGACGCCCGCCGCGAAGACGAGTCCCGGTGCCTGATCGCCCGGCGCGACGCCGCTCTCGAAGAAGCGACGCGGGCGCACCAACACCTCGACCCACGCCCGCGCGAGCCCGGCCGGCCCCCGATCGCGCCCGCCGGCCGGCTCCTCGACCCACTGGGTCACGCCCGGAAAGAACGCCCGTACTTGCATGACCGTTGCGATACCCACGGCCCCACCCCCACCGTCCGCTCGATCGTCGTCCAATACTTTTTCTCCTCGCTCCTTTTCCCCCGCTGCTCCTCGGCGCTGGCCTCTCCAGTCGTCCGGCAGCCGGAGCTAGCACGGTCACTCCCCGCGACGATAGTTACATTTACGTGCTAGAAAGAGCTACTACTATCTACTGATCCGATAGTCCATTCTACTCTATGACGGAGAAAACATCGGTGCTACACGTCGACGACGACCCGGACTGTCTGGAGTTCGTAGCGAGAGCGATAGAACGCACGGACGAGGCGATCGACGTGTGTTCGGTCACCGACCCCGAGGCGGCCCGCTCGCGGCTCGCAGCCGAGGCCGAGCGGATCGATTGCGTCCTGAGCGAGTACGACCTGCCGGGTACCGACGGCCTCGCGCTGCTGGAAGAGCTTCGGGAGGTCGATCCCGCGATCCCCTTCGTCCTGTTCACCGATCAGGGAAGCGAGACGATAGCCGCCCGAGCGATCTCCGCGGGCGTGACCGACTACGTCCGGAAGGACGGCGATACCGACTGCGAAGCTCTCGCCGAGCGGGTGGTAGAAATCGTCTCGGAGTGCCGCCCCGAATCCGACCGCGAACCTGGCCCCGTATCTGAAACCGGCCCCGGAGCTGTACTTCATTCCGAGCGCGACCACACCGACGATCGTTACGAGCGCCTCCTCGAGCGGTCGCCAGCGCCGATCGTTCTCTTCGAGGAAGACGCCATCGTCTATGCCAATGGGGCGGCCGCGGAGTTCTTCGGCGCGGAAAGTCCCGAGGAGATCGTCGGCATGCCACCGATCGAGTTCGTCCACCCCGAAGATCGGGCGTTCGTCACCGAGCGTATCGAACGCGTGTTCGAGAACCAGGAGACGGTAGGAAAGATCGAGGAGCGATTCGTCGGTCTCGACGGCGAGACCCGCCATGCGACCATCGCTACCTCGCCTGTGCTCGAAGGAGGCGACGTGATGGGCCAGGCAGTATTGAACGATCACACCGAGCGAAAGCGTGCCGAAGAGGCCCTACGCGACGAGCGGGCACTCACCGAGACGGCACTCGACTCGTTGCGGGACGTCTTCTACCTCATCGACACCGATGGCCAGCTCGTCCGGTGGAACGATCGCGTGAGCGAAGTGACGGGTTATACCAATAGTGATATCGAGGCAATGGAACCGACGGCCTTCTTCGCCGAGGACGACCGGGAACGAGTCCTGGGAGCGATCGGCGAGGTCCTCGAGACCGGCCGTACGTCGATCACCGTCGATTTTCTGACGAAAGCCGGCGACCGAATACCACACGAGTTCGTCGGCACCCGCCTCACCGACGCCGACGGGGAGCCAATCGGCCTGTGTGGGATCGGGCGTGACATCTCCGACCGGCAGGCCTACGAGCGCGACTTCGAGACGACGCGGGCCCGGTTCCGCTCGCTGACCGAAAACACCACCCTCGGGGTCGTGACGATCGATGCCGAGAGCACGGTCCAGTACGCGAACGACGCCGTCGAGGATCTCTTCGGCTACTCCGCCGAGGAGTTGGTCGGCGACTCGCTTGCTACCGTTATCCCCGATCACCTCGAAGCAGCCCACTTCGAGGCGATCGCCCGGTACGTACGCGAGGGTGATCGCCGCCTCGATTGGGAATGGATCGAACTGCCCGCCCGCCACCGCGACGGTCGTGAGGTCCCGATCGGGGTCTCCTTCGGGGAGTTCACCGTCGACGGCGAAACCCGGTTCACGGGGGTGATCCGGGATATTACCGACCGGAAGGAACGCGAGGAAGCGCTCGAACGGAGCGAGGCACTGCTCGACGAGACCCAGCGGATGGCGAGTGTCGGCGGTTGGGAGCTCGACCTCGCTACCGAGGAGTTGCGATGGACCGAGGGGATCAATCGGATCTACGGGTTCCCGACGGACTGTGATCCGACCCTCGAGACCGCGCTCGATGCTTTCCTGCCCGAGGACGCAGATGCCCTGGAGGACGCAATAAGTCGGGCGATCGAGATCGGCGAGGGCTACGATCTCGAAGCGCGCCTCCGGGGGGCCAACGGAGAGTTACGCTGGGTTCGTACCCGGGGCGAAGCCGAGCGAAACGACGGCGAGACGGTCGCGCTCCGCGGCTCGCTACAGGACATCACCGACCGGAAGCACCGCGAACGGGACCTCGAACGCTACGAGGCGGCCATCGAGACGATCGACGATGCGGTCTACGTGCTCGATGAGAAGGGTCGCTTCGAGTTCGTCAACGAGGCCTTCTTCGAGCTGACCGGCTATAAGGGCGAGAGCGTACTCGGTAGCGGGGTCGGATGTATCAAGGACGAACCGACGGTCGAACGCTTCGAGGCCCTCATCGAGGAGATGCTCTCGAACGGTGTCGCCGAAACCACCGTCGAGTTCGAGACCCGAACGGCAGACGGCGAGGTGATTCCCTGTGAGGACCACTTGGGACCCCGACTGGTCGATGGCGAGTTCCGTGGCGTCGCGGGCGTGATCCGCGATGTCACCGACCGGAAGGAACGTGAAAGAGCCCTCCGAACGCTGCACGAAGCGACTCGGGGGATGATGGCGGCCGATAGCCGGCAAGCGGTAAGCGAGATCGCCAGCGAGACCGCGACCGAGGTACTCGATCTGCCGATGAACGGGGTTCACCTCCAGAAGGGTGAGGGCGGACTCGCACCGATCGCCGTCTCGCAGGCGACCCGGGAGACCCTCGGTGAGGTGCCGACGATCGAACCCGGTGAGGCCATCGCCTGGCAGGTCTTTAGGAGTGGCGAGCCCTTAGCCGTCGACGACGTGCGCGATAGCGAGGCCGTACTCGATCCCGGGACGCCGATCCGCTCGGAGCTGTACTTGCCGCTGGGCGATCACGGTGTGTTCGTCCTCAGCTCGACGGTCGCCGAGGATTTCACCGAGGCCGACGTCGCGCTCGCGAAGGTCCTGGCGGCGAACGTAGAGACCGCACTCGATCGGGTCGAACAGGAACGGACCTTAGAGGCGCTCCACACGGGGACCCGAGCGATGATGAACGCAGAGACCACCGAGGAAGTCTGTGGGTTGGCTGTCGAGACCGCTCGTGATGCGCTCGGCCTGCCGATCACCGGGTTCTGGTCGTACGATCCCGAGGCGGTGGCGCTCCGACCGGCGGCCGTCACCGATGGGGGTCACGCGCTGTTCGAGGAGATCCCGACGTTCACCCCCGAGAACAGCCTCTCCTGGGACGTCTTTACGACTGGCGAACCGGCCGTCTATGATGACGTCAGCACACAACCCGGTGCCTACGATCCCGAGACGCCGATCGCGAGCGAGATCATCGTTCCGGTCGGCGACTACGGTGTACTGAACAGCGGCTCGACCGAGGCCGGGACGTTCGACGCCTCGGATGTCTCCGCCGCATTGATCCTCACGGCAAACGTCGAAGCGGCACTGGAGCGCGCCGAACGCGAGGCGTTGCTCCGCGACCGGGAAACCCAACTCGCCCGGGAGCGCGACAGTCTGGCCGCGCTGTTCGAGGAGGTCCCGGACCCGATGTATCGCTACAAGCGCGTGGATGGCAGGGTGATCCCCCAAGCGGTGAATCCCGCCTTCGAGCGGGTCTTTGGCTACGAGGAAGCGCAAGTGGTCGACCGGCCGCTCACCGAGACGATCGTCCCATCGGAGAAAGCCGACGAACACGCCGATCTCACCGCTGCGGCTAGCGCCGGTGAATCGCTCAACGCGGAGATCGAACGGACCACCGCCGCCGGCCGGCGGACCTTCCTGTTGCGCAACGCTCCCATTGATGTCGATGCGGTCGATCCATCGAGCGAGGAGCGAACGACGGGCTATGCCATCTACACCGACATCACTGAGCGCCGCGAAGCCGAGCGGTATCGGGGTCGGCTGTATGAGATCGTCGCCGACGCCGAGGCGACCTCCGAGCAGCGAGTGAATCGGTTGCTCGAGCTCGGGTGTGAACGCCTCGGCGTGGAGCGTGGCTCGCTTACGCGTATCGAGAACGATACCCAGCGGATCGTCAACGCGTACGATCCAAGCGGGGAGATCGAACCCGGCGCGGAGTGTCCGCTCTCCCGGACGTACTGTCGCCGGACGATCGAGGGCACGGACCCGACGCTCACCGTTTCACACGCCAGCGAGAGCGACTGGGCCGATGACCCAGCCTACGAGACCTTCGGCTTCGAGACCTACGTCGGCTCGACGCTCAGCGTCGATGGCGATCCCTACGGGACGGTCTGTTTCGGCGACCGATCGCCCCGCGAGCGGGACTTCTCGGCCGTCGAGACGGCCTTCGTCGACCTCCTCACGCGGGGGATCGCGAGCGAACTCGAGCGTCGTCAGTACGAACGGGAACTCGAACGCCAGAACGAGCGCTTAGAGGGATTCGCGAGCGTCCTCAGTCACGACCTCAGGAACCCCCTCTCGGTTGCGAAGGGCTATCTCGAGTTCCTCCCCGAGGAGGGCAACGAGGACGCTCTCGCGAAGATCGAGAACGCCCACGATAGGATGGAGCAAATCATCGAGGACGTCCTCGCATTGACCCGTCAGGGCGAGACCGTCGTCGAGACCCAGCCCGTCGCGCTCGACGAGGTCGCCCGAGCAGCGTGGGAGCACGTCGAGACCGAAGAAGGGACACTGGAGTTCCGCACGGACCCCGGAACGATCGAGGCCGACCGAAGTCGTCTCGAGACTCTCTTCGAGAACCTCTTCCGGAACAGCGTCGAGCACGGGGGTTCGGAGACCCGTGTCGAGGTCGGTTCGCTCGCCGATCGGAGTGGCTTTTTCCTCGCGGACGACGGCCCTGGAATCCCTGCCGAGGAGCGCGAGCAGGTCTTCGAGTACGGCCACACCACGAGTGACTCGGGCACCGGACTGGGCCTCTCGATCGTCCGGACCGTCGCCGACGCCCACGGCTGGACGATCACGGCTGCCGAGAGCGAGAGCAGTGGGGCACGCTTCGAGCTGTCGATCCCCGAGTCCGCATAGGCCCCACCGATCGGTCGATCGTCCAGTCGTTCGACTCCGTGGTCGCTCGCGTTCACTCCGAACTCGTCTGCGAGCCGTCCGGCGACCGCTCGCGGCGAGTGTGGTGACCGCCGCTGCGTTCCCAAATCTCTCGGGATGGCCTACTGCCGCAGGCGCACGGTCGTCTCACCTCCCTCGTCCTGGTTCACTACCTCGACGATCCCGTCCGCCGCGAGCTCGGCGGCGAGTTCGCGGAGCCAAGCCCGTCCGTAGGTGCCCTCCGGCGCGTAATCGACCCGTACTCTCGGACCCAGGTCGTCGAGCTCAACTGTCTCCTGAGTTCGCAGGACATCGACGATCCGGCCCCGGAACTGTCGGCGGCTCCCCTCGAAGGGGCTCTGGGTCGGGACGTCCGGCGCGCTGAAATCCCCGCTGGCGTACGCATCACACCACTCGCGCCAGGGACACTCTTTCTCGTCGCACCGGGGAGACTTCTCGCAGGTCGTGCCCCCCAGTTCCATGATCGCGTTGTTCCACGCCCGCGACTCGTTGGGGGGCATGAGCTCGCCCGCGCTCGCCTCGAACGCTCCTTTCTCGTCGGGCACCGAGAAGGCTCGATAGAGCACGCGTTTGACGTTCGTATCGACGACCGCCTCGCCACTATTAAAAGCGAAACTCGCGACGGCATTCGCCGTATAGGGCCCGACTCCCTGTAGTGCCTGTAGGCCGTCGGGGTCGCGTGGGAACTCGCCGTCGAAGTCCTCCACTACCTGTCCAGCAGCCTCGTGAAGGTACTTCGCGCGATTGTTATACCCCAGGCGATGCTCGCTCCAGAAACTCACCACCGCCGAGCGATCCGCGCTCGCGAGTTCGGCGACCGTCGGCCAGCGTTCGAGGAAGTCACCCCAAGCTTTCACTACCCGGTCGAGCTGGGTCTGCTGGCTCATCACCTCCGAGACGAGGATCGCGTAGGGGTCGTCGGTCTCCCGCCAAGGAAATTCGCGGTGGTCGTTTTCGTACCACACGAGCAAGGCCTCACGAACCGCCTCGAGGTCGGTCGGTAGCCTCTCCCGGCTCCCATCCTCGGCCGCCGCCGTCGATGGGTCGTCGCTTTTCCCTTCTTCGGTCACACCCTCTCCCATGCTCCCTTCTATCCCTCGTCCGTGGATTAGGTATGGCGATTCCGGCAGTCGTCGCGGCACAACGCCTATTGAGCCTCGATTCGTTTCGTTGCTCATTCTATGCCACAGACGTGGGTGGTTCGTGCTGGAAACGGAAACGAGCTGATCGACCCCTTTAGACAACAGTCGGTCGTTGCGATCGGCTGGAACGACCTTGGAAATCTCTCACACACTGAATCAAGAGAGGATATCAAGCGGCTGTATCGTGATTCACATCCGGAGTACTCTGAAAACCGGATGAACAATCACGTCGGCCAGGTGTTTCGCTTCGCCCACAAAATGGCCGACGGGGATATAGTACTCACGTATGATAATTCAGTTCGAGAATATCACATTGGGTATCTAACCGGGTCCTACGAATGGCGACCCGGCGATGGCGTCAGGGGTTATTCTCACGTTAGACCAGTCGACTGGCTTGACGAGCCGATCGGTCGTGATACGTTCAGTACTTCGCTCAAGAACGCTCTCGGCAGCCCTCTTACTGTGTTCTCGGTTGACGACTATCGTGATGAAATCGATACCGTTCTCTCAGATGAGGAACCGATTTCCGCTGATCCAGAGGACAACGAGGAAGACGAGGAGTCGGATCCACTCAGTGGAGTTGAATCGAGGGCTGACGAACGCATCTCGGATATCCTCGCCAATATGGATCCGTTCGATTTCGAAGAGTTGGTCGCCGCTGTTCTCCGCTCGATGGGCTATACTGCGAACCGTACTGGCGAGGGCGCTGATCACGGGGTCGATATCACTGCACATCCGGACGCCCTCGGGTTCGAGACGCCAGTGATCAAAGTACAGGTCAAGCGTCGGCAGGACGCTATGGGGAGCAGCGAGATCCGTGATTTCATCGGCACATTGACCCAGGACGAAACCGGTCTGTACGTCTCTACTGGTGGATATACACGTCACGCATGTAGCGAAAGGGAGCGAACGAACAAGCGCCTCACGCTGCTCGACAGGGAAGAATTCGTCGACCTTCTCAAACAACACTACCAGAACATCGACCCGGAACACCAGGCGTACGTTCCGCTCAAACGCATCTACATCCCTGCTGAGTAGGTGTCCTCCGCCCTCGTTTCGAGTCGAAAGCCGTTTGCGCCCGACCGGACTCGTTCTCCCATGAGCTTGGAGGACCTCGGCGAGGAGATCGAATCCGAGTACGCCGACTTGGGCGAGGAGATGGCCGTATCGCTCGATCGCGAGACGCGAAACGAACTCGCGTTACTCGCCGCGGCACTCGACCCCGACGACCCGGACGAACTGGCCCGGCGGGGGATCCACCTGCTATTTCGACAGCTCGTCGAGACCGGCACGCTCGATTTCCACCTGCGCAGTGGCTATGACCTCACTTACGACGAGTACCTCTCGGGGATGACCTACGAGGACGTCGAAGGCGTGAACTCCTACCCACAGAGCCAGGACAACCCTCGAAACTACTGGCAGTAGTCCTTTTTCGCACTTTTTTCGCCTGTGGAGAACTCGCTCGGGAATGCCAGCCGATAGCGGACTCGTCGGTCTGCATCAAGCCGGTCTACAGCAGCCCCGCCTCGCGCGCGAGTAGTAATCCCTCAATCGTCGCGTCGTTCGCGGGCGGTTCGCGGGCAGCGTCGAGTGCCTCCGCAATCGGCAACGTCCGCACCGACAGGAACTCGTTGTCGTCGAGTTCCTGGCCCACCGGTTCGAGGCCCTCGGCGAAGACGATCGCCCGTCGGTGGCGCAACACGCCTGTCGCAACCCAGAAATCCTCCAGTAGCGAGACCCCTCCCGGGTCGAAGCCAGTCTCCTCGCGTAGCTCCCGGGCTCCGGCTGCCGTGTAAGACTCGCCGTCCTCGACGATGCCGGCCGGGAGTTCGAGACAGCCCTCGCCGATCGCCGGGCGGTACTGCTCGACGACGACTAGCTCCTCGCCACTGCGAGCGACCACGACGACCGCCGGCGGGAGTTCGGCCCAGTAGTAGCGTTTTTCTGTGCCGTTGGGCTGACGAACGAGGTCGTACCCCCCAGTGTACCAGCCCGTCTCGTACTCGGCGACCGACTCGATCACCGGCCAGTCGTGCTCTACTCCTCCAGTGCCGTCGATGTCGTCTGAATCGTCGCCCATCCCCTCCGGGTGTGGCCCCAAGGCGCTTCAGCGTAACGAGCGGCGGGCCCGGGACTATCCCGCTGTGTGACCGACAGCCTGTCGAACTACTCGTGGTCCATCGAATCCCTCGACTGTCTAGTCGTCTGACTGAAGTTTAAGTACTCTTCTACGAACGTCCCGGGTAGCCACAGGTCGGCCACCCGTGGCTATCGACTGGGAACGGAAACGGTCATCGACGGTCCCCGCTGACTGCGGTCCTCCAGCCGACGCGGCTCCGACGAGCGAGACGGTCCGTGTCGCACTCGTCGGCTCCCCCCCGCCGATAGAGTCCTGTCGCTACCGCCGGCACGTCACCGTTCTCCTTCCCACCCTTAGTCGGTCCCACCGTGGCGCTCGAACGCTCTGATGGCGGCCAGCAGCGGCGTGAGCGCACTCGCCGCCGCCGTCGGGACGACGGTCCGGCTCCGGCGGTCGAACTCGATCAACCCCATTCCCTCGAGCAGCGGCAGGTGGTTGTGAAGCAGCCCGATTCGGCGATCGAGACGCGAGTCCGTCCTTTCGTCACTCCTGATCCGCGATCCGGCATCGGGAGCACGGATGCGATCGGCCAGTTCACTCACGCTAACGGCATTGGGATCCTCGAGCAGGAATCGAAGCGCCCGTCGGCGCGAGTCCGCACGGAGCACGCGAAGCGCCGCCTCAGACGAGAGGTCCCTCGCTGGAGCACATTTCATATACTACCTCTTGCTACCGCCACGACATATATTATTTCACACTCGTCGATAGTCGATCGGCAGTGAAGCACTTCTTATCGGGACTGGTAGCACCACAAAGCTTATTATCGAAATTGCCACTATTTCGACAGAACCGACCTCACGCCGTCTCTTCGGTGATAGCTACTCGATAGCGGCTCCCGTTGTAGGCAACGTACGCGACCGATCCGTTCGCCGCGCGGGGCTCGCGCTGGCGGAACGCGGCGAACTCGTCGAAGGGCGTGTGGGTAAAGGACTCCTTGAGGCCGATCGGTCCCCTCCAGTAGAGACTCGATCGTCCGCTCTCGAGCGCCGCGGTCGTATAGGGAAAGCGCTGCTCGGTAAGCACCGAGCCGTTTACCGCCGGCCCGCGTTCCTCGACCGGCGTTGCGCTCACGTAGTAGGGATCGCCGCTTTGCAGGTAACTCGGCAACGCCCCGAGTGCGACGAGTACCACGAGAACGACCCCGAGCCCGACCAGGAAGTTCCGTGTGATCGTCCGCACGATCTAGAGAGCCCGCTCGCCGTTCCGGTCGTTCGGTCCACTCTCCGTCGATCCGATGGTCACCGTTCGCCCTCGCTTTCGTCGCTATCGCCGTTGTCCTCCCGGCTCTCGGCTCCCGATGGGTTCCGTTTGCTCGTCTCTGACTCCCCGTCGGTACTGGCGGTGTCGGATTCATCGCGCATTCGTTCGGTTAGCTCGCGGGCTTCCGCGAGGACCGCTTTCAGGTCCCGTTTGTCTTCTGTGTCCGTTTCTCCCGGATCGGTGCCGAAACCGACCGCTGTCCGCTCCTCGTCTCGACTCGGGTTTGCTTCGCTCGTCGGCGGGAGATCGGCTCGCGGTCCCGCTCCGTGAGCGTGTTCGTGCTCCGAGTGGTCGTGTTGGTGATGACTGTGGGACTCGCTTTCGCCGGTTTCCTCGCCATTATGTGTTTGCTCGCTGTTCTTGATCGGGTCCTCGATGGCTGCCGATAGTTCGGTCTCGGGAGCTTGCCCGATGACTCGGTTCGCGAGTGCGTCCTCGCCTGCTTCTTGCCAGTCCGGTGCGTGCTCGTCGAGCCAGGCCTCGTGGTCCTCGCCGTGGATCATCGCGGTAAACGCGAGGTGGTTCGCGAGGTGGCGGCCGTCGGCCTGTGGCGTCGCACAGACCGGACACGCGTATGCCATACTCGATCTGGGGCCGCCCGCCGAAAAGCCGTTTCGCGTTCGTCGCCGGCTCGCGACTCGTCCGGATTCCTGATCCGGTTCTCCGGGTCGAGACCCGGCGCTCGATCGCGTACCGGTCGCGTTCAGGTCGCGGGTCGCGTTTCGATCGTCGCCGCTTCAGCCTCGCCTCGGTCCGTCGGCAACGTCTTTGACCATGATCAGTGCGTCCTCGTCGTCCTGGTAGTACCCTCCTATAGTTCGGTGGTGACCGAAACCGAAGGCTCGGTAGAGTCCGATTGCGCCGTCGTTGCCCGCCCGGACTTCGAGCTTGACCGACTCGACGCCCTGGGCCGAGAGGGCCGATACCCCACGGCCGAGCAGTGCCGTCCCGAGCCCCCGGCCGCGGTGATCGGGGGAGACGGCGATGTCCTTGATGTGGCCGATCTCGCGACCCCCATTCGAAACGAGGTCGCCGATCAGATAGCCGACGACGCCGTTCGCACCACCGTCGTCGGCGACGAGAAAGCCCGGCTGGCCGAGGAAGTGCTCGAACGCACCGTAGGGCCAGGGTTGGGCGAAGGAGCTTCGCTCGATCCGAAAGACCGCGAGCAGGTCGGCCCGCGTGGCCTCGCGGATCCATGCCGGCGCGCCCGTCTCGCTGGCGATCGTCGTCACAAGGGTACTCGTGGCTCGATCGGTATAGCTACACCGGCGCGGTTGGATAGGGAAAGCGGTTGTTTTGCGTTCCTCAGACGTACCGGAACCACTCCTCGTGGCCCTCCGCACGCCCTTCGACCAGCTCGAAGAAGGCTGACTGGAGCTCCTCGGTGACCGGCCCTCTCGTCCCTTCGCCGATCTCGATGTCGTCGACCGCCCTGATCGGGGTGACCTCCGCGGCGGTCCCCGTAAAGAAGAGCTCATCGGCAGTGTAGAGCTCGCCGCGACCGATAACGGCCTGGTCGTTGACCGTGTAGCCGTGCTCGCGTGCGAGCGTGATGACGGTCTTCCTGGTGATGCCATCAAGGATACTTTGGGCGAGACCCGGCGTGTAGATCGTCCCATCGCGCACGAGAAAGAGGTTCTCGCCCGGGCCTTCCGCGACGTTGCCCTCCTTGTTGAGGACGAGTGCCTCGGCGTAGCCATTGCGACGGGCTTCCTCGCCGGCCAGCATCGAGTTGACGTACAGACCGGTGGTCTTCGATGTGGTGGGGATCTGGCTGGAGGCATGTTTGCGCCACGAGGATACCATCACCTCGACCCCTTCCTCGATGGCCTCCTCGCCGAGATACGCGCCCCAGGGCCAGACGGCGATCGCGACCCGGGTGGGACAGCCCTTGGGGCTCACGCCTAAGCTGTCGTACCCGAAGAAAGCGATCGGACGAATGTAACACGAACGCAGGTCCTGGCTGCGGATGAGTTCGAGTGCCGCCTCGGTGAGTTCCTCGCGGCTGTACTCGATCTCTAGGTCGTAGGTCTTCGCCGAGTCGTACAAGCGATCTAGGTGTTCCTCCCAGCGAAAGAGTGCCGGCCCGTCTTCGGTGTCGTAACAGCGCGCGCCCTCGAATACCCCGGTGCCGTAGTGCAGGCCGTGGCTGAGGACGTGGACGTTTGCCTCCTCCCAGTCGAGGTACTCCCCGTCCATCCAGATCGTCTCGACGTCCATCTCCGCGAAGCTCATATGCTTCCGTCGGACGGGGTGGATATGATTGTTGGTGATCGAACGGCCGAAGCAAAGCGAGCCTTCGGGAGCCAAATCGTTCCGGACGACTCCCGACGGTAGAACCGACGACCGCACTCGGGACAGCGGCTTTCGGCGACTCGATACGCGTGTGCCCGCTCGTGCTCGCGGTCCGGACAGCGATCGGCCGGTAGCAGTGCGAGCAACGTCCTCTTCGGCCCCATTCAGGAACCGTTCGCGGCGCCCGCCCCGTTCGGCGGACGCGTCGCGTTCTCGGGCGGATACCGGAAGCGGAGTTGGTAGTGGCGTCGGTCGGTGGTCTGCTCGATGGTCGCGTTCACGTTCACCGCTTGCTCGCCGATCGGAACGGTCGGCCCACCGACGTAGGTCGCGACACGGCTATCGGGATGGGTGAGCCTGATCCAGGAGGCGACCGTGTTCGCATAGAAAAAGGCGATCGTCCGGGCTTGGGGTCGTTTCGCTACCACGCCGGGCGAACCGGGCCGTCGGGGGATCCCGGCGATAGCGATCACCGACCGAGGCGGGAGGTCTTCCCGTTCGTAAGTATCGGCGGCGGCGGGCAGCGCCTCGCTCGCGACGTCGCCGGCACGCTCCCAGTCGTCGTAGGGGTAGACAAGCGGCGAGACGAACACGAGCGAGCAGACGAGTGCCCCGGTCAGCAGGAAGATCCCGACCGTTCCGAGAGCACCCTTCGAGAGTCGATCTGAACTGTAGAGTTCCCGGCCGGTCCTCACCAGAAGCAACGAGAGGAGCGCCCCCGTGGGGACGAGAGCGACGTAACCGCTTCGCAGCGAGTAGCGCCCGAACCCGACGAAGATCGCTCCCAGCACGGCCAGCCACGCGAGCGAGATCGCGACGAGCCGCCCTCGATCGGACGCCAGGAGATCCCGGTAGGCTTCGATTCGAACGACCGCGTAGGCAAACAGTCCAAGCGCCACAGGCACGAGGACATACAACACGTTCGGGACGAGCGGTAACTGATAGGAAAGCAGCCAGCCGGCGAGATCGACCGGGTAGAGCAAGCTGAGCAGGTATTTGCTCAGGACTTCGAGGAGCGGTTCGCTCGTCTTCCAGGGCCCGCCTCTGTAGCCGCCGAGGCCGCCGAGTACCTGGTAGCGCCACCACAGATACGCGAGGGTCACCAAGGTGTAGGGTGTCGCGACCTTCAGCCCTCGCCACAGCGCCTCCGGGACGCTGTACCGCCGGTCGTAGGCGAGGAGTAAGAACCACGCCCCGACGAGCGGCGGGGCGAGCACTCCGATCTCCTTCGCCCCGACCGCGAGTAGATAGGCGAAAACCGATCCAGCCAGGAAGAGCCAGCGCCGCCTGCGCGAGCGGTTCTCGGCAGCGACCCGGAAAAACAGCAGCAGGGAGACGAGCACGAAGATCGTCGTGAGCACGTCGTGCCGGCGCGCGGGGGTGGGCACGACCTCGGCGGTGATCGGGTGGAGTGCAAACAGACAGCCGGCGAGTGCCCCTACCAGCGTGTCCTTCGAGACTCGACGGACGAACGCGAAGGTGAGCACGGACGCTATTGCGTGCAACAGCAGGTCAGTGAGGTGATAGCCGAAGGGATCGAGCCCCCATAGGGCGAAATCGATCGCGTACGAGAGGTTTGCGACCGGCCGGTAGAACAGGGCGACGATAATGGAAAAATTCGTCCCGTACATGAGTGGGCTCGAAAACACTGTCCAGGCCTCAGCAGGCGTTCGCATCCGGCTCTTCTCGACGAGCGTGAGGGTGTCACTGCCGGTGAACCAGTAGGTGAGGATTTCGTAGTGAGTGAGCACGGCGACCGCAACGACGACCCCAGCAGCCACGAGCGCCGCGAGATTGCTCGACCCCTCCCCCCGTCCCGTCGGTGAGAACACGTGTAGAGGAACGAACACGCGCCTATTAGTGTTTCCAAACGAGCGAAACGGGCGGAGGACCCGTTGTTCTCGCCCCCGATTCGTCGTGGGGAAGTGTGACACGCTGGCGAAGGTTTTTGCCCGTACCGACCGTGAAAACGGGTATGAGCGCCGACCGGGCCGTTCTCGAACGCGCGCTCGCTGCCGGCGAACAAGAGAACGGTAGCGTCGAGTTCAAAGAGCGCTTGAGCAAAGACCTACACCTGGCCGACGGCCGCCTCGAAAGCCTCGCCGCCCAGTTGCGCCACCGCGTTCTGTCGGGTGGGGGCGAGGCCACCTACGTCGTGGGCGTCACCGACGAAGGGGGCATCGCGGGGACCTCCCCTTCGAAGTTCTCCGAGTCGATGGACGTGCTCTCCTTGCTCGCCGAGGAAGCCGACTCCCACATCGAAGCCGTAGAGACCTGGGGGGTCGATGGCGGGCTCGTCGGCGTCGCGACGATCCAGGAAGGCGCACTCCTGGGCGTCGAGGACGATCACATCGTCGTCGGGACCGCCGGCCACGTCGATCACGGGAAGAGTACCTTGGTGGGATCCCTCGTCACCGGCCAGCTCGACGACGGCGAGGGCGGGATGCGGGGCTATCTCGACGTCCAGCCCCACGAGGTCGAACGCGGCCTCTCGGCGGACCTCTCCTATGCAGTCTATGGCTTCGACGGCGAGGGCCCCCTCCGCATGGATAACCCCCACCGCAAGTCCGATCGTGCCCGCATGGTTCAGGAAGCCGATCGACTGGTCTCCTTCGTCGACACCGTGGGTCACGAGCCCTGGCTCCGAACCACCATCCGGGGTCTGGTGGGCCAGAAACTCGACTACGGCCTCCTTACGGTAGCCGCGGACGACGGCCCGACGAAGACCACCCGCGAGCACCTCGGGGTACTGCTCGCGACCGACCTGCCGACGGTCGTCGCGCTCACCAAGACCGACATGGTCGAGCAGTCGCGGGTCGAAGCGGTCGAAAGCGACGTCGAGCGCCTGCTCCGGGAGGTCGGCAAGACACCCTTGCCCGTTGCGCGCCACGGCATCGAGGTCGCCTGCGAGGAGATCGGCGAGACGGTCGTGCCCATGCTTCGGAGTAGTGCCGTTACCGGCCAGGGCCTCGATACGCTCGACGAACTCTTCGAACGGCTGCCCAAAACCGGCACCGAGACCGGGCCCTTCTCGATGTACGTCGATCGCACCTACAACGTCACCGGGGTCGGCGCGGTCGCCTCTGGCACGGTGAAGTCCGGCACCGTCGAAGCCGGCGACGAACTCTTGCTTGGGCCCTTCCCGGACGGTTCCTTTCGGGAGGTCGAAGCGCGCTCGATCGAGATGCACTACCACCGCGTCGATCGGGCGACGGCGGGTCGCATCGTGGGGATCGCGCTCAAGGGCGTGAGCGAGGCAGCGCTCGAACGCGGGATGGTCCTCCTTCCCCGCGAGGCCGACCCGACTGCAGTCCGTGAGTTCGACGCGGAGGTGATGGTCCTCAATCATCCCACTCGGATCGACGCCGGCTACGAGCCCGTCGTCCACCTCGAGACCGTGAGCGAGGCTGCCGCCTTCTACCCCGAGGGCGGTCAGCTGTTGCCCGGAGACACCGGAACGGTACGAGTCCGGTTCAAGTTCCGACCGTACCTGGTCGAGGAGGGCCAACGGTTCGTCTTCCGCGAGGGCCAATCGAAAGGTGTCGGCACCGTGACCGACGTCTCGCCCGTCGAGTAGCGCTGCAGTTATCGCGCGATAACTGTGGTGTCCGTCCTCACTGCCACGGCACTGGCGTCAGTTCGTGCAACGACCGTAGCTCGTAGCTCGCGTCTTCCCCATCCGGATCGTCGGGCTCGCCTCGCTCGTCGTAGCTGCCTTCCTCTGGAACCCAGACCGATCGGAGGCCGGCGGCGTGTGCACCGGCCACGTCGGCCTCGAAGGAGTTCCCGATGTGGACCGCCCGTTCGGCCGGGATGCCCAGATCTCCGAGCGCGCGATCGAAGGGTGCCCGGTCGGGTTTCGGCGCGGCGTCGTGGCCCGCATAGACCACCGTCTCGAAAGCCTCGGTCAGGCCGAGCGCGCCGAGCTTCGGCGTCTGTGTGTCCGGTCCGCCGTTCGTGACCACACCCAATCGGTGGTCGTCGGCGAGCGCGTCTATGGCTTCCCGGGCGCCGGGGAGAAAGGTCACGTCGCGGTGATCGCGGGTGGTCTCGTATCGCTCCGCGAGCGCTCGTCCTACTGTCGGGTCGTACCCTCGCTCCGCGGCGATGGCGGCGAAGCAGGCGGCCCGGACTTCACGGGTCGCGTCCTGACCCGTCGCGAACTCCTCGAACCGGTCATAGTATTCCCCGATTTCGAAGAACGGATCGATCTCCTCGCTGGCGAAGGCCTCGTCGAGTAGCTCCTCGCCTGGGCGACGGTACGCACAGAGGGTGTCGTCGATGTCGAAGAGCACGGCATCGATGGGTGGGGTCATCGATCCCCGATACGCGAGCGAGGGACAAAAGCCGAGCGACGGACCGGTCTCCCTCGGAAGTAGGCCAATGCGGGCCTACGACAACCCTGACTTCTCGACCGGTCGATACCCATCCTCGACGCGCTCCGCGAGCCCGAAGTACACCGTCCAGCCGAGGAGTCGCTCGACGCGTTCGTCCCAGATCGCCTCCGGATCGGGGTAGCGAAAGCGCTCCCACTGGGGGATATGCTCGGCGAAGCGCTCGATCACCGCATCTGCTGGGAGCGGCTTTTCGGCCTCGTCGAGCACCGCGAGCACCTCTCGCACCCCATAAACTTGCTCGTTGAAGACAGCCGCGAGATCCTCTTTATCCGGTCCCTCTCGCTGCCGCCTGAACCCAGAGTCGGTTTCGGCCACGAGACCGAGCGCCCGGAGAAAGGTGAGCCACTCGCGGGCGGCGTCGCGTGCCGGCAGCGAGAGTCGATCCGCGAGTCGTGCACAACACTCCGCCTCGTTCGCGGGCACCAGCGGTATCGCCCGCTGTCCGCGCTCGATGGGGGTCGGTTCGCCGTTCTCGCCCGAATCGGTATCGTCGCTCTCGGCATCGCGGTGAACTGGCGGCTCGGGAACGACCTTGAATCTCACTGGTGGTAGTGTCGCTGCCGGTGTCGGCGAGGGGGTGATCACGCGATCTCGAAGCTCTCGGCCAGCACGTCCTCGTCGATCTCCCCATACACGTGTGTCGGGCCGTCGATCACGTCGATCGTGACCTGTGCCGGGGCGAAAAAGCCCTCCGGCACGTCCGCGAAGTTCCAGTCAGCGTCCTCGAAGACGGCCTCGGAGGGCCGGCCGTAGTCGTCCGCAGCCCTCGAGGGTACGTCTTGGAACTCCTCGAAGTTCTCCTCGACCACCAGGTGGACCCGTCCCCCATAGACGAGCGCGTCGTTCGTCCGGCCGATCGCAATACCCTCGTCGTGGCTGATCGGCGCGAGCGGGGCAGTCCCCGAGACCGACCTGACCTGGAGGGGATCGTAGCCCAGCTCCGCGAAGCGGAACATCGCGAGTTCGGCGGCCCGCGAGCCGACGGTGACGCTGCCGACGAGACTACCGGTAGCGAACCCACAGACCAACACGCCCTCGGGCGAGATGCCGGCGACATCCGCGATCCGTTCGATCACTTGGTCGTCGGGCAACTGGTCGGCTTCGGTGGTCAGCACCGCAAAATCGAAGCTGTCACGATAGCCGATGTGCTCGAGGACCTCCTCGCCGCCGACGAGTGCTCGAGCCGGTCCGCTCCCTAGGCCCTCGAACTCACCGACCGAGAGTTCCCAGCCGGCCTTCTGGGCACCCAAGAGTGCTAAGGCCGGTCGGTCGCTCGTGAGTTCGACCTGGGGAAGTGGTGCACCCGCGAGGTCGTCCATTCGGGTCGAGACCGTCGCCAGGCCGGCGGTCTGGAGTTCGGTACAGAGCAGGCCGGCTTCGATCCCGCCCGGGGCCTCGACG